>NZ_JBLWBA010000005.1:0-635 GCF_048285585.1 Sulfitobacter sp. SBS6 | reverse complement strand
TCGCGGATGTCGCGCTGCAGGGCTTCACGCTGACGTTCCAATTCTTCAAGCTCTGGATAAGGGGCACTCTTCTTGCGTTTCATCATGGCAGGAGCCTCCGGGCCAAGGATCTGAGTCTTCCAAGCATAGAGCGTCGGCCGACTAACTCCGAACTTTTCGGCCAAGGCCTGGGCACTTTCTTGGCGATTATAGAGCCCGACCACAGCAGCCTGCTTCACGGCGTCAGAGTGATTTCCTGGGCCATATGTCGCATTGGAGACCGTTTTCGTGTCAGGAAACGCCTCGCGCACCCAAGCCGTCAGGGTGGCTCGGCCTGGATAGCCTAAAGCGCGCAGCGTCCATGGCTTGCATAATGCTCTAACGCCACCTGCTTTTGTGCCGCCGAGAATTTAGGCGGGCGCGGCGCTGAACGTATTTGCAAGTCCTGCCGACGTTCATACTCTCGATGCCAGCCTTTCAAGGCATTCTTCGTTGGATACCCCAACTCACGGATGGTGGCCCCCAAACGCTTGCCGAGCTTGATATAAAGCTCAACCGCGCGCATTCGATCTTCGTAGCTGTACATGAACTATCTCCAAGATAGTCCAACTTTTCGTCCGCACCCCCGCCGGGTCAGTTCTCAGTGACAATCAACA
>NZ_JBLWBA010000004.1:0-450218 GCF_048285585.1 Sulfitobacter sp. SBS6 | reverse complement strand
ACCAAGATGCGCCGTAAACTTTCAGCGCGCCCCGCCTCAATTACCTCAGAATTTTCCCGCTACGTAAGACCCGAACCGTAACCCGTCGTCCCCGTCTAGCGCCCCGTGTCTGCATCTCTGCGTCTCCGGTAAGGGGCGTTCTAAGGTTTGTTCCAAATACCCGCAACCCCTTTTTTCGGATTTTATCCTTTTCGTCAAAAAACCTTCACAAACGCCTGTTTTATTGACTTTCTGAGCGTCGGAAATTTGTAGCACCAAGTCCCCGCGGGGTATCTCTCTCCGCTTATACGGGGCTTTTCGCGCCTCGACCCAACCACAGGTAGGTCATTGCGGTGGAATCGCCGACTCGCGGGCCGGATAATCGCGAATCCATATGGGGCGCTACAGCCGGTGCACGGTCACATCTGTGCCGCAGGCCTCTTGTGCAAGATCGACAACGTGCTGGTGGTGGGTGAGATAGATGGCCTGCCCGCGCTTTCCGACCCGCTGCATCAAGCGACAGGCCGCGCGGGTGCGGTCTTCGTCGAAGGTTTCAAAGACATCATCACAGAAGAACGGCAGCACGGTTCCTGTCGACGCCATTTGTTCATAGGCCGCCGCGCGCAGGGCAAGGTAAAGCTGGAACCGCGTCCCCTTGGACATTGCGGCGGCTTCCTTAGACACCCCATCCTCTGCCCGTACGGCCATTAACACATCCCCCTGAGCGGCAGGCTGCGTGGTCAGTGTAGTGTATGCCCCTTGGGTCAGATCACTGAATGCCTGTTCGGTCGCGGCCAACATCGTGCTGCGGTGGGTGTCGCGATACCTGCGGATGGCATCCTCGGCCAAAATATGGCCAAAACGCCCCGTCAGATAGCGCAGCATCACGGCCTGCATCTGTTCTTCGACCGTGCGCTTTTGCGAGGTGAGCGCCGCAATATCGCCATCCCCCCCAACTGCATCCAGCGCCGCTTGCGCCCGAGCGCGCGCAGCAATCGCGCTGTCGAGCTCTGCTTCAAGTCGCGACAGGTCTTCGCAGAGCTCGGCAAGCGCCACTTGCGCCTGTGCGAGGGGCGCGGCGCTGAGGCGTTCCTGCGCCTGCTCCCAGGCATCAACCCCCAGGATCGAAAGCAGACGGGTACGCAAATCCGCACTTTGCTGGCGCAGGGCAATTGCCTGTTGCGCGGTCGCCGTCGCCTGACGCAATGCATCGAGGGTAGAGGTGTCTATCTGATCATCAAACGCACGGGCCAGAAGTTGGACCTGATCATCTAGCACGGCAATTTCGCGCAGCGCCTCAGCCGCGGCGTCCTCCGCCACGGCAAGGCGCGCGTCCAGATCGCTGCGGCGCGCTTGGGCCTGACGGGCACGCTCCACCACAGTTTGCAAAGCGGCGTAACGCGCCAAGGGCTGTTCCTGCGCGTCTGCCCCGCCATCCAGTGCATCCAACTGTGCGATGAAACCGGCGCGATCCTGTTTGATGCCTGCAATCTGGCGCCGGACACCCGCCATGCGGGCGTCGACCTCTCGGATACTGCGCAGGCCCGTCAGCCCGTTCCACATGTCTATGCCAGACTGCAGCGCCGGAAGATGTGTTGCGACGGCACCGCGCCACTGGTCACGCGCCTCGGTCACGGCCGTGCGTGCCTTGTCCGCTGCGACTGCTCGGCGATCCCGCTCTGCCGTGGCCTGACGCACTGTGGCCTGTGCGATCTTTTGGGCATTCTGATGCTCGCGCGACGCCGCGATCTGGGTTTTGGCCATGAGCACGACGGTCCGCAAAGGCGCATCCCCTGCCTCCAACCGTGCCGCCAGATCGTCGCGCATCTGCTCTGCCGCGCGCAATAGCTCTGTGTGGGCCTGTTCAGATGTCTTTAAGGTTTCGGCTGCAGTTTGCGCCGCCTCTGCGTCGCGCACCCATTCGACAAAATCCTCGGCGGAAAGGGTTTCGGGCAAGCCAAGTGTATCGAGGTGGGACCGCAGTTCACCCGTCACCTTATCAAACGCAACCTCGGTCTCGGTACGTTTATTCTGCGCCCTGTCATGATCCTGCCGCGCCTCGATCAACTGTCGTTCCGCCTGCCGCATTTCCGCCAGCGATTGGCTTTGCCCTGCGCGTAATGAGGTCTGCGCGTCATCCGCGCGCATGGCGGCCTCGAACGCAGAGGCAGAGGCCATGTCCAACACATCTTTATGCAGCGCCCATAGCTCATCTCGGGTTTGTCGCCCTTTGGCGGCGGCATCATCGCTGATCAAGTCTGGGGCCGACGCGGCCATTGCGTGTTTTGTCTCGGCACCCGCCAGACGATCGGCTGCCGTGGTTTCCGCCTGCACGGCAGCACGCAGGGCAAGCCGCGCTTCGCCATGAGCCTGCATCAATTCCTGCGCGCGCCGGCTGCTGAGCGGAAGTGCCGGAACCGCGTCGAACGCCACATTTTGCCGCGTCAGCCCGCGCAAGGCTGTGGCCACCCCCTGACGATCCGCCGCGAGCCGGCGCAGCGCGTCATTATATCGACTGACCAGATCCTCCGCTTCGGCCTGCATGAATAGGCGTTCGACGTCCGCGTCGACGGCGGTCTCTTCTTCGGTATCGCGCAGGGCCCGTGCCGCGTCATCGTATTTGTCGCGCGCGACCTCTGCCTCCGCCTGAGTGGTTTGCAGATGCTTGCGCGCATCGTCCAGAGTGGCGCGCGCATGTTCAAGCGCCGTAAGGGCGGGATCGCTTAAGATGAATTGCGCAAGCGCGCCATCGGCGGGCAGCCCCAGAGCATCAAGCCGCGCTCGCATATCAGCGGTATCCTGCTTCAACTGTGCTTCGCGTTTGGGCAGGTCGGATTGCCCCGCCTCTACCTGACTTTTCTTGAAGGCAAGCGCATCAACATCAGCCCCTCGCGCCAAATCATCCGCGTTGACGGCGACCTCGTCTCGCGCGGCCCGCAATGTGTGCACCTCGGCGACGGACCGTTCCCTTTCGGCAACAAGCGCGATCCGTTTCGTCATCATTTTAATCAAGTCTTCGCTGTCGAACTCCAGCGTCGTGGGATAATGCGCGATAGGGGTAAGCTGCGCCTCTAGGGTTTTCCATTCTGTCGCCAATGGATGCGCATCAAGTATAGCCTCCAGCCGCGTTTTCTGAACGGAAAGCTCGGACTTGGCGGCGCGCAGACGCTGCTCTTCGGTTTGGGCGGCGTCCCGCGCAAGACGCAGCTCGCGAAACGCGGCGGCGCTGACGTCGTGATCCTTGATCTGCTGGACCAGTTCTGCATGCGCAGCCTTCAGCGCCGCGAACTCTGATTTTGTACCGCCTTTTAGATAAAGGTCACGATTGCCCTGCGCCACCCGCCCCAAGACCTGCGACAGATCGCTGATACCCGCCGCGGCAGAGAACAGCAGCTTCCCGATATCCCCCTCGCTTTTGGTAATCTCTTCGCCGCCGGCCTCGATTGTTTCATCGTCGAGACACAGCAGACTTTGGTATTCCTTTTGCGACACACCGCGCAGCGCCGCAGACAGCAAAGCATCCGGCACAGGTTGGCCCGCCGCGTCCACAAGATTGCCCGAGCGTTTGGGCAATCGGGACAGCTGGTGGATCTGCCCGTCAACATCGACGGTACCGCTGACGCGCAGGTTCGCGCGGGGGTGTTTGAAGGCATAGGGTTCACGCGCTGCAAAACCGTAAAGCAGCCGCAGATACCCCTCCATCAGGGTGGTTTTGCCCGCTTCATTGCCGCCAAAGACGATATGAAAGTCCGATCCGCTTGCGGGGCGCGCGCCGAAATCCAGCACGCGGTCGGTAAAGTGACCAAATCGGTCCAGCGCAAGCTGCTGCAGCCGCATCATTCGCCTGCTCCTCGCATCTGCGCGGCCATGGTCAACACCGCCTCGTCGGTCAGCTGCCGCAACAACGCCTCTTGCGCCTCTGCATCCGGAGCGAGGGCGCGGCGCTGATCAGCAGGCAATAGGCCAAGGATCTGGCTCAACTCTTGCTGCAACCTGTCCCGAGTGGCGGGCTCCTTCGCGATGGCAGTCATCAACTGCTGTACCTCGGCCACAGCACCATCCACCGCATCCTCAGATACAGCCGTTACATCCACCGACATCTTCTCGATCCACAGATCACCGATGCTTTCCGCGATTTCGTCGGCTTGGGCGCGCCAAATATCCGCCAACTGGCGTATCTGCCACGCCAGCGCCGTTTGCCCCGTCACCCGCAACCGCAAGATCGCAGCCCCCCGTCCGGCCTGTGCCTGCAACGCCGACCGCAGTTTGCGGCGCAGATCTTCGTCAGCCTCCGCCCCCGTCACATCGCAATCACAGCGGCGGAATTCCACGACCGAGGTCGCCACTTCCGAAACCGAGATCTTGCCATCCTCGATCGTCAGCAGGCTAGCGGACTTTGGCCCCGCCTCCCCGATATCGCGCCCTTGCGGCATGCCCGGCATCACGATCCAGGGGTCTTCGCTGTGCACAGCGCGTTTGTGAACATGCCCCAACGCCCAATAATCAAACCCAGCCCCCGCCAGTTCGCCGACCGACACAGGCGCATAAAGATCATGCCCCTCCGCCCCCGCGAGAGAGGTATGCATCATCGCAATATTAACCGCCCCCGCCTCTGGCACGGTATACTTCGGCAGCAGGCTTTCCGGCGCGTGACGGTCGCGAAAGCTGACGCCGTGAATATAGACGGGGTGGTCCGCCAGTTGTACTTTCTCGCCCCGCCCGTCGAACACATGCACGTTCGGCGGCAGGTCGATCTCCCCCGCGATGGGGTTTTCCGCGTCGTGGTTCCCCTTGATATAGAACACCCGCACGTCAGCCTGCGCCAAACGATGCATCTGCGCGGCGAGATACGCGGCGGTTTTCGCGCTACGTTCTTGCCCGTCATAAAGATCGCCCGATATTAGAAAGGCGCTGACTCGCTCGTCGATGCAATATTGCACCATCGTCTCAAGCGCTTGCCGGCTGGCGCCGCGCACCTGCGCGGCCAGACGGTCATCCTTCATCGCCAAACTACGAAGCGGTGAATCGAGGTGAAGATCGGCAGTGTGCAGAATACGAAGGGTCACGGACGGAGGCCACCTTGTTCACGGAAAACGCTGCGGTCTTTGTCACGTAGTTCACATTCCGTTGCAACGGGCCGCAGTTGTGTCTTGCGGCTTTGATCCGCTGATCCCGCGGGCTAAGACTGTCACACCCGCCTGATAGAAAGTCATTCGATGCATCGACACGATATCCCGCTGACCCAAGACCTGGTGCTGATCGGCGGCGGGCATGCCCATGCGTTGGTGCTGCGCAAATGGGGGATGAACCCGCTACCGGGCGCGCGGTTAACCGTCATCAATCCCGGCCCCACGGCCCCATATACAGGTATGCTGCCGGGCTATATCGCGGGCCACTATTCACGTGAAACACTCGAGATTGACCTTGTCCGACTGTGCCGCTTTGCGGGCGCGCGTCTGATCCTGTCCCACGCCACAGATATCGATCGCACTGCGCGTCTGGTCCATGTCGAAGACCGCGCTCCTATTGCATATGATGTTGCCTCCTTTGATATCGGGATCACCGCTAAAATGGGTATCCCGGGGTTTGATGGTTTTGCTGTCGGTGCAAAGCCACTTGATGTCTACGCCAAACGCTGGCGCGATTTCCTTGCCGCGGTGACGAGCGGGGACATAGAGCCCGAAATCGCCGTAATCGGCGGCGGTGTCGCCGGTTGCGAGCTGTCCCTCGCGATGGCCCATGCCCTACGCAGCGCGGGGATCGAGCCTCGGGTCACTTTGCTACAGTCCGACCCGACGCTTTCGGGCCTTGGCAACCGCGCGCGCCACACGGTCGAGGCCAAGCTTCGCGGCGCCAAGGTCACCCTACGCACCGGCATACGCGTCACGGAAATCGCCGCCGATCATGTCGTTCTGGGCAGCGGCGACAAAATCCGTTCTCAATTGACGGTCGGCGCTGCCGGTGCTTTCCCGCACGAATGGCTGGCGCAAACGGACCTTCCCTTGCGTGATGGGTTCATCGAAACCACGCCCGACCTGTCACTTCCCGGTGACCCAACTGTATTTGCCGTCGGCGACTGCGCAGCAATGCCCTTTGCCCCACGCCCCAAGGCTGGCGTGTTTGCCGTTCGCGCAGCACCCATCCTGTATCACAACCTTCGCGCCGCCCTCACCAATGGACCCCGCAAGCCCTTCAAACCACAAAAACGTTACCTAAAGCTTATCTCCCTTGGGGAAAAATCGGCTTTGGCGGAAAAATTCGATCTTGCATTCTCGGGGCCCGCGTTATGGCGCTGGAAAGACCGGATCGACCGCGCCTTCATGGATAAACTTGACGATTTGCCGCCGATGCAACCGCCAGCTTTGCCCGATACGCTGGCGCAGGGTGCCCGCGATATACTGGCCGCGAAACCCTTGTGTGGCGGCTGTGGCGCTAAGGTCGGAAACACAGTGCTTCGTGAAGGGCTATCAACGCTTCAAGGTCCGACGGATGCGGCCGTTCTTTCTGTCCTCGGCGATGATGCTGCGGTGCTAAAGCAACCCGGTGGCGGCTTTCAGGTCATCAGCGCCGATCACTTGCGCGCTTTGATCCACGACCCCGCCTTGATGACGCGCATCGCTGCAGTGCACGCCTTGGGCGACATTTGGGCCATGGGAGCGCAGCCCCAAGTGGCCCTTTCCAGCATCGTACTTCCCCATATGTCTCAGGCGCTTCAGTCCCGGACACTGCAAGAAATCACCGACGCAGCCCGTGCGATATTCGACCACGCGGGCGCGACGATTGTCGGGGGGCACACATCGATGGGTGCTGAAATGACCATCGGATTCACCGTCACCGGCACGCGCGAAACGCCACCAATCACCCTGTCGGGCGCTCAAGCTGGCGACTGCCTTGTGCTGACCCGGCCCATCGGATCAGGAATTATCATGGCTGCGCATATGGATGGCACAGCACGGGGAGCCGACGTCGCCCAGGCCCTAAACGAGATGGCAGAACCGCAGGACCGTCAAGCCTTCCACCTGCGTCGCGCCAATGCCATGACAGATGTCACCGGCTTTGGCCTTGCGGGTCACATCGCCGCCATCTGCCGCGCATCGCGCCTGAGCGCGGAAATCTCGGCGGACGCCATTCCCGTCTACTCCGGTGCCCGAGACCTATCAGATCGCGGCGTGCACTCCTCGCTGTATCACCCCAACGTAGACAACGCCCCCACGCGAGGACGCAGCGACCCGCTTTTGCACGACCCCCAAACCGCAGGCGGCTTGCTGGCTGCTCTACCCCCAGCCGAGGCAGAGATTGCGATCCGAGACATGGCCGCCGAAGGTAAAAAATCCTGTATTATCGGGCATTTGACCGACGGCGAAGGACCAATCACTGTGCTGTAGCTACACTCGGTGCGTCTGGCGATCCCGGGAGGACTCGAACCCCCAACATCCTGATTAGAAGTCAGGTGCTCTATCCAGTTGAGCTACGGGACCACTCAGGCCATCTCATAGCTAGTTTGCGTGGGATGAGCAAAGCAAAATCTACCCGCAATCCCCATGATATTGCCATCACGTATCTCCTCTTACGATAGTATAAATCACCAACGGCTCCGCACAGGGACCCAATACTTATTGATCTTTGGGACTTAGCCGTCGGCGATCCCAGGTGATACCGGCACGCACAACACGCGCCGGCGCGCCCACAGCCAAGCTATGTGCGGGGATAACCCCAAGAACCATGGAACGGCTACCGATCACTGAATGCTGCCCTATCTGCGCTCCTTTCATGATCCTGACACCATGGGCCAACCAGACATGATCCCCGATTTCGATATCTTGGGGCGGGTTGATCCGCTCCCCCGTTTCTACGTCAAGGATCGAATGCATATCACTGACATCCATGGTGATATCGCCGGACAGCATGCAATCCTCGCCAATCGTGATCGTGCCCGCTTCGTGCAGACTGAGGTGCGCCATCATGATCGTGGTGCGATCGCCAATGCGAATATGCGTGTCACGCGCGCGGCACCGAAATGACCCCGCCAAACGACAATCTACGCCAAAATAGACGGCGCTCTCGTGATTCCTGAGCTCAACCAAGCCACCGGAGATCACAGTACCCTCGCCGATCACCACGTGGTTATTGCGCCCGTATATATTAATCCGCACCCCTTCGGCGCAGGTAGCTGTTGGCGATATATCTACCTGATTGTTCTGACCATTATCCGTCACCAAAACGCCAAGTTGCGTTTTGTTCACCTATGTCACCTCCCGTAAAATCCGAACAGAAATTCTGTTGTAATGCTGAATAAACTTAACCTCCCCTTAAGAGTGAGCGTGCTGATCTAGAGATCTATCAACGCAACATAGAATCGAAATGATTGATTTTGTATAAACAGCTCAAAGCTCTCTTTGCCCGCTATATCGCCGCCCACCTAAGGGCCGTGGGGCGTCCAATGCACATTACGGACCCGTCCGGTGCCACGGTGGGTGCCGTTGATGTATTTGCCGTAAATGACGGGAACTTGAGGCTGGCGGGCTGGACGTTCGCGGATGATATCGTGCTGCATATGAACGGCGTAAAAGTAAGCGCTAAAGCTGACTTGATCCGTGACGACGTGGCCGAAGCCTATGGTGGCGCCCGACGGGTCGGATTCGACCTGACCACGCCGCTCGCCCCGACCGGCTTGCAAGAAATCGGGCGGTTTGGGGTCGAATTTCACCGTGTCCGCAATGGCACCTGGACAATTTCGCGAAGTCTAAAACTCCCTCACCTTTGGTGGATTCAAGCGCGATTGGTAATCAAATTCGTCATCGCGCTGATGCTGCAGTTGCCTGCCTATGGCGGCTGGCGCGTCAAACGGGACCTCGCTTTTCGCACGCGGATCAAACGCGGGCTGGGGCTATGCCCCATCCACCATGCGCGCGAACTTGACCCTGACCTTTTCCGCGCCAATACGCCTCCCGTCACAATGGCATCGGTGACGATAATACTGCCGGTATTCAATGCGCATGACCTACTGAAAGAGGCGCTGCGGCGCGTCGTCGACAATACCGATCTTCAGTGGCGCATTATTCTGATCGAAGATTGCTCAACCGATAAACGGATTCTACCGTTGCTGCGCGCGTGGTCCTTGGCCCACAATGACCGTGCGACACTGCTTGAGAATGATCAAAACCT
Organism: Sulfitobacter sp. SBS6; assembly: GCF_048285585.1. Classification (NCBI taxonomy): domain Bacteria; kingdom Pseudomonadati; phylum Pseudomonadota; class Alphaproteobacteria; order Rhodobacterales; family Roseobacteraceae; genus Sulfitobacter; species Sulfitobacter sp. SBS6. The sequence goes on along the minus strand of NZ_JBLWBA010000004.1, from coordinate 441,074 downwards.
TGGGTTTGTAAAAAGCGTAAACCAAGGCTTGCGCTATGCACAACGCTGGCCCGACACGGTTATTTTACTGAATTCTGACGCCTTAGTCCCGGCGAACTGGGCGAGCCGCCTTATCCGCCCCCTCGCTGAATATCCACGCGCCGCCACTGTAACCCCAATGTCCAACGACGCGGAAATTTTTACCGCCCCTCTCATATGTGCGCCCCAAAAACTTGCCGCCGGACAGGGGGATCTTATAGATGTGACCGCCGCGCAGCTTAACCCGCAAAGCTATCGCGTGGCCACGCCGACCGGGGTGGGATTTTGCATGGCGATAAATCCCAGCTATCTCAGAACTGAACCGCAATTGGATGTCAGTTTTGGTCGGGGATACGGCGAAGAGGTCGATTGGTGCCAGCGCATCAGAGCAGCGGGCGGACAGCATTATTGCGCCGTTAACCTTTTCGTAGAGCATCGCGGTGGACAAAGTTTCGGATCGGAAGAGAAGACGCGTCTTATCGCGAAAAACAACGCTCTAATTTCAAAACGTTATCCCGAATACGATACAGAGGTGCAGCAGTTCATTGCCTCTGACCCATTAAAATCGCCCCGGCTCGCTTTGGCATTGGCTTGGCTCGGGGCACAAGACACGTATCCGGTCTCGATATATATCGCACACAGCATGGGTGGCGGCGCTGAATCGTATCTGCAACATCGGGTGAAATCAAAACATCACGCGTTGGGCCGTTCCGCTGTTGTAATCAGGGTCGGCGGTGCCATGCGATGGCAAATCGAATTGCATTGCCATGACGGAATAATCTCCGGCGGGACCAACAACCTCGACTACGTCAAACAACTTCTACACCCCATAAAACGGCGACGATTAATCTATTCCTGTGCGGTTGGGGATCAAGATCCGCTGACTATTCCAAGTGCGATTCTAGAATTGAGCCAAACCGGCCAACAGGTGATAGATTTTCTCTTTCATGATTACTTCGCAATCTCGCCAAACTACACTCTTCTGAACGATCAGGGAGTGTACGATGGCCTACCCCCACCTCACCTAAATGCCCCAGCAACCACAGGTGCACCGATAAGCATGACTCGGTGGCAAAGCGAGTGGGGAAAACTCCTGACCGCATCCCAAGAGATCGTGGTATTTTCTAAAAATAGCAAAGAAATTGTGCGCGCAGCATTCCCCAACTGCGCCGACAAAATTCAAGTTACACCGCATAGAATTTCAGACGCCGTGCCCCGTATCCCTCGGCCCCTCAGCCCAAAGCGCCCGGTGATCGGTGTATTGGGCGACATTGGTCTTCAGAAAGGCGCACAGATCATCAGCCGAGCCGCTGATGCGATAGATGTGCAAGGTGTCGGTATGGTCATCGTCGGGAACTTCGATCCCGCCATTCCCCTCCCCCCCTCGGTGCCTATCCATGGGAGATATACCATATCAGATCTGGGAAAAATTGCCGCCCGATACGGCGTGACAGATTGGTTAATACCTTCCGTGTGGCCGGAGACATTCTCGTTTACCACGCACGAAGCTCTGACATCCGGTTTGCCCACCCATGCGTTCGCAATTGGTGCTCAGGGCGAGGCGGTTACGAAAGCTGAAAACGGTTTCCCTATTCCCTACTCAACCCAACAGGATTTGGCGGATATTCTGCTGTCTCACATTAAAAACCACATCACCAAAACCTGGGCGGTGGCCTCATGAACCAGATCTCAGTTCCCCTAAAATTTTTGCGAAACAATGGCATCGAGGTACTGAACCGGGGTGCTACGTCGATCAGCCTGCCCAGACATACCGTGCTCGAAGCCCCGGGGAGCCTGAAATGGACACAGTATGAACACTCGTTAGAGATGGGAACGTTCTCGTATCAAGTCTCGGGATACTGTTTTGCCGCCCGTATCGGCCGATATTGTTCATTCGGCGAATCCGTCCAAATAGGTCGGCAAAATCACCCGTTGGACTGGGTATCCACAAGCCCCGCTTTCTATCTTGGGGACCGGGTATTCGAACTTGGCGACGGTTTTGAGGCAGCCGAACATTACCACAATTATAGGACAGCTCACAGCAAGCCGCCCACCAAGGTAAAAATCACTACAATTGGAAATGATGTATGGATCGGGCACGGGGCGTATATCGCCGCCGGGGTCACCATTGGCGACGGCGCAATAATCGGTGCGCATTCGGTCGTGACCCGTGACATTGCCCCTTATTCAGTCGTCGCGGGGAATCCGGCCACTCTCAAACGAATGCGCCTACCGCCGAACTTCATCAGTCTCATGTTAAAGTGCCGCTGGTGGCAGTTTGCGCCGTGGCAAATGGACCACCTTGATCCGTCGGATGTGCTGGAATTCTGTAGAGGGATAAACTCAATGCTCAAAGATGTCGCGCCTTTCGCACCCCCGACGCTGGATCTGCGATCGGAAAACATTCAGTGAAAAAAGTCGCATTTTTACATATTCCCAAAACCGCGGGCCAATCTGTGCACTCGGAGCTCACTAAAATTTATGGCAACGCTCGAACCTCTCCTGTTCGCGTTCACCACCAAGCTTCTTCAGACGGTCAATTTCCCAACGGGTATGACCTTTACTCGGGTCACCTAGATTGGTGCCGCCTTCGTGAGACCCAGACAGATACCTTTGCGTTCACGGTACTTCGCGATCCATTTGAAAGGATCGCTTCTTTCTACTTTTATTTAAGAAATAAGGCCTCGCGCCTCACGGACAGCCTACTCTCGTCGCCTGGGCATATGGGGTTGTACAAAGTAAAAAATTGCTCCCCCGCCGCATATTTCTTTGGCGGAAGTCCCGCTTGGCAACAGTTCATTAAGGATCACTACGACAATTTTTACTGTAGCTATCTCGCCACCGGGAAAGTTCGCGGGGCGGCCGAGGTCTGCCATTTCTCGAAAGATATGCTTGTTGGTCAAGCGATAGGCGGCGCGCGGAAACTAGATAGGGTTTATCGCTTAAGCAGTTTAAATCTGCTTGAAAATGACATTCATAACCTGACTGGGCGTCGTCCTTCGATTGTGAAAACGCGCATCAATGTTGGGCCAAAAGGCGTTCAGACAAGCCGTTGGCAAGATCTAATGACTCTGATCAACGATAAACCGGCACAGGAAAGACTGGCTGCGTTTGCTGAGGCTGACATATCCCTGCTTGATCACCTCAAAGACGAGGGTTTGTTAATTTAACACCGCTTCAGAACCGTTTGAGTTGTGCAAGCGCGCGCAGGGCTAGATCCCCCGCACGTGTTTGCCGGTAGATCCCGAGCGAAGTCAGTGCCGCGCGACCCTTAGTGTGACTTTGGAATCGCCAATCGAGAAACCTCAATAATTGCTCGCGAGCGGTCACCGTCAGAATGGGAGCAATTCGGTACATCGCGGCCGCATTTGCATCGATCCAATTCACCAACGTACCATCCGCCATGCATCGAGCCCTGCGCCGTAAATGACGAACAGGCGCGCCCACAAGATTTGCACCGTGTTGCCTGTATAATACCCCAGGTTTCTGATCATGAAGAATACCAAACCCTGCGCCTGTGATCGCCTGGTACATCCACCAATCATGAAAAGGGGTTTCCGCAACGTCGGTAGTACTTAAAATGCTACGCAGATAGTTGGTGACGATAGGCGGAATCACAATCGTATTTCCGCGCAAAACGTTCTGTACGATTGCATTTCCAAAACGATAAGGGCGGTTCAGCATTGGGGACGTTCCCAACCGCCCCCCCGTTTGGTCCACATAGTAACTTCTACTACTGTAAACACATCTACCACCCAGCCGCCCGACGAGCGCGACAGCACGGGATAGTTTGTGAGGCAGCCAGATATCATCCTGATCGGAAAACGCCACCCACCTCCCGTCTAACTCTTGGTTTTTCAACAATTTATAATAATTGGCGGCAACGCCCCTCTGAGGCCCTTTGAGCAAGTGAATATCATGGTGCGGTGTTTCCGCTTTGAAATTTTCAAGCGCCTCCCAGGTGCCATCGGTCGAGCCGTCATCGCTTGCCCAAAGGCTCCAATCCTGATGCGATTGCCCGCGGATTGAGGCCAGCTGATCTGCCAAAAACATGCCACCGTTCTTCGTCCCCATTAAAATGTGAACATGCGGTTCCGCCATCCCAAAGTCCTTCGTAGTTTAATCGACTTTCTCTGAACTACTTCGCGCGAATTAATAAACTGTGAGGACTATTGAATTAGGCACTGAGATCATGACCCATAATCCTGCCCAATCAACGACCACGCACCATACGCATGCGGCGCGCAAACAACAAAAGCTGCGCGAGCGTGAGGAAGCTTTGCGACGCATCGAAAAAAAACGGCATGATAGGGCGCTTGCCGTTGCGGCGCGGGAAAAGAAACGAGAAACCGCCTCTCAAGCGACCATTCTGACACTGCCAGTCACGGCGATCGTCCCGCCTGTGCCGCAAGCGCGCCTTCACCTACGTCATCGGCTTTCGTTTGTCAGCTTTATCATCATCGTTCTCGGAACCAGCCTGTTCGTGTCATGGTACCTTTGGGAGCGCGCTGCAGATCGCTATACCTCTATCGCAGGATTTGCTGTCCATAGCGAGGATATGAGCTCGCCGGTCGAACTCTTGGGTGGGGTTGCAAATCTCTCGGGGTCCGGTGCCGCTGACGAAGAAGTTCTGTATCAATTCATTCAAAGTCAGCACTTAGTGGAGAAAATCGATAAGTCTCTGAATTTGCGAAAAATATGGTCACCCCCCGCAACGCATTCTGATCCGGTCTTCGGCTACCACGCCCCTGGTACGATCGAGGATCTGACCGAATACTGGGGTCGCATGGTCAATGTGTATAGCGATAGTAGCACCGGTCTGATCGAGGTTAAGGTGCAAGCATTTGATCCCGAGGACGCGCGCGCCATTGTCCAAGCAATCTATGCTGAAAGCGCACAACTGATACATGAACTTTCCGCGATAGCGCGCGAGGATGCTACCCAACATGCTAAAGAAAACTTGGCGCGCGCAGCGCAGCGCCTCAAGGAAACGCGGCTTACGCTGGCCGAATTCCGCATAAGGAACCAATTGGTGAGCCCCGATACACCGCTTCAAATTCAAACTGGGTTATTGGCATCTTTAGAAGCAGAAATGACGGAAACGTTGATTAGCATCGACATGCTTCAACAAACCAGCACGCCAACCGATCCCCGCTTGAAGCAAGCGCAACGAAGGCGCGAAATAATAGCAGCGCGTATCTCGCAGGAGCATCAGAAATTGAACGCCAAGCAGGGTTCAATGCACTCCATTGGTTTCGCGGATCTTTTTGGGCAGTTTGAAAGCCTAAAGGTCGATTTGGAATTTGCTGAACAGTCTTATACCGCCAGTCAAGCCGCCTTTGATACAGCGGTTGCAGAGGGACGAAAAAGATCAAAATACTTGGCGGCGCATATACCTCCGACACTTGCAGAGACGTCAATTTATCCAAATCGCGCTTTTCTTTTAGGCGTCACATTCGCATCTAGCTTCGCCCTGTGGGCGCTCGTTATGCTGGTTTGGCACTCCTTACGAGATCGGCACTAGGATCGCCGATGATTGTCTTTCGAAATTTGACCAAAACCTATCATGTGCGGGGGCGACGGAAGACAGTCGCTTCAAATATTAACGTTATTTTTCCAACTGGTATTTCTGTCGGGCTGCTAGGGCGGAACGGCGCTGGAAAATCTACGCTGCTCAAGATCATTGCGGGGGCAACTGACCCTACATCGGGCGAGGTCATCTCTGATGGCAGTGTATCCTTCCCAGTTGGCTTTGCTGGGTCGTTCCACCCCGACATGACGGGGGCACAAAACACGCGCTTCGTTGCACGGATTTATGGTGCAGACACGTCTGCACTGGTCGACTACGTCGCCGATTTTTCAGAGCTTGGGGTTCACTTTCATCTTCCATTCCGAACATACTCCGCCGGTATGAAGTCGCGTCTGGCTTTCGGCGTTTCCATGGGGCTGCAGTTTGACACCTATTTGATTGACGAAATCACCGCTGTCGGAGATGCTCGGTTCAAACAGAAAAGTCGTTCCATTTTTATGGACCGCCTGTCCCGATCTGGTGCAATATTTGTAAGCCATTCCAATGGCATGCTACGAGAACTATGCACTGCAGGCGCTGTTTTAGAAGCCGGAAACCTAGAATACTTTGCCGACATTAACGATGCGATAGCACATCACGAATACAACATGGGGAAATGATCAGCTCTTCCCAAGGCGTACCGTATGGCTCTATCTCTTCTGCCGGAAAACACCAAGCTTGCCTATTGCATCGGGGCTCAGAAAGCCGGCACGACTTGGCTTTATGAAACCTTGCGCACCAGCAGTCAGATTCATTTTTCGCGCAGTAAGGAACTTCATTATTTCAATGTGATCGCGGGTAAGTCTGACCAGGTCTATGACCTACGTATGAACACGGTGAAAACCTTGGCAAAGGAATTGGTGTCAGAACGCGGCCCCAAGAACCGGCGCAACCTTAGGGTCCTCAGCGAATTGGCTGACCTTTTGTCCATCTACACGGATGCGCCTGAACATCACGAGGCTTATCTTTCCTATCTTACTCAGGGATTTAGCGGTCAGCCTGTGATTTGCGACATCACCCCGGCTTATGCGATACTGGACGCAAAGGACTTCTCCGAAATGGGGAGCCTTGGCGAAAGTTGTTTCATCTTTATTTTGAGGGATCCGATTGATCGTATGTGGTCCCAAATCAGAATGGCCGTTAGCGCGGATGCCGCCCAGGTAGCTGACTTTCAAACGGCTTGCGAGGCGCGCGCGCAGCATTTGATCGACAGCAAACGGCTGCCTAAGTTAGAGCGGGCGAACTATCGGCGCACGATGAGCGAGCTGGAAGCAGTGATCCCCCTACATCGAATTAAATATGTATTTTACGAAGACCTTTTTCACGCTCATACCATGCGCGATATCTGCACGTTCTTAGGTATTTCGCCGATTTCACCCAAAGCTGATCTTCGCAGTAATTCTGGTCGTCACGCCATGTTGCCAGAGCACCTAAAACACAGTTTTAGAGAGGCCTTTGCCCTACAGTATGACTTCATTTTAAATCGTTTTGGCGCAGCGACGCCCGCCCGATGGCAGATCAACAGCGCGCAGAGGGTAACAGGATGATAGGTCGGGTCGCACGCGGACGAAATACAATGGTCTTTGCGACGCCACGCATTATCGTCGCGCTGATGCTTCGCGAAATCGGGACCAGCTATGGCCGGTCCCCGGGTGGGTATATTTGGGCATTGGCTGAACCCGTTCTCGGGATCGCGCTGTTGACCGCAATATTCTCGATCGGGTTTCGTATGCCCCCGCTCGGAAACAATTTTCCGATCTTTTACGCTACAGGTTTGCTGCCCTTTTTGATGTTCGTTGATCTCAGCAACAAGGTCGCGCAGGCGATCAACTATTCGAAGCAGCTACTAGCCTACCCGCGCGTGACTTTCGTAGACGCCATCTTGGGGCGGTTCATCCTCAATTTTCTCACTCAGCTTCTTGTAGGCTTTATCGTACTGAGTGGGATCATTTTTCTGTTTGATACGCGGGCCGCAATAAATGCATCAGACATCGTGTCAGCTCTGACTATGATTGCCGCGCTTTCACTGGGCGTGGGGGTGTTCAACTGTTTCATGATGTCGATGTTTCAGGTCTGGCAACGTGTCTACGGGATTTGCACGCGGCCGCTTTTGCTACTGTCCGGCGTCATCTTTTTATACGAAACGATACCCGAACCCTACCGCAGCTATCTTTGGTTGAATCCGCTGATCCACGTGGTCGGCCGCGTCAGGTCCGGATTTTATCATAACTACGACGCACCCTACGTCTCCTCAGCCTATGTCTACGCCGTTGCCGCGATACTGGGGCTTTTCGGCCTTGTGATGTTAAGGCGCTATCACCGTGACATTCTGGAACGGTAGCCATCCCAGCATGGCAATGTGAGCTTTAAAAACTTTCGAAGTCGCCATTCAGGATAGATAGGTTCTCGACCCCCAGCAGATCCAGTGTTTTGCCGCTGCCAAAATCCAGCACGATATGCCCTTCGGCCCCTTTGCGTGCGAAGGACTGAAGCTGGCTCATCGATAAACTTCCCCCACCCCAAAGGGAAGAATCCAGCGAAAGAGTATCAATTTCGTTTTGAAAGCTCAGGATTTTGTCTTGGCCTGCACCATAGATAAACCGATCCGCCCCGATCCCACCGGACAGCACGTCGTTTCCCGCGCCGCCGTCAAGCGTATCGTGACCGGCATTGCCTTTGATCAAATCATCGCCGTCTCCGCCGATCAGCTGGTCGGCACCATTGTCGCCCGACAGCGTATCGTTCCCGGACCCACCGTTAACCGTATCGTTGTTGATCCCCCCGGCAAGACGGTCATTCCCGCTATCGCCCTGCAAGAAATCTGCCCCCGCATTTCCGAAAAGCTGATCATTCCCGCTGCCGCCAAGCAGTTGATCCGCACCGGCGCTACCCTCCAAACGGTCTTTGCCGGCACCGCCCCACAGGCTATCGGCATTTAACCCGCCGATCAGATGGTCATCGTCCCTATCCCCATAGAGCCGATCCGCGCCGTTATTGCCGGTTAACGTGTCGTTCCCGTCGCCACCGCCAAGCGCGTCATACCCGTCGCCACCCCACAGGGCGTCGTCCCCATCACTACCGCGCAAAGTGTCCCAGCCGATACCGCCCCAGATCTGATCCCCCTCAGTCCCACCCTCAATCAGATCGCTCCCGCCGTTGCCATAGATCGTATCGGCCCCAGCTTCGCCAAGAATCGTATCATTGCCGCCTGCGCCGATCAGCCTGTCGCGATCCGCGCGCCCACTTATATGATCATCGGCCGCATCCCCTTCCAGCACATCCGACTGCGGCGTGCCAACCAGAACCAACGGGGTCGGTGCGGTGGGAAGGGATGGCGTATCGGGTTCCTCTGGCAGGGTCCAATCCGGCATGAAACGCGACTGCCCAATCAGATCGAGCGCTTGAACCTCCTCCTCGCTAAGGGACTGTCCGTTCGATGTTTTTATCTCTAGCCGCTCCTCACCAAAGGACAGAACCGCACCGTCTTTGGTCGAAGATATGGTCAACTGAGACCCATGTCTCAGGAACGGCCAGGCCGACAGATCAATACTGTCCTGCGCGCTGTCGAAATCGGCAATCGTATCGGCCTCCCCATCTGCGGAAAGGACAAAAAGATCGCGGCCGGAACCGCCGGTCAGCAGATCACGGCCGCCGCCGTCTCGCAAAATATCATCCCCTGCGCGCCCAGCGATATGGTCCGCGCCATCCCCGCCGGATAGCAAATCGCCCCCCGTGCCGCCTGTCAGCGTGTCAGCTTGATCACCCCCTGTTGCCGCCGCAACCCGGTCAGAAATATCCACCGTAAAGACGCTTAGCCCCGCTTCGGCACCTGAGGCGACGGCGAGGTGCAGTAAATCTCCTTGTACCGAAAAGTTAAGCGCCGACACCGCGTCGAGCGTGCTTCCCTCCGTGTCTTCGATCGACACCAGATGCATCAACCGGCCATCGTCCATCAGTTCGAAGACCGAAACGCCGTCATCTCCGCCCGCCGCCGCCACATAGGCGCGGCCGTGATGTGTTGCGGTCTCGATCACATGCACCCCGTCAAATCGCGTGTCCCGCGTGTCGAGGACGTGATCCGTTAAGGTTAATCCACCATTTTCCCCCAGCATCGCGACGCTCAAACTCGCGCTTTCTGCCGCGGCCAGTATCGCAAATCCATGCTCCCCAACGCCTACAAAGGCTGTCGCGCTTGGTCTGCCGATCCCCACGCCATCCTCCGCCGCGATACGAGAGACTTCTCGCGGGATACCATTCCCATCCAATTTGAACGAAATAAATGCGTCGTCCCGCGCCGAGGACGCCAACAGATACGGCGTGCTTCCGACATACCCGACGCTCAGCCCGGTCAGCCCTGCCTCTGACGCGACGCCACTGTCGCCCGATATGCGCGTCAGCGCCCCATTGTCGCCCATGCGCCACGACCCGATGCTATCCGCCCCCCGCACCAGCCCGTATAGATAGCTCTGGCCGCCTAAATCCAGCGTCTCAACGGCCAGTAACTGGGCAGGCACGGCACCACCGGTCACGGCAGAAACATTACCAAAGCGCCCATCATCTGTTAACGCAATGCGGGTGAGCGCGGCGTTATCCGCCCCCGTGAGCAATAGCGCACCGTCTACGACCTCCAGCCTGCTGGTGACCCCGGCCCGCGTGTCCCCGGCGATCGCCCGACTGTCCAGAAACCGAAGCCCCCCTTCCGCATCAATGCGATAGGCCAGCAAGTCACCGCCACCAAAGCGCGAGGTCGTGTACAGCACCGCCCCGCCAGAGGATTGGACAACCGCCATATCCGTCACCCCGGTCAGCGCCATATCCTCCCGCGCGGACAATGTGGTTTTATGCTCAAGCTCCATCGGTTTATTCCCCTACATGTTCCGGGGATAAAGATGGGCCGAATTCCTTAACGGCAGCTTCAGGTTTTAAGGCGGCAATGTGGCCCTTTCATACAATTTTCGGTTTTCGCAGATCAGAGGTATAGACCGCCGCTTTGCGTCGTGCCCGCGATATCGCCCGGCAGCACGGTCCCGCCACTTTGCACCACAGCGTTGCTGCTCACGTCAAAACGTTTGCCCGTGGCTGTGCCGGTGAAACCATGCCCGCTGAAATCCGCCTGCCCGGCCATCTCGCAACTCACAAACGCAGTGGCAAACTCGGGAGTATTCGCCAGCGTCACCGTCTGCATCCCCCGCGCCAGAACAGCCCCCTGCGACAGACGCAGATGATACGCGGCATCGCCGTCGATAACATACGAACCCGCACCCTCGACGCGCCCGCCGACAATATCCAGATGTCCCCCCGCCGCGCCAAAGATGACCTCATCAACCTCTAACACAGCTTCCGGCAACACCCGGATCGCCGGGTCGGCACCGGAGGTTTCTATCCTCATGCCTCGCAATCTCAGACGCCCCGAAACCAGCTCGATCACCGTCCCTGTCGCTGTCATCGTGACCGCGTCGGGGTCGCCAGCATTCCCGACAAGCTCAACCAGACCTCCCACCAATGCCGCGCTTACCGCGACTGGCATAGGGCCCAGATCATAGCTTCCATCCGCCAATTGAACCGTGACGGCGTGGCCTGCGCTGTCCAAACGGGCGACTTCCTCCATCGCACGGCCTAGCGACGCAAAGGCAGCCGCCCCCGTGCCCCGCCCACTTTGCCCATCGCCACCCTGAAGCGGGTCCACATAGTAAACGCGAGCGGCAGTCAGCCGCTCTCGCCAACCCGAGACTGGGGCGGTCACACGCCCGCTCGCCGCTTCAATGCGCAAAGCTTCCGCCCAAGTCGCGCCGTCTGCGCTGACCTTAATGGCGAAATCATCGCTCCCCGAGGTCCCCATCTCGGCCCGCCCCCCAAAGGCGGTCTGGAACAGCAGGCTGGCCGTGTCCCCTTCCGCCGCCTTGTTGACCTTCACCTGATGCCCCGCCCCGGCATTGTTGAACAGCACCGCATCCGACGCCACAACCAACCGGTTATACGCATCCGGCGTCGCCCCGACACCCAGCCGAGGCACATCTTGCAACCCCGGCACCGCCCAGCGCGCGCCGTCGTAAACCACTTGGGTTTGGCTGGGGGCCACAGATGCCACCCAGCCCGGCATCGGCGCGATAAACTGCCACGCCCCATCCACGAAAACCGCCACTTCTTGGTCATGCCCCGCCCAATCCCCCACAGCGTTTGAGGCCACCAGATACCGATCCCCCTCGGCTGCGGTCGCGGGCGGCGTAGTTTCGGTGAAAGACAGGACCGACAGTTGCACAATCGCATCCAAAAGCCGCAGCGCCTCGTTATGGGTCACATGCTTTTGCGCTTGCGACGGTTGAATATATGGAAGGGCGAGAACGGGGGATGTATCGGTCATATGGTGGCTCCTGTTCGGTAGATGGTGATCAGGGCTCACCCTGCCGCAGACAGGTTAACGCGAGCCTGCACCACCGCACGCCCCTATCGCGTTTGCCACTGCGCCCTTTCAGTGCTTTGCTACCGACATTGATTAGCTCGGGGGAACATCATGGCAGGACCGCTTTCAGGTATACGCATCATTGAATTCGCGGGGCTCGGCCCAGGCCCCTTCGCCTGTATGATGCTCGCGGACCACGGCGCGGAGGTGATCCACATCGACCGTCCGGGCGGCACCCGTGGCGGCCCCGAAAGCGACCCGAAAACCGATATTCTGCTCCGGTCCCGCAGAACAATCGAGGTCGACCTCAAATCCGCAACGGGCCAAGCCGTACTGCGCGATCTTGTCGCCTCCGCTGACGGGCTGGTCGAAGGGTTCCGCCCCGGCGTTATGGAACGTTTAGGCCTTGGCCCTGGGGATATGCTGACCCTGAACCCCAAGCTCGTCTACGGGCGCATGACCGGATGGGGACAAACCGGCCCCTACGCGCCAATGGCCGGGCATGACATCAATTATATTGCCCTCAGCGGTGCGCTGCATGCCTTTGGTCGCAAGGGGGATAAACCCACGCCCCCCGCCAATATGGTCGGCGATTTCGGGGGCGGTGCCATGATGCTTGCATTTGGCATGGTCTCTGCCCTTTTGGACGTACAGCGCGGTGGTAAAGGCACTGTGATCGACGCTGCAATGACCGATGGATCGGCCCTGTTGATGTCGATGATCTATGCGTTTCACGGTCAAGGCTGGTGGCAGGATGACCGGGGTGTGAACATGCTTGATACAGGGGCGCATTTCTATGATGTCTATAAGACAGCGGATGAAAAATTCGTCTCTATTGGCGCGATAGAGCCGCAATTCTACGTTCAACTACTGCACCTTTGCGGTCTGTCAAACGATCCCGTCATGCAGATCCAGAACGACCAAAGCCAATGGGACGCCATGCGCGATAAGCTTGCCCGCTTGATTGAAACCAAGACCCGCGCCGAATGGGACGAGATCATGATCGGCCACGATGCCTGCTATGCCCCCGTTCTGTCATTGGCAGAGGCACCTTCCCACCCTCACAACACCGCACGCGATACATTCGTCACCGCAGGGAACGTGCTACAGCCAGCGCCAGCGCCGCGATATTCGACCCATAAAACCACGCCGCCACGGATGCCCGACGGTCAAACCGATACCCGCACTATCCTCGCCGAGCTTGGCTATGACACAGATCGCATCGCCACCATCCTTAACGCAGGCGGTATTGCGTAACCGCTCTTATCCTTCATTTCGCAACCAGCGGCTGACAATCCAAAACCGACCCGCTACAAGACCGCCTAGCGCAGAGGGGCCAGCGGGCCGCAAGGAGCGGGGCAGCCGGATATGACATCGCCACAACGCCACCCGAATGGGGCAGCCACATGACCACGATGATCCCCGCCTGGGTCAACGGCAAGCTTACCCCCGTCGAAAAGCTTGAGGTCCACCAGCGCGGTCTGCGCCATAAGGCTATCTCGGTTTTCGTCATGCGCGGACGCGAAACCCTGATCCAGCGGCGGGCGCTTGGCAAATATCACACCCCCGGTCTCTGGGCGAACGCCTGCTGCACCCATCCGTTCTGGGATGAACCCGCGCTCACCTGCGCCAAACGGCGACTGGACGAAGAGCTGGGGATCAGCGGCCTACGGCTCGACCATCGCGACCAGGTCGAATACCGCGCCGATGTGGGCGGCGGCCTGACCGAACATGAGCTGGTAGAGATTTACGTCGCCGAAGCAGTCGCGCTCACCGATGTGACCCCGAACCCCGCCGAAGTGATGGACACCGCCTGGGTCGACCTCTCCGACCTCGCCCGCCAGACCCAAACCACGCCAGAGCGCTTTACCCCCTGGCTGCGCATCTATCTGGCCGAACACATGGACAGCATCTTTACCGCTTAATCCTCAGTCTCGTCCGATGGTTCTGGTATAACGCGTATGATTAACGTGTAGTTAGTTCGCCAAATCAAATGTGCCGATAAGCCTCGGTAAGACACTTTTCGCCCATATCAGCCAATGGCAGATTTCTCTCGAAAATTGGGCTCTAATGCGTCGCGTCGAGCTTCGCGCGATACGCCCCGAAGGCCCACAGGCTCATGATGGTATAGTTCTGAGCGGCCATATAAAACGCGATGATCGACGCCGTCATCCATGCCGGGAATCCCATACTGGCAGACAGCACAACAGCAAGTGCCGACGACACAATGCACCCAATGGCCGCCATAGCCATAAACTTTTCGATTTGACTGCGGCTAAGCACTTGTCGTTCGAAGGTAATGATCACGTGCCCAATGTATTGCAGTATGCCCGCGAATAAGAATGCCAGTACATTTGCCCACAAGGCCGGCAGCTTCAGCGACGTAAATATCACATACATCGCCACGTATGACATCGCAGTCCCCGTGCTGACCAAAGCAAATCTCGTGGACTTTCTGTAGCGCCGCGGCATTAGATACGACATCTTTTTCCATGTTCGTATCTGCAGCTCTTTCGACTTGGTATTTAGCATGTGAGCCACAGCGCCTCGGCCCGATCTTTCCACGGCGCGATCGCCTGCGTCAGCCGCGATACCAGCCCCGGGATCGAGGCTTCTTCGTTCATGCAAGGGATCACAACAGAAAGATACATATCACACCGCCTGAATAATTGACCCGTTCAGGGGTAATGAGGCGATGTGGCTGAAATAGGGCACCGATGGGTTCAATTTGCGGAACCTCTGGTCGTTAGACAGACCCTTTGAAACGTAAAAGGCCGGACATTTCTGCCCGGCCTTTGGTCATCAATCGTGGTCAGATCAATTGCTGACCGCGTTCCCCACACTCAGGATCTGCGGCAGGATCTGCGAAACAGCGCGGCTCCATTTGGTGACGGGCTGCTGCGCGATAAAGATGATGTCATCAGGGCGCAGCTCGAACCGCGGGGCCAGCGCGAAATTCGCGGCGTTACGGGCATCCAGATGCCACGCGGTAATGGCCCCCAGTTCGCGTGGATCGGAGGATGCACGCAACACATAGACCTGGGACACATCGCCGGTCGACGACGCTACACCACCTGCATCATACAAGGCATCTGCCAGACTTGCCTTACGCTCGTACGGCAAGGCAAAGCGCGACTGCGTCCCGACTTCCCCCGCCAGATAGACATAGTCGCGATCATCAGCACCAAGATCTAGGCGTGCTTTGTAGTTGTCACGGGCTTCGTCCAGATTATCACGGCGCAAGGACACCTCAAGCTGAAGCTCTTGCAATGCCGAGGCACGTGCCGCCTGACGCGCCTGAACCAAAGTGATCTGCTGCGCGAAATATTCCTGCGCACGCGCCAGTTCATATTCCGTATCAACAAAGATCGCATCGCCGGGCAGCAGGCGGGTCTTGGTCAGGCTCGCGCGGGAATAAAGCTGCGACAGCGGGATCTGATACAGCGTACCATCACGGTACAAACGGATCGAGGCATAGTCCTGATCCTCGACCGTGATCCCGCCAGCAGCCGCCAAGGCTTCTTCCAGATAGAGCGGCGTTAGCGTTACCGGCACAACAGTCGGCTGCGACACGGCTCCCCCGATGGACACACGGCGCGAGTTGAACTCGGAAATCTCGAGGCTGAAAGTCGGGTCAATCTGGTTCTCGACCAGACGCTGGAACAAGGCCGCTTCGGCGTCTTCAATGGTCAAACCGGCAATACGCACACGGCCCACATCGGGAATGTTGATCGATCCGTCATCCTGCACCGTATAGCCTTGGCGCGCGTTTTGTGCGGCCAGCAGCCCGGTCAACTGTTCAACCGATCCGGCGGCGCGCGGCGTGGCCAGCAGCACCACATCACCGATACCAATCTCGTAGGGACCGGGATCAACCGGGGGCGGCAGGCGCAGCTCAAGCGCGTTAGGGCGGGTCTGAACGTCGAGTGTGGGCGATGGCAGCGCCCCGGTTCCACGCAGCCCCGAGCCAGAGCCTGCGGTGCGGGAAAACACATCGGGCAGGCTCCGTGGCGCATAGGCGGACCTATTCGCCTGAATGACGGATTCAGCAGTGAGGTTCATCACCCGTACATTGGTGCCGCCAGCGACGCCCTCTACAACTTCAGGTGTTCGGTAAACCGTACCACAGCTTGCAAGGGTCAGGCCCAAAACAGCTACCAATAGGTATCGCACTTTAATACTCCCATTCATCATGTGACACCTCGCCCCCAGACAGGTTCGGCCCCTGTTAACCTTAACGGGCGGCGGCCTTGGTCATCAAATACCCGACCTCATCGCCCGCCCATTGCCGCGCCTGTACAATGGCACCGCTCTTTACACTGACCCAATACGTATTCCGAAACGACTGGTCCAGACTTTTACAATCCTCGGTTACAACCCGCGTCGGCACGGTGCCGATCTCAAGCGCGAGCGTCGCGCTGCCTTGCGGCTCCACCAGACAGCGATACGCGCGGGTAGAAATCTCATCCAGTCCCGTCAGATTGCTGTGCAACCGGTCCGAATAACCGCGCCGGCCGGACAGGATCAGCGCCTTGGGCTCCGACACATCAGCGGCGAAAAGTTCAGACCCAAGGCCGCGTGTCCCTTGCAGCATCCCGTCTTCCAGCATCAGCGCCGTTAAATCCGAACTCAGCCATGTATCGACACCGTTCACACGCGCCTCGCGCAGCATGCGGCCGGTTTGTGCACGGCTTTCGACGGTCAGCAGCAAGGCGGGGGTGGCGGTATCCTGCACCAGCGCGGCAAAACGCGGCGGAAACCCTTGCGCGGTTTTGGGCACGATTGAATCGTCATCCACAGCAACGGCAACACCACGCGCCAGAAGATTCTGGCTGGCGCTACAGGCTGTGAGGCCCGCCAGACACAGACCAAGGGTCAACGCACGTAAGATCATCGCAGGTATCTCCCCCAGCTGTCCCGAAGCTCTTTGCCGCGATAGTCGCGCACGACCCCGTGCAAACGGTTGGCGACAGCAAGACGCGCCCCGCCGTCGCGTGTAATCGGCTTGATTGTTTGCTGGACTTTCGTCCGCGACGGGCGTCCGGTCAGCCACGAAAGCGGCACTTCGAACCGCAGGCCCTTGTCGAAAGACCCTTCACCAAAATCATCAAAGGACACATCGGTGAGCGTGAAATAACCGCCAACCTTGAACCCGTTGTTAAATTCACGATCCAAAGAGAACGTCGCGCCATAGTCACCCGCGAGGTAGCGACCAACGTCTAGCTGCCCGAAGAACCCATTGCCCAGATCGTAATAGGCAGAGGCATGGCCGGTCACGACGTCATAGTCCTGAAACCCGAACAGCATGTCGAAATCACGTTGTTTGACATAGTTCAGTTCCGCCCCAAGTGCGAGCCGGCTATCCATCGGATACCAAAGCACTTCGGTCGACACGCCGCCAAACATCCCTTCCAGATACCCTGCCGAGACCCGGCCAAACAGGTTTTTACCCGGACGGAACAAATACTCGGCCGTGAGGCTGTTCACCTCGAGTTCTGATTCCTTTGCGTAGCGCACAGCATTGGAGCGGACCGGCTCGATCACGGAATTCGACACGCGGAACGATTTGTCGATATTGCCCACCAGCGGATAGCGGAAACGACCCGCAAAGGTCAGCCCCGGACGTGGCCGGTAGTCCATCTTAAGCTGGACGCCGAAATCGGCCCTAATCGGGCTGTTAGGGTCGAAAAAGGACGTGGCGAGATATGGCCCGATCGACGTGTCAAAGACCGGATAGATATCCGCCAACTCGCCTTCGCGGCCCTGATCGTGCCCGTCTTCCAGACGCGCCCGTGCCAGACTGCGCCAGGCACCATCGTAATCAAACTGCAGCTCTTCCAGATCGGATCTTTGCGTCACGATCTGATTCAGCGGCACGCCGCGCTCCAGAAACACGACCGTGAACTCTTCGATTGCGGGGGGCAGCGTCACCGCCATGGCCCGCGCCGTGCGCCCTGCCGCTTGGGCCTCATTGTCGAAACGGGTGTTTTCCACGCGGACGGTCGCGCGGTTGCCCGACATGGTGAAGCCTTGTAGCTCCAGCCCGTCTTCCGCCAGCACACGCTGCAACACGGCCTCGACCGCATCACGCCCGCCCCCGGCAGCAGAGTTGTTCCACTCCGCAATCGCCAGCCGGTTGCGCGCGCCAACGGTGCGCGGGGCCTGCTCCAACCCGCCGGGCACAGACGGTTTCTTGGGGTTGATGACATAGCTCAGCTGCGCGCCGACCTCATGCCCCCCGACGACAAACCCCTTGAGGTGCACACCGTTGTTGAAACGATACTCCAACCCCACATTGAGGGGCGAAGACACGTCGATGCCCGTGTTCACCGATTCCCGCGTGTATTCATCGGGGGAGTATTCGGCGAATAGCGTCATCTGGTCCGACACATTCCACTGCACGCCCGCGAAGACCGACGTCGGCCCGCGGAACCAATCGCCGGTTTCAAGCTGGCCACCTGTACCGCTGAACCCTGAGGAACGCGTGTCAAACCGGTCAGACAAAACGCTGAACGGATTCGAGAATGAGTTGCGCCCCGCAAGCCGCCCCCAGCCCAGACCACCGGTGACCTCCAGCTTCGACCCGAAGCTTTTGGTGGCCACAAAATATTCACTGCTCAGGATACCAGTGCCTAGAAAGTCACGCATCCCCACGGCGAAAGCAGGGCGTAGGTCGGTTTCATCCCAAATCTGGTAATGCACATCAAAGCTGCGGTCGAAAGTATCGCCGTCCAAGAACGCATTTGTACTGATATTCTTAATCTGCGAATACCGGAATGTCCCATAGAGACGCGGCAAGACCTGGAACGTTGCTGAATACCGGTAGTTGGGGCCAAACGCGCTTGCCGTGAAGGCCAGATCGCCGTCCTTCAACACGCGGGCCGTCGGCATTTCAACCAACCCGGGTGTGCCGTAGGTCGATAAAGATTGCGCTGAACCTTCGGCAAGACTAGTGACGCAAAACGCCCCGGCTAGCATCGAACAAGCTAGTTTCCTCGAGCGCCCTTGCATCTGCTAACCTACCTATTAATTAATTGTTGCGAATACTGGGACCGTAGAGAAGTTTAGGAAGGACTACACTTTGTGTGCCGTCCAATCAACGGATTTACCATTTCGTTGCGCCAGTTTTGCAACACAGAGGATACGCCAAGACCTATGCTGAACCGTTGGTTTAAACGCCGTCAACCTGACCCCGAACCCGAACCTCATTTCGATCCGATCACACCGGATGTACCCGTGATTGCGATCGGAGATATTCACGGGCGTTTTGATTTGCTTGAAAGACTGCCCGAACCTCCGGACGGAACACAGGTGATCTGCGTCGGCGACCTTGTCGACCGCGGCGAACAAAGCGCGCAGGTACTGCGGGCTCTGCACGAACAGCACGATATCATCACGCTGATGGGCAACCACGAACAGATGATGCTAAAGTTTATCGACAATCCGAAAGAGAATGGTCCGCGCTGGCTCCGGTACGGCGGGCTCCAGACTTTGTCGAGCTTTGGCGTCTCGGGCGTGTCGCAAACATCCTCTGGTGACGATCTGGAACGCGCCCGCGACGCCCTGCAAGACGCTATGGGCGAGGCCTTGCTCGACTGGGTGATCAACCTGCCAACCTCTTGGGTGTCGGGCAATGTCGCCTTTGTCCACGCCGCTGCTAACCCACTGATCCCTATCAAGGATCAGGAAAGCCGGACGTTGCTTTGGGGGCATGAGGATTTCGGGCGCAAACGCCGCCGTGACGGCATCTGGGTCGTACACGGGCACACAATCGTCGACACCCCGATGATCAAGGGCGGCGTGGTATCGATCGACACCGGTGCCTACGCGACGGACAAGCTCACCGCCGCAACGATCAACAATGGCGAGGTCGAATTTAACTACCTCTGATCTGACGGCATCCCGATTTTAACCACACCTTAGGATACCTCTGCTTTAGCTGACACACCGGCACATGCGCCGGTGTTTGGTTGCTATGGGTAAGAGGTGACGATGGCGTTTATCGATATCGGGATACGGCAGGGCAGTGATGTTCATGCACGTCGGGCACCACTTTACGAAGGCGGCGGGAAACGGGTGTTCGACCTTGCCGTCAGCCTCGCGTTGCTGCCGCTGATCCTGCCGGTGATTATCGTTTTATACTGTCTGGTGGCATCCAAGGGTCAGGGCGGACTTTATGCCCACCCGAGGATTGGGCGCGCCGGCAAGGTTTTCCGCTGTTGGAAAATCAGAACGATGGTCCCTGATGCACAGGCCGCGCTGCCGGCGATTCTATTGGCGCGACCTGATCGCGCGCTGGAATGGGCGTTGTACCAAAAGCTGACCAAAGATCCGCGCGTGATCCCCGGTGGCCATTTCCTGCGTCGCACCGGTCTGGATGAACTGCCCCAGATCTGGAACGTACTGCGCGGCGATATGTCTTTGGTCGGGCCGCGCCCCGTCACCCGGGCGGAGCTGCACAGCTACGGTGATGCCCGCCACGCTTACCAACGGGTGCGCCCGGGGGTCACAGGGCTTTGGCAGGTATCGGGGCGCGGCATCTTGCTGTTTGCTGAACGCGCCTTGCTTGATGAACGCTACGCCCGCCAGCCAAGCTTTATGGGCGATCTCAAGATCATCGCGCGCACTCTGCCCGTCCTGCTGCGCCCCACCGGATACTGACGGGGCGCAACAACAGTTAACGCGGTGACAAGACGCTAGACCAACCCTTTGATCCCCGTTGCGGTGGTGCCGCTGTCGCGCACTTTTGAGATGCGAAACGGATAGACGACCCCCGCCATCAAACCGGGCAGAGTGATTGCATCCCCGCTTTTCAGCGTCACCGCGACATCACCGGCCCCACCGACCATAAAGCCACGGGTGATCTGCGGCAGGTTGGCGGTATCGTCGGGCACAATATCAAAGGCCCCGCAAATAGGGCCGGTCAATCCTGCGGTATAGTCATTGAAATTGTCGGTAATTGGCATGTCGCTCTCCGTTTGGTGAAGAGCGCAGCTTGGTCTACCGATCCTACCTAAATCTTACCCCACCGTGCGGAGCACCCCCAAGGCCGGCAACCAGCCTTGGGGAAGATCATTTACGCAAGCTTGCCGTGGCAATGCTTGAACTTTTTGCCCGACCCGCAGGGGCATTCATCATTGCGCGCAGGGGTGCCCCACGTGCTTGGATCATTCTCGTCGAACCCCGCCACAGCGGTAGAACCGGACGCGGCAGCGGCGGTCGAAGCCGGCGCTTCGCTGTTCTCTTCCGCCGCCTGCGCTGCGTTAACCTGCGCCGCGGCCTGACGTTCCTGCATTTGCGACAGGATTTGCTGCTGCTCTTCCTCTGTCATAGGACGGATCTGACCCAGCTTCTGGGTCACTTCGGTCCGCAGGCTGTCCAGCATGCTTTCAAACAGTTGGAAGGATTCGTTCTTGTATTCGTTCAACGGATCACGCTGCGCATAGCCGCGGAAACCGACGACCGACCGCAGATGTTCCAGCGTCAGAAGGTGATCACGCCACTTGCCGTCAATCGCCTGCAACAACACCTGCTTTTCGATGTTGCGCATGTTCTCGGAGCCGAACTGTTCAGCCTTCTGGGCCATCATGTTTTCGCTGGCTTCGACAAGACGTTCGCGGATGACCTCATCGTCGACGCCCTCTTCCTCACACCATGCTGCAACGGGCACATCAAGGTTCAGCTGATCCGCAACCGCGGCCTGGAAACCTTGTGTATCCCACTGATCTGCATAGGTTTTTGGCGGCATGAACTGGTCGATCAGATCGTCGATCACCTGCTCGCGCATGTCGGCGGTGATCTCTTGCAGGTCGGCAGCTTCCATGATGTCGCGGCGCTGGCCAAAGATGACCTTCCGCTGGTCGTTCATTACATCGTCGAACTTCAACAGCTGTTTACGAATGTCAAAGTTGCGCCCTTCGACCTTGGCCTGCGCGCGCTCCAACGACTTGTTGACCCAAGGGTGCACAATCGCTTCGCCCTCTTTCAGGCCAAGCGTCGTCAACACTTTCTCAAGACGTTCAGAGCCGAAAATACGCATCAGATCGTCTTCGAGAGACAGGTAGAAGGACGACCGGCCGGGGTCACCCTGACGGCCCGAACGGCCCCGCAGCTGGTTATCGATCCGGCGGCTTTCGTGACGCTCGGACGCCAGAACATAAAGCCCCCCTGCGTCGAGCACCTTTTTCTTCTCGTCAGCGTGTTCCGCTTCGATCTTTTCACGGATCGCAACGGGATCGGCATCAGGATCAGCGTCCAGCGCTTCAATCACCTTCAGCTCGACGTTGCCGCCCAGCTGAATGTCGGTGCCGCGACCGGCCATGTTTGTCGCGATGGTCACCGCGCCGAACTTGCCCGCATCCGCCACGATCTGCGCTTCCTGCTCGTGCTGGCGCGCGTTCAGAACGTTATGCTTGATACCCGCTTCGGTCAGCATCTGGCTCAGCATTTCGGATTTCTCGATAGAGGTGGTACCCACCAGAACCGGTTGGCCTATCGCATTGGCTTCTTTGACCTTTTCGATCATAGCCTGATATTTTTCCAGCGCCGAACGATAGACCTGATCGTCTTCGTCCACACGCGCAACCGGCACGTTGGTCGGGACCACGACAACACCCAGCCCGTAAATCTCGGCGAATTCTTCGGCTTCGGTTTCGGCAGTACCCGTCATGCCCGCCAGCTTGTCATAAAGGCGGAAGTAGTTCTGGAAGGTGACCGAGGCCAGTGTCACGTTCTCGGGCTGGATCTGGCAGCCTTCCTTCGCTTCGATCGCCTGATGCAACCCGTCGGACAGACGACGACCGGACATCATACGCCCGGTGAATTCGTCGATCAGCATCACCTCGCCGTCGCGCACGATGTAATCCTTGTCGCGCTGGAACAGCTTATGCGCCCGCAAACCCTGGTTCACGTGGTGCACGATGGTGGTGCTTTCGGGGTCATACATCGTTAACCCTTCTTCCAGCAGGCCGCGGCTGTGCAGCTCTTGCTCGAGGAACTCGTTCCCTTCGTCGGTAAAGGTCACGTTGCGGGTTTTCTCGTCCAGCTCGTAGTGGCTTTCCTGCAGCAGCGGGATCACATCGTCGACGATTTTATACATCTCGGAGCGGTCTTGCGACGGGCCAGAGATAATCAACGGCGTCCGCGCCTCGTCGATCAGAATACTGTCGACCTCATCCACGATGGCAAAATTGTGCTGTTTCTGGAAAATCTGGCTCAGCTCAGACTTCATGTTATCGCGCAGATAATCAAAGCCCAGCTCGTTGTTCGTGGCGTAGGTCACGTCGCAATCATAGGCGGCGCGTTTGTCTTCCTCGGTCATGCCGGACACCGCAGCGCCCGTGGTCAGCCCCAGCGAGGCAAAGACCTTGCCCATCCAGTCGGCGTCCCGTTTCACGAGGTATTCGTTCACCGTGACCACATGCACGCCCTTGCCGGTCAGCGCATTGAGGTAAGCGGCCAGCGTCGCGGTCAGGGTTTTACCCTCACCGGTTTTCTGCTCGGATATGTTGCCCTGATGCAGGAAAATCGCCGACATCAACTGCGTGTCAAAGGCGCGCAGACCCAAGGTCCGGCGTGCGCCTTCGCGGCAGTTCGCAAAAGCTTCCGGCAGCAGATCATCAAGGCTTTCGCCGTCAATCGCCCGCTTGCGCAGCTCTTCCGTTTTTTGCTTCAGACCGTCGTCGGTCAAAGCCAAGAATTCTTCTTCCAGCGCGTTGATCTTTTCAACCAGCGGGCGGGTCGCCTTGATTTTACGGTCGTTTGGGGTCCCAAAGACTTTTTTGGCGAGTGTTCCGATGCCCAGCATGCAATCTCCTGCCGAAGTTATGTTCCAAGGCGTCCATCTGCTTGCCGAGCCGCCGGACAGCCCCTAGATACAAGACTGAACGTGCGCCAAGGCCGCGCCCATAGGGCGATGTAAGGGCCGCACTAAACCGTGTCAATGTAGCAGCCCCTTGTGGCTGCCAAACCAAGGACAGATACATGCAAAAACCTCTCACTTTTCTGGCACCATTCGTGGTGGCAGCTTCGCTCGCCCTGCCCGCTGTTGCGCAGGACGACACTGCCGAAAACACGGATGCGCAGACAGACGTCACCGCTGAAACCGTGGTTGCCACGGTCAATGGCACCGACATCACGATTGGCAGCATGATCATTGCCCGCGCCACCCTGCCCGAACAATATCAACAGCTTCCCCCCGAAGTCCTGTTCAAAGGCATTCTGGATCAGCTTGTGCAGCAAACCGCCTTGTCGCAAGATTTTGACGGCGAAGTGCCAAAGCGGATCGAGATGGCGCTTGAAAACGAACGCCGCCAGCTGATCGCGGGCGAAGTGATCGAGAGAGCAATGGCCCAGGACGTCACCGAGGGAGAGCTGCAAGCCGCCTATGACGAAGCCTACGCCGATGCGGAACCGACCGAGGAATTCAGCGCGTCGCATATTCTGGTAGAAACAGAAGAAGAAGCCCAAGCCGTCAAGAAAGAGCTGGATGAAGGCGCGGATTTTGCCGAGCTGGCGAAAGAAAAATCCACCGGTCCTTCCGGTCCTGCGGGCGGTACTTTGGGTTGGTTCGGGCCCGGCATGATGGTGCCCGCGTTTGAAACCGCCGTTGCCGAGCTTGAAGTCGGCGCTGTGTCTGATCCCGTTGAAACCCAGTTCGGCTGGCACGTGATCAAACTGGACGACAAGCGCCAGAAAGAAGCACCCAAGCTCGAAGACGTGAAGGACGAGCTGGAAACCCAGGTCCGTCAGGTCAAGGCACAGGCCCTGATCGAAAAGACCACCGAAGCCGCAGATGTTGACCGCTCGGCGGCTGACACAATCGACCCTTCGGTTCTGACCAACCTCGGCCTGCTGGAGTAACAAATGGGCAAAATCACCGCTGTATCCCCGCTGGCACCCGATCACTTCCCTGATCTTCCTGTCATCGATGGTGTGCGTTTCGCCACCATCGCGGCGGGGGTACGGTATCAAGGCCGCACCGATGTGATGCTGGCCGAATTGGCCCCGGGCTCTACGGTGGCGGGGGCGTTTACGCGCTCTGCCACCCGCGCCGCGCCGGTTCTGGATTGTCAGGCCAAGATCGGCGCGACATCAGACACCGGTGCCGCGATCCTGGTCAACTCGGGCAACGCCAATGCCTTCACCGGCAAGGGCGGCGTCACCGCGGTCGAAGCAATTACCGCTGCGGTTGCTGATGTCTGTAATATTCCCCAATCGCGTGTTTTCACCTCATCGACCGGTGTGATCGGCGAACCGCTGCCCCACGACCGGATCACGGCTGTTCTCGCGGACCTTAAGGGCGCGTTGTCCGACAAGGGCATTTCCGATGCGGCTAAGGCGATCATGACCACGGACACATTCCCCAAAGGGGCCCGTGCCGAGGTCGAGATTGACGGAAAAACAGTCTCTATCGCGGGGATTGCGAAGGGATCGGGCATGATCGCGCCAGATATGGCGACGATGCTGGTCTATATCTTCACCGATGCGGTTGTGAGCCAACCGGCGCTGCAAAAAATGGCGTCGACCCATACCGATAGCACCTTTAACTGCATCACCGTGGATAGCGACACATCGACCTCCGACAGTTTGATCCTGGCCGCAACTGGCGCGTCGGGCGTGGATGCCAGCGAAAGCGATGCGTTCTCGGAAGCGCTGCACGGCGTCATGCTGAACCTCGCGCATCAGGTTGTGCAAGACGGCGAAGGGGCGACCAAATTTGTCGAGATCGCCGTGACCGGTGCCGCTACGGATGATGATGCCAAGACCCACGGTATGGCCATCGCCAATTCCCCCCTCATCAAGACCGCCATCGCGGGCGAGGACCCGAACTGGGGCCGCGTGGTAATGGCCGTCGGTAAATCAGGTGCTGCTGCTGATCGGGATCGCCTGTCGATCCGCTTTGGCGATATCGAGGTGGCCAAAGACGGCTGGCGCAGCCCCGATTACTCGGAAGAGGCAGCGGCGGCGCATATGAAGGGCCAGAACATCACCATCGGCGTTGATCTGGGCCTTGGCGACGGCAAAGCAACGGTTTGGACCTGCGACCTGACCCACGGCTATATCGAGATCAACGCGGACTATCGTTCGTGAAGGTTATCCTTGTCTCGGCGGTTGCCCTGATCGACGTGGACGGGCGCGTGCTTTTGGCACAGCGCCCGCCCGGCAAATCCATGGCCGGTTTGTGGGAGTTTCCGGGCGGCAAGGTCGAAGCCGGCGAAACCCCCGAGGCCGCGCTAATCCGCGAGCTTCAAGAGGAACTGGGCATCGACACATGGGCCTCCTGCCTTGCCCCGCTGACCTTTGCCAGCCATGCCTACGATGATTTTCACCTGCTGATGCCGCTGTTTGCCTGCCGCAAATGGAACGGCACACCGCAAGCGCGCGAGGGGCAGACCCTGAAATGGGTCCGTGCCAATGCGCTGAAAGATTATCCGATGCCCCCTGCGGACATTCCCCTGATTCCGATCCTGCGCGACTGGCTTTAGGGCCAGCGCGACCTCGCTGCTGTTTCTTTACGCGCGTGAATACTGCTTCCTTGACTTTTTTGTTGCTATACTTAGGCAAATTGTCGCTTATAAAGATGCAACTTCAGGTTCTTCTGGGAGGAAGCAATGCTTCGCACAATCACCATCGGTTCCACCGTATCCGTCCAGGGTATTTTCGTCCGCGACATGCCCGACGGCCGCGTATCGGTTAAGGTTGATGACGCGATCTATACCGGCAAGCCAATCCAGCGCCGGAACTGATCAGGCACACGCAAAACATCTGAACCATCCCCCTGCCCCAAGCGTTTGCTTAGGTCATCAAGGATGGATCAATCATGAAGCCTCAACGTGTTATCGTTATTCTGAACAGAGGTTCCGGCCGCCAAGACGGGACAGAGCGTAAGTCCCGGATTTCAGACAGGTTTCAACACCACGACATTCCCGTCAGCTTCGTTGAATTCTCGCCCAATGGCGCGGATTTGGGACAGGTGGCGCAATCGACTGCCGAGGCGAACCCCGATGCCACCATCGTCGCGTCAGGCGGCGACGGAACGATCAGCGGCGTCGCCTCGGGCTTGGCGCATGTGCCCAACCAGATGGGGATTATTCCCGCAGGCACCTTTAACTATTTCGCCCGTTCGCTGAACCTGCCCGAAACCGTTGACGAAGCCGTGGATGTCATCGCCAAAGGCATCCTGCGCCCCACGGACATCGCCAAGATCAATGGCAACGCGTTTCTGAACAACGCCAGCATCGGGGCCTATGCCGCCATTCTGAAAACCCGCGAAGGCATCTATGACCGCTGGGGTCGCAGCCGTGTTGCGGCCTATTGGTCGGTGGTCAAAGCGCTGGCAACACTCCGCGCGCCGCTCAGGCTGACGGTGACGATTGATGGCAAATCCTTTAAACATAGGACACCGCTGGTCTTTGCGATCAGCAACGCCTTTCAGCTGAATCAAATGGGGCTGAGCGGCGAAGACTGTATCGCCAAGGGCGGCATGGTGCTGCTGGTTGCCCCCGATACCAACCGCTGGGGGCTGTTCAAACACGCTGCCGCGCTGGCCCTTGGGGTCGCGAAACGTGAAACCGACTATCAAATGCACTGCGGGAACGAGATCACGCTTGAGATGCCGCATAAATCACGCCCCGTCGCCCGCGACGGAGAGCTAAGCCGCATGAAAGGCCCGTTCAAACTGCACATGCAGCGCGAGGCCCTGCAACTGATCGTTCCTGCCGAATTTAACGAGGCCGTCAGATGAGCACATTGGTGCATCTCTCAGATTTACACTTTGGCAAGGATCGACCCGACCTGCTGGAACCGCTGCTCTCTTGTGTGAACGAATTGAACCCCGATATGGTCGCCATCTCGGGCGATTTCACGCAGCGTGCGCGGCGGAGCCAGTTCGAGGAAGCGCATAACTTTATCCAGCGGATCAACGCGCCTGTCTTGGGTGTGCCGGGGAACCACGATGTCCTGCTTGACCGCCCGTTTCAGCGGTTTTTCATGCCATGGCGCAGGTATCGCAAATGGATCAACGCCGATCTGACGCCTCGGTATGAGGACGATGATATGGTCGTCATCGGCATCAACTCGGTCGATCGCTTTTCGTGGCAGACGGGAAAGCTGACGGCAGGGCGCATCGCGCATGCCTGCAAGGCGATGGACGACACCGCCGCGCGCAAAGCCCGCGTGTTGGTGGTGCATCACCCGCTAGAGCATCCCAATCACACCAAGAAAAAGCCCATACCCGGTGCCGAAATCGCGCTGGAAAAGCTGCTGTCTTGCGGGGCGAACCTGATCCTGTCGGGGCACCTCCACACGTGGCACGCAGAGAATTTTACCGTCGAATCCGGCGGCACCACGGCGATCCAGTTGCATGCGGGGACCAGCCTGTCGTCTCGCGTGCGCGGAGAGCCGAATGATTTCAACCTTGTGAAAATCTCGGACGATCAGGTCTGTGTCGACCGGCTGAGCTTTAACGAAGACAAACGGGTGTTCGAAACGACAGAAGCCCGGACATTTAACCGGGCTTCTGGTCATCAGATTTCGGACGAAGTGTAACTTAGTCCAGCGTACGCACGACTTCTTCACGTGTGAAGATTTCGATAACGTCGCCCGGACGGATGTCTTCGTAGTTCTCGAACGCCATACCACATTCCTGGCCTGACGGTACTTCGGCAACTTCGTCCTTGAAGCGCTTGAGCGTTTTCAGCGTGCCTTCGTGGATCACGACATCGTCGCGCAGCAGGCGCACACCAGCGGCGCGGCTTGCTTTGCCTTCGGTCACCAGACAGCCCGCAACCTTGCCAACGCCGGTCACTTTGAACACCTCTTTGATCGACGCATAGCCGATGAAGTGTTCGCGGATCTCGTTGCTCAGCAGGCCGCTTGCGGCAGCTTTCACATCATCAACCATGTCATAGATGACAGAGTAATACCGGATCTCGACACCCTTCTGGTTGGCCGAGGCACGGGCCGATGCGTTTGCACGGACGTTGAAACCGATGATCGGCGCGTTGGAGGCTTCGGCAAGACCAACGTCAGTGTCGGTGATCGCACCCACGCCCGAGTGAAGGACGCGCACGCGGACTTCGTCGTTGCCGATTTTCTCCATCGCTTGAACGATCGCTTCGGCAGAACCCTGAACGTCTGCTTTGATCAACAAAGGCAGCTCGCTAATGGTTTCGTTCACCTTGGCGTTCGCCATCAGCTGTTCCAGCGTCGTCGCAGCACCAGCCGCAGCGCGTTTGTCTTTGGCGGCTTTTTCACGGTATTCCGCAATCTCGCGCGCCTGCGCTTCGGTGTCGGTGACGTTCAGAACGTCGCCCGCACCCGGTGTCCCGTTAAGGCCAAGCACCTCTACCGGCACGGACGGGCCTGCTTCTTTCACGCGCTCGCCCTGATCGTTGATCAGCGCACGGACCTTACCGTACTGCTCGCCCACAACAAAGATGTCGCCCTGACGCAGCGTACCGTTCTGAACAAGAACAGTCGCAACGGGGCCGCGGCCCACGTCAAGCTGCGCTTCGATCACGGCACCGACCGCGGCGCGGTTCGGGTTCGCTTTCAGTTCCAGCAGTTCTGCTTGCAGCGCGATGGCTTCCAGCAGTTCGTCCAGACCTTGACCCGTGGTTGCCGATACTTCGACGTCCTGTGTTTCACCGGACATCTTTTCAACGATGACCTCGTGCTGCAGTAGGTCCGTACGGACTTTGTCAGGGTTGGCTTCGTATTTGTCGATCTTGTTGATCGCCACGATCATCGGCACCTTGGCCGCTTTCGCGTGGTTAATCGCTTCGATCGTCTGAGGCATCACAGCATCATCCGCCGCGACCACCAGAACGACGATGTCGGTGACTTGCGCACCGCGCGACCGCATCGAGGTAAAGGCCGCGTGGCCCGGTGTATCGAGGAAGCTCAGAACCTGACCGTTGTCGGTTGTGACCTGATAGGCACCGATGTGCTGCGTGATACCGCCCGCTTCGCCGGACTGAACCTTGGCTTTGCGGATCGCGTCAAGCAGCGATGTCTTACCGTGGTCAACGTGGCCCATGATCGTGATGACCGGAGGACGCGAGACCAGATCTTTCGGATCGTCTTCGGCTTCCTTGATCACGTCTTCAACGTCAGCGTCGGAAACGCGCACCACTTTGTGGCCGAATTCCTCGATGATCAGCTCGGCTGTGTCAGCGTCGATGGTTTCGTTCTGTGTGACCATCATGCCGTTTGTCATCAATGCTTTGACGACAGCGCCAACGCGTTCGGCCATCCGGTTCGCCAGTTCGGAAACCACGATCGCCGGAGGCAGGTTGACGTTGCGCACGACCTTTTCACGCTCAACCGAACCGCCCATTGCCTTCTGGCGCTGGCGTTCCTGCTTGCGTTTCATCTGCGCCATGGACCGTTGACGGCCACCTTCGCCACCGGACAAAGCCTGGTTCAGCGTCAGTTTCCCGGAACGACGGCTATCGTCGCCACCCTTGTTGCGCTTGTTGGTTTCCTCGCGGTCGCCTTCTTTCTTGCGGGCCGCAGGGGTCGGTGCGCCGGATTTGATGTTCGGCGAACGCGGCGCGGCAGGGGCCGCTGCGGGGGCTGCGGCAGCGGCTGCTGCGGCTTCCGCTTCTTTCTTGCGGCGCTCGTCCTCTTCGGCTTTCGCCTTCAGGCTTTCCTCGCGCTCACGCTCTTCGGCTTCCTTCGCCTCGATCTCGGCACGACGGCGTTCGCGGTCTTCCGCGCGGGCCTTTTCCTCGGCTGCGCGTGCTTCGGCTTCTTCCGCCTCGCGGGCGCGGGCAGCCTGAACCGCCTTCAACCGGCGTTCCATTTCGGAATCGGTGATCCCTGCCGGACGCTTGGAGGGATCCCCGAGCGATGGATTGCTACCGCCGCCGGCTTTTGCGCCAGCAGGTTTGGGCACCACAACGCGCTTGCGCTTGGTTTCGACCACGACGTTTTTCGTCCGCCCGTGGCTAAAGCTTTGCTTTACGTTGCCGGGACGCGAAGACGCTCCCCGCAGGCCCAATGTCTTTTTGCCGTCACTATCGCTCATGAAGCTCGTCTATCCTTTCGGGTGACCGTTGCCACCCTCGTTTATGCGCACGCCTTTTAACCGCTGAGCCTCCTCTACAACACGAGAGGTAAGACCACCAGAGGCGAGCGCCCCATGTATCACAGTTTGGCGTCCGAAAGCCAAACCCAATTCGTCTGCCGTCAGCCAGCCAATGTAATGGCCGTAATGCGGCGTGCTTAGTTTCGATTTGCCGCGGCCCGATCCATCTACTGCCTGGATCAACACTTCGGCTTCTTCCATTTGCAGCCAACCTTTGACTTTTTCGTAGCCCGCAACGGCCTTGCCCGCCTTGCGTTGCAACGAAATCAGGTCAACCACACGGCGGACAAGTTGCTTTTCAACTTCATCCACCAAATCATCCGCAACCTTGACAGGTTGCTTGGCCGAGCGGGCGAACAGACCCTTCTTGGCCGCTTTTTCCAACGCGGCCCGATCCGCTGACACATACATCCCCCGACCGGGCAGTTTCCCCATTATATCCGGGAAAACATGCATGTCGGGACCAATGACAAAGCGGATCAGCCCGTTTTTGGGCTGCGCCTCGCCAGTGGCGATACACTTTCGTTCGGGACCGTCTTGCCGGTCTTTAGAAACGCCACCACGTGTCATATCGTTCCCCAAGGCCCCGCGATCAGGCCTCGGCCTCCTCGTCCGTGTCGATGTCGGCATCGAATTCTTCGTCGACATCATCCGCTTCAAGCTCCGCAGGATCGACCCAGCCCAGCAGGACGCGCGCGGTCATGATCAGCTTTTGCGCATCTTCCAGCGACAGATCGAAAGGTTCAAGTGTCCCTTCATCCTTGGTGCGTTCGCCATTCACGGTAGTCCAGCCACCGGCCAGCTCCCAATCCGCGCAAGTCGCGAAATCTTCGAGCGTTTTAACGTCGTCTTTGGCCAGTGCCTCAATCATTTGGGGTGTCAGACCGTCGAATTCAATAAGCGTGTCGTCCACACCCAAGGCGCGCGCCGCATCAAGCGCCGCTTTGTTCTGCGCTTCGATCACGTCACGGGCGCGGGCTTGCAGCTCGCTTGCGGTGTCTTCGTCAACACCGTCGATGACCAGCAGCTCGTCCACTTCGACATAGGCGACTTCTTCGAGGTTGGTGAACCCTTCGGAGACCAGAAGCTGGGCAAAGAATTCGTCCAGATCCAGATTATCCATGAACAGCTTGGTGCGCAGTTCGAACTCTGCCTGACGGCGCTGGCTCTCTTGCTCTTCGGTCATGATGTCGATGTCCAGACCGGTCAGCTGCGACGCCAGACGCACGTTCTGACCACGACGACCAATCGCCAGCGACAGTTGTTCTTCGGGAACGACGACTTCGATCTTGCCCGCTTCCTCGTCCAGAACAACCTTGGAGACCTCGGCAGGCTGAAGCGCGTTCACAAGGAACGTCGGCTGGTCTTCGTTCCACGGGATAATGTCGATCTTTTCGCCCTGAAGCTCGTTCACAACGGCCTGAACGCGGCTGCCGCGCATACCAACGCAGGCCCCCACAGGGTCGATGGAGCCATCATAAGAGATGACAGCGATTTTCGCGCGCGAACCTGGGTCACGGGCAACGGCTTTGATCTCGATGATGCCGTCATAGATTTCAGGCACTTCCATCTTGAACAGCTCGGCCATGAATTCGGGCGCGGTGCGGCTCAGGAAAATCTGCGGGCCACGCTGTTCGCGACGCACATCCTTGATGTACACGCGGATACGGTCATTCGGGCGATAGCTTTCGCGGCCGATTTTCTCGTTGCGACGCAGGATCGCTTCGCCAGCGCCCACATCGACGATAACGTTGCCATATTCCTCGCGCTTGACCAGACCGTTGATGATCGTGCCGGCGCGGTCCTTGAATTCTTCGTACTGGCGGTCACGCTCGGCTTCGCGGACCTTCTGCAAGATCACCTGCTTGGCGGATTGCGCGGCGATACGGCCCATTTCAACCGGTGGAACTTCTTCGCTGAATTCCTGACCGACTTCGGGGTTGGCCATATACTGCTTGGCCTGCTCTACCGTGAACTCCGCCTGATAGTTCTCAAGCTCGTCATCGGCCACAACCGTACGCACACGGGTAAAGGTCGCGCGACCGGTCTTGCGGTCGATGGAAACGCGAATGTCCATCTCAGCGCCGTAGCGCGACTTCGCCGCCCGAGCGAGCGATTCTTCCATCGCTTCAACCACGAGATTGGGGTCGATCATCTTTTCGCGGGCCACAGCCTCGGCGGTTTGCAGCAGTTCCAGCTGGTTGGCAGATGTAATGGCCATTTAGTCGTCTCCCTCGGTGGACCCTTCGGTCTCGATGTCATCGAATTTGGTTTCGTCAATCGCACCGGACGCTTTGCGTTGGCGCAGCATTTCTTTGATCAGATCGTCGGTCAGAACCAGTTTGGCGTCGGTCAGCCAATCGAACTTGAGCCCGATGGTGCCTTCCTCGACGTTGATCAGCACCTCGTCATCCTCGACGCCTGCCAGCTCGCCCTTAAAGCGGCGGCGGCCGTCGATCAGTTCGCCGGTCTCGATCTTGGCCTCATAGCCCTCGAACATCTCGAAATCCTTGAGCCGCGTCAGCGGGCGGTCGATGCCGGGGCTCGACACTTCAAGGGTGTATTCATCAAGGATCGGATCCTCGACATCCATGACAGCGCTGATGGATTGGCTGATCAGGGCCAGCTCGTCCACCTCGATACCGCCATCGGGACGGTCTGCCATCACCTGCAATGTCGTCGACTTGCCCGACATCAGGCGAACGCGCACCAGTTCAAACCCCATATCCTCGATCACCGGTGTGATGATCTCGGCCATGCGGCGATCAATGGCTGCTTTTGCAATCAGGTCGTTGTTCATAATCTCACTATCATCCTGCAGTTTCGAGCAGGCACAAAAAAACGGGCGCGCGGCCCGTGTTCAAGATCGGTGGAGCCTCAGGTGTGGACCCCGATGCGCCGCTGTTGAGACGTCATATACGCCCGTATCTGTGAAACTGCAAGCCCCGTGTGCCTGCCCTGCTTAGGCCAGCCACCAGCGTTCGGCGGCGCGCAGGTTGTCCAACGGGCGATGCTGGCCGGTGCGCAGGGGCATGGCGATGCTGCGTGACACCGCATGGGTCACCCCGCGTGCATGGGGCAGCAAGGCAATATCATCATAGGATTGAAGGGCTTCGCCATCATTCAGGTCTGCCGCTTCGACCAGATATTCAGCCATCGCCTGCGCACGGACCTGCTGCGCGGGAATGGACACCAGTTCAACCGTATCGAACCAGCCGGCGCTGCGCCCTTTGTAGTGATCCGCCACACGTTCGGCCAAAACCTGCTGACCCGGCGTAAATCTTCGCAGACGGTACAGGCCTGTGCCGATGCCTTCGTCCATCGCGTGGGCGGCGCGGATCACATGACGCGGGTCCGCCAGCGTAAAGGGCAAGTCCATCGCGGGCGCATCCATCGTGATGCGCAGCTGATGGGGGCCCGTCGCCTCTACCACACCGTCCAGCGCGAGGGACGCGACAACATCGCGCGCGGTCATGGGGCGTTGATCGTGAAACAGCACATCCTTGCGCAGATCGACCAGCCAGACGCGCCCGTCGGCGCTGCCTTGCCAGGCTGTTGCCAGCTCTCCGCGCAGGGTGCCGTCAGCGGCGATTTCGGTCAGCGTATCAAAGATTAGCCCCTGCCGCGCCACCTGCATGAACAGGCCATCGCCCTGCCCCCAAGTATCGCTGCGCGCCGCGCCCGACAGCGCCATCCGCAACCGCCCGCCCGCTTTGGGCATGGACGCCGCAGACACACCTGTCGCCGCCAGCAAGGCCGCCGCAGCACCCGAGGCAAATAAAGCACGGCGATCCATCAAAGAGCGGGTCATTGCGCGGCAATCCTGTCCATCGTGCGCACCAGTTCGGCGCTGATGCCGGGCTCAGACAGCGCATGACCGGCATTGCGCACCATCTTCAGCTCGGCATTAGGCCAAGCCTGCGCCAGTTCATACGCGCTGGAGGGGGGGCAAATCATATCGTAGCGGCCTTGCACAATCACGCCGGGGATATGGGCAATGCGGTCCACATGCGCAAGGATCTGGCCGTCAAACTCAAGAAATCCGGCGTTGGTGAAATAGTGATTCTCAAGCCGGGCGAAGGTGCGCGAATATTCCCCCGGTCCCTCATACGATCCGCCCGACGCATGGATCGAAGCCAGCGCGTTTTCCCACGCGGCCCAGGCCTTGCCGTATTTCACCTCGGTCATGCGGTCACCGCAGAACAGCCGCCGGTGGT
Source organism: Sulfitobacter sp. SBS6 (assembly GCF_048285585.1). Taxonomy (NCBI): domain Bacteria; kingdom Pseudomonadati; phylum Pseudomonadota; class Alphaproteobacteria; order Rhodobacterales; family Roseobacteraceae; genus Sulfitobacter; species Sulfitobacter sp. SBS6. The sequence goes on along the minus strand of NZ_JBLWBA010000004.1, from coordinate 405,777 downwards.
AGGCGGCGATCAGATCGCCGTGCTCGGCTTCGGGGATCAGGCCGGTAAACCGCGCCCAAAGATCGGGCCAGAACTTGCCCGCGCCGCCGCCATAGAACCAGTCAAGCTCCGCCTGCGTCATCATGAAAACGCCGCGCAGGATGATGTTGCGCACCCTCTCGGGGTGGGTTTCGGCATAGATCAACGCCAGCGTCGCGCCCCAGCTGCCCCCAAAGGCAATCCATTTCTCGATGCCAAGCGCTTTGCGGATGCGTTCGATATCCGCGACCAGATCCCATGTGGTGTTATTGAGGACCGACGCAAAAGGCTTGGACCGCCCGCACCCGCGTTGGTCAAACAGGATCACGTGATATTTTGCCGGATCGAAATAGCGCCGCATCGACGGGCTGCACCCGCCGCCGGGGCCGCCATGCAGGACCACCACGGGAATGCCATCGGGGTTGCCGCATTGCTCGACATAGATCGAATGACCATCGCCCACATCCATCATCCGCTGATCGAAGGGATCGATCGGCGGGTGAAGATATTGCACTGCGCGCTTTTGGTCCGGGATTTTGTCCATTACAGCCCTATATAGTCATTGGACCCAAAAGAGCACAGAGAGATCAGAATGCAAGCGCCTCAAAGCACTGTTGACCCCGCCGAGATCGAAAAGTTTCAGGCCATGGCCGCCGAATGGTGGGACGAGAACGGCAAGTTCAAGCCGCTGCATATGCTCAATCCCTGCCGTCTGGATTACATCACCTCCCAAATCGCCGGAGAGTTCGACCGTGACCTGAAATCGCCCGAGCCGTTTCGCGGGCTGCGGATTCTGGACATCGGCTGTGGCGGCGGGCTGCTGTCGGAACCGATGGCGCGGTTGGGTGCGACCGTGGTCGGTGCCGATGCCGCAGCAGGCAACATCCCCGTCGCGCAGGTCCATGCGCAGCAATCGGGGCTCGACATCGACTATCGTCACACCACAGCCGAGGCGCTCGCCGAAGCGGGGGAACAATTCGACGTAGTGCTGAACATGGAGGTGGTCGAACATGTCGCCTCTCCTATCGATTATCTGATCGCCTGCCGCACCCTGCTGAAACCCGGCGGGCTGCACATCTGTTCAACGCTGAACCGAAACCCCAAGTCTTTCATGATGGCGATTGTCGGGGCAGAGCACGTGATGCGCTGGCTGCCCAAGGGCACCCATGAATGGTCGAAATTCATCACGCCGGATGAACTCTTTGACCTGCTGCACAAGGCGGGCCTGACGGCGGTGGATCGCAAAGGCTTCGTGTTTAACCCGATCACATGGTCGTGGCGTCTGTCGGACCGTGACCTGAGCGTGAACTACGTCACCGCCAGCCTGAAGCCAGAGTGACCCAAACCGGCGTCAGCCTTCAAGCTGGCGCCGCAGGGCGCGCAGGGTATCAAGCGTGGCACGCACCTGCTCCTCGCCCAGATCATCGGCCACGTCATTGATCAACGGCGAAATTTGCCGGATCGCATGATCCCGCGCATTGCGCCCTGCGGGGCTGATCGCCACCATCTTGCGCCGCGCATCGTCCCAATCGGGGCGGATATGCACATAGCCCGCCCAGACCAGTTTATTCAGCGTGTTCGTCATCGCGCCACGGGTGACATTGAACGTCTCGGCCAGCTGCGCGGGGGTCTTTTCGCCGTCATGCCAGGCCAGATTGTTCAGCACCGAAAAATGCGAAATCTCCATGCCTTTGGGCAGCGCCCGGGTCAGCCGGTTGCGCATCCGTTGATCAGCCGACAGCAATTCGCTGATCAACGTGATCGCAAGTGAGTTTCGATTTTCCGTCATAAGCCGTTACTAAGGTGCCTTGAAATCCCGCCGGTTGGCAAGACTGGGTACGCGGGTACGTGCCTGATGTACACGCGCCATGTCCAGCGTGAACGGATAAATGCCCGGCGCGGTGCCCGCATCCAGCAGCACCTCGCCCCACGGGGCAACAACCAGCGAATGGCCGTAGGTGTCGCGGGTCTTGTGGCTGTCGCTGGCATGGGTGCCGGTCTGCGCGGGGGCCAACACGAAACACCCTGTCTCGATCGCGCGGGCCCGCAGCAGCATGTGCCAATGCGCGGCACCGGTCACGGGCGAAAACGCGGCGGGCATGGTCAGGATCGTGGCCCCCGCATCCACCAACGCCTGATAGAGCTTGGGAAAGCGCATGTCATAGCAGATGCTCATCCCGATTTTGGCGAAAGGCGTCTGCGCCACAACCGCCTGATCGCCGGGGCGGTAGCCTGCCGATTCGCGGTAGCTTTCGCCCGCGTCGATATCCACGTCGAACATATGGATCTTGTCGTAGCGGGCTTTGATCTGCCCCTGCGGATCAATCAGGAACGACCGGTTGGCAAAGCGCCCGTCCGCATCCCGCGTTTTCAGCCCAAGCGATCCGATCAGCAGCCAGATGCCCGCCTCTTGCGCCACATCCCGCAGGGCGGCGAGGGTGATGTCATCGTCTTCGTGCTGCAAAACGCTGCGCTGGTGGTCGCGGCTGGTCGAGACGCAGTTCGTGACCTCGGGCGTGAGGACAAACGCCGCCCCCTGCGCCGCGGCATCGCGCACCATCTCTACCGTGCCCGCCAGATTGCGGGCCGGTGTATCGCTGACGTTCAGCTGGATCAGCGCCGCCTGCATCAGGAGGCCAACAAAGCGTCCAGCTTGCCCGCGCGCTCAAGCGCGTAAAGGTCATCACAGCCGCCGACATGGGTGTCGCCGATAAAGATCTGCGGCACAGTGCGCCCGCCATTGGCACGTTCGATCATCTCGGACTTACGTTCTGGCTGGGCAAGCACGTCGACCTCGGCAAAGCTCACGCCTTTTTCATTCAGCAGACGTTTGGCGGCATGGCAAAAGCCGCACAGCGGGGAGGTATAGATCTCAACAGGTTGCATGTTGATGTCCTTTCAACAAATGGGTTGGATCAAGACTTAAGTATCTTTTGCCACTCTTGCCAGTGTCACGACGCAGATTGGCCCTGCGCGTGCGTCCAGACAGGCCCGCGCCGACGCCTGTAATGTCGCGCCCGATGTCATCACGTCATCCACCAACAGCACCGGACGGTCACGCAGCAGGTCAGCGCGGCGGGGATGGGCGGTGATCGCGCCATCCAGATAGGCAAAGCGTTCGCGGCGTCCCTTCCCCTCTAGCGCGGCGGTGCGTCGGACGCGGCGCAGCGCGTCGGGGCACCACCCGAGCTTGTGTTCGCGGGCAAGTGCACGGGCCAGCAGGGCCGATTGGTTGAACCGCCGCTTCCACAGCCGCGCGTAATGCAGCGGCACAGGCACCACCAAAGTTTCAGGCGTGACGAAGGGCGCAATCACCTGCGCCATCCAGTGTCCTGCGGGTTTGGCGATGTCCTGACGGTCGCCGTGTTTCAGCGCCAGCACCAGTCGGCGGCCGGTATCTCGGTACAAAAGGGCTGCGCGCCCGTGGTCCCACGGCGGCGGCGCGGCAAGGCACGCGTCGCAGCGCACGTCTGTCTCGGACAGATCGCCCAGCAAGGGAATACCGCAGGTTTCGCAGACCACACCTTCGATGAACCCCGTGTCGCGCCAGCACGGGCCGCACAGCCCCCCATGTGCAGCCACCCACGCCCCGCACGCCAGACAGGACGGCGGGTAAATCAGCGCAACAGCGGTTTGTAACTGGTCTCGCATGATCTTATTATCCTTTCATGAACGCTTCACACACCCTGACCGATCGCGCGGCGCTGACCCGCAACCGCAGCCGCGCCACCGATGACGCCCTGTTCCTGCACCGCGCCGCGCTTGAAGAGGTCGATGATCGGCTGTCGCTGGTTAACAGAACCTTTAAGTCAGCGGCGATTGTCACCGGCTTCCCGCAGGTCTGGGGCGCGCTGCACCCCTCCGCGACGCTGGTGGAGGACACCGATACGCTTTCGCTGACCCAAGGCGCGCATGATCTGGTGGTCCATGCGATGGGGATGCATTGGGCGAATGATCCGGTGGGTCAGATCATCCAGTCACGCCGTGCCCTGCAACCCGATGGGCTGTTTTTAAGCGTTGGTTTCGGCGGGCAGACCCTGCACGAGCTGCGCGCCTGTCTGGGTCAGGCCGAGGCGTCGATCACCGGTGGGCTGTCGCCGCGGATCGCCCCTATGGCCGAGTTGCGTGATATCGGCGGGCTACTGCAACGGGCGGGGCTTGCGCTGCCGGTGGCGGATTCCGTGACGCTGACGACAGAATACAGCGATATCTGGCACCTGATGCGCGACCTGCGCGCCATGGGAGAGGCCAACGCGCTGACCAGCCGTCTGCGCCGTCCGAGTGGCCGCGCGATCTTTGACGCGGCGGGGCAGCTTTACCGCGACCACTACGCCACGCCAGAGGGGCGCATCAAAGCAAGCTTTGAGCTGGTCTTTCTGGCGGGCTGGGCACCGGCGGACAGCCAGCCCAAACCCCTGCGACCCGGCTCTGCGCAGCAGCGCTTGGCCGATGCGCTGGCCACGGCAGAAACGCCGCTGCGCGATTGACGCGCGACCATAACCGTTTATCTCAGCGCTAAACGCAGAAAAGGAATGCCAGATGACGCAGCAGCGCCCAGCCCATGCACAACCTGACCACCCCACCGTGCCCGCCCCCAAGGTGGGTATCCTGCTGGCGAACCTCGGCACGCCGGACAACTATGATTACTGGTCAATGCGCCGTTATCTATCGGAATTTCTGTCGGATCGCCGCGTGATCGACTACAGCCCGTGGAAATGGCAACCGCTGCTTCAGCTGGTGATCCTGTCGAAACGCCCCTTCACCAGCGGTGCCGCGTATAAGTCGATCTGGAACCACGAGGCGGGCGAAAGCCCGCTGATGACCATCACCAAACAGCAAGCCGCGAAGATAAAAGACGCGATGCAGGCGCGGTATGGTGACGCAGTCATGGTCGATTATTGCATGCGCTACGGCAACCCGTCGACCCAATCCAAGGTGGCGGCGATGACCGCTGCGGGCTGTCAAAAGATCCTGTTCTTCCCGCTGTACCCGCAATACGCCGGTGCCACCTCTGCCACCGCGAATGACGCGTTTTTCGCCGCGCTCGCCAAAGAGAAATGGCAGCCCGCCGCACGCACGGTTGAACCCTATTTCGACCGCCCCGATTATATCGAAGCGCTCGCCACCTCGATCGAGAAGGCCTACGCCAAGATGGAGACAAAGCCCGACAAGCTGCTGTGTTCCTATCACGGTGTCCCGCTGCGCTATTTGATGGAGGGCGATCCCTACCACTGCCAATGCCAGAAAACGACGCGCCTGCTGAAGGAACGGCTGGGCTGGGACGACACCCAGATCATGACGACCTTCCAGTCGAAATTCGGCCCCGAAGAATGGTTGCAGCCCTATACGGTGGAAGAGGTCGCGCGGCAGGCCGAAGCCGGCAACAAGAAGATCGCGGTCTGTGCCCCTGCCTTTTCAGCCGATTGCATCGAAACGCTGGAAGAGATCAACGAAGAGATCAAGGAAAGCTTTGAACACGCGGGCGGGGAGGAGTTTCACTATATCCCCTGCCTCAATGACGACGACTTGCACATCAAGGCGCTGTCCAATGTGATCGAAGAAAACCTGCAAGGCTGGATCGACTAATCCCCCGCGCCGCTTGGACCTGAAAACAAAGAAAGCGCCTGTGGCTACAGGCGCTTTTCTTTTGTCCGCTTGTCATCTGATACCAAACGGCAGACATAAAAAAAGGCGGTGTAGAACACCGCCTTTTTCTAACTGAAACTTCGACCGAATTAGTCGGAAGCAACTGCAGCAGCAACAACGGCCAGCAGCAGCAGAGGAATCAGGATGCCCGAGGAAGAAGAGGTGGACTCTTCAACGATGACGGGTGCTTCGATGATTGGCTCTGCCAGCGAACCAGCAAATGCATTCGATGCAGCAGCTGTCAGAGCAGCGGCGAGAACGAGTTTCTTCATAACATAACCTCCAGAAAAGGCGTACTTCACAGTGTGATAGCACGCGCCCAAGACTTACCTCGTAAAACTTTCTAAACAGCATCAGCGGGCAATTGCAAACCCGGATTCAGCTTTTGAGCACCACAATCGCTAAAAAGTTGTCAAATAAGCAACACTTGGGTGCCGACGTTCGCCATGCCAAAAAGTTCAGCAATATGTTCATTGTACAGGCCAATGCAGCCATTCGACGAACGACGCCCGATCTTGCGTGTGTCATGCGTGCCATGGATACGGTAGTACGTCCAGCTCAGGTACAGCGCGTGGGTGCCCAAGGGGTTGTCAGGGCCTGGCCCGATCACCGCTGGCCACTCTGGGTTGCGTTCCAGCATCGACGGGGTCGGACGCCATGTGGGGCCGACGACCTTCTGGATCACGCTGGTACGCCCACGGCGGGTCAGCTCCTCTGTCAGCGGTACGCTTGAGGGGTACAGCTTGTAGATCGACTGATCCTCGGACCAGTAATGCACCGCGCGGCTGTCGATATCGACAAGAATGGCCCCGTTCTTGGTGTCGCTGAAGTAAGGCTGCCAATCCAGCGTGCGGAAGCTGGAGGTGTTGCGACGCACGGTCTCGGTCAGATCACGCTCCGTCTCCGTGGTCGCTTCGCTGTTCACGCTGCTTTGCGCCAGCGCGGGCGTTGCCAGCATCGCGGCGCTGCCAGCAAGGAAAGCACGGCGCGACGAAAGGGTAAATTTCTTATCAGACATCAGATGTCTCCTGAAGGTAGTTACAACCTAGTATAATACTGTCGTATATGGCTCGAAAGTCGCAGTTTCAAATCAAACAAGCGTTAACAGGCGCGCTCACGCTCATGTGCGTTTGATCTGCAACGCATCAAGCTGTATGGCACGACAAACCCAATTGCGTGGAGCTGCGCCATGATCCGTCTGTTTTCAATCCTTATTTCCCTGACCGTGGCGCTGGCGGCCTGTACCCCTGCACCGACCCCGCTTGCGTCCGACGGTCGCCCCGGCCCTACCGTCTATAAGATCGGGCGCAATGATACCGGCAAGCTTCAGTTCCGTATGCTTGATTCCGTGAACGCGCTGCGCGGTGCCTCCGGTCTGGCACCCGTTCAACTGGACGCACAACTGAACGCCGCCGCCGCGACCCATTCTCGGGATATGGCGGTGCAGAACCGCCCCTGGCACTTCGGGTCTGACGGGTCGTCCCCTGTCGATCGTATCCAACGTGTAGGATATACTGGCGCGCTGGTCGGCGAAGTCATCTCGGAAACCTACGAGACCGAGCTCGAAACACTTGCCGCGTGGATGGAGAAACCGGACACCCGCCGCATCATCATGTCGAAGGACGCTTTGAACATGGGCTTTTCCTGGCATCAGGAAAACAACGGCAAGATCTGGTGGACGATGGTGATGGGGAAGTGACCGCCAAGGTCACCCCCGCTTTTAACTAGATATCAGGGGTTCAGTGCGATCGGGGTGTTATCCCCGACCATCGCATAGATCTCCTCCATCTCGTCGTTCGAGACAGAGATACACCCCCACGTCCAATCGGTGCGATTCTTGTCCTTGGCGGTCTTTTGACCGTGGATAAAGATGTCGCCACCGGGGCTTTTGCCCAAAGCTTCCGCGCGGGCGCGGTCCATTTCATTGGGGTAGTTGATGCCGATCGACAGGTGGAACCGGCTGTTCGGATTGCGCCGGTCGATCATATAGATCCCTTCGGGCGTGCGCCCGTCACCTTCGTACACCTTGTGGCCCACAGGCGCGAACCCCAGTTTGATATCGTATGATTCCAGCACCTTGTCATGGTGCATCAGATACATCCGGCGGTCGCCCTTGTTGACGATCACATAGGTGACCTGCGGCCCGTTGTACCGTTTGAATTTACTGCTGCTGCAGGCCCCAAGCGCGACCAGCGCGGTGCCACCCAGAATCAGGTTTCTGCGTTTCATGTTCACTATGCCTCGTTCCCGCGACCTTTTCGGCCTTATGTGGATGCCCTATCATGTAGCAAATATCGATGCGGTCAAAAAGCCGTTACTGGCGGCTGTGCTCTGCCAGCTTCTTTTCGATCGCTTCCAGCTTTTCCATCACCTCAAGTCGGTAGGCATCGGTGCGCACGGTCTCTTCCTCGTTATGCGCGTCCTGCATCGAGTTCACGATCAGACCTACCAACAAGTTCACCACGGCGAAGGTCGTGACCAGAATAAACGGCACGAAGAAGACCCAAGCATAGGGATAGACCTCCATCACCGGGCGGACGATCCCCATCGACCAGCTTTCCAGCGTCATGATCTGAAACAGGCTATAGGCGCTGGCGGGCAATGACCCGAACCATTCGGGGAACTGGTCGCTGAACAATTTGGTCGCGATCACGGACCCGATGTAAAAGATGATCGTCATCAGCAGGAACACCGACCCCATACCGGGCAACGCGGTGATAAACCCTTCGACGACGCGGCGCAGACGCGGGGCGACGGACAGCACCCGCAAAACCCGCAGGATACGCAGCGCCCGCAAGACAGACAGCCCCTGCACCGCGGGCACCAGCGCGATGGCAACGACCGTAAAGTCAAAGACGTTCCAGCCGTTGCGGAAGAACCCGACCCCGCGCGCAATGATCTTGAGCGTGATCTCGGCGATGAAAATGAACAGGCAGACGCGATCCAGAAACAGGATCAGCGTGCCGTATTTCTCCATCAGGGCGGGGGCTGTCTCCATCCCCAGCAGGGCGGCGTTGAACACGATCACACCGATGATGAAATTGCTGACGGCCCGCCCTTCGACCCATCTTCCCAGACGTTCCCGCATGTTTACCGTGCCCACCATAGATCTGCGTTATTTACGTTTGCGTTGTACTTCCGGCGCAGTGAACTGCGCTGCCAGCTCCACATGGGAGGACCAGCGGAATTGATCAACGACTTGCACCCAATTCAATGTATAACCGGCGGCAATCAGCACGGCGGCGTCCCGCGCGAAGGTGACGGGGTTACACGACACATAGGCCAGCACCGGCGGCATCGCTTTGACGATCTCGGCAATCTGGGCCTCGGCCCCCGCGCGCGGCGGGTCGATGACCACGGCGTCGGTCTTGGCCAGCTCGTCCGGCAGCAAGGGTCGGCGGAACAGGTCGCGCGCCTCTGTCGTGACGGGTTTGAGCCCTGTCGACATGCGCCACCCGTGATCCAGCGAGGCGGTCATGGCGGCGTCACCTTCGACGGCGTGTACCTCTGCCTGATCGGCCAGGGGCAGGCTGAACGTGCCGCAGCCGGCAAACAGGTCAATCACATGACGCGCCTCACCGACAGCCTCGCGCACGGCGGTGACCAGCGCCGCCTCTCCGTGCGGGGTGGCTTGCAGGAACGCACCGGGCGGGGGTGTCACCTTGGCCGCACCGAAACGCTGCACGGGCGGCGTGCGCATCGCGATCACCTCGCCGTCCCAGGTCAGCCGCGCCAGCCCCAGACTGTCGCACAGATGTGCCAGTTCTTGCCGCAAGGGGCCGTCCAGCTCTTTCCCGTTCTGGACCGAGATATCGAGCCCTCCGCGCGACGCGGTCACCGTCACAGCAAGAGCAGCCTTGCGGCTTGTACCGATCACGGCAAGCTTTTCGGCAATCGGCAGCGCGCCCATCACCGCAGGGTCCAGCAACTGACACCCGGGAATTTCGATCACCACATCAGACCCGCGCCCGTGGAAACCGGCCATCGCGCCCTTTTTGGTGCGTTTCGCCGCAAAGGTGGCCCGACGGCGCGATTGCGCGGGCGAGGTTTGCAGTTGCTTAAAAACAGTCTCTATCCCGTGGGCATCCAGCGACGCCTTGACCACGCCCAGCTTGAAATCCGCGACGTAATCATCCGACGCATGCTGCAACTGGCAGCCGCCACAGGCCTTGAAGTGGCGACACGGCGGCGACACCCGGTTCTCAGACGGGGTGACGATACGGATGTCGGTCAGGGTCTGACCGTCAGGCGTGCCTGTGACCACCTCGCCCGGCAGGGTCATCGGGGCAAATAAAGGGCCGGGCGCAATGCCGTCGCCCAAGTGGCCAAGTCGCTGGATTGTATATTCTGTCATGCGCAGGGCTTACCGCGAAGCCGGGCGCAGCAAAAGCCTTATTCTGCGGCCTTCATATCCAAAAACCCGCCCGACTGCCGCCGCCAGTAGCGGGCATACAGCCCGTCTTTGGCAAGCAGCGCGTCATGGGTGCCGATCTCTAGGATCCGGCCCGCGTCCATCACGGCGATGCGGTCCATCTCGGTCAGGGTCGACAGACGGTGGGCGATGGCCATCACGGTCTTGCCCTCCATCACGCGGGTCAGCGCGCTTTGGATCGCGGCTTCGACCTCGCTATCCAGCGCGCTTGTCGCCTCGTCCAATATCAGGATCGGCGCATCCTTGAGGATCGCGCGGGCCAGCGCAATACGCTGACGTTGCCCGCCCGACAGCTTTACCCCCCGTTCCCCCAGATGCGCCTCATAGCCGCTGCGGCCCGTGTGGTCCTGCATCTTCTCGATGAACTCATGCGCCTCGGCCTTGCGCGCGGCGGCGATGACCTCTTCCTTTGTCGCGTCGGGCTTGCCATAGCGGATGTTGTCGAACGCCGACCGGTTGAACATCGCGGTCTCCTGCGTGACCATCCCGATCTGACGCCGCAAGCTTTGCTTGGTCACACCCGAGACATCCTGCCCATCAATTGAAATGTGACCCTGTTCCGCCGTATAGAGCCGCAGCAAAAGCGACACCAATGTCGATTTCCCCGCCCCCGATGCGCCGACGATGCCCAGCTTCTCTCCCGGTTTGATCGATAGGCTCAGCTCTTCGATACCGCCCGTATCGCGGCCATAGGTAAAGCGCAGCCCGTCAAAGCGGATCGCCCCTTCGTGCACCTCCAGCTCTGCTGCGTTGTCTGCATCGCGCAGCTGCTGCGGCGCGGCCAGCGTGCGCATCCCGTCTTCGACCTCGCCCACATTCGCATATAGCGCCATCAGCGTGAAACTGACCCAGCCCGTCATTTGCGCCAGCCGAAGCGACACCGCCCCCGTCGCCGCGATATCGCCCGCCGTCACCAGACCCAGCGACCAGTACCAAAGCGCGCCGCCCACCAGCAGCACCGGCAGAAACCCCGCAATCGTCATCAGCCAGAACCGGAAAGAGACACTCACCCGCCCGAAATCGAGGCTCGTATCCAGAAACTTGCGCATCGCCCCCAAGGCGGCGCGGTCCTCGTGATCGGCATGGGCGAAGAGCTTGACGGTCTTGATGTTGGTGATCGTATCGACCACCTGCCCCGTCACCATCGCGCGCGCCCCTGCGCGCGCTTTGGAATGTTTGCGGACCCGTGGCATGAAGTGGCGGATCAGGAAGACATAGCCGACCATCCAAAGCACCAGCCCCGCAGCGATGCGCCAATCCACCGTCCCAAGCAGCATCACCGCGCCGACAAAGGATGCGGCGGCGAAGAGCACCGTATGCAGCACCTCGGTCACGACATCGGTCAGCGCGCGGCTGGTCTGCATTTCCTTCTGCGAGATCCGGCCCGCGAAATCATTGTCGAAAAACGTGACCGCCTGCCCCAGCGTGTAGCGATGCAAGCGCGACAGCACGAGGTTGAACACATTCGGCGCGACCACGATCGACTGCATATACGAACTGACACCAAACAGCGCCGGACGCAGCAGCAAAAAGAACGCTAGTCCCGCCAAGAGCAGCCCCGTATGATCCGAAAATACGGCCCCCGCCTCGGCGGCAAGCGCCGCATCCACAACCCACCCAAGAACCAGGGCGGCCATCACCTCTATCACGCCGGCGAAAATCGACAGCACACCCGCGACGCCAAGCGCAGGGCCGCTGCCCTTCAACGCCCAACGAAAAAAGGCCGCCAGACGGCGCGGCGGCTCTGTCTTGGCGGGGGAAAACGGGTCGATCCAGGTCAAAGGCATTACGATGTCGGCTCTTCTGTGCGAAGGAACCCGCCGGATTGCCGGTTCCAGAAATCTGCATATAGCCCGCCTTGTGCCAAAAGCACCTCATGCGTGCCCTCTTCGACGATACGGCCGCCGTCCATGACCAGAATACGGTCCATTTCAGCGATGGTGGACAGGCGATGCGCAATGGCGATGACAGTCTTGCCCTCCATCATGCCGTACAGGGTCTGCTGGATCGCGGCTTCTACCTCGCTATCAAGCGCGCTCGTCGCTTCGTCCAGCAAAAGGATCGGCGCGTTCTTGAGGATGACCCGTGCCAGCGCGATGCGTTGCCGCTGCCCGCCTGACAGTTTCACCCCCCGCTCGCCAACCTGCGCATCATAGCCGGATCGCCCGCCCTGATCGCTCAACTCCTGAATAAAATCATGCGCTTGGGCCTGTTTCGCTGCGGCAATCACCTCTGTCTCGGTCGCGGTGGGACGACCGTAAAGGATATTTTCGCGGATCGACCGATGCAGCAAAGCATTGTCTTGCTGCACCATCCCGATCGCCTGCCGCAGGCTGTCCTGCCGGACGGTGGTGATATCCTGCCCGTCAATCAGAATACGCCCGCCTTCGGGGTCATAAAACCGCAGCAACAGCTTGACCAAGGTCGATTTGCCCGCGCCCGACCGCCCGATCAGGCCGATCTTTTCCCCCGGCTGCACGGTGATATCCACCTGATCCAACCCGCCCGAACCACGGCCATAATGATGGGTCAGCCCGCGCATCTCCACCCGCCCGTCGGTCAGGGACAGCGGCTTGGCATCGCTGTCGTCAACCAAGGTGATTGGCTGCGCAATCGTTTCAAGCCCCTCGGCCACGACGCCAAGCTGCTGGAAGAACGTCGAAAGCGCCCACATGATCCAGGCGGTCATGGAGTTCAACCGCAGCGTCAGCGCCGTCGCGGCCGTCACCACGCCCACCGTCGCGTTGCCGGTTGACCACAGATAGAACGCCCAGCCTACGACCCCGACGATTAACAAACCGTTCAAGCTGACCAGACAGATATCCATGATGGTGAATATCCGCATTTCCTTTTGAAAAGTGACGCGCGCATTCTCGATGGCGCCCTTGGCATATTCAATCTCGCGGTCGTGGTGGGCAAACATCTTGACCGAATGAATGTTGCTGTAACTGTCGACCACGCGGCCTGTCACCTCTGAGCGGGCATCCGACGCCGCCTGCGACGCAACCGCCACACGCTTGATCGTCCATTGGGTCAGCACAGCATACAGCGCGAACCACGCGACCAAGGGGATCAGCAGCTGCCAGTCCGACGTGGTTAACAAAATCGCTGCGCCGATGAGATAGGCCAGCGCATATGAAATCGCGTCAAAGACCTGAAACACGACCTCTCCCGCAGCGGGGGGCGTTTGCATGATGCGGTTGGCGATGCGCCCGGCAAAGTCATCCTCGAACCAGCCGACCGATTGCCGCAGCACCTGACGGTGTCCGCGCCACCGGAAAAGTGTGCCGTAATTTGGCAACACAGCGTTGTTCAGTAGTAACACATGGACCGCCTGCACAGCAGGACGCGCGATCAGGATAAGCAGCGCGACGACGATAAACTCCGCCCCATAGCTGCGCCATACCTCGGCCGGGCTGCCGTCCATCAGATCGACAAGACGGCCCATATAGTAGATCAAGCCGATCTCGATCGCCGCGACGACAACGGAAAGCACACCCGTGACCCAGAACACCGTTTTGAACGGCGCGCTGTAGGTGCGGAAAAAGGGCCACAGCCGCGTGGGCGGCGTGTCTTGCTCGGCGTAATCCGCATAGGGATCGACAAGATTTTCGAAAAATCGAAACATAATTCACCTGTAGGGCGCGTGTTCGCCGCCACTATAGAAAGAGCCGCGCCGAAAAGACCACAGGTTGCGTCAGCTTTCTGGCGTGTTCAACAAACTGTCGCGCGTCGCCGCAAACCCCGAAGCGATCCAGAGCGCCTTAAGCTCGGCCAGCCGCCTTCCCAAAGCAGGTCCGGTGTATTCCGGCATCAAATCAGCGGCTTGAACGGGAAATACGGCAGCTTCGGCCTGCGCGATACGATCAAGCACTGCCGCATCGGGTGGCGTTTCAGACAGGCAGGCGCGCAGCACAACAACCGCGCGCGCCATATCGCCGCCGTCGATATGGGCAATCGCGGCCACCGTCTCTGCGCCATATGCCGCCTCTTTCAGCCGATGCAGGTATTTCGCGTCCGCCTTGCTCAGCCTCAGGCGCTGGTCGATATCCTCACCGCCAAGCGCTGCCAGCCGCGTGCGCCAGTCCACAGGCATCTGCAACAGCTGTTCGAAATGCACGACCATCCCGAGCCAGCGGTCGTCGCTCCCCGGCAGAATTGTCCCCAAAACGCCGGTTTGGCGCATCGCAGCTACCGCTGGCGCAGGGTCCGGCGCGGTTAACAGCTTCGTAAGCTCTGCTCCGATCCGCTCCGCCGACAGGCTTTCCAACCCGTCGGTATGCGCTGCAATCGCGGCCAAAGCCTCCGGATCAAAGCCCTCGACCGGGTCCGCATACCACGCGCAAAACCGGAAATAGCGCAAGGTGCGCAGGTAATCTTCGCGGATACGTTGGGCGGCATCCTCGATAAACCTCACCCGCCGCGCGCGCAAATCAACAAGACCTTCAAGCGGGTCGATCACCCGCCCCTGCGCATCCGCGTAAAGCGCGTTCATCGTAAAATCACGGCGCAACGCATCGTCGAGGATACTGTCCGAAAAAGCGACAACCGCACGTCGCCCGTCCGTTTCCACGTCCCGGCGGAAGGTCGTCACCTCGAACCCCTTACCGCCGCTGACCACGGTGACAGTTCCATGTTCCACGCCCGTCGGTACGGCTTTCAGCCCAGCGCGCGCGGCAAGAGCCATGACACGCTCGGGCAATGCATTGGTCGACATGTCGACATCGCTATCCGCCACGCCCAAGAGCGCGTTCCGCACACAGCCCCCGACAAAATAGATCGCATGCCCGCCGTCCGTCACCGCATCGCATACGGCTTGGGCATCGGGGTCGGAAAGCCAGCGCGTGCTGGCGGGAAGGGTCACATCATACGTTCTGTCCATGCCCGCAACATACGCGCGGTTGCCCCCCAAATGTAATAGGGCCCATAAGGAACCGTGTAATAATACCGTCGCTGCCCCTGCCATCGGCGCGACTGGACCACGTAATTTTCGGCGTTGAGCACATGATCAAGCGGAACGGTAAAGACTTCCTCAACTTCGCCGGGCTCGGGGATAATTTCGAAGTCTTTTTTCACGAAGGCAATGACGGGCGTCACCAGAAAGTTGGTAACTGTCTCATGTGCGGGCAGCGTACCCAAGACGTCGACCAGATCCGAGGGCAGGCCGATTTCTTCCCGCGCCTCGCGTAGGGCTGCGGCAACGACATCCGCATCACCGCCATCCTGCTTGCCACCCGGGAAGGCGATTTGCCCCGGATGGTGCTTTAGCGCGGACGACCGTTTGGTCAGGATAAGTTCCAACCGCCCGCCCCGTTCAACGATCGGGGCCAAAACGCCAGCTGGCCGCAATGTTCGGTTCGCCGGTGGCGTAGACCCTTTGTTAAGGTCAAAATCGGAAGACGTGACACCAGTTTGCGCCAGCGCCTTCCGAAAATGGGCGAGCTGATCAGCTGCCACTGTTGTCTTCTGCCTCGAACCCGACTGTTTTCGGGTCCAGATCATAATGCGCGCCACAGAACTGGCAGTCGGCCGTGACGCGGCCGTCGTCTGTCGTCATCGTTTCGATATCTCCCGCCGAATAGATCGACAGGCTTTGCCGCACACGATCTTCGGAGCAGGTGCAGCCAAAGCGGACCGCCTGCGCGTCGAATACGCGCGGCATCTCCTCGTGAAACAGACGTTTCAAAAGATCTGTCGGCGGCAGGCTCGGCCCAATCAGTTCAAGCTCGTCTACCGTATCCAGCAAGACGTTGACGCGGTGCCAGTTATCCCCCTCTTCACCGTCGACCAGATCAGTGGCTTGCAGCACCTCGCCGCTACCTTCCCCTTGCGCGGCAAAGGGCGAGGCTTTGGGCATATGTTGCAGCATAACACCGCCGGCGCGCCAATGCTCATCCTCCCCCGGGGAGGTGGATTTGCCAAAGCTCAGCTCAAACCGTGTGGGCAGCTGTTCGGACTGCGCGAAATACGCCTCTGCACATTCGGACAGCGATTTACCGGTAAGCGGCGTAATCCCCTGATAGGGGGTCATACCGTTGCCCTGATCGATCATTATGGCAAAATACCCCTCGCCCACCTGATCGAAGGCCGACCCATCGGTGATCCGGTCGGCGTCATAGCTGGCGTAAGCGCGGATGCGCGCGGGTTCACCATCCTCCGTCGGGCCGTAGTAATCTGTCGCAATCATGCGCACGGGCCCCTTGGATTGGACCTGCAGTTGCAATTTCCAACGCAGTTTAATGGTTTGCCCGATCAGCGCCGTAAGCAAGGCCATTTCGGCGACCAACGCCTCTACCTTTTCGGGATAGTCATGCTGACGCAAAATCCCTTCCAGCACGCCATCCAGACGCGCGACGCGCCCCCGAATATCAGAGGCATCGAGTTGAAAGGGTAGAACGGTGTCGTCCCACGCGATTTTGTTTCCTTGGGTCATTTGACTTTCCTTACCGGCAGACGGTTGGCATACCGCGTCTATATAAGGGCAACAAGCCGTGCGAAAAGGGGGAGTCACATGATGCGACGCGTTGGGGAACCGCCCATTCCGGGAAAAACATACACGTCGCGCCCCGGAGCCTATGCGATTTTGCCCCTCAAGGGCCGCTTTTTGATGACCGCCCAGCTTAGGCCACATGTTGATATTCAGTTGCCAGGCGGTGGCATTGACCCCGGTGAATCGCCTCTCCAAACGCTCCACCGCGAGGTAATGGAAGAGATTGGCTGGACCATTGCGCGCCCCCGGCGGTTGGGCGCATTCCGGCGATACGTCTATATGCCGGAGTATGACATCTGGGCCGAGAAAATTTGCCATGTCTATGTCGCCCATCCCGTCCGTCATATTGCCCCCCCGATAGAGCCTGACCACGCAACAGTTGTTCTGTCGGGGGAAGAGGCCGTTTCGGTGCTAGGCAACGATGGGGATCGGCACTTTCTTGAACGGTTTCTGGCGGCAAGGTCCTGAAATTCGAAGCAGATGCCGGAAACATCATCAGGAAAGTCAGCCGTCCCCGCATGATCTTCTAGCCGCGACGTGAGCGCGTCAAAGAAAAGCGGCCCCCTGATGGGGTGCAGATCATGTAGAACCTGATTTAAACCATTATCGTCCAGCATTTGCCCAATCGGGTCAGGACATTCGGTCACCCCGTCGGAAAGCACGATCAGGCGGTCGCCAGGGTAAAGCTGGCTCGCGACTGTTTCATATTGCGCATCGGCAATCAGCCCTACGGGCAGCCCGCCTCTCCCGAAGTTTTCCAACCTGCGATTGCGTCGCTGAATGAAGGGGTGCGGGTGGCCGGCCTGGGTTGCCCTGATCTTGCCGGTATCAAGTTCAATTTCCGCCAAAAAAAGTGTGAAATACTGCTCCGACTCCATGTCAGAGAGCACTAGGCTGTTCAGCTCGGCGATTACTTGATCGGGCGGGCGCATTTTATACGTCCCGTCAGGTTGGCGTGCCAATGCCAGGTTTTGCTCAGGTGCGACGGCGGAAAATATACCGGCCAATCGGGCGGCCATCAGGGCCGAGCTCACCCCGTGACCGGACACATCTAGCCCGTAGATCCCGATGCTATTTCCCGCTGTGAAATATCCCACCAGATCGCCCCCTACATGCCCGCTAGACCTGAGCATCAAAGACACGGCACCCGCATCGAAGGCGCAGTAGGCTTCCTGTAAAAGGGATTTCTGAAACTTTCGCGCCTCGTCTAGGTCCCGATCCAATGCGTCATGTACGTTTTGCAACGCGTCCAGGGCTTCAGTAATGACACAGTTTTTCGACGATAATTCACGCTGCATCGTCAAAATGCGTTCGCCGGCCATAATTCGCGCGCGTAGCTCGTCAACGTTGACTGGCTTGCTGACAAAATCGTCCGCACCGCTGTCCAACCCTTTAACCACCTCGGATTTATCAGATTTTGCCGTCAGTAAAATGAAGTACCCGTAGCTGCCCTTCGAAAGTTTGCGAAACGCCTCGCAAAATTGCAGCCCCGACATACCCGGCATAATCCAATCGCTGATGATCAGATCCGGTAGCGTTTGTTCGCAGACCGCCAATGCCTCTTCAGCAGAGGCCGCTTCCTGCACATCGAATCCCCATCGCGACAACGTCGCCATCAAGATTCGCCGTTGCAGCGCGCTATCGTCGACAACCATAGCTGTTTTGATCGCGCGAAACCGCTGCGGCGTCTTTGGTCGGGCAATTTTTTCAATCTTGTTCTGCAACATTCAAAAGCTTTCGGCATCTTCGCCCCGAGCCTAGCCAACGACAGATTAAGATTCGGTGAAGCCCAAAAGTTTTTAAGTGATGATCGCCCTGCACGCTTTGTTAAGAATTTTGCCCCACATTGGCCGGAGAAAGAGGGCGAATCAGTGATTGACTGGGAACAGGTCGTGACCTTGCAGGCCGCTGTTGGGCGCGACGACTTCAGCACAATTATGTGCGTGTTTTTTAAGGAGGTGGAAGAAGCCAATGCTCAGCTAACGATGGGCGTAACGACCGATCAGTTTCGCGATATACTTCACTTTGTGAAGGGCAGCGCATTAAGCGTGGGGTTTGTCGAATTGTCAGAACAATGCGCGCAGGCCGAAGGCAATTTTGCCGGCAGCCATCAAATCACATCTATTTGGAAGGAGATCCTTACCAGCTATGAAAAATCGAAAGAACATTTCCTATCGAACACGGAGACCTGCAGTGCGCCTATAGAACAAATTGAGCCAAGGTTTCGTCATTCGTGATGTCCGTATAGGTAAATCCTGCGTCCTTCAGTTGCGCCAAAAACGGCCCAAAACTGTCAGGGCTGCGTGTTTCAATTCCGATCAGAACAGAGCCGAAGTTTCGCGCAGACTTCTTCAGGTATTCAAACCGACAGATGTCATCGTCCGGGCCGAGAATGCTCAAGAATTCTTTCAGCGCACCAGGGCGCTGCGGCATCCGCAGAATAAAATATTTCTTGACGCCGGAGTACCGCTGCGCCCGCTCTTTCACCTCTGGCAGACGCTCAAAATCGAAGTTTCCGCCGGATGCTACGCATACAATGGTCTTGCCCTTGATCTGGTCAGCTACTTCGCCCAGCGCCTCAATAGAAAGGGCACCAGCAGGTTCTAACACGATGCCTTCAACATTCAGCATTTCGATGATCGTGACGCAGATGCGGTCTTCGGCCAGATGGATCACATCACTCTCTGCGACACGATCCAACCGTGCAAAGTTACGTTGGCCAATTTTTGCGACCGCGGCCCCATCGACGAAACTATTGATAGGAGACACATCCACCGGTGCACCCGCGGCCAAAGCTTTGGCCAAACTAGGGGCCCCTTCAGGTTCAACAAAGCTATACCGGCACTCATTTTGAAAATAGCTGTAAACGCCGGACGAAAGACCGCCGCCACCAACGGGAAGCAGAATGTGGTCGGGCACGCGCCCTAACTGCTCCTCTATTTCAACCGCAACGGAGGCTTGCCCCTCAATGACATCTTCATCATCGAAAGGAGACAGAAAATGCGCACCCTCTTCCACGCAATACTGCTGCGCCGCGGCGAGTGTTTTGTCAAAGTAATCGCCGATCAAGCGAACCTCGACCTGAAGCCCACCGAACATCTTGGTTTTCTGAATTTTCTGTTGAGGCGTCGTAACGGGCATGAAAATCACACCTTTCACACCGAAATGACTGCACATAAATGCAACACCTTGGGCGTGGTTGCCCGCGCTTGCACAAACGAAAACAGACTTCTCGGGGATCACTTTGCGCATCGCGTTGAACGCCCCGCGCAACTTATATGATCTAACGGGGCTTAGGTCTTCGCGTTTCAACCATATGTCAGCGTCGTATTTTTCTGACAGATGTTCGTTACGCATCAAGGGGGTGGCGGGAAACACCTCTCGCATCTGTTGCGCCGCGCTGCGTGCTGCAGTTTTAAACATATCTGTCATCTCATCGACCTTCCCGTTGAATACTTGTCGATACGATTCCCAGGTGACGCGGTCAACGCAGCCTTCAATCTTGCTCACGCCTTGAAAAACAGGTACTTCGCGGTGCAAACCGAAAAGGAAACATCATGTCCGCGCCCAAAAAAGTTGTGCTCGCCTATTCTGGTGGGCTTGATACCTCGATCATCCTGAAATGGCTGCAAACCGAATATGGCTGCGAGGTGGTTACCTTTACCGCTGACCTCGGCCAAGGCGAAGAGCTTGAGCCCGCCCGCGCCAAAGCTGAAATGATGGGCGCATCCGAGATTTACGTGGAAGACGTGCGTGAAGAATTCGTGCGCGATTTCGTCTTCCCTATGTTCCGCGCCAATGCGGTCTACGAAGGCCTATACCTGTTGGGCACCTCCATCGCGCGCCCTCTGATTTCCAAGCGCCTTGTTGAAATCGCCGCCGAAACCGGCGCCGATGCCGTTGCGCACGGCGCGACAGGCAAGGGCAACGATCAGGTTCGTTTCGAATTGGCGGCCTACGCGCTGAACCCCGACATCAAGGTGATCGCGCCATGGCGGGAATGGGACCTGTCCAGCCGGACTAAATTGATCGAATTTGCCGAAAAACATCAGATCCCTGTGGCGAAGGACAAACGTGGTGAAGCGCCGTTTAGCGTGGACGCGAACCTGCTGCACACCTCTTCGGAAGGCAAAGTGCTGGAGGATCCGGCCGTGGACGCGCCCGACTATGTGTACCAGCGCACCGTCTCGCCAGAGCAAGCACCAGATACGCCCGAGTATGTAGAGATCGGGTTTGAACGTGGCGATGCCGTAAGCATCAACGGCGAAGCCATGTCGCCCGCGACACTTCTGGCTAAATTGAACGAACTTGGCGGCAAACATGGCTGCGGGCGCCTTGACCTTGTCGAGGGTCGTTTTGTCGGGATGAAATCCCGCGGTATTTACGAAACGCCGGGCGGCACCTTGCTGCTTGAAGCACACCGCGGGATCGAATCGATCACCCTCGACCGTGGGGCGATGCACCTGAAGGACGAGCTGATGCCGCGCTATGCGGAGCTGATCTATAACGGCTTCTGGTACAGCCCCGAGCGCACCATGCTGCAAGCGGCGATTGATGCCTCGCAAACCCATGTAACCGGTACAGTTCGACTAAAATTGTACAAAGGCCACGTGCGTACCGTCGGGCGCTGGTCGGATCATTCGCTGTATTCCGAAGCCCACGTGACATTTGAAGATGACGCTGGTGCCTATGATCAAAAAGACGCGGCGGGCTTCATTCAGCTGAACGCGCTGCGTCTCAAGCTCTTGGCCGCACGCGATAAGCGCCTCAAAGGGTAAACAAAAAAAAGGCCCGGACAGGGGGATATTCTGTCCGGGCCTTCTTTTGGGTTAGAACGGTTTACTCTGCAGTAATAACCGTCATCACCAATTTACCGTCTGGCTTGATCGGGCCGTCTTCTTTGGCGCCCAATGTGTATTCAAAGCCGCCGGTTTTCATGCCGCCCTCTTCGGAGTGGACCATGAGCATCAACATATCGCCGGATTTCACTTCTTCTTGCAGAATGGCGGCAACGTCGACGTTTTCACCGGCACGCAGTGGCGCGTAGCCGACAACGGGGCCGGGTTTCATCTCGGCATCTGTGCGGTGAACAACCATCCAGCCGTTTTCTGTTGCCATCACCTTATCGGCGCTGACCACACCGTTGGATACATCTTGATCCATCGCTTCGACCATCGCGTTGCTGTGTGCGGCGGCGAAGGCTGTACCCGTGGCAAGCGTGAGAGCCAGAGCGGTTGCTGTAAACATCTTCATGTTAAATCTCCTTGTTGCGTGGTTCTTCCTGATAATTCACGCAACATGAGATGATTTAGTTTCGATAAATCGAAGATTTTTACCCGAAATCACCTAAGCCGTTGATCATAAAGCTTGTGATAATGAGGAAGTGCTTTGGCACACAGCGCTTCTGCGGCAGGTTCAAGCCTGGGCAACGGCCCCTCTGCCCCTGCAAAACCGGTGCTTTTGTGCACGGCACCATACCAATGTGATGCCCAGATGCCATCTTCGGCACGTGGGCCCGCCGCCCAGGATAGCATTGCCGGATCGAAGGGCAGGCTGATGGCATCACACAGCTTACGCAGCATTCCTTCGGGGTTCGCGCGAATATCAGCGGAATCGATGACCAGCCCACCGATTTGATCGTACAGCGAGGTCTGTTGGCCATAGCCGATATCATTAAAATTCGGCGCTTCTCGTTTCGCGGTATAGCTGGCGATCACGCGGGCGGGGTGGCGTATCAGGTGGACATGCACGCAGCCCTCTGCCCAATCCATCGGAAACCCGTCAATCATATGATGGGGCATGTGTTTCATGTAGCGATGCGGCGTGCCCGGCTCTGCGCAGCGCGCTGCGACGCTCAGGGGGTCGCATTCATGGCCCGCGATAATTTCATCTTTCATCGGATGATCGGCGCCGGTGGCCTTAAGATACGGCGCATAGAACGGTTCATCCATCGCGGTGAAATCGGCCCGGTTGCCGAAGCTATACATCATCGCCGTGCTCAGATTGCGCGGGCCGGACCACATTGCGATACGCATCAGGCACATTCCTTTGCGATCAGGTCTTTGTACAAGCGGCGCAGCTTTTTTGTTACCGGCCCCATGTCGCCCGTGCCAATCTGGCGGCCGTCGATCATCGCGACAGGTGTTTGCGCCCCGAATGTGCCGGTCAAGAAGGCCTCGTCAGCACCATAGGTGTCGACCAATGAATAATTCCTTTCGAAACACGGGATATCATTGGCGCGACACAGGTCGATCACCTTCTGACGGGTGATTCCATTCATGCAGTAATCGCCGGTGCTGGTCCAAACCTCCCCTTTGCGGACGATGAAAAAGTTACAGGCGTTGGTTGTATTCACGAAACCGTTAATATCCAGCATCAGCCCTTCGTCGGCACCCGCTTTTTCCGCGGCAATACACGCGAGAATACAGTTCAATTTGGAATGACTATTTAGCTTTGGGTCCTGCGTCATCGGCAGCCCGCGCAGATGCGGCACCGTGGCCAGCCGGATCGGGCGCGGCATATTCGGGCGCGAGTGTTCCATAATGATCGTGATGGTGGGGCCCGATTGCGACAGCGACGGGTGCTGGAAGGGCCGCGTTTTTGGCCCCCGTGTGATCATCAGACGCGCGTGGGCATAAGTGGTCATACCATTGGCTTTTTGCGTCTCTAACAAGGCTGAAATCAGGGCGTCGCGCGTCATCCCGATGTCAAGGTCAATGGCTTTGGACGCCTCGAACAGGCGGTCAAAATGATCTTCCAGAAAAGCCCACGTACCATCATACAGCCGCAGCCCTTCCCAGATGCCGTCGCCAAGCATGAAACCGCTGTCATAGACGCTGACCACGGCCTGTGCCTTAGGGACAATCTGACCGTTTAAATAGATCAAAATGTCTTCATTGCGGGCATCTTCTTCGGCTTGGTGCGTGGTGACGTGGGTTTGCATCAAATTGCTCCTTCTTTGGCGCTGACGCTAAGAACTTCGCGCCGCGGGGCCAAGGGTGAAACCGACATCACTTGCCTGTGACATCACGGGCACCTGAGTTGCGTCGCGCAAGCATTGCGGTCACCGTCAGGCAAAACAAAGGAGAGTATTCCATGGGATTTGCCACAAATATGCGCATGATCGCGTTAAGCGCTGCCATTGGTCTGGGCCTTGCAGCACAGGCGACAACCGCAAAAGCTGCCGGAACAGAGACGCTTTTGGTCGCGGGCGGCTGCTTTTGGTGCGTTGAAGCGGACTTTGAAAGCGTGAAAGGCGTGAAAGAGGTCGTATCGGGTTTTGCGGGCGGAAGCGTGAAAAACCCCACCTATAAACAGGTCGTCGCCGGCGGCACCGGGCACTATGAAGCGGCGCAGATCCAGTATGATCCGGCGGTGGTGTCTGCGGACCAGTTGCTGTCGATGTTCTTCCGGTCGGTTGATCCAACGGACGCGGGCGGGCAATTCTGCGACCGCGGCGATAGCTACCGCACCGCGATTTTTGCCGACGGTAACGGGCAGAAGGCCGCTGCAGAAAAGGCCAAGGCCGATGCGCAGGCCGCTTTGGGCAAGACCGTCGTAACCCCGATCTTGGGCAAAGCCGCGTTCTACCCCGCCGATGCCTACCACCAGGATTACTACAAAAGCGATGAACGTCTGGCCTTTACTAGCGTCGGCTTGGGTGTGAAGAAATCCGTCGCCTACAAGCGCTATCGCAACGGCTGCGGGCGCGACCAGCGCGTGAAACAACTTTGGGGTAGCGCCGCGCCCTTCGCGAAATAACGTTAACCCCGCGTTAATCGCGAGCGTTAATCTTCGTCAAAACCGTGATCCTGGATGTCTTTGAGGTCCGGGATCACATCCGCTGTCCCTTGCCGCGTCACCATCAAGGCGCCAGCTTGCATTGCCAGCGCAATTGCATCCGGCATCGACAGTTTGCGGTCCAAGGCAGCGATCAGATAGCCGGTAAACGTGTCCCCCGCCCCCGTGGTATCGATGGCTTTGACCGGATAGGCCGGAAAGCTTTGCACCGTTTTCGCCTTGTTAGAGACCCATTTGCACCCCTCAGCGCCCAAGGTCACGATAATATCGTCGATCGGCAGCGCGTCGATGCGGGCACCTGTGGTTTTTTCAAGCGCCTCTGCCTCGACCTCGTTCAACACCAGCAGATCAATGTCGGGCAGAACCTGCGCCACGATTTCAGCATCAAAGGGCGCGGCGGCATAGGCGACGCGCAGGCCCAAAGTATGCGCAGTCTGCGCGGCAAAGCGTTGGCCCAGGGTTTCGTTCTGCATCAGCAGAAAGTCACCGGGCGATGCCTCTGCCAGGGCGGCCCCGATCATCTGGGTGGTGATCTGGTGATTGGCCCCTGAGAACAACACGATAGAGTTTTCGCCATCCTCGGCCACACAGATATTCGCGTGACCGGTGGCCGTGTCGATCATGCTGATATGCTGCGTTTCGACGCCATATTCCAACAAGCGGTCCACGGTCCATTTCCCATCCGGCCCCACGGCGCCGATATGCATAACGCGCGTTCCGGCGCGGGCGGCGGCGACCGACATATTGGCCCCCTTCCCGCCCAACCCTTGCCGGAAATCATGCGCGGCAATCGTTTCCCCCGGCGCCGGCAGATGCCGCAGATAGTAGAAATTATCCGCGTTGATAGAGCCGAGGTTCCAGATCATTCGCCGACCTTGCAGGCCGCCAGAATAGCCATGTTCAGGATGTCATTCGCGGTGGATGTGGTCGAACAGATCTGGATCGACTTGTCCAACCCCGTCAGGATCGGGCCGATTACTGTGGCTCCCGCCATTTCCTGCATCAATTTGACCGATATACTGGCCGAATGCCGCGCCGGCACGACGAGGATATTCGCAGGCCCTGTCAGCCGCGAGAACGGATAGTTCTTTTGGCTTTCGGCATTCAGCGCCACATCGACGGTCATTTCGCCTTCGTATTCGAAATCGACCCCGCGTGCGTCCAGCACATCGGGGGCACGTTGCATCTTTTCTGCGCGCTCGGAAACCGGATAGCCAAAGGTAGAGAAGCTGACGAAGGCAACCCGCGGCTCAAGCCCCATGTGACGGGCGACCTTGGCCCCTTTTTCAGCAATATTCGCAAGGTCTTCTTCGTTCGGCCATTCATGCACCAGCGTATCGCCGATGAACACAATCCGCCCCTTGTGCAGCAGCGCAGTGATCCCGACGGCGCCGTGTTTTGCATTTGCATCGAACACGTGGTTCAGCCGTTCAAGCACATGGGCGGATTTGCGGGTTGCACCGGTCACCAGACCATCGCCATGCCCGTGCGCCAACATCAAGGCGGCAAAGACGTGGCGGTCACGGGCGGCCAGACGGTGGATATCCTTGCTGTCCGACCCTTTGCGCTGCAAGCGATTGTAAAGGAAAGATTTATACGTCTCCAGGTGCTGGGTATTGGCCGCATTCACGACCTCAAGCTCGCGGTAGGCATCCTCCATCCCCGCCGCCGTCAGCTTGGCCTTTACGTCGTCAGCACGTCCGACCACCAGCGCCTTGCCCAGACCGGAGCGTTGATACATCACCGCAGCCCGCAGAACCTTGGGGTCATCCCCTTCGGCAAAGATCATCCGCGCCTGATTGGCCCGCGCACGGGCGTTGATCCCACGCAGGATATTCGCCGTCGGGTCCATCCGCGACTTCAGGCTCAGCTCGTAGGCGTCCATATCGATGATCGGGCGCCGCGCGGCGCCGGTGTCCATACCTGCACGTGCAACAGCAGGCGGAATACGATGGATCAGACGCGGATCGAACGGCGTCGGGATGATGTAATCCCGACCAAAGCTCAGGTTCTTGCCATAGGCCAGCGCCACTTCGTCCGGCACATCCTCGCGTGCCAGATCGGCCAAAGCGTGGGCGCAGGCGATCTTCATCTCGTCGTTGATGGCGCGGGCGTGGATATCCAACGCCCCGCGGAACAGGTAGGGAAAGCCCAAAACGTTGTTAACCTGATTGGGATAATCGCTACGGCCCGTGGCGACAATCGCATCGGGGCGCACCTCGTGCGCTTCTTCCGGCGTGATTTCAGGATCGGGGTTCGCCATCGCGAAGATCACCGGATTATCCGCCATGCTGGCGACCATCGCGGGCGTCACGGCCCCTTTGACCGACACACCCAAGAACACATCCGCGTTCTTCATCGCCTCTTCCAGCGTGCGCAGCTCGGTCTGCGCGGCATGGGCCGACTTCCACTGGTTCATACCCTCGGTACGGCCCTGATAGATCACACCTTTTGTATCGCACATGATACAGTTGTTATGCTTGGCCCCCATCGCCTTGAGCAGTTCAAGACAGGCGATCCCCGCCGCCCCCGCACCGTTCAACACGATCTGCACATCTTCGATCTTCTTGCCCGAAATGCGCAAGGCGTTCAGCAGACCGGCAGCACAGATCACCGCGGTGCCGTGCTGGTCGTCGTGAAAGACGGGAATATCCATCTCTTCTTTCAGACGCTGTTCGATGATGAAACATTCCGGCGCCTTGATATCCTCAAGGTTGATCCCGCCGAACGTCGGCCCCATCAGCTTGACCGCGTTGATGAACGCTTCGGGGTCTTCGGTGTCCAGCTCGACGTCGATCGAATTCACGTCGGCGAACCGTTTGAACAGCACCGACTTGCCCTCCATCACCGGTTTCGACGCCAGCGCACCAAGGTTGCCCAAGCCCAAAACGGCAGTGCCGTTGGAAATCACCGCGACCATATTGCCCTTGTTGGTATAGTCATATGCCAGCTCGGGATTTTCGGCGATCGCCTCACAGGGAACGGCAACACCGGGGGAATAGGCGAGGCTCAGATCCCGCTGGGTCGTCATCGGGACGGTTGCGGTGATTTCGAACTTGCCCGGCGTGGGTTCAAGGTGAAAGGCGAGCGCCTCTTCGGACGTGATGCGGTTTTTGGTCACTAGAACGGCTTTCCTCATGGTTTCCCGCTTGATATCGCCGATCGGCCCCTCACACAATCATGATGGCGCTCACGGTTTGCACGACGTCGCGGCGACGCCGCGCGTGCAACGCCGGTCCGCCCTTTCGTCCGGAGGCACGGTTTTGTACACAACGTTAACTCGAACCGGGGGCGCAGGGTGACCGAAGAAAAAATCACGCCAATGATGGCGCAATATCTAGAGCTTAAATCCCAGTACGCCGAAGCGCTGCTGTTCTACCGCATGGGCGATTTCTACGAGATGTTCTTTGACGATGCCGTCGCCGCGGCTGAAGCGCTGGATATCGCGCTGACCAAACGCGGCAAACACGGGGGCGAAGACATCCCCATGTGCGGCGTTCCGGTGCATGCCGCCGAAGGGTATTTGCTGACGCTGATCCGCAAAGGCTTCCGCGTGGCGGTCTGCGAACAGATGGAAAGCCCGGCAGAGGCGAAGAAACGCGGCTATAAATCCGTGGTCAAACGCGATGTCGTGCGGCTGGTCACCCCCGGCACATTGACCGAGGAATCTCTGCTCGAAGCGCGGCGCCACAACTATCTGGCCGCATTTGCAGAGGTCCGCGACGGTCATGCGCTGGCCTGGGTCGATATTTCGACCGGTGCGTTTCACGTGATGCCCCTGACCCTGTCGCGGCTTGGCCCCGAACTGGCCCGTCTGTCCCCGTCAGAGCTGATCGTGTCAGAAGCGAAAGAGGCTGATCTGCGTGAATTAGTCTCTGATTTCGACATCGCGCTAACCCCTATCGCACGCTCTGCCTTTGACAGCAGCAGCGCCGAAAAACGGGTCTGCGATCTGTTCGGCATCGGGTCGCTCGACGCCTTCGGCAGTTTTGAACGCGCCGATATCTCGGCCATGGGCGCGATCATCGACTACCTCGAGATTACACAGAAGGGCAAACTCCCCCTCCTGCGCCCGCCGCAGAAAGAGGCCGAGGCCCGCAGCGTACAGATCGACGCTGCCACACGTCGCAATCTTGAACTGACACATGCGCTGACCGGTGGTCGCGCCGGCACGCTGTTGTCCGTTATGGACAAGACAGTGACCGCCGGTGGCGCCCGGCTGTTGGAACGGCGCATTTCGTCACCTTCCCGTGTGTTAGAGACGATTCAATCCCGTCTGGACGCGATCAGCTTTGCCTATGACACACCGTCGATCCGCAATGACATCCGCCAGCATCTGCGCAACGTCCCTGATCTGGACCGCGCCCTGTCGCGCCTGTCGCTGGACCGCGGCGGCCCCCGTGACCTTGCCGCCATCCGAAACGGCCTGACCGAAGCCAGCCATCTGGCCGACAAGATGCAAGCCGCCGCCCTGCCCGATCTGCTGGCCCAGGCCGCCAAAGGGCTTACCGGCCATGACAGCCTGATCGATCTGCTTGACGATGCGCTGATTGCCGAGCCCCCCCTACTGGCCCGCGACGGCGGCTTTATCGCGCCAGGGTATGACGCCGAGCTGGACGAGGTGCGCACCCTGCGGGACGAAGGCCGCAGCGTCATTGCCCAGATGCAGCAGGATTTCATCACGCTCACCGGTATCTCGACGTTGAAGATCAAACACAACAACGTGCTTGGGTATTTCGCCGAAGTCACAGCGACCCACGCCGAGAAAATGCTGTCGGCGCCGCTGTCCGATACCTTTATCCACCGTCAGACCACCGCCAATCAGGTCCGTTTCACAACCGTGGAACTGTCAGAGATGGAGACAAAGATCCTCAACGCGGGCAACCACGCGCTGGAGATTGAAAAGCGGCTCTATGAAACGTTGAAACGCGCGATTCTGGATCACTCCGGCCCGATCGGTGTCGCCTCGGCTGGGTTGGCCGAGATTGATCTGGCCACCGGTCTGGCCGATCTGGCGCAGTCCGAGAACTGGGTGAAACCCCGCGTCGATAATTCACGTGCCTTCGACATTCAGGGGGGCCGCCATCCGGTCGTGGAACGCGCCTTGGCCCAGCAATCCGGCAGCCCCTTTATCGCCAACGATTGCACCCTGTCTGCCGATGGCGACAACGCGAATATCTGGCTGCTCACCGGCCCTAACATGGCGGGTAAATCGACCTTCCTGCGGCAGAACGCGATCATCGCCCTGATGGCGCAAATGGGCAGCTACGTGCCTGCCGCCACCGCCCACATCGGCCTGATTAGCCAGATTTTCAGCCGTGTCGGCGCCTCTGACGATCTGGCACGGGGCCGTTCCACGTTTATGGTCGAAATGGTCGAAACCGCCGCAATCCTCAATCAGGCGGACGACCGCGCGCTTGTGATCCTGGATGAAATCGGGCGCGGCACGGCGACCTATGATGGCTTGTCCATCGCCTGGGCCACGCTGGAACATCTGCATGATATCAACCGCTCTCGCGCTTTGTTCGCGACACACTACCATGAAATGACCGCGCTTTCGAACAAGCTTGGCGGGGTCGATAACGCCACCGTCGCGGTCAAGGAATGGGACGGAGAGGTGATCTTCCTGCACGAGGTCCGCAAAGGCGCCGCCGATCGGTCCTACGGTGTGCAGGTCGCGCAATTGGCCGGCCTGCCGCCTTCCGTCATCGCGCGCGCACGCGTCGTGCTTGAAGCGTTGGAAAAGGGCGAACGCGAAGGCGGCGCGACGCAGAAAACCCTGATCGACGACCTGCCCCTGTTTGCCGTGGCACCGGCACCTGCGCCCCAACCAAAACAAAGCTCCAAGCTCGAAGAAACGCTGGCCGAGATTATCCCCGACGAGCTCTCTCCACGTGAAGCGCTCGACCTGCTCTATAAATTGAAAGAGGCGGCCAAAACCTGACCGCCTCCCTCGCTTCCAAATGGTGTTAAATCCTCCCCGAAGGGCCGCTCTATCCCGGGCGTTTACCCTGCGGGGGTAGAGGAAACGCCGACCTGCGCCGGACGCAGCAGACGGTCGTGCAACATGAAACCTTCGGCGGCCACTTGGATGATATCGCCTGCTTTGGTGTCTGGCACGGGCGCCTCGAACATCGCCTGATGATGCTGCGGATCGAACTTGTCACCCACTGCGGGTGAGATGACTTCGATGCCGTGCTTCTTGAACACGCTCAGCAACTCGCGCATCGTCAGCTCGATCCCTTCCAGCAATGGGCCGGAAATGGTGCGCTGCTCTTCTGTAGCGGCTTCCAGGGCGCGTTTCATATTGTCGTAGACCGGCAGCATGTCGCGCGCCAGTTTCGACCCGCCATAGTTTTCCGCCTCGCGACGGTCCTTGTCAGACCGTTTGCGCGCGTTCTCTGCGTCGGCCAGGGCCCGCATGAAACGGTCTTTCAGCTGGTCACGCTCGGCACGCAATTCGTCCAGTTCCAGCGCTTCGTCGTCAATCTCGGACATCTCGTCGGCATAGGCTTCGGCCTCTGCGTCATCGATATCATCCAGAAATTCGTTCTCTTTCGGCTCTGCCATAATTCACCTCTAGCTGCGGTTCGAAATCAGCTTTCCAACCAGCTGCGCCGTGTAATTCACAATCGGCACGATACGTCCATAATTAAGGCGCGTGGGGCCGATCACACCGACCGCCCCGATCACCTTACGATCAGCGTTCATATAAGGGGAAACGACCAGAGAGGAACCCGAAAGTGAAAAAAGTTTATTCTCAGAACCAATAAAAATGCGCACACCGTCGCCCGCGTCGGCCAATTCAAGGAATTCCGCGATATCGCGCTTGCGTTCAAGGTCGTCAAACAGCTGGCGGATCAATTCGACGTTCTCGGCCTCGCCTTCGGTGTTGATCAGATTCGACCGTCCGCGCACGATCAACCGCTCGGGGGATTCCCCTTCGCCCTGCCACAGCGCCAGACCGCTTTCGACAAGCTGCTGCGCCAGAACGTCGATCTGCTGACGTCGCTGGCTGATCTCATGCGCGATGGTGCGCTGCAATTCCGAGATGGTTTTCCCCTCGACCAGCGCATTCAGGAAATTCGCGGCTTCACGCATACTGCTGGGGGTCTGGCCCGGCGGCGGTGTGAACAACCGGTTCTCCACGTGACCGTCAGAAAAGACCAGAACGACCAGCGCCCTATCGTGAGACAGTGAAACAAATTCGATATGCTTGATCGGTGCCTCGTGCTTGGGCGTCAGCACAAGCGAGGCACCCTGGGTCACGCCGGACAGCGCCGACCCCACCCGATCAAGAATGCCGCTGACATCAGCGTTGTTGCTGCCAACGGTCGCGTCGATCTTTTCACGGTCGGTCTCGGTTGGATCGCCGATCTCGATCATGCCGTCGACGAACATGCGCAGCCCCATCTGCGTCGGGATACGACCGGCGCTGACATGGGGGCTGCCCAGCAGGCCCATATATTCAAGATCCTGCATCACATTACGGATCGTCGCCGCGCTGACCTTTTCGCTGAAATCACGGGTCAGCGTGCGCGACCCCACGGGATCGCCATTCGCCAGATAACCTTCGACCACGCGGCGGAACACCTCGCGCGAGCGGTCGTTCATCTCGTCTAAAACTGTCGGTGTTTTGTCCATAGTGGGAGAAGTATGTGCGACAGGGGGCAAACGTCAATCGGGGTTGCATCGCGCAGCAACGCAGAGTTATCCCCAATGGCAAATGGAAAAGGAAATACCTATGCGCCCCTCTGGTCGGAAACTTGACGAACTGCGTGCCGTATCGATTGAAACGGGATTCACCAAACACGCCGAAGGATCGGCCCTGATCAAGATGGGCGACACCCATGTGCTGTGTACCGCCACGATCGAGGACCGCGTGCCGCCCTTTATCAAAGGCTCCGGTCTGGGCTGGGTCACGGCAGAATACGGCATGCTGCCCCGTGCCACCAATACCCGTATGCGCCGCGAGGCGGCCATGGGCAAACAAGGGGGGCGTACCGTTGAAATTCAACGCCTTATCGGCCGCGCCCTGCGCGCCGGCGTGGATCGTAGCGCCTTGGGCGAACGTCAGATCACCATCGACTGTGACGTGCTGCAGGCCGACGGCGGCACGCGTTGTGCCTCTATCACGGGGGGTTGGGTCGCGTTGAAACTGGCGGTGAACAAGCTGATGAAGGCCGGCGACGTGGTCAGCGACCCGCTGGTCGATCCGGTCGCCGCGATCAGCTGCGGCATCTATGCGGGCCAGCCGGTGCTTGACCTTGATTACCCCGAGGATTCCGAAGCAGGCGTCGACGGTAACTTTATTATGACCGGCAGCGGCAAACTGATCGAGATCCAGATGAGCGCCGAAGGCTCCACCTATTCGCGCGACCAGATGAACCAGCTGATGGACCTCGCCGAAAAAGGCGTGGCAGAGCTGGTCGAGAAGCAAAAGGCAGCCACCGCATGACCCGTAAATTCACCGGCGATCAGATCCTGGTCGCCACCCACAACGCTGGCAAGCTGCAGGAAATGACCGAGCTTTTCGCCCCCTTCGGCGTCACCGTCAAAGGGGCAGCCGAGATGAACCTGGGCGAGCCGGAGGAAACCGAAAGCACTTTCATCGGCAACGCTCGCATCAAAGCCCGTGCGGCGGTCGCGGCGACGGGCCTTCCCGCGCTGGCAGATGACTCCGGGATCGAGGTCGAAGCGCTGGACAATGCCCCCGGCGTCTATACCGCCGATTGGTCCGAAACGCCCAACGGCCGCGATTTCGTCATGGCAATGACCAAGACCCACAGGTTGCTGGAAGAGGCAAACGCCCCCCACCCGCGCCGCGCGCGGTTCTGCGCGACACTGGTATTGGTCTGGCCCGACGGACATGAAGAGGTTTTCGAAGGCCGCGTGAACGGCACGCTTGTCTGGCCAATCCGCGGCGACGTCGGTCACGGCTATGACCCGATGTTCCAACCCGACGGGCACGAACAGACCTTTGGCGAAATGTCCGCCGACGCCAAGAACGCAATCAGCCACCGTGCGGACGCTTTCGCCAAACTGATCTCTGCCTGCTTTGATTGAGGATTGGCGTCAGGGGGGCTTTGGTCTTTATATCCATTGGCCGTTTTGCGAGGCGAAGTGCCCCTATTGTGACTTTAACAGCCATGTTAGTCGCACAATCGACCAACGGGCCTGGCGCGACGCCTATTTGGCGGAGCTTGAACGCGGTGCCGCCGAAACCGAAGGGCGTGTGTTGAACGCCGTATTTTTCGGCGGTGGCACCCCCAGCCTGATGGACCCCGATGTCGTCGCCGATGTCATCGCCGCGATCCGTCGACTGTGGCCCACAGCGAATGATCTGGAAATCACGCTCGAGGCGAACCCCGGTTCGGTTGAGGCCGACCGTTTTGCCGCCTTCCGACAGGCGGGCGTCAACCGTATTTCAATGGGGATACAGGCCCTGAATGACGCGGACCTGAAACGTCTGGGCCGTATCCATACCGTTGACGAAGGCCTCGCCGCTTTTGACATCGCCCGCAACACCTTTGAACGCGTTAGTTTTGATCTGATCTATGGACGTCAGAACCAGAGCTTGCCCGACTGGCGAACCGAGCTGAAACAGGCCCTATCCCTGGCGATAGACCATATGTCGCTGTATCAACTGACCATCGAACAAGGCACCGCCTTTGGCGATCGCTATGCGGTGGGAAAGCTGCGCGGATTGCCCAGCGATGATCTTGGTGCCGATATGTATGCGGCCACTCAGGATATTTGCGGCGAGATGGGCATGCCCTCTTACGAGGTATCGAACCACGCCCGCGACGGGGCGCAATCGCGGCACAACCTGATCTACTGGCGCTACGGTGATTATCTTGGCATCGGTCCGGGGGCCCACGGGCGCTTGACCCAAAACGGCAATCGCTTTGCGACCGAGTGTTTTAGTAACCCCAAACGCTGGCTTGACGCTGTTGCCAGCGGCGCCACCGAAAAGCCCCGCGAGCTTCTAACGACCGAAGATCAAGGTAGCGAGTTTCTGATGATGGGTCTGCGTCTAAAGGAAGGCGTGGACCTGCGCCGGTACGAGGCGCTTTCCGGCGCACCGCTTTCGACAAAAAAAATCACCCAGATGCAGGACATCGGGATGATTTCTAGGGATAAAGACCAGCTTTATGTAACGGATCAGGGCTTTGTGGTGCTGAACGCGATCCTGGCCGAGCTTTTGTCGGATTAAGAAGCCGACAGACGTTGGCAAAGCTCGTCCAGCTCGTCCATCGTCGTGTAGTGCAGCACCATCTGCCCCGCCTCCTGCCCCGGCTTGTGGTTCAGGGTTACCTTCAAACCAAGGTTCGCTGACAGATCCCCTTCAAGCGCGCGGGTATCCGCGTCTTTTTCGTTCGAGGATTTCGCCGCCCGCTTGTTTGGTCCTTCGTTCTCGGCTTGCTGCTCTTTCTTGATCAGCGCCTCGGCCGCGCGCACCGACAAGCCACCGACGATAATCTGTTTGGCCAGCTTTTCAGGGTTCTTCGACGGCACCAAGGTCCGGGCGTGGCCCGCTGTCAGATCGCCCTGACGCACCATTTCCAGTACATTTTCGGGCAAGTTCAGCAAGCGCAGCAAGTTGGCGATATGACTGCGGCTTTTGCCCAAGGCTTCCGCCATCTTTTCTTGCGTGTGGCCAAAACGGTCCATCAGCTGACGATAGCCCGCCGCTTCTTCGATCGAATTGAGGTCCGCCCGCTGGATGTTCTCGATAATCGCAACTTCGAGAACTTCGACATCGGTGAATTCGCGGACAATGATCGGAAGTTCATGCAGCTGCGCCATCTGCGACGCGCGCCATCGGCGTTCACCCGCGACAATTTCGAACGTCCCATCATCACGGCGGCGTACGATCAGCGGCTGGATAACCCCTTTTTCGCGAATAGAGTTTGCAAGATCATCCAAATCCTGCGGATCAAATCGCTTGCGCGGCTGCTCCGGGTTGGGAGAAATCTTTTCAATAGGAACATACTGTTCCGCCGCGCCTTCTGATGCCACCGTTTGTGTCTCCGCTACGTCCGCCATCAAAGCTGACAATCCTCGACCCAAACCGCGCCGTTTGTCTTTATCTGCCATTGCCTGACCCCTTATTTATACGGCACTATTTGCCAGTACTTCTTTCGCCAGATCGCGGTACGCTTTGGCACCTTTCGACCCGCTATCGTAACTTAGAACCGGCATCGCGTAACTGGGTGCCTCACTGACCCGTACGTTGCGCGGAATAACGGTTCTATATACCAGTTCGCCCAAATTGCTTCGGGCGTCCTGCTCAACCTGTTGCGACAGGTTGTTCCGCTGATCATACATCGTCAGCAAAATTCCTTCGATCCGTAGATCCTTGTTCCCGCTCTGGCGCACTTCGCGGATGGTCAGCATCAACTGCGACAAACCTTCAAGCGCGAAAAACTCGCTTTGCAACGGGACAAGCACAGAATGCGCCGCAATCATCGCGTTCACCGTCAGCAAGTTCAGCGATGGCGGGCAATCAATCAGGATGTAATCGAAGGCGTAGCTGTCCATCTGCGTCTGCCGTAGGGCGTCGTGCAGAAGAAAACTACGCTTTTCATTAGCGATCAATTCCATATCTGCGGAACTGAGATCGACAGTGGCGGCAACGATATGCAGGCCTTCTGTCTCGGTCGTCATAATTACTTGATCAAGGTCGATATCCTCAAGCAAAAGATCGTAGGTCGTAAATTCCCGATCATCCAGTTCAATACCCAGACCAGTTGACGCGTTACCCTGCGGATCAAGGTCAATCACCAGAACGCGCTGCTTCTGCTCAACCAAAGCCGCCGCAAGGTTGATCGTCGTCGTGGTTTTGCCCACCCCTCCCTTCTGGTTCGCAATCGCAATAATTTTGGGCCCCGAAGGTCGAGACAGATCAGACATGTTTGATTTCCTTGATCTTAAGAATTGCGGCGGATGGGTTCGTCTGGCTTTGGATCGCGTCGCAGGTATATACCCAG
This sequence comes from Sulfitobacter sp. SBS6, assembly GCF_048285585.1. Taxonomy (NCBI): domain Bacteria; kingdom Pseudomonadati; phylum Pseudomonadota; class Alphaproteobacteria; order Rhodobacterales; family Roseobacteraceae; genus Sulfitobacter; species Sulfitobacter sp. SBS6. Next base: position 369,398 of record NZ_JBLWBA010000004.1, on the reverse strand, counting down.
GTCTCTTTCGCTGCGGCATCCTCTGCGCGCCAGTTCTCCCCCTTCGGGAAAAGCGCAGTGCCGGAGGGTAAGAGATGGCGATCTGCAAATCCGAGCAAAGCAGTCAAGTCGGACAACGCCCGCGCGCTTAGAACGTCTGCTTCCAAGGGCTCAATCTCTTCAATCCGCGCGTTCGCCACCGTTGCGTTCAGCTCAAGCTCCCGAATGGCTGTTCTCAGGAACGCGCATTTACGCTGGTCGCTTTCGACCAAGGTAAATTTCGTCGTACGCTCGTCTTGCTGCGACATCAGCGCTACGACAATTGCCGGAAAACCGCCACCGCTTCCAAGATCTACCCAATGGTCCGCATTGGGCGCGTGGGTATAGATTTGTAGCGAATCCAAAATGTGACGCTCCCACATCTCGGGGACGCTCGGCTTGGAAATCAGATTTATCTTCGCCGTCCACTTCTCTACCAAACGCGAGAAATGCTGAAGCTTATCCAGTGTTTCACGTGAAACATCCTCCTCAAAAGCGCCCATCATGCAGACTTCTTCTGGCTGCCGCGCTTAAGGTGAGAAAGAAGCAGAGTCAAGGCCGAGGGCGTCATACCGTCAATGCGGGCCGCCTGTGCGAGATTGGTCGGGCGTGTCAGCGACAGCTTCGAGGTAAGCTCATTTGACAGCCCGTCGATGGCTTCGTATTTGAAATTCGCGGGAATAATATGCGCCTCATCCTTCTGGAGGAGGTCGATATCCCGTTGCTGACGCGCGATATAGTTTGCATATAGCGCATCCCGCTCGACCTGACGGCGAATTTCGGGTTCTACCGTTTCAAACTCTGGATTAATCAAAACGATCTGCTCGAATGTCACATCTGGAAACGCCAACAGTTGGAAACCGGTCCGCTTCGTTCCGTCCTGGCTAACCTTGATCCCTGCCGCCTCGATCGCCTTTGATGCATAGGGCGTTTTCGTGAGCTCTGCCATCGCTGCGTCGATTTTGGCCATTTTGGCGTTAAAGTGCGCAACCCGCTCTTGCGATACGCAGCCCAAGGCGATCGCCAAAGGCGTGAGGCGCTGGTCAGCGTTATCAGCACGAAGCGACAACCGGAATTCGGCGCGAGAGGTGAACATGCGATAGGGCTCAGTCACGCCCCGGGTGGTCAGGTCATCAATCATCACGCCAATATAGCTATCGGCGCGGCTGAACGTTACCGGCTCTTTACCCTGAGCTGCAAGTGCCGCGTTCAATCCGGCGACCAAACCTTGTGCAGCAGCTTCTTCATAGCCGGTGGTACCGTTGATCTGACCAGCGAGATATAGGCCAGGCACGGTCCTCACGGAAAGGGCCAGATCAAGGGCGCGGGGGTCAACATAGTCATATTCAATCGCATAACCGGGCTGGATGATTTCTACATTTTCCAACCCAACCATCGACCGCACATAGGCAAGCTGAACATCCTCAGGCAGCGAGGTCGAAATACCATTGGGGTAGATGGTGTGGTCATCGGCGCCCTCAGGCTCCAGGAAAACTTGGTGCGAGGTTTTGTCAGCGAAGCGGACAACTTTATCTTCAATCGACGGGCAGTATCGGGGCCCTACCCCGTCGATGTGCCCCCCGTACATCGCGGAGCGCGACAGGTTATCGCGAATAATTTGATGCGTTTTTTCATTGGTATGCGTAATGCCGCAGGAGATTTGCGGTGCCGACGTCGCCTCTGACAAGAAAGAGAACAAGACAGGCTCATCATCTCCGGGTTGCGATTCCAACTTTTCCCAGTCAATCGTCCGCCCGTCCAAACGCGGTGGCGTCCCGGTCTTCAAGCGTCCGAGTGGCAAGTTAAACGAATCAATGCGGTTTGCCAGATCGACGGAGGCTTTATCGCCCATCCGACCGCCGGAGCGCGACACATCTCCAATATGGATGACCCCGCGCAAGAAAGTCCCAGTCGTCAAAACAACCGCAGCCGCAGCGATCTGTTCACCATCGGCAAGAACGGCACCAGAAACCTTACCATTATCGAGAATGAAGTCGGTCACCTCACCCTCTACGATGGTCAGATTCTCTTGGCGTTCGGTCTCGGCCAGCATTTCTTTCCGATAGATAGCACGGTCCGCTTGCGCCCGCGGGCCTTGAACAGCGGGCCCCTTGCGGCGATTCAAAAGACGGAACTGGATGCCGGCTTTATCCGCGACACGCCCCATAACACCATCGAGCGCGTCAATCTCGCGCACCAAATGCCCCTTACCCAGACCACCGATAGCCGGATTGCAGGACATCACCCCGATCCCGTCGCGCGACATCGTGATCAAAGCAGTATTCGCGCCCATACGCGCGGATGCGTGGGCCGCTTCGGCTCCGGCATGGCCGCCACCGATAACTATCACGTCAAAATGTTTCACGTGAAACACTCCATCTATTTTCCCAAGCAAAAGCTCGAAAAGATTACATCCAGCAGGTTCTCAACGTCAATTCGGCCTACCAGCGCCTCAAGTGCGCGAATCGAATGGCGCAGTTCTTCTGATGCTATATCATATTGATCGGGGCCGTGATCCAGAACCAACATCGCAGCGGCTAATCCCTCGGCTGATTTCTGCAATGCAACGCGATGACGTTCGTGCGTTGCAAGGCCGGCATTCAGACTTCGCGCGCCAAGGATGGCCTGTATTCTTTCTATCAGCTGCGGTACGCCCTGCCCCGTCACACCAGATATAGCTTTGTCCGCGTTATCGCGTAAGTCAGCTTTTGGTCGCAGGACGATATCATCCGTAGTTGACGCAACAGGCAGTTCCTCACCCTCTTCAACCAAAAACACGCGCAGGTCAGCTTGCTCGCCGCGGGTTTTCGCGCGGTCGATCCCGATGGCTTCGACCTCATCTGCCCCCTCGCGCAAGCCTGCCGTATCCAGCAAGGTCACCGGCAGGCCACCCAGATCCATCCGGACCTCGATCACGTCGCGCGTCGTACCCGCCACGGCAGAGGTAATCGCCGCATCGCGCCCCGCCAATGCATTCAACAAAGTCGATTTCCCGGCGTTGGGCCGGCCGATGATCGCGACCTCAAAACCCGTTCGGATACGTTCCGCCGTATGCGTACCGGCGATTTCAGCCAGAATATCGGTGTTCACCGCATTCAGCAGTTCCGTAACCTCGGGCGAGACGTCGACGGGAACGTCTTCATCCGCGAAATCGATGGTCACCTCAAGCAGAGCGGCAGCGCGGATCAGTTTTTCGCGCCAGATATCGACCTTTTGACCCAAGTGACCGGACAAAACGCGTAATGCTTGTTTTCGCTGGGCTTCGGTCTCTGCCTCGATGAGGTCACCCAAACCCTCAACCTGCGTGAGGTCAAGCTTGCCATTCTCCATCGCACGGCGGGTAAATTCGCCCGGCTCGGCAAGGCGCGTGCCGTCAAAACCAGAGAGCAGCGCCAGTACCGCACGCACCACGGCGATGCTCCCATGTAAGTGAAGCTCGACCGTGTCTTCGCCTGTAAAGCTGTTCGGACCTTCGAAGGTCAGGACAAGCGCACGATCAATGACCTGTCCATCGGCGTCACTAATTGCCCGCACGGCGGCCACCCGCGGGGCGGGCAACGGCTGCGCGATGGTTTCAGCGATGAAAAACGCCTGCGGGCCCGAGATACGAATGACGCAAACACCGGCCCGCCCCTGCGCTGTGGCTTGGGCGAATATCGTATCCATATCATTTAACCCACTGATTTAAGTGAATATTTAGCTATTCATTGAGTCGAAGAAATCGGAGTTTGTCTTGGTTTGCTTCAACTTCCCGATCAGGAATTCAATCGCATCTGTCGTGCCCATCGGGTTCAGAATGCGACGCAATACAAAGGTCTTTTGCAGATCGTTTTTGTCGACCAGCAGATCCTCTTTCCGCGTACCGGATTTCAGAATATCGATCGCAGGGAAGACGCGCTTGTCCGCAATCTTGCGATCCAGCACGATTTCAGAGTTACCGGTCCCTTTGAATTCTTCAAAGATCACCTCGTCCATGCGGCTGCCGGTGTCGATCAGCGCGGTGGCGATAATGGTCAGCGAGCCACCCTCTTCGATGTTCCGTGCCGCGCCGAAGAAACGTTTGGGGCGTTGCAGCGCGTTGGCATCAACACCACCGGTCAGAACCTTACCCGACGACGGCACAACAGTGTTGAAGGCACGGCCCAGACGGGTGATCGAATCCAGCAAGATCACAACGTCGCGCTTATGCTCGACCAGACGTTTCGCCTTTTCGATGACCATTTCCGACACGGCCACGTGGCGTGTTGCAGGCTCGTCGAAGGTCGAAGAAACAACCTCACCTTTGACACTACGCTGCATATCAGTGACTTCTTCGGGGCGTTCGTCAATCAGCAGAACGATCAAGTAGCACTCGGGGTGGTTCTGTTCGATCGAATTGGCGATGTTTTGCAGCAGAACCGTTTTACCGGTCCGTGGAGGCGCCACGATCAAGCAGCGCTGGCCCTTACCGATCGGCGATACCAGATCGATGATACGCGAGGACCGGTCCTTGATTGTCGGATCATCGACTTCCATCGTCAGACGTTCATCGGGGTAAAGCGGCGTCAGGTTTTCAAAGGCGACCTTGTGGCGCGCTTTTTCCGGCTCTTCAAAGTTGATCTTGGTGACATCTGTCAGCGCGAAGTACCGCTCCGCATCATCTGGCGCCTTGATCAGACCTTCGATTGTGTCGCCGGTGCGCAGCGAGTGCTGGCGGATCATCTCGGGCGAGACGTAAATGTCATCGGGGCCCGGCAGATAGTTCGCTTCGGGCGACCGCAGGAAGCCAAAACCGTCCTGCAACACTTCCAGCACACCATCGCCCGAGATTTCCCAGCCTTCATCCGCACGTTCGCGCAGGATCTGGAACATCATTTCGCCTTTACGCATGGTCGATGCGTTTTCGATCTCAAGCTCTTCGGCCATCGCCAGAAGATTCTTGGGCGTCTGCGCCTTTAGATCGGCAAGGTTAAGTGTTTCAGTTGTCATGGAAATATCCTGTTCCGATCCCGGAATGCGGGCGGGTCGTGTCATAAAAATGGGCAGATGTATACGGTCCCCGGACGGGGTGCAGGAAACACATACTCAGAATGGCAGGTTTCGTCAATCAGCTTAGAATTTCACGACGACCGAGAATACAATGATGATCATCAGCAGCGTCGGGACCTCGTTCATGATCCGGTAACGTTTACCGCTCAGCCGGTTCTCCCCCGCTGCAAAGGCCTTCACACGCCCGACAAGCCACCCGTGGAACCCCGTCATCGCAAATACGCTTACCCCCTTCGTCCAGGGCCACACAGCGGCCCAGTCGACGATGCCCGGTGTGAACACCAGCGCCAGTCCGAAAATCCAGGTGCCGATCATCGCGGGGCGCATGATCACGGTGGCAAGCTTGAACTCCATCATCTTGAAAAGATCGTGAGTCTGGCCGCTTTGGCCCACCTGCTCTGTATGATGCACGAGAAGCCGCGGCAGATAGAACAGCGCCGCCATCCACGAAATGACCGAGATAATATGAAGCGATTTTACCCAAGGATAGGCGATGGCAAGCAAGTCGGTCATGTCACACTCCGGTTGGTGCCTTCTTACTAATATAAATAAGAAAAGAAGAAAGATGATGATGTAAGTAGGGGGATCATTTTCTGTGGATTACTGTTTTGTACCTCGATTTATCCACCTGTGCATGTTGTAAATCCCGTCTCGATGATAACTCGGCACCGCGCGGATAAATTCACCCTTTTTCAAATACTTAAATAAAAAATTTTCAGGGGATAAACTGTGTAGCTTTGTGGATAAGCTTGGGATTAACTCCGTTCAGGGGGTTTGCGATTTATCCTTATGCCGCCCCGTATAAAGCTGGAGTTTCCCGCTGGCAGGCAGGGGTTTTCCCGACGCTTTCGCGCACTCTCGCCATTCGGGGGAAAAATCCCTAAGAACTTCCTAGCGTCGCACACAGGTTTATCCCCATGCCCCAACGTTTCATCCTCGCCTCCGGGTCGTCGATCCGGTCACAGCTGCTGCAACAGGCCTGCGTCCCCCATGAGGTGAGCGTGGCGCGCATTGATGAACAAATGATTAAGATGGCCCTGCTGGCAGAGCAGGTGCCCCCCCGCGACATCGCCGATACACTGGCCGAGATGAAAGCCCGCAAGGTCAGCGACAAGACCCCGGGCGCCTTGGTGATGGGCTGTGATCAGGTGCTCGACCATCGCGAGACGCTGCTGTCAAAACCCGCCACGCCAGACGAGGCGGTTGCCCAGCTGAAATCCCTGCGCGGCGATCGCCATAGCTTGCTATCCGCCGCCGTGATCGTCGAGGATGGCAAACCGATCTGGCGTCACGTGGGTCAGGTGCGGCTGCGCATGCGCGACGCGTCCGACAGCTATATAGAGGAGTATGTCGCGCGGAACTGGGACAGTATCCAACATGCGGTCGGCGCCTATAAACTAGAAGAGGAAGGCGTCAGGCTGTTCAGCGGCATTGAAGGGGATTACTTTAATGTCCTAGGGTTACCCCTGCTTGAACTGTTGAATTATCTGACGCTACGGGGGGATCTATCCGCATGAGCTTGGCTAAAATACCGCTGGCAGGTGTGATCGGATCGCCGATCGCCCATTCAAAATCCCCACAGATCCACGGGCACTGGCTGAAAACGCTTGGGCTGAAGGGGGCCTATATCCCCCTTCACGTCGAACCCGAAGATCTGCGCCAAGTGCTTGAGGCGATGCCGAAAATGGGGTTCATCGGGGCCAATGTCACGATCCCCCATAAGGAAGCGGTGATCGAGATCGCAGATATCATCACAGACCGCGCCGCGATGATTGGGGCCGTGAATACGATCACCTTCCGCGCAGACGGTAAAATTCAGGGCGATAATACGGACGGCTACGGGTTTATCGAAAACCTCAAGGCAGGCGCGCCGGATTGGGTGCCGGGTAATGGCCCCGCCTGCGTCTTTGGTGCCGGTGGCGCCGCGCGGGCCGTGATATCTTCGCTACTGGACGCCGGCGTGCCCGAGATCCTGCTTGCCAATCGCACCCGTGTGCGGGCCGAACGGTTGCGGTCGGTCTTTGGTAACCGCGTGACGGTCTACGACTGGTCACAGGCGGGGACGATGGTCAGCCATGCCGGCCTCGTGGTGAACACCACGTCGTTGGGGATGATCGGAAAATCCGAGCTGCGCGTGCCGCTTGATGGGCTGCGCGCCGATACGGTGGTCACGGATCTGGTCTATGCACCGTTGAAAACCACGCTTCTGGCAACCGCAGAGGCGGCGGGATGCGTCACTGTTGATGGTTTAGGCATGCTTTTGCATCAGGCGGTGCCGGGGTTCGAACGGTGGTTTGGCGCGCGGCCGACGGTGGACCATGAAACACGTCTGGCGGCGTTGCGCTGATGTTTCTTCTGGGTCTGACCGGGTCGATCGGCATGGGGAAATCGACCACCGCACAAATGTTCGCTGATCTTGGCTGCGCCGTCTGGGACGCGGATGCCGCCGTGCATCGGCTCTATGCCAAGGGGGGGGCCGCCGTCGCGGCGTTTCAGGAAACGCTACCTGATGCGGTCGTTGCGGGCGAAGTGTCGCGGCCCGCACTCAAAAGCCTGATCGATGCGGACCCCACCGTATTGAAAACGATCGAAAGCATTGTGCATCCGCTGGTCGGCGAAGATCGCGCGGCCTTTCTGGCGGAAACAAAGGCCAAGATCGTCGTGCTCGACATCCCGTTGATTTTTGAAACCGGTGGTGACAAACGCATGGACGCGGTGGCCTGTGTCACGGTCTCGGCTGACATCCAGCAAAAGCGCGTGATGGCGCGCGGGACGATGACGCTGGACCAGTTCGAAAACATCCGCGCCAAACAGATGCCAAACGATGAAAAATGCGCCTTGGCCGATTATGTGATTGAAACAGATACCCTGCCCCACGCCCGCGCGCAGGTGGAGGCTGTCATCGACGATATCAAAGGAAAGCTGTCCCATGCGTGAGATCGTACTGGATACGGAAACCACCGGATTCGACCCTGAAAGCGGCGATAGGATCGTTGAAATCGGTGCGGTTGAACTGATGGGTCACGTGGCGACCGGCAATACCTATCACCAGTATATCAACCCCGAACGCAGCATGCCCGCCGAAGCCTTCGAGGTGCACGGGCTGGGCGACGACTTTTTGCGCGACAAACCCAAGTTTGCGCAGATCGGGCAGGATTTTCTGGATTTCATCGGTGATTCAAAGCTGGTGATCCACAACGCCGCCTTCGATATCAAGTTTCTGAACGCGGAATTGAAATGGATGGGGCTGCCCCAGATCCCGTGGGAACAGGCGCTTGATACGCTGGCCATCGCGCGCAAACGCTTTCCGGGCTCGCCCGCGTCGCTAGACGCGCTATGCCGCCGCTTTGGCATCGATAACACGTCGCGGACGCTTCACGGTGCTTTGCTTGACAGTGAAATTCTGGCGGATGTCTATCTAGAGCTGATCGGCGGGCGGCAACCGGACTTCGGCCTGTCGACCAAACCGGAAAAGAAAGAGGGCGACACCACCCCCGATTGGACGCCAAAACCGCGCCCGACGCCCCTACCCTCGCGGATTACCCCGCAAGAGGCCGCCGCCCATACCGAATTTGTCGATAAACTGGGCGACAGCGCTGTGTGGAAGACGCTTTAGGCGTCTGCTTTTTGTGTATTCTCGGCCTGACGGCGCGCGATCTCGTTGCGATACAGCGCAACAAAGTCGATGTTTTCGAGGTTCAGCGGCGGGAAGCCACCGTCGCGGGTCACATCGCTGACAACGCGGCGCAGGAACGGGAAGATCATGCGCGGGCATTCAATCAGCAAGAACGGGTGCATCTGGTCTTCGGGCACGTTTTCAACGTGGAAGATACCGACATAGTCGATTTCCAGCAGGAACAGCGTCGCGTCGCCGCCTTTGGCTTTTGACGTGACCTGAAGCTTGATCGCGGATTCATACTGGTTCTCGGCCGACCGCTTTTTCGCATCCAGATTGACCTGAACCTGAACGTCGGGCTGCACATCTGTCGGCGCGCCTTTTTGCGCCATGATGTTTTCAAAGGACATATCACGGATGAACTGACCCAGAATGCGCATCTGCGGCTGTGCGGCCTGGGTCGGTTGTGTTGCTTCTTCTTCAGCCATTTAAAGGCTCCTTAAGACAATAAACTCATTTAGTCGGGCTTATCAGATCGCCTTGCCGCGCTCAATGGCCCGCTTCAAATGGCCCGCAGTCAATGGCCCGTCGTCAGTGATCCGTCCAGCCAGAGGGGCGTTTGGGCCCGCGGTCCTGTTCCGACAGCTCGTGGTATTCGCCATCGATCACATCCCCCTGCATCGGACGATGGGGCTGCGGGCGCCGTGGCCCCGAGGTGCCGCCCATATGGACGCTGCTCACGTTGACCTTGCTGCGTGCGGCTTTGAACGCAGCGGTACGCACGCCGGGGATCAGCAGGGCAAAGCCCAGGGCATCGGTGAAAAACCCCGGTGTCAGCAGCAACGCCCCGGCAAAAAGGATCATCGCGCCATGCACCAGCGGTTCGGTCGGATCACGGACTTCGGACAGGGACGATTTGATCTGGCCAAGCGCCAGCGCACCCTGAGCGCGCATCAGATAGGTGCCGATGATCGCGGTAGAAACAACAATCGCCAGCGTCCAGCCGAGGCCAATTGCCCCACCCACCTGAATGAACAACGTTATTTCTATCAACGGTACGGCAATAAAAGCCAAAAACAGCCACATGGCATGCGTCCTTTCCTATGGGCCAGAGTGGACTTGGCCCGGTTCACACCCTACATAGGGGCACTAGACCGACGTTTCCATGTTTCTCAGCACGAGGTACCTATGAATTCGCCCATGATACAGCTTCTGGTACTGGCCGCTATTGCCGTGTTCCTGATCCTGCGGCTCAAGAATGTGCTTGGCACACGCACCGGTTTTGAAAAACCGGCCGAGGTCAGCGAGAAACCCGAACGCCCCAGCGGCCCCGCGTTCGAAGTCATCGAAGGTGGCCCCGATCTGGATATTACCGATCACGCGCCCGAAGGGTCCGATACCGCGCTCGCCCTGGCCGAGATGAAGCGTGTCGAGCCGTCCTTTGGGGTCAGCGACTTTCTGGGCGGCGCCCGCGGTGCCTACGAGATGATCGTGATGGGCTACGAACACGGTAATCTGGACGAGATCAAACCCTTCCTCTCAGAAGACATCTACGAAAGCTTTGTCGAAGGTGTTGCCGCGCGTGAAGATCAGGGCCTGACCGTGGAAAGCCACTTTATCGGCATCCGCGAGATGGAGCTTGAGAACGCCACGATGGATAAGACCACCAACGAGGCAGAGCTGACGATCCGTTTCGTGGCCGAGCTGACGTCGGTCGTGAAAGACCGAGATGGTGAAATCGTCGAAGGCAGCACGACAGAGGTCAATCGTCAAAAAGACACATGGGTATTTGCCCGTGTCATGGGCTCGGATGATCCAAATTGGCTGCTCGTTTCTACAGACGGTTAAAACGTGCCTGTGCGGGTGCATTGCTGTGGGCGGGCCTGATGGCGCCGCCCGCTTCTGCGACAGATGTGTCCTATTCGATCCTGTCGTTCGACCAGCTTGAGGGTTGGGAAACCGACGACCACGCCGCCGCCCTGCGCGCGTTTCTGAATACCTGCGGTGATATGAAGGATGTCGATTGGCGCAACATCTGCGCCTATGCCAGATCCGACCCCGACCCGCGCCAGTTCTTTGAACTTCTGTTCCGGCCTGTGTTGATCGAGGACGGAAACGAGGCGATGTTCACCGGCTATTTCGAACCTGAACTTGATGGCGATCTCTACCCCTCCGACCGCTACCGCTATCCGGTCTATGCCATGCCGCCAGAGGCGAAGGCGAACAACCCGTGGCTGACCCGCCGCGATATTCTGGATACCGACGTGATGAAGGGCCGCGGCCTTGAAATCGCCTATGTTGACGATCCGGTCGAACTTTTCTTTCTGCAAATCCAAGGCTCTGGCCGGATCAGGCTGCCCGATGGAAATTACCTGCGCGTGGGCTACCGTGGGGCGAACGGCCACCCGTACCGGTCGATCGGCGTCGAACTGGTGCGCCGCGGCGTTTATGATCCGCATCAGGTAAGCGCAGAGGTGATCAAGAACTGGGTCCGTCGTAACCCTGATGACGGGCGCGAGCTGCTGTACCACAACCCGTCTTATGTGTTCTTTCGCGAGGTCAATCAGGTGCCCGCCGATCAGGGGCCGCTTGGCGCGATGAACCGGTCGGTGACCACCCTGCGCACCGTTGCAGTGGACCCCAAGTTTGTACCGCTCGGCGCCCCTGTCTGGATCGAAAAAGAGGGCAAGGAACCGATGCACCGCTTGATGATCGCGCAGGATACCGGGTCGGCGATCAAGGGCGCGCAACGGGCGGATGTGTTCTTTGGCACCGGCGACAAGGCGGGGCGTGCCGCGGGCAAGCTGCGTGATCCGGGGCGGATGATGGTCCTGATGCCGATCCAGCGCGCCTATGCGCTTTTGCCGGAGCCGCTGCTATGAGCCGCAAGCGTTTGGATAAGGATGATCTATCGCTTTGGAAAAAGGTGACAGAGCGGACGGAAAAGCTTGATGTTGACAAGCTGTTCCGCGCCGAGATTGACGGCACCTCCCCGATCCACGGCCCCACGCCAACGGCGCCGCAAATCCGCAAGCGCAGCTCTGTCGTCATGGGCAAGCCGGATCCCAAGCCGCGGCGAAACACCCATGATCTGATGCCCTCCCTGCCCGATCAGCTGCGTCAGGCACCGGTGCAGATGGATTCAAAGGCGTTTGGCAAGCTCAAGCGGGGCAAGATGCGCCCCGAAGGGCGGATCGACCTTCACGGTATGACGCTGGACCGCGCGCACCCTGCGCTGACCAAGTTCATTCTGGGCTCGCACGCCAAGGGGCGGCGCCTTGTCTTGGTGATCACCGGCAAAGGCAAGATGCGGGACGAAGGCGGCCCGATCCCCGTGCGCCACGGTGTGCTGCGTCATCAGGTGCCGCAATGGCTGTCGATGCCGCCGCTGTCGTCAGCCGTGCTTCAGGTCAGTCAGGCGCATATCAGCCACGGCGGCGGCGGTGCCTATTACGTCTATCTGCGGCGTCACCGTTAGGCCGTGACAGGCGCGACCAGCCGCTTGCGATAGCGTAGCACCCCGACCGTCGCCATGATCGCGGCCACGGCATAGTAGATCGCAATCGGGATCATCTGCTGCGGGAAATCAACGCCCAGATCAATGAACAGCCCCGTCACCCCCGGCCCGATGGCCGACCCGAACACCATCAGCGCGGCGCCCACGGCCTTGATCGACCCGATATAGCGCGTGCCATAGAATTCGGCCCAGAAAACAGAGGTCGCGGTCGCCTGCATCCCCTGCCCCACGCCAAAGATCATCAACCCGACACCCGCCATCGCAATCGTATCGGCAAAGGCGAGCACGGCGAAAGACAGCGCAAAAGGCAGCATTTGCACCGGCGTGACCCGCGTCACGCCAAACCGGTCAATTGCCCAGCCCGACACAAAGGTCGAGACCACGGATGTCACCGTATAAAGCGGCATCAGCGCGACAAAGCTGACCAGCGTCCAGCCCTTCACCTCTGTCAGGTGGACCTGCTGAAAGAACAGCGCCGTCCCCCAAGCCGGAGGACCGATCACCAGCGGGATCATCAACCAGAACAACCCGTGGCGGATCATCTGCATCCGCGTCCAGTGCTGCCCGTCCATCCCCGCCGATTGGGTGCTTTGCGCCATGGATTGCGGCGTACGCTCTTGCCGCAGCAGCAGGAGCATCACGGGCATGGTGATCAGCACCAAAGCGGCGGCCAGCACCCAAAGGCTGCGCCAGTGAAAGCTTGCGAAAAGGGCGACGAAGACGACAGGCAAAATTGCCTGACCCGCCGCAAAGCCCATAGACGACAGCGACAGCGCCTTGCCCCGTGCGGCTTCGAACCAGCGCACCATCGCCACGGCCCCAAGCTGCGACATCATCCCCTGCCCGGTCAGACGCAGCGCATAGATGACAAAGATCAGCGCGATCCAGTTCGGCACGGCGGCCATCGCCAGACAGGCGCCCGCCAGCGCGACCATTACCCAGAATGACAGCCGACGCACCCGAAACCGGTCTGTCAGCACACCCGCCCAGATCATCGTGATCGCCGAGAGCGTCGTGCCGATGGTATAGATCCCGCCCCATTGACCGTCAGACAGCCCGAAACTGCCCTTAATCTCGCCCGCGAAAAGCGAGATGAAATAGGTCTGCCCATAGGCCGAAGTAAATGTCAGCAGGAAACCCGCCAACAAGAACACCCAATTGGCGCGGATAAATCTGAAGTATGCCATGCGCCATCATTCTCAGGCGCATGGCAGATTGAAAAGCCCTAAAGAACGTAGCGTGACAGATCGGTGGATCGTGTCAGCTCGCCCAGGTTCTTCTCGACGAAATCGCCGTCGACGGTGATCTTTTCGCCGGTGCGATCCGGCGCGCTGAACGACAGCTCTTCAAAGACACGCTCCATCACGGTGTAAAGCCGCCGCGCGCCGATATTCTCGATCGACTGGTTCACATCGGCGGCAATCTTGGCCAGCGCCTTGATACCTTCGTCGGTGAATGTGACCTCGACCTCTTCGGTGCCCATCAACGCGGTATATTGCAGCGTCAGCGCATTGTCGGTCTCGGTCAGGATGCGAACGAAATCATCCTCTGTCAGCGCGCGCAGCTCGACGCGGATCGGCAAGCGGCCCTGCAATTCGGGCAACAGGTCGGACGGCTTGGCAATATGGAAGGCGCCCGAGGCGATAAACAGGATGTGATCCGTTTTCACCGGTCCGTGTTTTGTCGATACGGTGGTGCCTTCGATCAGGGGCAGCAGGTCGCGCTGCACGCCTTCACGGCTGACATCGCCGCCACGCGCGTCAGAGCGGGCGCACACCTTGTCGATCTCGTCCAGAAAGACGATGCCGTTCTGCTCTACCGCTTCGATCGCGGCGCGGTTGACGGTTTCGTCATCCAGCAGCTTGTCGGCCTCTTCGCTGATCAGCACCTCGTAGCTTTCGGCGACTGACAGACGTTTCTTGACCGTCCGACCGCCCATGGCTTTGCCAAACAGATCGCCAAGGTTCATCATCCCCATACCACCGCCGGGTTGTCCGGGGATATCCATAGCCGGAAACGGGCTAGAGGTATCGGCGACTTCAAGCTCGATCATCGTATCGTCCAGCTCGCCCGCTTTCAGCTTCTTGCGGAACATATCGCGGGTGCCTTCGCGGGCGTCCTTGCCCGCAATCGCGTCAACAACGCGTTCTTCGGCGGCCTTATGCGCGCTGACCTTCACGTCCTCGCGCATATACTCGCGGGTCATGACGATGGCGCTGTCTACCAGATCACGGATGATCTGTTCCACATCGCGGCCGACATAGCCGACTTCGGTGAATTTCGTCGCTTCGACCTTGAGGAAAGGGGCCCGCGCCAGTTTTGCCAAGCGGCGGCTGATCTCGGTCTTGCCCACGCCGGTGGGCCCGATCATCAGGATGTTCTTGGGGTATACCTCGTCGCGCAGGTCATCGCCCAACTGCTTGCGGCGCCAGCGGTTGCGAAGCGCCACGGCAACGGCGCGTTTGGCGTCGTTCTGGCCGATGATAAAACGGTCAAGTTCAGAGACGATTTCGCGGGGGGTCAGATCGGTCATTGTGTGATTTTCTCCACCGTGAGGTTACCATTGGTATAAACGCAGATGTCCGACGCGATCTTCATCGCATCCCGCGCGACGGTTTCAGCGTCGCGGTCGCTGTCCATCATGCCGCGCGCCGCGGCCAGCGCGTAATTCCCGCCCGACCCGATGGCCGCGACAGAATGTTCAGGCTCCAGCACGTCGCCCGCGCCGGTGATCACCAGCAGCTCGCGCCCGTCTGACACGATCAGCATCGCTTCGAGCTTTTGCAGGTATTTGTCGGTGCGCCAGTCTTTGGCAAGCTCGACGCTGGCGCGCGCCAGTTGCCCGGGCGTGGCTTCAAGCTTGGCTTCAAGCCGTTCCAGCAGCGTGAAAGCATCAGCGGTCGATCCGGCAAAGCCCGCCACAACGTCAAACCCGCCGGGGCTGAGCCGGCGCACCTTGCGTGCGGTTCCTTTGATCACGGTTTGGCCAAGGCTGACCTGACCGTCGCCCGCGATCACGACTTCGCCGTCTTTCTTCACACCGATGATGGTGGTCCCGTGCCAGCCGGGGAATTCTTGCTTTGACATGTAGCCTCCATAGTTCAAACCTATATGAAAACCCCGCCGCTGTTTCGCAAGGCTAATGTCCCGAAAGGATTTGAATGCCCCCGGTAGACGACCTGAAAGTGCAGGCATTTCAGATATTTGAGGGATTGGCGGCCAAGGCGGGGATTGCGCCCGAAACCTATACCTGCGGGGCCGAGTGGATCAAGGATGACAGCAACCAGCGCCAGATCGTGCAGCGCTATGACGGGCGTGACGGGGTCTCTGTCGTGCTCAAACACGTGGCCCGTCCGTGGGATACCGACAGGTTCACCGCGATGCTTGCGGCCCATCAGGCAGCCTGTGATGCGCTCGACGATGTGCCCGGCTATAGCGTGCCACAGATCCTCGCGGCGGACACGGAGCAGCAGGCCTATCTGATGCGCTTTGCCAAGGGCGACACGTTTCTGGACCTGTGCCGGCAGACAGAGGATCACGCCCCCTTGCTGCGACGGGCGGGCGGCTGGCTGGCGGCGTTTCACGGGGCCACTTTGCAGGGCACCCATCCGTTTCAGCCGCGGTTCATGGTCAATCACCTGCACCGTCTGGTGGCGCGTGTTGAAAGCGGTGCGCGTCGGATCAACGGCAAGCAACGATTTGCGGCCTATGTGGGCCGTATCGCGGACTACGCGCCGCAGGCCCAAGGACACGCGGGCCGGATCGCGGCGAAACATGGCGACCTGAACGGGTATAATCTGGTGATGGCGCCCGACGAGACGGCAGCTTTCGATTTTTCAGCGACCACACCGTCGCCCGTGGGCTATGACATCGCGCGGCTGCTGCAAAGCTATACCCAGATGGTAGGCGACCTTGATGCCTTGCCCAAAGGCCATAGCGTTCCCCCCGCCGCCTGGGACGCGTTCTTTGAAGGATACACGCTGGTGCCGCCCGATGATCCCACGGTGCACTTCCTGACGCGGGTGCAGATCCTGACCGACTGGAACCGGATTCAAGAACATGGATCTATCGCCAATGTCATGCGGTTCGAGCGGATCAAAAAAATAGCGCGCCAAGCCTTTGCCTGACGCGCCATTGAATGTGCTTGCTGCGGGTGCGGCAGCTTAGATCGACTCTTCGATCCAGCCTTGCAGCGCGGCCTTGGGGCGGGCGCCCGCCAGGTTCGATACGACTTCGCCGTTCTTGAAGATGAACAGGGCAGGGATGCCACGGACACCCATCTGGGCGGGGCTGTTCGGGTTCTCGTCAACGTTGACTTTGACGATCTTTACCTTGCCGTCCATCTCGGAGGAAAGTTCCTCGAGCGCGGGGCCGATCTGCTTACAGGGGCCGCACCACTCAGCCCAGAAATCCACCACAACGGGGATATCGGAATTCTTAACTTCTGCGTCGAATGTTGCGTCTGTGACTGCGACGGTTGCCATGTTGCTGCTCCTGCACGGGGTTGGTTAGAGTGGGAACCTATGTAGCCCCATGCGTCCCGTCAAGATCGCGCACCCGCTATAGGGCGTTTGTGATCAGCGCGTCGGGCAGTTCCATCAGCGTGGCGGTACGGGTCCATAAAATAGCGGTGCGGATGCGGTGATCGGGAAACACCTGCGCCAGTGCTGCGGCATAGGCCCCCATCTGGCGCAACAGCCCTTCGGGGCAGCGATCAGGCGTATCGGGCACCACGCGGTTGGTTTTGTAATCCACCAGCAATACATCCGTATCCGACACCAGCAGCCGGTCGATTGTCCCGTGCAGCCGTTTGGGGCCCAAGGGCGCGGTGATCGGCACCTCTGCCAAGGCGTCCTTGCCAAAGACATGTGCCAGTTCGGGCGTATCCAAGACCGCGATCGCCTCTCTCAAGGCGGCTTGGGCGAGGGTTTCATCATATCCCTGCGCCAGCGTGTGCAGCACACCGTTCCAGCGGTCGCTGTGCATCATGGGCAGGGTTTCCAGCATCTTATGCACCAGATTGCCGTAGGATTTCGCCGCATCTTCCGATTGGCCATCGTCGCCGGGCAGGGCCTTGGCGCCGCCCAGATCAGAAGGGGCCAGCGTTTTGGCGCGCAGTGGGATATCGGTAAGGGGCGTGTTAAAAGCAGGCTCTAACACTGGCGTGGTGTGGGCTTTGGGGGCGGAGTCGATCACCGGCAGCGCATCCCAGTCGCCATGTTCAAACCGCATCCCGCCCGAGCTGCCAACCGGCTTGGCACCGGCCTGACCCATCGCGGCGCCGACCATCTGATACCAGCTGTTGCCATCCTTGGGCAGCTCTCCCGCCGCGGCCACGATCAGCCATTTCTCGGCGCGTGTCATCGCGACGTACAGCAGCCGCAGCCGTTCGGCCATCTCGCGCGCCTTGCGGTCGTCCAGCGCGCCGCGCATGGCAGCGGGCATATCCCCTTCGGACAGTTTCCACACGGGCGTGTCACCGATCTTGATGATCTCGTCCCGGATCACCAAAGGGCGTTTGCCCGTGTCCGGCAGGATCACGATCGGCGCCTCAAGCCCCTTCGCCCCGTGCACGGTCATCACCCGCACCTGATCCGAGGCATTGTCGATCTGGCGCTTGATCTCGAGGTCGTCGGTCTGCATCCACACCAGAAACCCCGTCAGACTGGGGATCGCGCCGCGTTCATACGATAGCGCCTGCGAGAGCATGGCGTTGATCCCGTCCTCTGCCTCTGATCCCAGCCGCGCCAGCAGCTTGCGGCGCCCGTCATGGCGGGTCAGGATACGTTCGATCAGGTCATAGGGCCGCAGGAAATCGACCTGCGCCCGCAAATCTCGCAAGATCGCAACGGTTTCAGGGAAGGCATCGCTGCTGCGCAAGGCCTGCCACAGGTGATCTTCCTTGCGGTAGTGGGACAGGGTGAACAACATCTGCTCTGTCCACCCGAACAGAGGCGATTTCAGCGCCGTTGCCAGCGACAGGCTGTCTTCGGGCGTAGCAAGGAACGACAGCAGCGCCGCCAGATCCTTGACCGCCAGTTCGGCCCCGACCTTCAACCGATCCGCGCCCGCAATCGGCACATTGGCGGTTTTGCACGCGCGGATGATTTCAGAGAACAGATCACTGCGCCGCTGCACAAGGATCAAAAAGTCACCCGCCCGAATACGCCGCCGCGCAAAGGCGTCGGGGGTATCGGTATCGACGGGAAGATAATGTTCGCCCTCGGTCAGTTCCTTGATCTGCGACGCGACCTGATCGGCCAGAACGACCGTATGGTGATGCGCCGACTTTTGATCGACGGGATCGGACCATTCACGGTCATCGGGTTCGTCGGTTTTCTCGACCACGGGCCAAAGATCAACACGGCCGGGCAGGGCGGATTTGAACGCCTTATGCGCCGCATCGGCCTGAAACCCTGCATCTGTATGCGGGGCGAGCGTTGTATCCACCAGTTGCAGGATCGCCGAGGACGATCGGAACGAATATTCAAGACTGCGCCGTTGAAAGATCTGACCCGCTTGGGTGATCTTCTGTTCGAACAGATCCTGTTTGTGATCAAACTCGCGCGGGTCGGCCCCCTGAAAGGAATAGATCGACTGTTTTTTATCGCCCACAACGAACAGCGTGCGGTCTTCCTCTTCTCGGGCACCGTCGCCGCTGTAGAATTCATCCGCCAGCCGTTCGATCACATCCCATTGGCGCGGGCTGGTATCCTGCGCTTCGTCCACCAGAATATGATCAATGCCACCGTCGATCCGGTAGAGCACCCAAGCCGCGACCGCAGGGTTGGTCAGCAGCGCCCGCGCCTTGAGGATCAGATCATCAAAGTCGAGCCAGCCGCGTTTCTGTTTCTCGTGGGCGTAGATTTCAAGGAAACGATGTGCGAATTGATGCAGCACATGGGTCTTCTGCGCCGCCCGCAGCGCCAGCCGCGCGTCACGGGCATCTTCGACCCGCCGCATCAAGTCATCGACCTGCGGCATCAGATCAAACAGCAGCTTTTGCGTCGGTTTCGTGGGCAGGCTGCCGACCTTGGCGGTAAAGGGTTCCTTGGCACCCGCACCGGTCAGCATCACATCTTCCAGAACGGGCAGGGCAGAGATATCCATTTTCTGGATCGTCGCCAGCTTTTCCGCCGCTTTGCCGTCCAGCCCGCCCTTGGCCCGCATCGGCGGGATCATCTGTTCAAGGATCATCGCCTCTGATCCCAGAAACACCGAAGTTGTGATCTTCTCCTCGGTCAGGTCGGCGGGTTGATCGAACAGCGCCAGCACATCTTCCCATGACAGCACAGTAGCAAAGCCTTCGCGCTGCCCGACGATACTGCGGGTGAGCTTGCTGAAATCCTCGCCTGTGTACATCCGCGCCAGCGTGGTGATCAGCGCGGCATCCTGCCCCTCGGCCATTGTATCCACGATCTCGGCCCGCAGCAGATCGGCGGCGCGGTCTTCGATCTCGGTGAACTGCGGGCTCACCCCTGCTTCCAGCGGAAAGCGCCGTAATAGAGACGCACAGAACGAATGGATCGTCTGGATTTTCAGCCCGCCGGGTGTTTCGATGGCGCGGGCAAACAGGGTGCGGGCCATGCGCAGCTTTTCGGGGGTAAAGCCATCCTCGACCCCCAGCTCCGACAGCGAATGACGCAGATCGGCGTCGGTCAGCATGGCCCAGGCACCGAGCCGTTTGAACAGCCGGTTCTGCATCTCTGACGCGGCGGCCTTGGTGTAGGTCAGACACAGGATATGCTGCGGTTCGACCCCGTTCAGCAACAGCCGCGCCACGCGGTCGGTCAGCACGCGGGTCTTACCCGACCCCGCATTCGCCCCCAACCACGTAGAGGCATCGGGCCGCGCCGCGTCGATCTGGGCGCGGGTGGCGTCGTCAAAGGGGGCGGTCATGTCAGATCCTCCGGCGTGGGTTCGGTCGTGGCATCCCATTCGCCAAACCGGGCCAACTGGTCATAATCGCCCGCAAAATCCGTGGTTTTAACCATCCGGCGCGCGGTAAACCCCTGTTCATCCGACAGGTAGCTGGTGATCAGCGCGTGTAGCTTGGCCAGCACCTCGTGCGGGGGTTCATCCTCAAGCGGCGCTGGGCGTTCCACCGGTTTGCTGCCAAGTCCGATATAGGCGGCCTGGGCAACGGGGGCGGGGCCGATTTCCTTGAAGCCGCCTTCCTCGACCATCGCGGCTTCAAGCAGCAATTGCTTATCAAATGCTTTCTGCTCGGCCACACTGGGCGGCGTGCCGGTCTTGTAGTCATAGATCAGAATATCGCCATCTTCCGTCCGGTCGATCCGGTCGGCAAAGCCCATAAGGGTAAACCCCAGATCGGGGAACGCGTGACTGCCCTTGGCGGCTTTTTCAAAGGCGGCGGGGGTGGAATAGCTTTGTCGGTGCAGCTCGTTTTCGATGAACCAATCGGCAATCCGTTCGATCTTGGTCAGCCACATGACGCGCGCGGCGGGCCAGGGGGCTTCGGCCTCTAACACGGTGCGGGCAGTCTCTAACAAGTGGCTTTTCGTCAAAAGCGCAGGCTCCGCTGTCACCGATTTGATGAACCGTTCCATGATTTCGTGCACGATGATGCCGCGCACAGGCGCGTCTGGGGATTGCACCAGCGGGTTCAGCGCACGCAGTTTCAGGCTGTGTTTGGCATAGATCGCATAGGGGTCGCGGATCAGGCGCTTGATCTCTGTCACGGACAGCGCGTGGGGGCGTGCGGCACGGGGCGGGCGCGGCGACGGGCGCGGCGCGGGGGGCACACGGGTCACGGTTTCCAGCGCGCGGGCCTGATCCAGCCAGTGGTCGCCGCGTTTGATCATCGCCTTCCACGCCGCATCGCCGCCCTGCGCGGGCAAGCCATTCAGCAGGTTACCCAAACGATTCAGCCAGCGCGAAGGCACGGTTTCCGCCTCGTCCGACCGGATCGCGCGGGTCAGGCAGACCTCGGGCGCGGCGATGGATTGTTGATAGTCATGGGCCGACAGGCCGATCCGCCGTTCGGGCAGCAGCAAACCGGCTTTCAGGCGCATCTGGCGGTTCAGCCAGGGGTCGGGCGGCGGGGCTTCGGGCCATGTGCTGTCGTTCAGCCCGCCAAGGATCACCAGATCGGCGCCCTGCACGCGGGCCTCGAGCGTGCCCCAGATCATGACGTTGGGATGCGGCGCGTCGCGGTCGCGGATTTCGCCCTGTTGCAGTAGGGCACCCACCAGATCGGTGTAATCCGCCGCCGACATCTCGCCCCCATAGGGCGCGTTTTCGGCAAGGTCGTTCATCACCTTCGCCGCCTCTTCGCCCGCGTGATGCTGCCACAACCCGTTGGGCTGGCTTGGCGTGGCACCGTCGGCGATGGCATCGGCCAGCGCCATATGCAGGGCGACCCAGTCTTCCAGTGGCCGGTCGCCGGTGAGTTCGCACTCGGTCAGATGGGTGCCAACCCAATCGGCCCAGACATCCATTTGCGCGGGGTCTTTCGACCGCGATACCGTCTTGCGCGCCAGTTTCAACACACCTTCCGCATCAGGGTAGGGCAGCCCGTCGCGGCGCAGTTGCAGTTCCAGCCGTTGGGTGTTGAGCTGGTGAAAATTGCGATCGCCGCCGCTGTGGGTCAGCGGATGTTTCAGCAGGGTCAGCAAGGCTTCGGAATCCAGCTTGCGCAGGAACAGATCGCCCACGTGACGCAAGAACCGACCCGGAGGCGACAGATGCAGCGGCAGGCCCGCGCTGTCGTCGGGCAGGATGTTCCACCGGTCCAGCGCCGAGGTCACCTGACGCGATAGCATCCGGTCCGGGGTGATCAGCGCGGCGGTTTTACCGTCCTCGACCGCTTGCCGCAGGCGCAGCGCAATCGCGAGCGCTTCGGCACGCGGGGTGGGGGCCTGTATCAGGGTTAACCCTTCGGTGGCCTGATGCAGATCGGGCAGTTTCGGCCCTTCGGTCAGCCAGACGTGGGTCACAGGGGCAGGGCGCAGGGACAGCGACACCAACGCATTGCGCGCGGCAGAGGGCGGCGGCGTGTCGGTCCAAGCCTCGATCTTGCTGCGCGACATGTCAAGCTGGCGCAGCAGGTCGCGGAACCGGTATTGCGGATGATCCTGCGATATCTTTTCCTGATCCTCGCCCAGATCGGTCCAGACCGCTTGCGGCATGTCGAAACAGAAACCCGGAAGCACAAGCGCGCCTTGCGGCAGCTTTGCCACCGCCTCCATCAGCAGGGCAGAGGTGCCCCGCGATCCGGTAGAGCCCGCGACAATCACCGGATGCTGAGGCGGGTTCTGCTCCCACTCTGCGATCAGGCGCTGTGCGACCTGACGTTGCCGCGCACGCGGATCGGGGCGGGTGACGCTTTCCCCCAGATACTGATGCGCGATGGCGAGGAACTGTTTCGCGCGTTCCCAATGGCCCGATTGGTCACTGACATCCAGCTCGGTCACGGCCTCGACCGGTACGCCTTCACCCTGCATTTCGTCGATCAACTGTGCCAGACTGTCCGACAGGTCATAAAGCGACGCGCGCGGGGCCAGTTCAGGCGCCTGATCCAGCAACTTTGACACCAGCGTAATCAACTCTAACCGGCGGCGTAGAGCCGGACCGGGGCGCGGCAGGTCAACGCCGCTGCCAAGGGTATCAAGATTGTCGATCAGATGGATGCGCGGCAGCAGGCTGGGCGGGCCCGCGTCAAAGATATCGCGCAGACGGCGCTGCATCCTGCGGGTGTTCACCACCAGATCGATCCGCCCGATGGCATGGGCGGGTTGCCCTTCCAGCCGCGAAAGCAAACCCCGCACCAGTTCCTTGGGAAAGTCGACGCCCGGGGCCAGCCCGAAAACGCGCGGTGCGTCCTGCGGTTCAAACATCGGCGGCGTCCAGCATGTCTTCGGCAAGGGTGATCCCGCCGGGGTGGCCAACATCGCACCAGCCGCCGGGATAGGACAGCCCGTACATCCGCCCGCGGTCCAGCATCACATCCCACAAGAGGTTGAGCGAGAATGCACGCTCTGAAATCGTCTCTAACAAGTCGGTTTTGATAATTTGCACCCCGCCATAGACAACCCCCGGCCCGCGTTTCAATGCGCCGTCGGTGCCCATCGTAAAGTCTCCGTCGCCCCCATGCCCCACGGCCTGCGCCACCGGCACGCCCATCAGCAGCGCATCCATCCTGTCGGGGTCCCATGCGTCCGCCAGCAAGGACAGCGGGTTGGGGCCCGCCCAGATTGCATCGGTGTTCATGGTAAACACGGGCCCGTCGCCCAAAAGCGGCAGCGCATTGCGCAACCCGCCGCCGGTTTCCAGAATATCGGGCTGTTCCACGATCGTGTGCACGTCGCGCCCTGCCAGATGATCCAGCAGCGCGTCGGGCTTATAGTGCAGGTTCACGACGATCCGCCGCGGCGCGACACCGCGCGCCAGATCAAGCGCGTGGTCGATCAACGGCTTGCCCGCGACTGGGATCATCGGCTTGGGCTGGTCTTTGGTCAGATGTTGCATCCGCGTGCCGAAGCCGGCGGCAAACATCATCACGGCATCGGGGGCGTGGCGCATCTGGCTTTCAAATCCTTCAGAAAATCGGGGGTCGGCGCGGGGAGGGCGGGACGCAGCACATTGGCCAAGGGTGCAAGCGCCGGATCATCAAGGTTACGCTGCACATAGCCCCAAACGCGGGGGATGAAATCGACATAATGCGCCTTGCCGTTGCGCAGGCAAAGCCGCGCAAAGATCCCCAAGATCCGCAGGTTGCGTTGCAGGCCAAGCAAGGCATAGGCGCTGCGGAAGGCGGCATCATCCTGTCCGCTTTGCCGGATGTAATGCGCGATCATCGCCGTCTCGATCTGCGGGGTCACATCGCGCCGCGCATCTTGCAGGATCGACACCAGATCATAGGCGGGGTGGCCCTGTAGCGCGTCTTGGAAATCCAGCAGCCCCACGCGGGCAGAGCCCGTCCGCTCGGGCCGCCACAACAGGTTTTCAGCGTGGTAATCGCGCAGAATGATCACACGGGGGCTATTGTCCAGCGCACGGGCCAGCGGGGTGAAGAGGGCGTTAAACTCCGCCGCGGGGCCGCTGTCGGGGGCGTACCAGTCAAACACCATCTGTGCCGCCTCTGTCAGCCAATCGGCATCGCAGAGCGGCAGATCGGGGGGCGGGGCCTTGTGCAGGTCCAGCAGACAGTCCGTCGCGGCGGTATAAAGCTGCCGCGTCATCGCGGGCGATTGGACCATCAGCCGCGCAAACAGGTCATC
Organism: Sulfitobacter sp. SBS6; assembly: GCF_048285585.1. Classification (NCBI taxonomy): domain Bacteria; kingdom Pseudomonadati; phylum Pseudomonadota; class Alphaproteobacteria; order Rhodobacterales; family Roseobacteraceae; genus Sulfitobacter; species Sulfitobacter sp. SBS6. The sequence goes on along the minus strand of NZ_JBLWBA010000004.1, from coordinate 344,977 downwards.
GCCCAGATCCTCGATCAGCAGAAAGCCGTTGCCTGCGTCTTGCGCGTAAATCTCGGGCGCGCTGGCCCCTTGCGCGCGCAGCCAATCGGCGATGCGGACAAAGGGGCGCACGTCTTCGCCCTTCTCGGTGGGGGCGTCCATCAGCACGGCGGTGCGGCCATCATCAAGGGTCAGGCGGTCATAGCGGCGGTTCGATGCGTCCCCGGCCAGCAGATCGCGCCGCGCCTGTGCCCACCCCGCATCGGCAAGAAAGCGGTCCATAGCGGTCATACGGTCGTTCATTTGCGCCATGCCCCCAGCTTTTCGGGCCATTTATCGTCGTTCCACGTGGCAGAGAGCCGCCGTGTGTCGTCGCCGGTGACCGTCAACGTCAGATCAAGCGCATCTTCGGGGCGCAGATCGCCCAGCCTGTCGGGCCATTCCACAAGGCAGATGGCATCGCTGAACGCATCGGTCAGCCCCAGCTCTTCGATCTCGTAGACAGAGGTAAGACGATACAGATCCGCATGCCAGATCGCGGCGGCGGGGGCGTCATAGGTCTGCACCAGCGTGAAGGTGGGCGAGGGCACGTCTTCGGGCACCGCCAGCAGGGACTGGATCAGCGCCCGCGCGAAATGCGTCTTGCCCGCGCCAACGTCGCCGGTCAGTAAAACAACGTCGCCCGCAGTGAGCGCGCGCCCAAGGGTCACGGCCAGTCGGGCGGTTTGGTCTGCGTCATGCAGCGTAAGATCAAGTGCGTGTGATGCCATGCGCCAAGGTTACTTGGGCGCGGTGGTGCGCCGCAAGGCGAAAGCGGGGCGTCAGGCGTCTTGTGGCGGTTTCTCGGCTTCGGGGTTTTCAATCTCTGCCACCGGCTTTTTCGGCTGGTGGAACCGGATCAGCGTGGCCCCGTCCACGATGGGGGAAAACAGGCAGGTCAGCTCTGTCCCGTTGGCAAGATACAGCGGCATGCTCCACTTCATGCGATCTTCGCGGTTGGTCACGAAATCCTCTATCTCCTGCCACAGCAGATTGGGGGCGGACCGGCGGTGCCAGCCCTGAATGGCGTCGTGGATAGAGATATCGGCAAAGGTCATGTCGGGATCGACACCCCAAAGGTCATTATACGCGGTGTTAGAGAAGGTCAGAATACCCGACGACGAAAAGACGACGATGGCATCGTCCAGCGTATCAAGCATCGCCTGCCCCTGTTCCAGCTCTGCCCTGAAGGTGCGGGTCAGACTGACCTGGGCGCTGATATCCTCTATCAGAAAGGCCGTGGCCCCGTCGGGGTGCGGTCGGCCCTTGACCCGAAAGGTCTGCCCTGACTCAAGCGACCATATCTCTTCATAGCGGCCATCATGGGCGGCGCTGATCAGCTCGGACACGGTGGTGCGCCAGGTGGCATAATCCTTGGGCTCGGGGATTTTGCGCGCCTCGCGCAGCTTGTCGAAGAAGGTCTGGATCGCGGGGCGGGCGCTCAGGAACTGCGCCCCCAATCCGGTCAGGTCGATTAACGCCGGGTTAAACAGCACCAACTGGCTTTTGCGGTCAAATATCGCGAGCCCGATGGATAGCTGCGCAAAGGTCTTGGTCAAGGTTTGCACGAAATTGCGCTGCGCCTCTTCGGCGCGGACCAATGTGGTGATGCAGGTCGCCTGATAGCAGTTGATGCTACGCGATTGGCTGTGGGTGACCGCGTACCAGTCTTTCACCCCCGTGGTCCGGTCGCGCAAGGACAGACGGTGGGTCGCGTTGCTGAAATCGCTGGGAAACAGCCGCTGGGTTTCAATCGCCTGACCGGGGTGACAGGCGTTAAACAACTCGTGATAGGCATCGTTGTACCAAAGCAGTCGGTTTGCATGGTCCGTATGCCAAAGCGGCACCGACACGGTAGAGCGTAGCCGCGTCAGCGTGACCTCTGCCTCTGACCGCAGATCGACGCCCATATCATTGGGGTCCAGCACCACCACGCGGCACAGGTGCTTTTCCCAGGTGATGCGGATCAGCGTGTGAATCTTGGGGTCGGTGGCCGGGACGATCAACTGGCCTTCGGGCGTCGAAGGGGGTTTGTCGGGGAACATCGCAAAGCGACCTGACACGTTGTGATGCAAGTCGGACCATTCGTGAAACCCCGCCTCTAGCGGGCAAAACTGCGCTGTCGTGCCAGAGGCATGCTGCAACACCCCGTGGTCAAAAAGATAGGACAGCTCGGGCTCCCCCCGCGGATCGGCCTTGTCGGCGGTCTCTGCGTTATCGAGCCAGAGATAGGCGATATAGCCACTCGAAAGAATGGCAAAGATCACGAGCGCAATGTCGAAGGTGGAAGCCACGGCGGGACTCAATTCTTTAGGGTTCCACTCAGTTAAGCGCCCAAATAGTTAACAGTTTATTAACCGCCGTGTGAATGGCCGTGAGACCTACCGCGGAAAATCGCCGAGATCGTCTTTGGTGCCCCCCACGCCGCTTCCGCAGGGATCACGTGAAGCGTGTGTTCTCTCCGGTGGGCAGGGGGGTTTCGCCGTGATGCGCATCCAGCTTTTCGCGGGGCCATGTGACCTTGACCACAGCACCGACGGGGGTGTCCGTCTTGGGGGCGCTGTCCGGCCCATTGGCAAAACGAAGCTCCGCACCCGAGCGTTCAAGCAAGGTCTTGGCGATGAATAGCCCCAGCCCCATGCCTTCGTATTCGGGGCGCCGCGCGTTGCTGCGGTCCGAAGGGCGCCGCCGCATGAAAGGGTCACCGATGCGGCCAAGGATATGCGGAGGAAAGCCCGTACCATCGTCAAATATCCGGACCGAGATCACCGTGTCAGACCAGTTCGCCTCTACCCAGACCGTTGTGGCGGCGAAATCCACCGCGTTCTGCATCAGGTTGCGCAGGCCGTGGATAACCTCTGGCCGGCGCAGGATCGCGGGCTGGTCGGCGGCGTCCCCTGCATCTGGCCCGAGCGTAAAGGTAAACGTCTTGCCGCGCATCCGGTGCGGTTCGGCGGCTTCTTCAAGCACCGTCATCAAGGGGGCTTGGCGCAGATGCAGATCGTCTTTGCCCGCCCGCCCCATGTCGCGCAGAATATCGCGGCACCGGTCGGCCTGATCGCGGATCAACGCGGCATCCTCGGCCAGATCGGGCTGGTCTTGCAGTTCATTCCACAGCTCGCTGCTGGCCAGTTTGATCGTGGCAAGGGGCGTGCCCAGTTCATGTGCGGCAGCGGCCACCACGCCGCCAAGGTCGGTCAGCTTCTGTTCGCGCGCCAGCGCCATCTGGGTGGCGGCCAAGGCGTCGGCCATCGAATGGATCTCGGTGGTGACGCGGCGGGAATAGGCGGTAGAAAACACAATCGCGATCACCAGCGCGATCCAGATGCCGAAGATAAAGATGCCCGGCAGCTCAAGCACGCCCCCATCTTGTGTGATCAAGGGCAGGTGAAACAGCGCCAGCCCCGTCGCCAGCCCAATGGCTGTGCCACAAAGCACGATGGTCGACCGCAGGCTAAGCGCCGTGGCAGAGATGGTCACCGGCCCCAGCAACAGCAGCGAAAACGGATTATGCAGCCCGCCCGTCAGGAACAGCAGAAAGGCCAGCTGCACCAGATCGAACAGCACCATCAGCAGGTTTTCATATTCAGACAGACGCTTGTTTTCGGGAAACACCAGAATGGCGATCAGATTGCCGATCACCGACACGCCAATCGCGAAATAGCACAGACCCAGTTCCAGCTGCAGGCCAAAGATGCGTTGCGCGACGGTGATCGCCGTCAGTTGCCCCGCAATCGCCACCCACCGCAGCACGATCATTGTGCGCAGGCGGATCCAGTTGGCGCGCGCGCCCTTGCCCAGGCCTCTACCCACGGGAATGTTAGCGGCCTGCGTCATCGGCGCACCTTTTCAAAATGTCGGTTACGTTGATAAAGGGAAAGCGTAGGTCTGTGTCCGACCGGGATCAAGAGCGCCTAACCGCGCAGGAGAATGAATATGAGAAGAGTGTTGGCAATTGGCGCGGTGTTGGTCTTGCTGGCGTTTCTGGCGGTGTCCCTGATGCTGGTATACCGGACCGATGGCGACAGCGACAAATACGCGCAGTGCAAGAACTCTGCCGTAGCCGGTGGTGCCGAATTGGGCGGGCCGTTCGAACTGGTGAACGCCCAAGGCCAGACCGTGACGGACGCGGATGTGATCACCGAACCCAGCCTCGTTTACTTTGGCTATACCTTCTGCCCGGACGTCTGCCCGCTGGATGTGGACCGGAACGCCCGCGCCGTGGATGAGCTGGAGGCGCGTGGTATGTCCGTGACGCCAGTGTTCATTTCTGTCGATCCTGCCCGCGATACCCCTGAAGTTGTTGGAGATTTCGCCGCCAACATGCACCCCAAGATGATCGGGCTGACCGGATCGCCCGCACAGGTCAAAGCGGCAAGCGATGCCTACCGCACCTATTACAAGGCGCATGAGGATGAAGGCGATGACTACCTCGTGGACCATTCGACCTTTAGCTATCTGGTGATGCCGGGCGAAGGTTTCGTCGATTTCTTCCGCCGCGATGTCCCGCCAGAACAGCTGGCCGACAAGGTCGCCTGCTTTGTGGAACATCAGTAAAAGTTTGACCAAGCTAGGCCACCGCCACATATCTGGATAAAGTCCCGGTACAACATTCAACCAGCGGAGCATGATATGGTTCAGGAAAATGCGCTTGATCTCGGCGAGGATCGGTCCCTCCTTCTGGTGGATGATGACGAACCGTTTCTGCGACGCCTTGCCAAGGCGATGGAGAAGCGCGGCTTCGAGGTTGAAACCGCCGGTTCCGTCGCCGCCGGTGTGGCCATCGCGACCGCGCGGCCCGCGGCCTATGCGGTGGTCGATCTGCGGTTGCAGGACGGCAACGGGCTGGATGTGGTCGAGGTGCTGCGCGACAAACGCCCCGATGCGCGGGTTGTGGTGCTGACCGGCTACGGTGCCATCGCCACCGCCGTCGCCGCGGTCAAGATCGGTGCGACGGATTACCTGTCAAAACCCGCTGATGCCAATGACATCGTGAACGCGCTGCTGGCCACGGGCGATGACATGCCGCCGCCACCGGAAAACCCCATGAGCGCGGATCGTGTGCGGTGGGAACATATCCAGCGTGTCTACGAGCTTTGTGATAGAAACGTGTCCGAAACGGCGCGGCGGCTGAACATGCACCGCCGGACCTTGCAGCGCATCTTGGCAAAACGATCCCCGCAGTAATGCGCTACACGTCGTAGCGTTTGCTGATCTTGTCCACGACCTGACCCGAGGCAAGCGAGACCCCTTCGTCATAATGCCAGTCTCGAAACCCGCGGCTTTGGTAATAGGTCAGCCCGCCGTGGTTGTCGGCGCGGATCGTGGCGTTGATCCAGACATACCCCAGCCGTGCCGCTGCCTGCGCGGTGGCATCAAACAGCGCCGACCCGATGCCCAGACCGGTACGACCAACCTGCACAAAGCTCGCGATGTCGCAGGCCTCGGGCGGCAGATCGGGGTGCGGGCTGATCCACTGGAACCCTACGACGTTCTCCTGATCGTCCAGCGCCACATGCCACGCGCTTTGATCGGCGTTGCTGGCCATCCATTGGGTCAGATCCTTGCCGGTGACAGCGCGGGTCATCGCGGTGGTGCCCCCGATGGTGATGATCTCGTTCAGCAGTTGCGCCATATTTCCGGCATCCAGCGCGATTGGCGGGCGGACCTTGACCATCACAGCGCGCCCAGCAAATCCAGATGCCGTGCGGTGAAGTCATTGCGCGTGTCCACCGGCGGGCGCAGCACGATCGACAGCCCCTCCATCAGATCGGGGTTGGGCCGGCCAAAGAACTTGGACGCCTCTGCTTCCGAGAAACCGGCGATCTGCGTCGCCTCCATCCAGGCGCTGACCTTGTCGGCGCGCTTGATCTGCTGCTTGACCGATTTCGGCAGCGCCGCGGGCAGGCCAAAGCGGATATGGATCGCGGACATCAAACGGTCATCCAGCGCACCATATTCCGGCCCGACCGCCGCCTTCACCGGAGAGATCATATCGCCGATCACATATTCCGGCGCATCATGCAGAAGCGCGGCCAACCGCCACTTTGGCGGGGCCTTGGGGTTCATCCGGCCATAAATCGTTTCGACCAGCAGCGAATGTTCGGCCACGGAATAGGCAAAATCCCCCCGCGTTTGCCCGTTCCACCGCGCGACAAAGGCCAGCCCATGGGCGATATCCTCGATCTCTATATCGACCGGTGTCGGGTCCAGCAGGTCAAGCCTACGGCCGGATAACATACGTTGCCATGCACGGGATTGCTGCGCCATTCTATTGCTCTGCCTTTGACACGTGGAACATTTGCGGGTTTCGCCGTGTTCTTCCCACGAAGGAGACGATCATGAAACCTGTTATTTCTGCTCTCACACTCGCACTTGGCCTCGGGACCGTGGCCGCACCCGCAATGGCAAGCGATGTCTGCATGCCCGCGCAAGAGCTGAAGGCGTCGCTGGTGGATTGGTACGGCGAAACACCGGTTGAAGGACAGGACGACGGCGCGGTCCAAATCTGGGCCTCGGATGACACAGGCACATGGTCTGCTGTAAAAACCCTGTCGAACGGGATGGCCTGCGTCACCGCGCAGGGCGCAAACTGGATGGCGGGGATGACCACGGACGAGATGATCGTCGCCTCGGCAGAGTAACCGTTTCGTGTGACGCTTGACCGCCACCGTTGAGATCACCGCATCAAAGTGCTACGGCCCTTTTCAAATATACGATACATAGCCGATCTTTTGAAAAGGGATGCCCCGATGGCCAACGATTACATCGTTAAAGACATTAGCCTTGCCGCCTATGGCCGCAAGGAACTTGATATCGCAGAAACCGAAATGCCCGGCCTGATGGCCTTGCGCGCGGAATACGGCGACAGCAAACCGCTGTCCGGTTCGCGCATCGTGGGCTCGCTGCACATGACGATCCAGACCGCTGTTCTGATCGAAACGCTTGTCGCATTGGGGGCCGATGTCCGTTGGGCGTCGTGCAACATCTTCTCGACCCAGGATCACGCGGCGGCGGCGATTGCCGAAGGCGGCACGCCTGTTTTCGCGATCAAGGGGCAATCGCTGGAAGAGCATTGGGATTATCTGGACAAATCCTTCCAGTTCCCCGACGGCCCGAACCTGATCCTTGATGATGGCGGCGATGCGACCCTGTACATCCTGCTGGGCGCCCGTGCCGAAGCTGGCGAAGACGTGATCCCCGTGCCAACGTCGGAAGAAGAGGTCGCGATCAAGGCGCAGATCAAAAAGCGGATGGAGCAATCCCCCGGTTGGTTCACCAAGATGCGCGACCAGATCAAGGGCGTGTCCGAGGAAACCACCACAGGTGTCCACCGTCTGTATGATCTGGTGAAGCAAGGCCAGCTGCCCTTCCCCGCGATCAACGTCAACGACAGCGTCACCAAATCCAAGTTCGACAATAAGTATGGCTGCCGTGAATCGCTGGTCGACGGTATCCGCCGCGCGACAGATGTGATGATGGCCGGTAAGGTCGCTGTCGTCTGTGGCTATGGCGACGTTGGCAAAGGCTCTGCCGCGTCGCTGGCCGGTGCCGGTGCCCGCGTGAAAGTGACCGAAGCCGACCCGATCTGCGCGCTGCAAGCGGCGATGGACGGGTTCGAGGTTGTCCTGCTGGAAGACGTGCTGGACACCGCCGACATCTTCATCACCACCACCGGCAACAAGGACGTGATCCGCATCGAGCATATGCGCGAGATGAAGGACATGGCGATTGTTGGCAACATCGGCCACTTTGACAATGAAATCCAGGTTGCCGCGCTCAAGAACCACAAGTGGACCAACATCAAGGAACAGGTCGACATGATCGAGATGCCTTCGGGCAACCGTCTGATCCTGCTGTCCGAAGGCCGTCTGCTGAACCTTGGCAACGCGACTGGTCACCCGTCCTTCGTCATGTCCGCGTCCTTCACCAATCAGGTGTTGGCGCAGATCGAACTGTGGGAAAACACCGGCAAATACGAGAACAAGGTCTATATCCTGCCCAAGCATCTGGACGAGAAAGTCGCCCGTTTGCACCTTGATCGTATCGGCGTGAAACTGACCCAGCTGAGCAGCGAACAAGCCGCTTACATCGGCGTCACACCCGAAGGCCCGTTCAAGCCCGAACACTACCGCTACTAAGCCGGTTCATACCGTCTGACAGAACGCCGCCTTGCAGGGATGCAGGGCGGCGTTTTTTGTGGGTCAGCTGCCAAGCGCGAAGCGTTCGACCTCGTGAAAACGTCCCTGCGTATCCTCGCCACAAAGCGTCAGACTATCGATGGTGAAAGGGGCAGGGGTATCCGACCCTAAATAGCAGTGCAGAGCCGTCTTTACGGGGTCGATCTGATCGGGCGCAAGCGGCCCGGTGAGGGTGATGTGAAAGCGGAAATACTCCATAATATGGGGGTATCCGTAGGTTTTGAGGTAGATCCGCTGCTGATCGGTCAGATAGGGGGCGTTCTTGCGCGTGAACTCCGCCTCTGACAGCGGCGCGCGGAAGGCGTCCAGCACCACATTGGCCGAGGCCGCAAGACTGCCAAGCGCGGTCGTGTCTCCCTGCGGGACCAGCGCCAGAAACCGCCCGATCTGCGACAGGGCCAGCCCATCCAGCTGCACCGGAGCCTGCCCCTTGCAAAAGGCGGCGAGGCCATCGGTCAACTGGGCCGCGCTGGTGGCGTCGGCCAGAAAGAACGGTGCCTTGACCGTCCCGTGTAGCCCGTATTTGCGTGGTCGTTGGGTCAGCTTGGCAATATCGAGCCCGTCGATATCGGGATGTGCCACGGCTTCGCCTGCCTGCACATCCCAGCCCAACCAAGCCGCACCCCGCCGGGCGAAATCCCCCGGCGGCGGCGTATAGTAAATGGCGTAGCGTTTGAACATCTTGGGCCCCCTTATCGGTCAGCCTAGACCCCTAACAGCGCCATGTAACAGCTTAAAGATAGCGGTTTACCAGATTTTCCAGCGCTTCCTGACGCCCCGAGGCGGGCTGCGGGTTCAGCGCATCGGCTTTGACCTGCGCGTTGATCGTCTCCAGATCGCTGCTCAGCAGGCCTTGGCCGCGTTCAGAGCCCCAACCGGCATAGCGCGCGTCACGCGCCGCTTCGAGCTTGCCATCCTCCAGCATCGCGGCGGCGGCTTTCAGGCCCTTGGCACAGACATCCATCGCACCGACATGGGCCAAAATCAGATCTTCGGCGTCCAGCGACTGGCGGCGCAGTTTGGCGTCAAAGTTGGTGCCGCCGGTGGTGAAACCGCCCGCTTTCAGCACTTCGTAATAGGCCAGCGCGACTTCGGGGACGGAGTTGGGGAACTGGTCGGTGTCCCAGCCTGACTGGTAATCGTTGCGGTTCATGTCGATCGACCCGAAAATCCCAAGCGCCGAGGCCATCGCCAACTCGTGTTCAAACGAATGCCCGGCAAGAATGGCGTGACCCTGTTCGATGTTCACCTTCACCTCGTTCTCAAGCCCGTAGTCCTTGAGGAAACCATAGACGGTGGCCACGTCGTAATCATACTGGTGTTTGGTCGGTTCCTGCGGTTTAGGCTCGATCAGGATGGCGCCTTTGAAGCCGATCTTGCGGGCGTATTCGACCGACATCTGCAAGAAACGCCCCGCCTGTTCGCGTTCGCGTTTCAGGTCGGTGTTCAGCAGCGTCTCATAGCCTTCGCGCCCGCCCCATAGCACATAATTCTCGCCGCCCAGCTTGTGGGTGACGTCGATACATTCCTTCACCGTCGCGGCGGCATAGGCAAAAATATCGGGGTCGGGGTTGGTGGCAGCACCCGACATATAGCGGCGGTTGGAAAACAGGTTGGCCGTGCCCCACAGCAGCTTGGTGCCCGTCTGCTCCATTTTTTCGCCAAAGTAATCGGTGATCTCGTGCAGCCGTGCGGTGCTTTCGGCAAAGGTATCGCCCTCGGGACGGACATCGGCGTCGTGGAAGCAGAAATACGGCTGACCGAGGATCTTGAACATATCAAACGCGGTGTCAGCTTTGGCGCGAGCGGCGTCCATCGTGGTGTCGAACCAGGGGCGCAGGAAGGTCTGGCCGCCAAAAGGGTCGCCGCCTTCCCATGCGAAACTGTGCCAATAGGCGACGGCAAAGCGCAGATGCTCTGCCATCGTCTTGCCCATCAGCATCTCGTCGGGATTATAGCTGCGATAGGCGAAATCATGGTCCGCTTGCGGGTCGTAAGATATCGTCGGGATGCCGTCGAAAAAGCTGGTCATGGGGATGGTCCTTCTTGTCTTAGCGCAAATGTTTTACGGCGCTATACGTGTCTGAATATCGGGCGTGGGCCTCTGAAAAGGCATCTACTAGGGCCGGAACAGGCTCTATCACGCGGGAAATGGGGGGTGGCACGGCGATCTCGGCTCCGGCGCCGGTGGCGGCCATACGACCCAAGCGCGCAGCCCCAAGGGCACCGCCAAAGTCACCCGCGGCGGGCAGCTGGATCGGCATGTTCAGCGACGTTGCAATGGCCGACAGCCAGTAGTCGGATTTAGACCCGCCGCCGACGGCGATCAGGCTGTCGATGTGGGTGCCGGTGTGCCGCATCGCGTCGAAACTGTCGCGTAGGGCGTGGGTGACCCCTTCCAGCACCGCGCGGGTCATGGCGGCGCGGTCGGTGTTATGGGCCAGATGCAGGAAACCGCCCCGGATATTGGCGTCGTTATGGGGCGTCCGCTCTCCGCCCAGATAGGGCATAAAGATCGTGCGGCCGGGGGCCTCTAGCGCGCCCAGATCAGAGGTGAGCGTCCGCGCGTCCTCGTTCAAAACACTGGCCAGCCAATTAAGCGAATCCGTGGCCGACAGGATCACCCCCATCTGGTGCCACAGGTCCGGCAGCGCGTGGCAAAAGCTGTGCAGCGCGCTTTCAGGTGCCGCGGCATAGCCCGGCGTCGCGGCAAACAGCACGCCCGAGGTGCCAAGCGAGACGAACGCCTGACCCGGTTTCACCACACCCATCCCGATGGCCGAGGCAGCATTATCGCCGCCGCCCCCCGCAACGGGGATCCCCGCAGGTAGGCCCAGTTGCCCCGCGATAGAGCCGCTTAGGTGCCCTGACACCTGCGATCCTTCGACCAGCGATGGCATCTGTGCCCGCGTCAGGCCAGACCGTTCCAGCAAAGCATCGGACCAGTCGCGCGCGCCGGTATCCAGCCAGCTTGTGCCTGCGGCATCCGACATCTCTGAAACGGCGTCGCCGGTCAGCCAGAAGCGCAGCGCGTCCTTGGGCAGCAACACCTTGTCGATCCGCGCGAATATATCGGGCTCATGGTCGCGCACCCATTCCACTTTGGGCGCGGTGAAACCGGGGAACACGATGTTGCCCGTGACCGCACGCCAGAGGGGGTCAGCATCCATCGCGGCGGCTTGCGCTGCGGCGCGGGTGTCGTTCCACAGCATACAGGGGCGCAGCGGCGTGCCCGCACCATCCAGCAGGGTCGCGCCATGCATATGCCCGCTGAGCCCGATGCCCTGCACGGCGGCCAGATCAACCCCCAGCCCCACAATCGCATCGGCGCAGGCGGTGAACCAATCGCGCGGGTCCTGTTCGACCCAGCCATCGTGGGGGCGCGACACCTGCAAGGGTGCCACGCTTTCCGCGATGATGTTTTCCGCGTCGTCCACCAGCAGGGCTTTCAGCCCAGAGGTGCCAAGATCAAGCCCCAGAAACATGGTTTTCCCCTTTGTCAGCGCCTATGCGGCGTCGCGCGCCTTGCCCATGATGATCATGCTCAGGATGTCATCCTCGGTCACGTCGCCGACCTTTTCGGTGCCGATCAACGCGCCGTTTTTCATCACCGACACACGGTCGCACAGCTCAAGCATCTCGCGGGTATCGTGGCTGATCAGGAAGATGCCAAGCCCTTGGGCCTTCAGCTCTTTGATCAGATCGGCAACCATCTTGCTTTCATGCACCCCAAGGGCGGCGGTCGGTTCGTCCATGATCAGGATCTTGGCGTTGAAATAGACCGCGCGGGCAATCGCAACCGATTGCCGCTGACCGCCCGAAAGCGCCGAGACAGGCTCGCTTATCTTCTTAAAGTTGGGGTTGAGACGCGCCATGATCTTGCGGGTCTCTGCCTCCATCCGCGCATCATCCACGAGGCCGAATTTATTGGTCAGTTCGCGCCCCAGAAACAGGTTGCTGGGCGCATCAAGGTTATCGGCCAGCGCCAGTGTCTGGTAGATGGTCTCGATGTTGTGGCGGCGGGCGTCACGGGGCGAATGGATGCTGGCTTTCTTGCCCTCGATCCAGATTTCGCCCTCGTCCATCTGATAGGCACCGGCAAGGATCTTGATGAGCGTGGATTTCCCCGCGCCATTGTGCCCCAACAGGCCGACGACCTCGCCCGGATACAGGTCCAGCGACACGTTATCGACGGCACGCACCCCCCCGAAGGACAGCGAGATATTCTTGAGCTCTACAAGCGGTGTCATGATTTCCCTCCCATACGGCGGCGATAGACGATGTCGATCCAGACGGCGAAGACAAGAACCGCACCGACGACGATGTTTTGCAGCGGTGCGTCAACGCCCACCATAGCCATGCCCGATTGCAGCGATTGCATGATCAAGGCACCCAGAATGGCCCCGTGGATCGTCCCTATACCGCCCGCCAGAGCCGTACCGCCAATGACAGCCGCAGCGATGACACGCAGTTCGTCCAACGTGCCGATGTCGTTCGAGTGGTTGGTCAAACGGGCAGAGGCAACAACCGCGGACAGCGCCACCAGGGCCCCCATCAGGGCAAAGACCTTGACCGTCAGCAGACGGGTGTTGATGCCCGACAGCTCTGCCGCGTCGGGGTTGCCGCCCGTGGCAAAGATATAGCGCCCCAGCCGCGTGCGTTTGGCCATCACGGTCATGCCAATCGCCAGCGCGATCAGCAGCAACACCGAATAGGGGATGCCGTAAGACGCGGTATAGCCTTCGGGCATCACATCGCCACGGGCCTTGAACTCGCGCATCAGACGCGCGGTCGGAACCTCATAGGCGTTCAGGATCGCGACAAAGCCCAGAATGCCCACAGCGATGATCAGACCGACCAGCACCTCGGCCCAAACCGGTTTCACGTGAAACCCATGGTTGACCTTGTTGCGCCGTGACGACCACAGCGCCCAAAGCGCCAGAACCACGGCGATCAGCCCGACGACCCAGGACCATGTCTCGCCCAAGGTCCCGTTGATTCCGCCGAACTTGCGGAAGGTTTCATCCAGTGGCCCGATGGTCTGACCGTCAGTCATATACCACGCCACGTTGCGCCAGATCAGCAGCCCGCCAAGGGTCACGATGAAGGCGGGGATCGTGAGGAACCCGATCAGCCAGCCCTGAAACGCGCCGATGATGGTGCCAAACAGCAGGCCGACGACGATGGCGATCCAGGGGATCATCGGATGCCCCAGCCCCATGCCCAGCATACGCGGCAGGATATCGGTCTGGGTCATCGCCATCGCGGCAGAGCAGGTGGCCAGCATCGCGCCGACCGACAGGTCGATGTGACGGGTCACGATCACGAAGACCATACCGGTCGCCATAATGGCAACGCTGACCGTCTGGATCGTGAGGTTGAAAATATTGCGCGGCGTCAGAAAGCGCCCGTCGGTCAGCACGTTGAACACGAGGCAGACCAGAATGAACGCACCGATCATCCCTAACAGACGGGTATCGATTTCGAGCTGGCTAAGAAAAGAGCGCTTGGGCGCTGTCGGCGACGGATGTACATCTGCCCCGGTTTCGGTGGTCGTATCTGTCATGTGATTGGCTTCCGGATTGGGTCGCAATGTCAATCAGCGGGGCCGCAAAGCGCGGCAGCCGGGCTGAAGCAAACGGGTGGCACACCCCGCATCAGGGGGCGGGGTGTGCGTTTTGGTCTTAGTTACAGGCCGCGACGTCTGTCACGCCTTGGCACAGGGCTTCTTTCGAAATCCAGCCTGCGTCCAGAACCGCGTTCAGGTTGTCGATGGTGACAGGCACGGGGGCCAGAAACTTGGCCGACAGGGCTGTGCCCGCAGGGGATGTCCATTCCTGCGCGCCATCCACGTCTGCCATCTCGGTGCCGCCGGCAAGGGCAACAGCGATTTCGGCAGCGTTCTTGCCCAGATCACGGGCGTCTTTCCAGACGCTGACGGTCTGCGTGCCCTTGGCAACACGGTTCAGCGCCGCGTGGTCGCCGTCCTGGCCGGACACGGGCGTGCCTTCCATGCCTTGCGCGGTCAGCGCGGCAACGGCGCCGCCTGCTGTCCCGTCATTGGAGGCAACAACCGCATCAACGTTGTTGTCTTGCGCGGTCAGGATCTGCTCCATGTTGCGCTGTGCGTTGGCGGGCAGCCAGCCGTCGGTATAGGCTTCGGCAACGATGGTGATATCGCCTGCATCAATCGCGGATTGCAGCACTTCTTGCTGGCCGCCGCGCAGGAAGTCGGCGTTCGGATCGGTGGGCGAGCCCTTGATCATCACATAGTTGCCCTTTGGCATCGCTTCCAGCACGGCACGCGCTTGCATACGGCCCACTTCGACGTTGTCGAAGGTCAGGTAAAAGGCGCGGGGGTCTTCGATCAGGCGGTCATAGCCCACAACCGGAATACCTTCGTCCGCGGCTGCGGTGATTGCGGGGCCGATGGCCTGGCTGTCTTGGGCAAGGATGATCAGCGCATCAACGCCTTGGGCGATCAGGCTTTCCACATCCGACAACTGCTTGGCCGACGACGATTGCGCATCGGCGCTGACATATTTCGCACCGGCAGCGTCCAGCGCGGCCTTGATCGCGGCCTCGTCTGTTTTCCAGCGCTCTTCTTGGAAGTTCGACCAGCTCACGCCGACGGTGATATCCTCGGCTGCTGCGGTCTGAGTGAAGCCAGCAGTGGCGACGGCCGCTGCCATAAAGAGTTTACGCATTTCTTTCCTCCCAGATGAAATGATCCGATGTCCTTGGTGGCATCGGTGACGTCGTAGTATGAGGTTGCGCACTTTAATTCAGTTGTCAAAATAAATTTTACATTATGACACAAAGAATTTGACACAGATCGGCAAAACACGGCTTATTTCCTGTGGGAGACAGAGGGATTAACCTGTTGCAGGGGAATTTCAAAATACATCGGGAGGATAAAGTTTGGCGAGCGAACTAATTCGCGACCTTGGGTCGGAGGGGTCAAAACTTGTGTCTTCAGGCTGTGGCCCGCTGCTGGCCTTGCCGCAGGATGATACACGCCCGCTGCGCCAACAGGTGTTTGAACAGGTCCGCGCGAACGGGCAGATGCCGCGCATGGATGTGGCGCGCAAGCTCAACATCAGCCCCGGGTCGGTGACCACCATCACCTCTGATCTGATCGCGCGCGGTCTGCTGCAAGAGGTAGAGGACAGCCAGCGCGGCCCCAGCCGTGGCCGCCCGCCCATTGCCCTGCGGGTCGCCCCGCAAAGCCGTTTCGTCGTGGGCATGAAGCTGTCGGACGAACGTCATACCGCGGTCTTGCTGGACCTTGCCGGCACGATCATCGCCGAGGCCCATGTCGCCAGTGCATCGCTGCGGCAGTCTACCGAAGATATGTTGACCGAAGTCAGTTCCCTCATGGACAGGCTGTTGCAGAAATCGGGACGCGTGATGTCCGACATCAGCGCCGTCGGAATCGGCCTGCCCGGGCTGGTGGATGCGAGCCTCGGGATCGTGAAATGGTCGCCGGTGATGCTGGACACGGACATGCCGCTGCGCGATCTGCTGTCGAAAACGCTGGGGCTGCCGGTGTCCTTGGACAATGACACCAACCTGCTGACACTGGCCGAACTGTGGTTCGGGGCCGGTCGGGGGATTTCGAACTTTGCCGTGGTGACCATTGAACGCGGCGTCGGCATGGGGCTGGTGCTGAACAACCGGCTGTTCCGCGGCGCCCTTGGCCCGGGGATGGAGCTGGGCCACACCAAGGTGCAGCTGGACGGTGCCCTGTGCCGTTGCGGGCAGCGCGGCTGTCTTGAGGCCTATGTCGCCGATTACGCCATTATCCGCGAGGCAGGCACCGCGTTTGAACGCGACCCGCGCGCCGAAAGCTCTGCCGTGTCGATGATCGAAACCCTGTATGACGAGGCGAACGCAGGCAACGAGGCCGCGCTGGCGATCTTTAACCGTGCCGGACGGTTCCTGAGCGTCGGGCTTGCCAATATCGTGCAGTTGTTTGACCCCGAACGGATCATTCTCAGCGGCGAACGGATGCGCTATGACTATCTGAACGTTGACGATGTGCTAAACGAGATGAACTCTATGATCCTACCCGCAGGCCGCGCGCCGACCCCTGTCGATATCCACGCTTGGGGCGGGTCCGTCTGGGCGAAAGGGGCCGCTGCACTGGCCCTGTCCGATGTGACCGACGCCCTGCTGGGGGAGAATGCTGCGTGATCCATCGTTTGATGGCGGCAGCCTGTGTCTTTGCCTCTGCTGCCCATGCCGATCCGTTGTTTCAGGACATCAGCGCGGGCCTGCCTGACCACCATTATACCGGCGGGTGGGAACATTTTGTCGGCGGCGGTGTGTCGGCGTTTGACTGTTCGGGCGACGGTCTGCCCGATCTGGTGGCCGCAGGCGGCACCGCGCCGCTATTGCTGCTCAAAAACGTCTCTGACACGGGGGAAATTGCCTTTGAGCGGGCTGTGATCGACCCCGAGATTACGGGCGCCACGGGGGCCTATCCTGTCGATATGAACGGTGACGGGCTGCTTGATCTATATGTCATGCGCGTCGGGCCGGACCGCGTGCTTCAGGGCGGCGCGGATTGCCAGTTCACCGATGTGACAGAGGCATGGGGCATCCCGCAAACCGATCAATGGACCACCGCCTTCACCGCCTGGTGGGAGGATGGCGCATCCTTTCCCACGCTTGCTATCGGCCATTATGTTGACCGCGCCAATCCCGACGGGCCGTTTGGCGCCTGTGATACCAACACGCTGCTCAGGCCCAAGGGCGGCACCTCGCCCCGATATACCGCGCACGCGCTGTCGCCGGGGTATTGCGCCCTGTCGATGCTTGCCGCAGAGGATGCGCGCGGGCTCAAATCGCTACGAATCTCCAATGATAGACACTATTATGTCTCCGGCGGGGCCGAACAGATGTGGGATATCTCCGAACAGCGGTTCCTGACCGAAGCGGACGGCTGGGCCAAAGTTTCGCTATGGGGGATGGGGATCGCCAGCCGTGACCTGACCGGCGACCAACGGGACGAGCTGATGCTCACCTCTATGGGGGACCAACTGATGCAGGTGGCGCAAGCCGACGGCAGCTATCGCGGCGCGCCCTATGACATCGGCACCTATGCGCAGCGCCCCTATGTGCCCGGCGATGGCCGCCCGTCTACCGGATGGCACGCCAGTTTCGCCGATGTGAACAACGATGGCCGCGCCGATCTGTTTATCGCCAAGGGCAATGTCGACCAGATGCCCGGCATGGCGATGCGCGATCCGAATAATCTGTTGATCCAAGGGGCGGATGGCCGCTTTACCGAGGTTGGTGACACCGCAGGTGTGGCCGATATCGCGCGGTCACGGGGGGCGGCACTGGCGGATTTTGATGGCGACGGGCTGCTGGATCTTGCCGTGGTGAACCGGCGTGCGCCGATGCGTATGTATCGCAATGTGACGCTCGAGGCAGGCCGCTTTGTGCGCATCGCGGTGCGGGGCGCGGGCGGCAATCGCTTTGCCGTGGGGGCGCGGGTGATCGTGACGGTGGGCGACGCCGTGCAAAGCCAGCAGATCACCCTTGGCGGCGGTCATGCGGGGGCGGTGCTGGCACCGCTGCATTTCGGCATCGGCGACGCGGCAGCAGCAACGGTGCAGGTACGCTGGCCCGACGGCACGCAAAGCGACCCCATGCGCGTGACAGCAGGCGATCGGATCACGGTCACGCAGCCCGATTGATCAGGGCGCACCGCCCACGGCCAGCCCGCTTGGCACCGTGTCAGGGATACCCAAGCGCCCCGACAGCGCCTGCGGGTCATCCAGACTGCGCAAGAAAGACACTAACGCGGCAATATCACCGGGATTCAGCCCTTTGGGCGCGCGGATCATCGCGGCTTGGGTGATGGCATCGCGGGCGGCGGGGTCGTCCATCTCGCGCCAGTCATCCCCGTCCAGCGGCGGCAGGCGCACCCCGTTTCTGTCAGCCGAGCCGGGGGCAAAGCGTTTGGCCGCGCGGGCCGGATCCATATGATCGCGCAAGAATTTCTCTATCTGGCTGTGCCCGCCCGCATGCCCCCAAGGGCCGGTCTGCATCACATTGCGCAGGGACGGCGTGCGAAAGGCATAGGCATCGGCCCCATTGCCGGTCACACCCATACGCCCCGTATCGCGGGTGTGGGTTTCAAACACGGCTGCCTTGCCGGGGCCAAGCTGCGGTGCCCCCATCGCGTGAAAACTATGGTCGGTCTGGAACGCTCCCGCGTGGCAGGTGCTACAGCCCGCCTCGCCATAAAACAGCGCCATGCCCTTTTGCGCATCGGCGTCCAGCGCGGCTGACGGATCGCGCAGATAGGCATCAAAGGCAGAGCTGTCTGACCGCCATTCATAGGCCACAAAGACGGCAATCGCGTTTGAAATATCGGTAAATCCGATGTCGTCGGGCGTGGTGATATGATCATAGACCGATTGGAACCGCCGCGCATAGTCGGGCAAGCCCGCCACCCGTCGCGCCAGAATATCCCACGCCCCGCCCTGCGCCGTGATCAGACCCTGACGCACGGCTTTGGCAACGTCATTCTCCATGTTCTGGCCGGCCATCTCGTCGGGGCTGAGCACCGGAAACATGGTTTGCGCCGACAGCAATGACGCAAAACCGTCAAGCATATCGTCGTCCAGCGGCGTGCGGAAACCGGACGGCATTTCGGCGTCAACCTCGATCCGGCCATCGTGGAACAGCACAGTGAATTCTTTTGCGCCCAGATTGAACAAGGCAGGCGAATTGCGCGGGATGCGGTGGGGCGGCATGTTGTCGGGATCCCCGCGCCGTTCCAGCCCCAGCCCGACCCCACCTTCGCCCAGACCCAGTGACACGCCATCGCTGGTGGCAAAATCAGGGTGGTGACAGGTGGCGCAGGCGATATTGCGGTTGCCCGACAGGATCGGATCGTAAAACAGCAACTGCCCGAGGATCGCCTCGTCCAGGTCAATGGGCGCAAAGCTGGCCGGATCAACGGGGTCGGGCAGCGGCCCCGAAACGCCAGGAAACGGCGCAAGACAAAGGGCGAAAGCGGTGGCGAGGGCGGTCTTCATCATCGCAGTTTTGCGGAAAAACCGCTTCGGTACAAGCGTTTGACGCGGGGCGGCCCGCAATCAAGACATGCCGAAAACCGCACAGACAAACGCAGGCGGGAAAAAATTCTTTTGCGCGCGTCAAAACCGCTTTAGGGTCTGAAACAAGGCCGGAAACATCGGTCAAATCAACGGTTGGAGACCACGAATGGGCAAAAGAGATGAATGGATCGCGAAATATGCCGACGATCTGCAAACGAAATGCGGCATGACGCCAGATATGGACCTGCTGACGAAAGTGACCATCGGTTGCGGTCCGTCGATCTATAACGCTGACGCGCAGACCATCGCCGCGTCGCAGGAAAGCGAGCTTGAGCTGGTCAAGAACAACTTCCTCATCAAAAAGCTTGGTCTCTCGGATAGCCCCGAGCTGATGGACGGTATCCACAAGGCCGTAGAGACTTACGGCAAATCCGAGCGGAACAAATACCGCGCGGTGGTCTACTATATGCTGACCAAACACTTCGGCAAAGAATCCGTTTACGCGTAAATCTGTCCCTGTCGAACTGAAAACGCCCGCTTGGTTCAGCGGGCGTTTTTATGTCTAAAACGTGTGACTAAAGCGTATAGTAGGCTCTAGGGTTTGGTGTTTCCCAAGGCGCAGATCGCGCTCCATTGCTCTGATGTGACAGGCTGGACAGACAGACGCGGGCTTTTGACCAGCGGCATATCATCGAAGCGGCCATCGGCCTTGATATCGTCCAGCGTCACCGGTTTTTCAAACGGGCGCACGGCTTTGATATCGACACATTCCCAGCGTGCGTCCTCGGTCGAGCTATCGGGATGCGCGGCGGCGCAGACCTCGACAATGCCGACAATCGCGCGCTCGCCTTGCGAATGGTAGAAGAACCCCAGATCGCCAACCGCCATCTCGCGCATGAAGTTGCGCGCCTGATAGTTCCGCACGCCGTCCCATTCCTCGCCCGCGTCCCCCTTGGCGACCTGATCCGGCCAGCCCCAGGTCGAGGGTTCGGATTTGAACAGCCAGTAGGCCACTACCCGATCACCCGGTTCCACGGGATCAGCTGCACATCGGCGAACAACCCGGCCTTGGCATAGGGGTCATTGTCGGCCCAATCCTGTGCCGCGGCTTTGTCAGCGACATCCAGAATGACCAAAGACCCGATCATATCGCCCGCATCATCCAGCAGCGGACCGGCCTGGGCAACGACGCCAGTGGATTTCAGATACTCCACATGGGCGGGGCGGTTTTCCTGACGCACGGAAAGCGCGCCAGCTTTGTCTTTGGCAATAAGGGCAACCAGCATGTTATTCTTCCTTTAAAGGGCGGGTCAAAAGCGCTTTCATCGCGCTGGCTACATCTAAGCGGTTCTCGACCAGACCTGCAACGGCGGCGGTGATCGGCAGATCCAGCCCGTTGTCATGGGCCAGCGCATCGACCGCCCGCGCGGTGGCGGCACCTTCGACGGTGGTGGCGCTGTCAAAGGGCTCCCCCCGGCCGAGGGCCAGCCCCAGCCGGTAGTTCCGCGATTGGGTCGAGGTGCAGGTCAGCGTAAGATCGCCAAAACCGGACAGGCCCGCCAAGGTCACCGGATCCGCGTGGTGATGCGCGGCAAGCCGCTGCATTTCGGCAAAGCCACGGGTCATCACGGCGGCGCGGGCGCTTTCGCCCAGACCGGCCCCGATTGCGGCACCGCAGGCGATCGCCACCACGTTTTTCAACGCGCCCCCCAGCTCCGCACCCACGGTATCAGAGGTGCGGTAAAGACGCAGGTTTGCCGTTGTTAGGCTCTGTTGTAGGGTCGCGCAGGTGGTTTTATCGGCGCAAGCAAGGGTCAGCGCCGTGGGAAGCCCCCGCGCAATATCCGCGGCAAAGCTTGGCCCCGTGAGGATCGCTGCGGTCGCATGGGGCAGCACCTCGCGGATCACGGCGACAGGGCCAAGGCCGGTGTTCAGCTCGATCCCTTTGCAACAGGCGACGATGGTCTTGCCGTCCAATGCGGCAGCGTGATCACGCAAAAACCCGCGCAGTTTTTGCATCGGAACAGCGGCGAGCAAGGTCTGCGCCTTGGCGGCCTCTGCCAGGTCCTCCGTCACGAACAGGCCTTCGGGCAGCGGGCAACCGGGCAGGCGGGCGGTGTTTTCGCGGCTTTGCCCCATGCCCTGCGCATCCCGCGCCCATAGCGTCACCGCGCCCTTACCCGCCAAAGAGATCGCCAACGCAGTGCCAAACGCACCGGCCCCCAGAACGGCAATGCTCATGCTTTCGCTCCTTTTTTGCCGCTGCCCAACATGGCGGGCTGGCGTGTGTCCAGCGGCCAACGCGGGCGGGCCGATAGGGTGAGATCATCAGGCGCGCGCAGCTGGCTTTGCTCGATCGCGGCAAAGGCGATCATCGCGGCATTATCGGTGCACAGCGACAGCGGCGGCGCGATAAAGGCGCAGTCTACGTCGGCGGCAACAGTCTCTAACCCGCGGCCTATTGCCTTGTTCGCGGCCACGCCACCCGCCACACAAAGGGTGCGCACATCAGGCGCGTGATCCAGATATTTCCGCAGGGCGCGGCGGGTCTTTTCTGCCAGTACATCGGTAACGGCAGCCTGGAAACCGGCAGCCAGATCGGCCTGATCCTGAACGCTCAACCCGCCTTTTTCGTCGATCACCTTGTCCCGCGTGCGCAGCACCGCCGTTTTCAACCCCGAAAAAGACATGTCGCAATCGGGCCGGTCCAGCAGCGGGCGTGGCAGGGCAAAGCGTTTGGGATCGCCCGCCTTGGCCGCCTGTTCAATCGCGGGGCCCCCCGGTTGCGGCAAAGAGATCAGGCGCGCCACCTTGTCAAAAGCCTCGCCCGGGGCGTCGTCGATGGTGCCGCCCAAGCGTTCAAACCGGTCCGGCCCATGCACCAGCAGGAACTGGCAATGCCCGCCGGACACCAGCAACATCAGATAGGGATAGGGCACATCATCGGTCAGCCGTGGCGTCAGCGCATGGCCCGCCAGATGGTTCACGCCATAAAGCGGCTTGCCCGTCGCGGCCGACAGCCCCTTGGCGCACATCACGCCCGACAGCACGCCGCCGATCAGCCCCGGTCCCGCGGTCACGGCGAAACCGTCAACATCCGCCAAGGTCAGCGCGGCCTCGGCCAGCGCCTTTTCGACACAAAGGTCAAGCTTTTCTGCGTGGGCGCGGGCTGCGATTTCGGGGACGACACCGCCGAAAGAGGCATGAAGCTCGGTCTGCCCCACAACGACAGAGGACAGCACGAGGGCGCGTTGCCCCGGCAGCTGACGCACCAGCGCGGCGGCGGTATCATCGCAGCTGCTTTCCAATCCAAGAAGTAACATGGCTGTTTCCGTTGCAAGGGTGACAGGGGCCAAGTAACACCTTGGGGCAGGTGGAACAATCCTTGGGGCCCAAGCGTCAGATGACAAAACCAGCGTTGATCCTGACCCGCCCTGCGCCCGCCTGCGCGGCGTTTGCGGCCAGCCTGCCGGCTGCACTGCTGTCGCGGGTGCGGGTGGTGACCAGCCCGTTGCTGCACATTCTACCGACCGCAGCACCCGTTGATCTGGGCGGCATTGGCGGGGTGATCTTTACCTCGGCCAATGGGGTGGCGCATGGCCCGAAGGGCGGCACCCTGCCGGCCTATTGTGTGGGCGAGGCGACGGCGCAGGCGGCTGCGGCCAAGGGCTGGCAGGTCGCGTTTCACGCGCCCGATGCTGCGCATTTGCTCCCGATGATCAAGGCACATCGCCCCGCAACGCCCCTGCTGCATCTGCGCGGCACGCATCAGCGCGGGGATATTGCCGAACGGTTAACGCAGGCCGGTCTGCCGACGCGCCCTGTGGTGCTTTATGACCAGCAGGCGCTGCCCCTGACGCATGACGCCCAAGCCGCGCTGGCAGATGGCCCGTCAATCGTGCCGCTGTTTTCCCCGCGCACCGCCGCGCAATTCGCCGATCAGGCATGTGAAACGCGGCGGGCTACCATCATCGCCCTCAGCCCCGCCGTGGCCGAGGCGCTGGACCGCACAGTGGTTCAGCAGATACTCATCGCCCCTGAACCAACCGCCACGTCACTGCGTTTTACGCTTGAAACTGCGGTGGATTGGAACAGGTTAGCTTGAAGGTCGACCTAGATGCCGTCTAAGGTTGTGCAATACGTCTGATATCAGGTCAGAATCGGAAAGGTTTTTAAGCGTGGCGAAAGCGAAAACACCCAGTTCAGGTGACGACACCCCGAAGACATCTTCGACATCAAGGGCGTCTGCTGCCGCCGCCAAGCCGAAGACCACAGCCAAGAAAACCGGATCGTCCACCGCGACAAAACCGGCTGGGTCAACGGCGAAGCCATCAACGGCCAAGCCCAAGCCTGCGGCCAAGACATCTGCTGCAAGCGCGGCGAGCGCTGATAAAACCGCGACAGGTAAAGCCAGCGATGACAAAGCGAGTGCCAAACCCGAAAGCGTGAAAACCACCGACACCGCACCGACCGCCGCGAAAGCAAGCGACGCCAAAGAGGCAACGACACCCGCTGTGAAAACGGGGGGCAGTGATACGGCGGCCAAGGCTGCTTCGCCCGCGACCGCCTCGACGTCTGCCAAACCCGAGACGAAGCCGAGCGACGCGAAATCCGACGCAAAGCCCGACGCGAAAGATGTAAAGCCGGACGCGGCCTCTGATAAACCGGCAACACCCGCGCCCAAGCCCGCGACGTCAACCGCATCGACCACAACGGCGAAACCGGCCACGCCGACCAAGACGCCGCCCCCCGTCACGCCCGTGGCAGAGCCTGAAAAGCGCGGTAGTGTCTTTTGGCCAATGCTGTTCGGCGGGATCATCGCGGGCGGGATCGGCTTTGCGGTGGCGGAATATGATTTGCTGGAACAGGCGGGCCTGCGCCCTGCGGACAGCTCGCAATCTAGCCTGACCGACACGATCGCCGCGCAAGAAGCACGGATCAAGGCGCTGGAAGAAACAGATCCGGCCCCCGCGCCTACCGACGATGCCCTGCAAGAGGTTCAGGCGCTGGTGGCCGAACTGGCCACCCGTGTCGATGATCTGGGCAGCCGCCCCGCGGCAGAGGCACCGGCCCCTGTCGATACGTCAGCCTTTGAAGAGGAACTGGCGGCGCTGCAATCCTCGGTCGAGACGCAGCGCGATGAAATTCAACGTCTGCTCGATAATGCGCTCAGCGTAGAGGAAGCGACGGCGCAAGCCGCACAGGCCGCGACGTTGCAATCCGCCTTGGGCCGGATCGTCTCTGCCGTCACAACCGGCCAGCCCTTCGAGGCAGAGATCGCCGATCTGAAAGCCAATGGTATTCAGGAAGTCCCGCCGGCCCTTGCCGATACGGCGGCGACGGGCGTTGTCACCGCTGCCAATCTTCAGGACCGTTTCCCCGATGCGGCACGGGCATCGCTTGCCGCGGCACGTGCGGCCTCGCCTGATGTGGACGGGGGCGGCATCGGCGGCTTCTTCAAGCAGCAGTTGGGGGCGCGGTCGGTCGCACCGCGTGACGGGGATGACCCCGACGCGATCCTGTCCCGCGCCGAAGCCGCAATGCGCGACGGGCGTCTGGCCGATGCGCTGGCAGAGGTGAAAGCCCTGCCGCCCGAAGCCCAAGAGCCCCTGTCCGAATGGCTGTCTGATGCGCAAGCGCGCCACGACGCCCAAGACGCCGTACAGACATTGACACAACGCCTGACGGCGAACTGAGGAACCTGATTTATGCTTTGGTCACTGATTAAGATCGTTGTGTTCGTTGCGGTGATTGCCGCCATCACCTGGGGCGCATCGTTCTTGCTGGAAAGCTCGGGCGGGTTGCAGGTCACCGTGATGGGCACCGAATACAGCTTTGGCCCGCTACAATCCGTCATCGCCGTGGTCCTGCTGGTTGTCGCGGTCTGGATCATGCTCAAGATCTTTGCGCTGCTGGTTGCGGTCTGGCATTTCCTGAACGGCGACGAAACCGCGCTGTCGCGCTATTTTGACCGCAACCGCGAACGCAAGGGCTACGAGGCGCTCTCCGAAGGGCTTCTGGCGCTGGCCAGCGGCGAAGGGCGTCTGGCGATGGCCAAGGCCGCAAAGGCGGATAAATACCTTGAACGTCCCGACCTGACCAATTTGCTGATCGCGCAGGCTGCGGAAATGGCGGGCGACCGTCGCAAGGCAGAAGAGACTTATCGCAAGCTGGTCACCAACGAACGCACCCGTTTTGTCGGTGTGCGCGGGATCATGAAGCAGAAGCTGGCCGAAGGCGATACGGAAACCGCGCTGAAGCTGGCCGAGAAAGCTTTTGCCATCAAACCGAAACATGCCGAAACCGGTGATGTGCTGCTGAAACTGCAGGCCGAGAAAGAAGATTGGGCCGGTGCGCGCCAAACGCTGAACACCAAGCTCAAGAACGGCCAGATGCCGCGTGATGTGCATAAACGTCGCGATGCCGTGCTCGCCCTGTCCGAGGCGAAAGACGTCATTGCCGAAGGCAACAGCATCGAAGCCCGCGAGGCCGCGATCGAGGCGAACCGCCTGTCCCCCGATCTGATCCCCGCAGCCGTGATGGCGGCACATGGTTATATCGATCAGGGCAAACCGAAATATGCGGCCCGCGTGCTGAAAAAAGCGTGGGACGTGCAGCCGCACCCCGATCTGGCCGGTGCCTTCGCCGCGATCCAGCCGGACGAGACCCCGAAAGAGCGGCTCAAGCGGTTTACCACGCTGACCCGCGTGCAGCCGGACCACCCCGAGACCAAGATGCTGCTGGCAGAGCTGAACATCGCCGCCGAAGATTTCCCGCAAGCGCGCCGGTCCTTGGGGGATCTGGTCGAAACCGACCCGACCGCGCGTTCCGTCACCTTGATGGCGGCCATCGAACGGGGCGAGGGGGCCTCTGATACCATCGTCAAAGGCTGGCTGGCACGGGCGCTGACCGTATCGCGCGGCCCTCAGTGGATTTGTGACAACTGCCAACATATCCACGCGAGCTGGAAGCCGATCTGCGAAAACTGCCACAGCTTCGATACGCTGGCGTGGAAAACCCCGCCCATGTCCGAAGTCGCCATGCCCGGCGGTGTGCAGATGCTGCCGCTGATCGTCGGCGCACTAGAGGATAACTCGGGCGCGGATGCCAAGCCGCCTGTCGCCACCCGCGCCGATATCGAGGATGCAGAGTTGATCGACGACACCCCCGCAGGCGCCGCCGATCCGGTTGAAAAACCAGCGACCCAGCCCGAGAAATAGCGCAGGGCCCAAAGGTGAACGAAAACAAAGGCCGGCACGTATTGTGTCGGCCTTTTTGCGTTGCAGCCTATGTCTAACCTGCCTTTTGGTGTCTTATCGGATGACGGGCCTGCCGCAGGGGCGTATGTCTGTGACACGACTATTGCAAAGGATATGCCCCATGCCCGCTGATGATTTTGTATTCCCCCCCGCGCCACAGGCCAGTCTGGCTGTGCAGGGCACCGACGCCCGTTTTCCCATGCGCCGCATCTTCTGCGTGGGTCGCAACTACGAGGCGCACGCCCGCGAGATGGGCAAAGATCCGACGCGTGAGGCTCCGTTCTTTTTCACCAAACCCGCCGATGCGGCGCTGGATACGCCTTGCACGATCCCCTATCCGCCCCAGACAGAGGATCTGCACCACGAGATCGAGCTGGTAATCGCCATCGGCAAAGGCGGGCGCAACATCGCGGAAGCTGACGTGATGGATCACGTCTGGGGGGCTTCGGTCGGGATCGATCTGACCCGCCGTGACCTGCAGGCAGAGGCGAAGAAAGCCGGTCGGCCATGGGATTGGGGCAAGGCCTTTGACAACTCCGCCCCGATTGCCGCGCTGAAACCCATCGCCGATGTCCCGTCTGTGGAACAGGGGCGGATCTGGCTTGCCGTGAACGGTAAGGTGCGGCAGGACGCCGATCTGGCCGATCTAATCTGGTCGGTACGCGAACATGTGGCGATCTTGTCGCAATCTATGGCGCTGGCCCCGGGGGATATCATCATGACGGGCACACCAGCCGGTGTCGCGGCCCTTGTGGAAGGGGATGTCGTGACCGGCGGCGTTGACGGGATCGCGACGCTTGAGGTGACAATAGGCCCCCGCGCCTAAGCCCCAGCATCGCCCCCGCGACAAAAGCGCCCGTTGAAATCACGGGGGCGCCCCCTAGGTTATAGGATGATTCATACATATGGGAAATCGCAATGAAACATCTCTATAGCGCTCTACTGGCCACCGTGATCGCGGTTCCGGCCCTGGCAGACAGCCATAGCATGGGTGACGCAGACGCCGGCGAAAAGCAGTTCGGCAAATGCAAAGCCTGCCACATGATCGTGGACGACGCTGGCGAAACCTTCCAGCGGGGCGGCAAGGTCGGTCCGAACCTTTACGGGATCATCGGCAAGCAGGCCGGCACCGTCGAAGACTATCGCTATGGCGATGATCTGGTCGCCGCCGGTGAAGCCGGTCTGGTCTGGGACGAAGCCAATATGGCCGAATACCTGCAGAACCCCACCGATTTCCTGCGCACCACACTGGATGACAAGAAAGCCCGTTCGAAAATGTCGTTCAGAATGCGCAAAGGCGGCGAAGATGTTGCGGCCTATCTCGCGACGTTCTCTCCCGAAGCCGAGGCCGCAGCAGACGCGCCCATGGCTGACGATGCAGAGGCCGAGAAAACCGAATAAGCGGCTCTAACCCGCCTGATTGGCCCGCGTTTCCAGATGGGAGCGCGGGCTTTTTTATGCCTTTAGCCGTTCAGATCAGACCAGCAGGGCAGCAGATCGCCCGCCGCCGGTGTCGCGTGATAGGCCGCCCGCGCAATCGCCCGCGCCAGACACAGTGACGCGGCATGGCCGATCAGCGGCAGAATGCTTTCGGCAACCTCATGCGCGCCGGTACTCAGGCCAAAGACCAGATCACCGTCATAGGGGGTATGCGCAGGCACCGTGGCTCGCCCGATCCCGTCATGGGCCGCAACGGACATCCGCTGGCATTGCGCCTTTGTCAGGGTCGCATTCGTCGCGACAATCGCGATCGTCGTATTTTCGCGCGGGGACATCGACGCCATCTTGCGGCTTTCCATCGTCATCCCCAGCCCCGTCGCCGGGTCCGGGCCCATGCCGCCGAACTCTGCATCCACCTCGAAGGGGGCGGCGTAGAAGTGACGGTCACCCGGTGTGGTGACAGCACCCACCGGATTGGCCGCGACCAATGCGCCGACCATTGTCCCATCGGGCAGTTGCAGTGACGCGGACCCAAGCCCGCCTTTCACCATCGCGCTCAGCGCGCCGGTGCCCGCGCCGATGGTGCCAAGCGTGAAATCTTCAGCCGCGGCATCATAGGCGGCACGGCCCAAGGCGCGGTAGGGGTTCTCTGCCCAGGTCTTGTCACCGCCGTTCAGCAGGTCGAACAGGATCGCCCCCGGCACCAGCGGGATCGTGGCATCGCCCAGCCGGAACCCGCGCCCTGCCGCGCGCAGCCCGTCCACCACGCCCGAACAGGCATCCAACCCGTAGGCCGACCCGCCCGACAGCACCAGCGCATCCACCGCGGCGACCGATTTATCGGGGGCGAGCAGATCCGTCTCGCGCGTGCCGGGGGCACCGCCCATCACATGGACAGAGGCGGTAAAGGGGTCATCCGCCAGCAGCACCGTCGTGCCGGATTTCAGCGCATTGTCCTGCGCGTTTCCCACCCGAAGGCCGGGCACATCGGTGATCAGGTTTCTGGGTCCGGGTTTCATAGGGCAGGGCCTTTGGTTGGTGCGGGACGCTCCGCGGGGAGTTTATTTGGCAAAATGAAGCAGGGCATCACAGATCCGGCAAACGGGGCGCGGCGGCGAGGAGTTTTTGTGTGTATGGGTGTTGCGGGCGATCAAAGACGTCGGCGGTGGCACCTTGTTCAACGATCTGCCCTGAGTTCATGACCAGCACCCGGTCCGTGACTGTGCGCACCACCGACAGATCATGGGAGATAAAGAGGTAGGTCAGGTGATAGGCGCTGCAAAGCTCTGCCAGCAGATCAAGGATCTGCGCCCGAACCGAGACGTCGAGCGCGCTCACCGCCTCGTCAAAGAGGATGAGGTCGGGGCGGATGATCAGGGCGCGGGCGATGGCAATGCGCTGGCGCTGCCCGCCTGAAAATTCGTGGATGTATTTGGTCGCATCTTCCGGCGACAGCCCCACGGCGGTCAGCGCATCGGCGATGGCATCGCTGCGGGCGCGGCCCTTGGGCGGGTCGGGCAGCAGGTGGAACGGTTCGGTGATCAGCCGGTCCACGCGGTGGCGCGGGTTGAAGCTGCCGAAGGGATCCTGGAACACCACC
This sequence comes from Sulfitobacter sp. SBS6, assembly GCF_048285585.1. Classification (NCBI taxonomy): domain Bacteria; kingdom Pseudomonadati; phylum Pseudomonadota; class Alphaproteobacteria; order Rhodobacterales; family Roseobacteraceae; genus Sulfitobacter; species Sulfitobacter sp. SBS6. Next base: position 315,381 of record NZ_JBLWBA010000004.1, on the reverse strand, counting down.
TGCATTTTGCGCCGCACGTCAAGATCGGGTTTGCCGCCGCTATAGACCGCTGCACCGTCCAGCGTGATATTGCCCGATTGCACCGGTTCCAGACCCAAAAGCGCCCGCGTCAGGGTCGATTTCCCGCAGCCGCTTTCACCGACGAGGCCCAGGCGTTCGCCCCGTTGCAGGGTGAAGGACACGTTATCGACAGCGCGGAAACGCCCCGGTTTGCCGAAGAGCGTCTTGCGTGGCAGGGCGTAATCGCGGCTCACGTTTTCCACCTTTAGCAGCGGTTGCGGAGGCGGGGCGGCAGGCAGGGCGACCGCATGGGTCGAGGCGGCAAACAGCATCCGCGTATAGGGGTGGCGCATGGTGTGCAGCAGGGTGTGTGTGTGCCCCTGTTCGACGATCTCTCCCTTGCGCATGACGATGATGCGGTCCGCCATATCGGCGACCACCGCCAGATCATGGGTGATTATCAGCAGCCCCATCCCGTCATCCCGCGCTAGCGATTTCAGCAGATCAAGGATCTGCGCCTGGGTCGTGACATCCAGCGCGGTGGTCGGTTCATCGGCGATCAGCAAGCGCGGCCGCAGCGCGATCGCCATCGCGATCACCACCCGTTGGCGTTGCCCGCCCGACAGCTCGTGCGGGTAACGGGACAGGGGAAAGCGGTCATTTGGCAGGCCGACCCGCTCAAGCGTCTCGGCGGCTTGGCGGGCCGCGGCGTGACGTGACACGGTTTTGTCGTGGATACGGATGGTTTCCGCCACTTGATGGCCGATGGTTTGCACCGGGTTCAGTGCCGTCATCGGTTCCTGAAACACCATGCCGATGTCATTGCCGCGGATCGCGCAGAGCTCGGATTCAGGCAGGGCCAGCAGGTCTTGATCCCCCAGCATGATATGACCGCGCGCCTGCGTCCCCTTGGGCAGCAGCTGCATCGCCGCTAGCGCGGTCATGGATTTGCCCGAGCCGCTTTCGCCGGTGACGGCCACGATCTCTCCGGCGTCGACAGAGAGGGTCACGCCCTGCAGGATATTGAACCGGTGGATCGCCACCGACAGGTTGGTGATGCTAAGCAAGCTCATATCCGGCGCACCCGCAACCGTGGGTCCAGCGCATCGCGCAGCCCGTCGCCCATCAGGTTCAGCCCCAGCACCGTCAGGATGATCGCGAACCCCGGCACCAGCGCCATATGCGGTGCGATGCTGACCATGGTCTGCGCATCTGCCAGCATCCGGCCCCAGGATGGCGTCGGCGGCTGCGCGCCCAGCCCGACATAGGACAGCCCTGCCTCGGCCAGAATGCCGAGGCTGAACTGGATCGTCCCCTGCACGATCAACAGATTGGTCACATTGGGCAGAATATGTTCGACCGAGATCCGCGCCGCCGATTTACCCGCGACCCGCGCGGCGAGGATGAACTCACGCTCCCACAGGCTGAGCGCGGCACCGCGGATGATGCGCGCAAAGACGGGAATGTTGAAGATGCCGATGGCGATAATCGCGTTCACCGCGCTGGCCCCGAAGATCGCTGTGATCAGGATTGCGATCACCAGTGAAGGGAAGGCAAAGACCAGATCGTTGCCGCGCATGATGATCTCGTCCACCAGCGACCCGCGTTTGGCTGCCGCCCACAGACCAAGCGGCACGCCAAGGCCCATGCCGATACCCACCGCCACCAGCGCCACGGCGATAGAGGTGCGTGCGCCGACCATGATCATGCTCAGGATATCGCGGCCAAAGTGATCGGTGCCCAGCAGATGCGCGCCGCCGACCCCTTGCAGCTTGTTCGGGATATCCATCGCCGTATGGGAAAACGGCGTCCAGACAAAGGATACAAGCGCGGACAGCAGAAAGACCGAGGTCAGCAGCGCGCCAAGGATCAGGTTCCGGTTCATGCGCGCGCCCTCAGACGCGGGTCAACTGCCGCATAGGCCAGATCCACAAGAAAGTTCACCACAATGACCGAGAAGACCAGCAGCATGACCACGGATTCCACCACGATCAGATCCCGCGCCGAAATGGATTGAAACACCAGCCGTCCAAGCCCCGGCAGATAGAACACCTGTTCAATGATGATCGACCCCGCCAGCAGGAACGAAAATTGCAGTCCGATGATCGTCAGCACAGGGATCAGCGCATTGCGTAACCCGTGCCGCCACAGCGCTTGTCTTTCGGTCAGCCCTTTGGCGCGGGCGCTGCGCATATAGTCTTCGCCCAAGACATCCAGCAGCGCAGACCGCATGACCCGCGCCAGAATGGCCGCCTGGGGCAGGGCCAGCGCAATGGCGGGCAGGGTCAGGGCGTGCAGCCCCGTCAGCACACCCTGATCCCAGCCGACAAAACCGCCAGCGGCGAACCAGCGCAGGTTGATGGCGAATATCAGCACAAGGATCATCGCGAACCAGAAATTGGGCACCGCGACCCCCAGTTGTGTGGCCCCCATCACCCCCATATCACCGGCTTTGCCACGCCGCGCCGCTGCATAGATCCCCGCGGGAAAGGCGATCAACGTGGACAGCCCAAGCGCGTACAGCGCCAGCGGCAGGGACACCCAAAGTCGCGCGGCGATCATCTCTGACACGGGGGTGCGGTAGGTATAGGAGGTGCCGAAATCCCCTTGCAGCAGCCCGCCGACCCAAGCCAGATAGCGCGCCGGTTTGGATGCATCGAGCCCAAGCTCACTGCGCAAAGCGGCAAGCGTTTCAGGCTGCGCATTCATCCCCAGCATAAAAGAGGCCGGGTCACCGGGGGCAACTTCGATAACGGTAAAGATCACCAGCGACGCAACAGCCAGGCTGATACAGAGCGAAAGCAAACGTTTGAGCGTGTACCGGATCATGCGGCCGAAGGTAGGCGCGCAAATCAACAGCGTCCAGCGCAGAAAAACCTTTTTAAGGCGAGCGGGTTACCCGTCGCTCTCTTTTTGGTGAACCGATTAGTTTTGGGGCAGGGGAACCAATTCGCGCTGCACGGGGTTGGGTATGCAGAAACGAGAATTTAGGAGCTTAACGATGACCAACACATTTAAGACACTCGCTATTGCCGCCCTTATGGGTACCGTATCCGCACCAGCATTTGCTGCCGCACATGCTGACACCTCGATGACCTGCGCCGAGTTCAACGAACTGTCGAAAGACGATCAGATGATGGTAGCTTCCGCTGCGATCGCAGAGATCGATGATGGTGACAACGGCGGTTCCATGGGCAACTCCGGTCGTGACACAGGTGATACAACCACCACCACTACTGTAACAGCAGGCGAAGCGACCGACGATGAGCCTGAAGAAGGTTCGCTGGAAGGTGACCTGAAAGCTGTGGAAGACACCGGTGGTAACACTGCTGAATCCAACATGACAGCAGAGCCAATGGACGAAGCCGCGATGGAACAGTTCATGGTTGTATGTAACCAGAACCTTGACGCCACCGTAGGTGAGGCCGCTGCTGGTCTGCCAGGCGACAAATAAGACTTAACCCTTTAGGGTTTTGCGGGCGGGTGCAGAAATGCGCCCGCCTTTTTCGTGCGATACAGCCTACGATGCAGTGACGATACCGCGCTTTAGGGTCAGGCGCGGGCCTCTGCCGTTGTCACTTTATTACGGGTCCGAATTGCCTTGGTCGCCTGCTGCCGGGCCAGATCAGCGCTTGCTTGCAGGATCAGGCGCGAGGGGGCCTTACCCTTGCCGCGCGCAGGCAAGCCGTGCTGGTTCAACACCTGTTTCTTTTTCAAGAACACGCGTGCTGTTGGGCCATAGACCTTGGCGACTTCTTCGCGGCTGACGCGCCCTGAGCCCAAGGCGGGCAGTACCTTGGAGAATGCCGCGCGATGCGGTTTGCTCATCTGCGTCAGCGCCATCGGGCCGGGGTAGAAGCTTTCCGACGGGACGTTCTCTGCAAAGATCACCTGATGGTCGTCGAACATCAGGTGAACGTAGGTGACCGATTTCTTGCCCTTGGCGATGCGCACGCCTTTGGCCGCGTCGGCAAGATGTTTGGCGCGGGCAAAGCTGTCGCCGCTCTGGCCGACCAAAACACCATGTTGCTGCGAGACAAGAAGATCCCGTTCGGCACCGAAAGTGCCACGTTTGATCAGCACGGGATGCAGATGTGATCCCTTTTGCATTTGTCCGGCATCGTAAGACCGCGTGTTGATCCAGCGGATTTTCTGCGGGCCGTTGTCCATTGTGGTGACAAGATCGCCGACACGAAGGTCTTCGACCAAGACATCCCCGCGCGGCGTGCGGATGGCGGTGCCTTTGCCAAAGCAGACAACGCCGGTGTTGTCATAGGTAAAGTGCTGCGCCTGCACGCCGATAAACTTGAGCGACCCATCCTCGAACTTGGAATTATAGGTGTAATCCGTGGTCTCGAAGTTGGACTGATCCAGAATGCCATTGTCTTCATAGTCAGCGCGCAGATCGAAGATCTTGTCGTAATAGCCGCTTAGATCAATGAAATCATTATTGGTGGTGTCGTCGTCATCCAGCGGGCCGGTATTGCCCGCGTTGAAATCGGTGATCGTGTCGTGACCGCCGGAGTAGACGAATACGTCATCGCCGTCGCCGCCTGTCAGCTGGTCATCGTCCTGACCGCCGTCGAGCGTATCATTGCCGTCGCCCCCGATCAGGGTATCGCGGCCCGCGTCGCCGTGCAGATTGTCGTCGCCACCGCCGCCGTCGATTGAATCATCGCCGTCGCCGCCGGACAAGCTGTTGTCCTGTGTCCCGCGCGCGGTGATGGTGTTGTCTTTGCTGTCGCCCTTGACCGACGCGGCAGAGTTCTCGAGCGCGACGTTTTCAAAGTTCAGCAGATCGCCACGGTCGCTCCCTGCGTGGTCCAGCCGGCTGGCGGCAAGATCGACGGTGTGATCCGCCCCCAGCCCGCTGCCCGCGACATAGGTATCGATGCCATCGCCCGCGTCGATGACGGAGTTCGCGTCGTCCGCTGTGGTGCCCGCCTCGCGGATGATCCGGTCGTCGCCCGTCCCGGCGTCGATGTCATAGGCGCCATCACCAACCTTGATCGTGTCATCGCCTGCTCCGGTATCAACCGCGACACCGCCAATGCTGGCATCCACATAATCCGATGAATTGGTCAGAACCAGTTTTTCAATCTCGGTGAAGGAAACGCTGTTGGGGCCTTCGGTCGCGGTGCCCGCCTCTGCGCCGGTATAGGTGACAGAGACACCTTTGCTCAGCGCGTCGAAGGTAACGACATCATAGTCCTTGCCGCCTTCGCCACCGGCGATTTTGTCGGTGCCGAAATCATCTTCCATGACAAATAGATCGGCGTCATCCCCGCCCGACATGGCATCATTGCCGGTGCCGCCCGCGATCGTATCGTGGCCCGTGCCACCCTTGATCCGGTCGTCACCGCTGCCGCCGGACAGGCTGTCATTGTCCGCCCCACCAGAAAGGCTATCATTCCCGCCGTCGCCATAGATCGTGTCGTTGCCAGCCCCACCGTCCAGCGTATCATTGCCCGCATCGGTCGCGCTGATAGTCGACATCTTGAGGTCGCCAACACGGATCGCGTGGCCGGTATCATCGGGGTCGTGGTTGTTATACTCGATCTCGATCCGCGAAACGGGGCCCGCGATGTCGACCTGCAGGAAACCCGTCTTGGCATTGGTCGTGCCGCGCCCCGCATCCGTGCTGATGGCACGGCCGGTTTCGTCGTTCACGTCCAGCGTATCGCTATTGCCCGCCGTCAGATTGACAGGGATAAGATTGCCGTCGGCGTCATAGGCCCGCACGATGACTTCATCCACGAAGCCATAGGCCTGATCGATGTCGAAAATACCGAAGGTGACATTGCTCACCTCGTCCGACACGCCGCTGTCCAGCGACGAGAAGTCGATGCTCATCTTCGCGGTATTCGGGTCCGACCCCTCCGCACCGCCAAGGATACGGATCGACGAACTGTCGCTTAGTTCGTTGTAGTCATACAGCGGGTCGTTCCGCTCCATCGTGGCAGAGCGGAAGTTCTCCCCCTGATCCACCGACATCGTGACCTGGATATTGCCGGACGAGGTGACCCCGGTGATGCCCCCCGTGACGCTAACGCCGTCCTCGATATTCTGGTTGGCCCAGGAAAACGTGGTTTCTTCGGTGGTGTCGGCGTCGCCGTGGAGGCGGTCGTCGCCGTCATTGCCTGCGATATAGTCATTTCCCGCGCCGCCCAAAATCGTGTCATCGCCCGACCCGGCCGAGATTTTGTCGTTGCCCGCGCCCAGCTTTACCGCGTTGCCGCTGTTGTCCACCTCGTCCGCTTGCGCGTCGGTCGATCCCACACGCATGGAATCATCACCCGACGTCCCATCAACGGTGCCATCCGGCGCAACATAGTCGGCATCGACACGGCTGGCGTACATCATCGACTCGTTTGATGAGACAGTGTTGAACGTGATGGAGTCGATGGGCCCCGCCTCAAGCGCGGATTGGTAATCGGAGGAGCTGGCAGCCGGCGCAAGGAACAGGTCGCCGTTGGTGGATTGGAAGACAATCGCCGTCACGGTCGCCTGGGAACCGTCGGCGTAGGTCAGCGTCGCGGCATAGGACGCGATGGCATCAAAGTTCTGGCTGTTGCCATCGTCGATGCGGAATGTGTCAGACCCGTTTTCCCCACTGTTATCAGTAGAGTATGTGCCGCGTGCAGTATTTCCATACCCCCGCGCCCCCGGAGAGAAGGATTTGATGTTGTTGTAAAGCGGGCTGTTGGCACCCCCAAAGGTTTCCCCCTCCAGCGAGCTTGCGTTTTCGCTGATCTGGTTTCCCTCGGTCGTATCGATACGACCCACATTCCCAAGGTAGAAAACGTTAAATCTGGTTGCCATTGTTACAGCCCTCAACATCTTTGAACCGGTGGCAGGCCCGTGGCCCGCGTCCTGTGTATTGTTGTGGGTACGGGGACAATGTGGCGTCACTTTGACCGGAAACAAAAACAATGTGGCCATGTTTCTATGCTTTTGATCGAAACAATACACAGTCTGGTAAGGATCAACGCCAAGCGCACAGCGGGGAAACGCGGGGGGGCAGGGCCTATGCGCCGCGATGTGATCAAATGGTCTAAAATGCCGGGTATTTAGAGATGTGACCGAAGTGCACGGTAAAAGCGGCGTGAACTTGCAGCGGCCATAGAGGGGGCTTGCTGAAGGTTGACCGCAGAGGTTTTGCCCTAGTCGGCTGAAAATAAGCGAGTTTATCTGTCTCTTCCCCCCTCGGGGCTGACCTCCTGCTTGGTTTAAACCCATCGGGCAACGGGTCGCCCCTGACCCCCGTTCCGCGCCGCCATGCAGACTCCGCGCCTCAATTCCGCCGCATGAATGCCGCCGCAGCGCCTCAAGCCTCTGTCGAAGGTGAATGACCCCCAGCATCCCCGCCGGGTTCATCAACCAAAGGAGCTTTCCGTGTCACATCATGCCCCCCCTGAGCCCAAGACCGGCCTTTGGCACATTACCGGTGCTGCGATGGCCGCGATGTTCTGCTTGTTTGCGCTGCTTGGGGGATGGGCCGCGACAACACAGATTTCGGGGGCGGTGATCGCGACGGGGCAGATCGATGTGGCGGGCAAGCCCAAGGTGATCCAGACGGTGGATGGCGGCGTATTGGCAGAGTTGCCGGTCAAGAACGGGGATATCGTCAAGGCGGGGCAGGTCTTGGCGCGGTTTGATGCCACGATCTTGCAGATTGACCTGCGCATGGCCCGCGCCCGTCTGGCCGAGGCAGCGGGCCTGCGCGCCCGTCTGGAGGCAGAGCGTGACGAAAGCCCCGCCCCCCGTTTCGATGCCATTGATCTGCCAGCAAAAATCGGCGCGCTGGATATGACGCAAGCGCAGGCAGGGCAGGCCGCGATATTCGAGGCGCGGGCCCAGATGCGCGCGGGGATGCGCGCCCGCATGGCCGGTGATCTTGCCGATGTCGAAACCCAGGCCACGGGCCTCAACGGCCAAATCTCTGCGCTGGAACAACAACTTGCCATCCTCACGACAGAGCTGCGCAGCCTCACGCGCTTGGTTGAAAAGGGGCTGGCCCCGCAGGTCCGTTTGTCGCAACTACAGTCCACGCGGGCCGGTTTGCGCGGTGACCTTGCCGCGCGGCGGGCGGATCTGGCGCGGTTGATCCACCAACGTTGGACGCTCAAGCTGGAAAGCCTGCAAGCCGATCGCCGGTTTCAGGAACAGGTCGCGCTGCAACTGCGCGAGGTCACTGCCGAAGTTCAGGAACTGACTCTATCGATCCTCACCCGCCAAGCGCAGCTTGACCGTATTGCCATTCGGGCTCCCGTCGACGGGATGGTGCATGAACTGCGTGCCACGACCGTTGGCGCGGTTGTCGGGGCGGGTGCGACCTTGATGGATATCGTGCCGCAGCAGTCAAAGTTCGAATTCGAGGTGCAGGTCGATCCGCGCTCGATCAATCTGGTACGCTATGATCAGCCCGCCACCCTCGTGCTCACCGCCTTTGACCCGCATACGACCCCGCAACTGACCGGCAGCGTTTACAGCATCTCTCCGCAGGTGGTGGTGGACCCGCGCAATGGCGACAACTTTTATCGGGTCATTCTGGATATCCCCCGTACCGAGCTGGACCGTCTGCCAGCCTCCGTCCGTTTGGTCCCCGGCATGCCGATCGAGGCGTTTTTGAAGACCAAAGACAGGACCGTGTTGAGTTATCTGGCAGAGCCTATCAGCAGCCAGCTGCGCCGGGGGTTCCGCGGCTCCTGAGACCTCGACGTTAGCGAAATCTTTACCATCTTCCCGTCTTAAGAGGGGATGAACACACCGTCCGCCCCGCCCGGCATCACTGTCGTGATCCCCCATCTCAACCAACACAACGCCCTTGCGCGTTGCCTTGCCGCGCTGGACGCCGGAACGCGGAAGCCAGCCGAGGTGATCGTCGTCGACAATGGCTCCGCCCGGTCACCGCAAGGAGTTGTTAACGATTACCCATGGGTATCCCTGATCCACCAGCCGATCCCCGGCCCCGGCCCCGCACGTAACCTTGGCGCGGCGCGGGCACAGGGCGATGTGCTTGCCTTTCTCGACGCCGATTGCCTGCCCGACGCGCATTGGCTGACGCATATTGCCGCGCATATGGCGCGCGACCCCCATAGGATCCTTGGCGGTGATGTCCGTATCGAACGTAAAGGGCGCAGGCTGAACCCCGCGACCGCATATCAAGCGATTTTTGCTTATCGGATGGACCGCTACATCGCGCAGCAGGGGTTCACGGGGACGGGCAATCTGATCGTGCATCGCAAGGTGTTCGACGCGGTCGGCCCTTTCAAGGGCCTCCACCATGCCGAAGACCGCGACTGGGGCCAGCGCGCCACCTGTGCCGGATATCGCATAGGCTTCGCCGCCGATCTGCTTGTCTATCACCCGCCGCATACGGCGACGGGCCTGCGGCTGAAATGGGACAGGCAGCTTGCCCATGACTGGGCGCGATGTACCGGCCCTGGCGGCCGGATCCGGTGGGCGATAAAGGCGCTGCTGCTCGTTCCGTCTCCGCTTTGCGCCGTGGCAGAGGTCGCGACCAGCCCCCGCATAAAGGGCGCGCGCAACCGTCTGATGGCGTTGATCGGGCTGACGTCTATCCGGCTTTACCGCACGCGACGGATGTTGTCGCTGCTGCGGGGTCATGACCCCGAACGGCTTTTGCACCGGTGGAACCGCATTGACCTGCCCTGACATCAGATGCGCGACAGGGGGTGGCCCGTGATCCGGTCGTTTGGCTTTCTGCTGTCCGGCAACGCCTGCGCCGCCGCGATCTTGCTGCTGCGCACGGTGGTGGTGTCGCGTCTGATCAGCCTCGAAGATTTCGGGATCGGCACAAGCCTCGTGCTCGCGCTTGCCATGATAGAGATGCTGACGGCGCTTGGCTTTCAACAACAGATCGTCAATGCGCCCAAGGGGGATGACGCGGATTTCCATAGCGCGCTGCATGGTGTGGCGCTGATACGTGGCATGATCGGGGCGGCGGCGCTGTTCCTTCTCGCGCCGTTTCTGGCCCGTGCCTTTGGGGTGGTGCAGCTGACATGGGCGTTTCAGCTGATCTCTGTAGTGCCGCTGTTACAGGGGGGGATGCATCTGGACGTCTATCGCCAGACCCGTCACCACAAACATCGCGCCGCAATATGGATCGCGCTGCTGCCGCCGCTGGGGTCGTTGGCCGCGCTGCTGCCCCTATCGCGGATGTTCGATGACTTCCGCATCATGCTTTTTGCCGTGTTGGTGCATATGGCGCTGGGCACGCTCATGTCTCACGCAGTTGCGAAACGCCCTTATCGACTGCGGTTTGATCGGACCATTATGGTCCAAAGCATGCGGTTCGGCTGGCCCCTCATGGCAAGCGGCGCGGTGATGTTTCTGGTGTTCAATGGCGAACGCGCCATCGTCGGGCGTCTTCTGGGGCTAGAGGCGCTGGCCCTGTTTTCCATGGCCGTATCGCTGACACTGACGCCGTCGCTGGTTCTGATGCGCAGCACGATGAGCCTGTTTCTACCCCGCCTGTCAGCCAGCGCCGCGCGTCCGGAATTTCGGGCCCAGGCGATCACGACGATCCAAAGCCATATCGTGCTGGCTGCGGGAATGGTCATGGCAGTCAACCTGCTTGGCGGTTCCTTCGTGCACCATGTGTTGGGCGAAAAATACCGCGCTGTGCCGCCCCTGCTGACGCTCTTGACGGCGGTTCAGGCGTTGCGGGTGGTCAAAGGCGGGTGTGCGATTGTCGCGCTGGGCGAAGGCTATCGCAAGACCGAGCTTTTGACGGACCTGTTGCGTATCACGTTCCTACCCCTCGCGGCATGGGGTGTGCTGCAAGGCGCAAGCCTGCCCCATGTGGTGCATATCGCAGGACTGGGCGAAGCCGCGGGGCTGATGATTGCGCTGCTCTGGATGCACCGCGTGCAACGGGTGCCGCTCAGGCCATTGGCCCCGCCGCTGATCTGTATGGTCGCGGTATTGGCGTGGGCGGTTTTCACGCAGGACCAGCCGACGGGATTTCGGGCCGCAGGCTTCGGTCTGTTGCTGGCCGGTCTGGCGATGGCGCTGCCTGACGTCCGCAGAATTATTTTCACAAAAGGAGCACCCGATGGGATGGAGTCCAAGGCGATACAGCACCGTTAAGAAGACTTTGACCGCACAAGTGACATGCCGCGGCCAAAGCAACGGCAGCCGTTCACCATGAAGAGACGCGCCAAGCCGCCTCGCCTGTCCGAGCTTGCCATCGGGCGGGACAACCACTTTAACCTCATTCGCTTTCTCGCGGCGGTGGCTGTGCTTGTCTCTCACGCGTGGCCGCTCGCGCTTGGGCGCGGCACGGTTGAGCCTTTGAAAACAGCGTTTGGCTATTCGCTGGGGGAGCTGGCGGTTTTCGTTTTCTTTGGCCTGTCCGGCTTTTTCATCGCGGGCAGCTACGACCGGCAGGGGTCTGCCTTGTCCTTTGTCACGGCGCGGGCCGCGCGTCTGCTGCCGGGGTTGGCCGTGTCGATCTTGATCGTGGCGCTGATCATGGGGCCGCTGGTCAGCCGGTTAGACGCGGGTACGTACCTGTCTCATCCCGATACGGTGCAGTTTATCGTGCAAAATATACTCTTGTTTAAACCGCAATATACCTTGCCGGGCGTGTTCACGACGAATCCCTATCCCATCGTAGAGGGGTCGATTTGGACGCTCGCGCATGAGGTCGCCTGCTATGCGCTTATCCTGTTCGTCGGCCTTGTCGGGGCCCTGTCCCGCTGGCGGGTGATGGCGGTGCTGTTGGCGCTATACCTGATTGCGTGGGTAGTCGCGCCGTATCTCGGCGATCTCATTCATCCGCGCCTACAGCAAACGCGGCTGCTGTCCTTGCCCTTTGTTTTCGGGGCGTCCTGCTGGATCTGGCGCGATTATATCCCCTTGCGGTGGCCCTTCGTCCTTGGGTTGATCGTCCTGACATGGGCCGTGCACGCTACGGTTTTCGCTTTTCCAATGCTTGCACTGGCTGTGACCTACACCAGCCTCTGGGCAGGGTATTGCAAGGTAGGCCCCCTGCTGATGTTCAATAGGGTCGGAGACTATTCATACGGAATATATATTTACGCGATGCCGCTGCAGGGGCTGGTGGTTTGGGTGTGGGGGGACATGATGCCAGCGCTGAACATTGCGCTGGCCTTGCCGTTGACGTTGCTTTGCGCGGTATCGTCCTGGCACTGGATTGAACGACCCGCGCTGACCTTCGCGCGGGAGGGGCAGCGCGGGTCTTTGATCACGCGGAGGATAGCACCGCGCCGATAAAGCCGCTATCGCCCAATGTATTTCCCACAAGGTCGCTGCCATAGGGGGCCTGCGCGGGTGATATTTTGGGCAGATCGGACAGTGCGTCGGGGCGGTAGTCACCGCTGCCTGTGTTGCTGCCGGTGTGAGAGCGGTCGTCGACCCAAGGCGCGGCGATATGTGAAACCTCACCGATAGACGGCAGTTCCCCCAGCCACGAGGACGGGCCATAGCCGGGTTCATTACTTGACCCTGCGATTGCGACATTATGCGACCATCCAACCTTGTACCGCGCTGGCCAGTTGCCGGTAAGGGAGGTTTCGCCGGAAAATAGATCGCTTTTGATATTGATGCGGTGAAACAGATTGTCCCGGAAAGAACCCGACTTCGCCACGTTCTCGGTGCCGTCCAGATACAGCAAATTCGCGCGTTCCCCCGCGATGGTATTGTTGTGCACAACGATGTTTTGGGCTGTATTTGCGTCGCTGTCAGCGTTCAATCGCAGCGCCGCATTTGTGGAGCTCCCCCAGCTTTCCACGATGTTCCCTACAAAAGCAAAGCCCCGTTCTTTGATTTCGGCGCTTACGGAAACGATTGCATTGGTCGCGCTGCCATTGCTGAATGTGTTCCACCCTAAAAACGTGCCGGTCATGGCTGGCCGGTTTCCAATCGGCGCCCGGAGGGTGAATTCGTCAAGTCCCGAACAGCCGAGCGCCTGATAGGTAATTGTTCCGGCGCAGCTTTCGCAGCCGATCGCAGTGACCATGATTGCTTCGGTCGAAAAGGAATTGCCCTGGCGTGGATCTTCGTTGGGCACGACGGAGCAGTTGATTTGTACAAAGCGTCCCACCCGGTAAACCCAAGCGCCGTAGCTGCCGAATCCGTTGGCGTCCCAAAAACAGTTCTTTGTTATCAAAAGATTGCCTGCCGAGTCCGCACCACTGTCCAGAAACACCGTGTTCGCCCCGCCTTTCTGCAAAGTGACATCACAAATCTTGAGGTGCGTTGGTATGCCGTTGAACCGATTGACCCCACCGTCGGTTAAGATCGTGGTATCCCGTTTGGACGGGTCTTCAGCCCTGATACAGAAGGGCAGCTGTGCCGAGCGACCGGCGGCCTTGAAAGGCGTTAAGATATGCGCCCCCTCTGCCAGTAAAATCGTGCCACCCCCTGCATCATCCACCCGCCCAAAATGCGCGGCATTGAACTCCTTGATCGCGTTGGCCGCGGCCGCGATTGACGCAAATGGGGCGGCAATGGCATCTGCGCGCGCAGACGCAGCCTGACCCGTCGCATCGTCGCCCGTGGTTCCATCGACTTGGGCATAACATGCCCCATACCCGCCGCTCGTGTCGTTCAGCATCCGAAGCGTCGTCAGGTTGGGGGACGGATATTCATCGGCGTCGGCACTGATGGAAAAGGCGTCCCCCACCCATGGGTAGATGGTGGCATCTACAGTCAATAAATCCCCCTGGGCCAAGCCTGATAGATCAACCGTCGCTGCATAATGCGGAACATGGAGCCCCGAAGCCTCAAATCCAAGACTGCTTTGCGACGACACAAGCTGCGATGCTTCGTTGCCAAGCGTATCGCGGACGATGAACCGCACCGCCGCGACGGGTTGCCCCTGTTGGGCATATGCGTGGGCAACTGCCAGCCTTAGTATATGTGCATCATCTTCTACCCTCTCACGGTCATGGTTTAACCACATGGCAATAGGCCGGGGCGCTGGCCTTGTGCTGTGATTGATTGCACCGTTGATAGTATCGCCCGCGTAAACAAAGTCTGAACACGCGACTGTCTTGTCAGTAAAATTTGAATGATCTGGGTAGGGCTGCCTGACACGGCTGGTGAGTTGCACAATCGAAGCCCTGCTGACAGCCGTCGCCGCCGTATCAAAACCGCGCCGGTTCACGGTCACATTCCGCGCCTCGGAAGTGGTGGAAAACGACGGCATATCTCGGTGCTCGGCCCGCCAACCATCTGCAAGAATTTCCGTGACGGGCGAAATCTTTAGCGGCGGCGACCCCGCTATCGTTTGCCCCAGTTTCATGCCCAGCCCGAGTGTCATCTGCATAGTCCATACCTTGCGATCAGAATTCGTAGGCATCGATACATATCAACCTCGCTGAACCGTTGCATTCGCAGGGAAAGAGGCGGAGGGCGGGTTAATCTTCACGCAATATTAAATGTTCAGCCCAATGGTGGTCGTACCGCCGATTCCTCTTACGAAAGGACAGATATGATTTGGACGTGAACCATATATACGCGACGGACCAGCACCGCTCTCTCAAGCGCATACGGCTATACCATCAACGGCCCTTATCACGGGTTGTGCTCGTGTATTTCGGGCTCCTGCTGGTGCCCGTCGGCTTCAATCTAGGGTCGGTCTATATGACCGGGACCAAGGCGTTATTAGCAGTGCTGATTATTCCGCTAAGTCTCCGCCTGTTTTGCGGCCACTTCGGGCGTGTTTTGTTGACAGACGTTATGTTCTTTATGCATTTTCTCTGGGTTTCTCTGGCCTTAGCGGTCAACAACCCGGTGGAAGCGACCCAGAATGCAGGCTCAATCGGGGTCGAGTTTCTAGGCGGGTATTTGATCGGGCGCGCCTTTATCCGGGACAGACACAGCTTTGCCGCAGTGGTTAAGATCCTCACAGGACTGATCGTGTTATGCTTCCCTTTGGCTTTGATAGAGTCGCAAAGCGGGACATCTGTTCCCATTGAGCTGTGGAAGATGACCGGGCTTACGACCCCGGTGGATCTGGCGATTGATCGCCGCATGGGACTGGAGCGGGTGCAACTTTCGTTCGAGCATCCAATTCACTGGGGCTTGTTTTGTACAATCGCGACGTCTCTTTACTTTATTGGACTGGGGAGGCGGCACAGCTTGGGTTTGCGGTCCGTGGTTATGACGGTGATTTGCGCCAGCTGCTTTCTATCGCTGTCCAGCGGCGCGCTGCTGGCGGCAGTCGTGCAGATAGGGCTGATATTCTGGAGCTTCCTATGTCGCAGGATCGGGCGACGATGGCTAATCCTCTCAACCTGTTTTGTTATTTTTTACGTCGTGATTGATTTGCTTTCCAATCGAACCCCGATCCAAGTTTTCATGAGCTATGCGACATTTTCTGCCGAAAGCGCCTATTGGCGGTCCGCTATTTTCCAATGGGGCATGACCAATGTCTGGAGCGCACCTGTATTTGGACTTGGGCTAAACGATTGGCTCAGGCCGGTTTGGATGCACACCTCGAGTATCGATAATTTTTGGCTATTTATCGCGATGCGTTTCGGATTGCCGGCGTTTACTTTTTTGACAGTCGGCTATGGCTATGCGCTTTGGCGTGTTGGGCGCAAAGATTTCACCATGGATCGGACCCTAGCGGCGCTACGGCTAGGCTGGATACTCTGCTTTACTGGGCTCACGCTCACTCTGTCGACGGTGCACATTTGGGGCAGCATCTATGGCTTCGTATTCTTCATATTTGGGGCAGGACTGTGGATGTTGGATGCGAAGCCGCGATCCCCGCGGAATGAAACTACAATTTGAAATATTGATCCTTTTCGGGTTTGCCAATTTTTCCACTTTGTAAAGGAAATCACCCTACCACAGAAGTCAGGCCGCAAGGGGATGTCGGCCATGACGACTGATTGGTTTGGGGGAAGTGCAACGTGCAGACGCACAACATCTATGCCGCCGCGTTGCGATCACAGCTTGGGGGGATTGGGTTACTTTTTGTGGTCAGTGGGTTGATCAACATCCTGCTGCTCACAGGATCGATTTACATGATCCAGATATATGACCGCGTTTTGCCTAGTGGGTCAGTGGTCACGCTGATGGGGCTCTTCGGAATTGTGCTGCTTCTCTATTGTTTCTTCGCGCTTTTTGACCTGATCCGGCAACGGTTGTTGGCCCGTCTTTCGGTGCGTTTGGACCTAGCGCTTGGGGCTGAGTGTTTCGCGGCTTGGATCAGCAATGATGAAAAGAACAACGTACCGGCAAGCGCACAGGAGCCCCTGCAACAACTGGGGCACCTTAGACGTCTGCTGTCTAGTGCCGCGTTCATAAGTGTCTGTGATATGCCGTTTGTGCCGATCTTTTTGTTGGCCCTATACATCATTCACCCTTGGTTGGGGGCGATGGTTCTGGGCGGCGTGGCGTTGGCTTGTGCCGTGATGGCAACGGGCCGCTATTTGACGCGCAACACGATCAGCATCTCGGCAAATCAGGATCATATCCTCGCTGATATGTCCTATCACAGTCGCCGTCTGGCGGAGCCGCTGCGCGCCATGCGTATGCAAGTTGATCTTGCCACATATTGGCGCGGGCTTCAGCGCAGCAGTCTGGCGTGGCACCAGCGCCTGCATGCCCCGCCGGATGCGCTGGCATCATTCAGCAAATCGTTCCGCCTGATGTTGCAGTCCTCGATCCTGACAGTCGGGGCCATATTGGTCATTCAGGGCCAAATCTCGGCGGGGATGATTATGGCTGCTTCGATCTTGGCGGGGCGCGTACTGGCCCCTATCGACCAGATGATCAGCGGCTGGCAGGGGATTGCATCCGGTTGGTCCGCGCACCGCCATCTGCACCGCCATTTTTCACAGAATATCCCGGCACGCGAGGGGGTTGCATTGCCTGAACCAAAGGGCCGGATTTCTTTCACCGCTGTTTCCCACGGGATCGAGGGGCGGGCGGAAAACGGGCTGAAGGATGTCTCTTTTGACCTGTCACCGGGGGATGGGCTGTGCGTGCTTGGCGGGCCAAATGCGGGCAAAAGCATACTGGCAAAACTGGCTGTTGGCGTTGCGGCTCCTACAACCGGTGAGGTTCGGTTTGATGCCGTTAATCTGGCCCGATGGCCTTCCGCGCAGATTGGCCCTGCGATCGGCTATTTGCCCGATACCATTGATCTTCTACCCGCGACGATTTTCGACAACATTTCCAGATTTCGCCCCGATACCACGGATGCGAAGGTGATCGCCGCTGCAAAGCTTGCCCGTGTTCACCACGCCATTATGGCTCTTCCGGATGGGTATATGAGTGTTGTGCGCGGCGGTGGGGGATCCTCGTTAACCCAAGGGCAGATTCAGCAGATCGGGCTGGCGCGGGCGTTGGTCTGCAATCCGGCGCTGGTTGTGATGGATGATCCGCTGCGGTCGCTTTTCAGCTGTCCCGATGCTGAACAGATCGTGGCAGAGGTCGCACGCCATATGCGGGATCGGGGTAGCACGGTGGTGATCACGGCGCGCCAGCCCTGTGTAATTTCGGCGTTGAACAAAGTGCTATTATTGTCCGAGGGGCGGATAAGGCAGTTCGGCTTGACCAGTGGTATCTTCGGGCGCGCTTTCCCTACGCGGGTGGCGGCGAAGGTTCAAACGCTGCCGATCTCGGGCAATGGCACACCACGGGCGAGCGGGGGGTAATCATATGGTATAAAAAAGGGGCATTGCGCACGGCCCAAGCCCCCTTCTATCGCTTTCTTCAAATGTCGCCCTATTCGGCCCAAGAAACACCGGTAAGGTCGACAGCCTGCGTCGGGGCATTGCGCCAAAGACCGGTCAGACCTGCCTTTGCAACGGACAGTGACGCCAGTTGGAACAGGAAACCATTGACGTGATCTTGGGCAATCATGGTCTGCGCCTCGCCCAGCAACGCGTTGCGTGCCTCCGGGTCGGTTGTCGTGTTCAGCTTGGTCATCAAAGCCTGAAAATCGGGGTTGTCATATTGGAAATAGTAATCAGGGTTGGCGTAGATGCCGATATCCATCGGTTCGGTGTGACTTACGATTGTCATGCCGAAGTTCTTTCCCTTGAACACCGTCTCAAGCCATTGGGCCCATTCGACATTGTTGATCTTGGCGGTGATACCAACCTCGGCCAGCTGCGCGGCGATGATCTCTCCGCCGCGGCGGGCGTAGGAGGGGGGCGGCAGGTCCAGCGTGGTCTCGAACCCGTCGGCAAAGCCGGCTTCGGCCAGCAAAGCTTTGGATTTTTCGATGTCATGCAGGCTCAGCGCGGTTTGATCGACATAGGCCGGGTTATGGGGCGCGAAATGCGTACCGATGGGCGTGCCGTATCCGAACATCGCACCGTCAATAATGGCTTGACGATCAATGGCATGGGCGACGGCGGCGCGCACCTTGGGGTCATCAAACGGCGGCTGTTTGTTGTTCATCGCCAGAATGGTTTCGCCCTCGGTAGAACCGACAAGCACTTGAAACCGCGGGTCCGCTTCGAATTGCGGCAGGTTCTCGGGCGCGGGGAAGCCGGCGAAGACATCAACATCTTCGGCCATCATCGACGCGAAAGCGGCGGTCGGGTCAGAGATGAATTTGAACGTGGCGATATCCAGCGCGGCCGGGGTCCCCCAGTAGTTCGGGTTCTTCTCGATACGGATATTGTCGCCCTGGGTCCAGCTGGTGAATTTGAACGCGCCGGTGCCGATGGGCAGTTGCTTGATATTGTCGATGCTTTCGGGTGCCACGATCACCGCGTCGCCCCATGCGAGGTTGAACAACAGGTTGCCGTCCGGCTCTGACAGTTTGATTTCGACGGTCGACGGGTCGACGACTGTCACCTCCGAGATCGCGCCGAACAGCGCCTTTTGGGCATTTGCGCTGTCTTCGGCATTGATCCGGTCAAGCGAGAATTTGACGTCGGCGGCATCCATCGTCGTTCCGTCGTGAAAGGTCACGCCGCTTTGCAGTTTGAACGTATAGGTCAGGCCATCGTCAGAGATTTCCCACGATTGCGCCAGCCCGGGCACGACCGATCCGTCGCCCAAAAAGCGGGTCAGCCCTTCGAAAACGTTGGAATAGAGCACCTGATCAATGGCCCCCGCCGCAGCGCTGGTCGGGTCCAGATGCGGTGGCTCAAGTTGCATCGCGACGGTGATGTCGTTTTTCGCGACGACGCCGGTGGCCATCAGCGCGGCAGCGCAGGTGCCTAGAATACGTTTGCGAAGATGGGCCATGGGTGTCTCCTGTTGGCAATAAGGAAAATGTTAACCAGTTCTGTCAGGTTTGACCAGCGTCGGGATGCTGTCGCAATTATCGGTTGTACCCAGCCTGTGCGCGGTTTATGCGCCGTTTTTTGAGGTTTTGAAGGGGCGCGCCATGGCTACGATGTCACCCACTTTGGGTATCGATTTCGGAACGTCCAACTCTGCCGTGGGCTATGCAGTAGACGGTGTGCCGCATTTGATTAACGTCGAGGCGGGGCAGAACACGCTGCCGACCGCGCTGTTTTTCGATAATGAGGAAAAGCGGATCATCTATGGTCGCGGTGCCCAAGAGGCGCTGATCGGCGGCGACGACGGGCGCTATATGCGTGCGCTCAAAAGTCTGCTGGGCACGCCCTTGATGCGCGAAAGTCGGGTTCTGTTGGGCAAACGCATGGATTTCATCGCCATCGTGGCGAGCTTTCTGGCCGAGCTGAAGACGAAGGCAGAGCGCACCACCGGCCAGCAGTTTGATCGGGCGCTGTCAGGGCGGCCTGTGATGTTCCACAGCGCCGATCCGGCGCGGGACGCGCAGGCGTTGGTGGATTTGACCGAATGCTATATGCAAGCCGGGTTCAAGCAGGTCCGCTTTATGCCCGAACCCGAGGCTGCGGCCCTGGCCAATCGTGCCGTGCTTGAACCCGGCGATCTGGGGCTGATCGTCGATATCGGGGGCGGTACGTCTGACTTTACCCTGTTCCGGCAGGAAGGTGACGCGGGCATTCATATCCTCGCCAGCAAAGGGGTGCGCATTGGCGGGACCGACTTTGACCGCGAGCTGAGCCTTCAGCATGTGATGCCGCATCTGGGGATGGGCAGCCAGATCAAACATGTGTTCGGTGATGAAACCCACGCCGCCCCTCATGCGGTCTTCGCCGATTTGGCCACGTGGCAGAAAATCCCGTTCCTTTACACCCGCGAACAGCGTCGCGCGGTCGAGGATCTGGCGAAATACGCGGTAGAGCCGAAGCTGCTGAACCGACTGCAACGTGTGTTGGAGGATGAGCTGGGCCACGATATGGCCTTCGCGGTAGAGGCCGGCAAGATCGCGGCGAATGACCCCGATGCCAGCGCCCCGCCGCAGATCGACCTCAAGATCGTGGAGCGCGGGCTGACGGTCCCACTGCCACCGGCGATGATGGCGGCGAGTTTGGCGCAGATGGCAGCGGAGATCGCGCAGGTTGCGACCGATCTGACGGCGCAGGCAGAGGTAAAACCCGACGCCGTGACCAAGCTGATTTTTGTCGGCGGGTCCAGCCTGATGGGCGTGATCGACCGTGCCATGCGCGATGCATTTCCGCAGGCCGAACTGCACCGGGGGGCCGCGATGACCGCAATCGTCGACGGTCTGGCAATCGCCGCGCCACACGCCTTTGCTGACGGCTGAAGGCTGAGGGTCTTAGTCTTTCGGAAGCAGCAGCGTCTCCAGCGCGGCCCCCATCACGCAGGCGCTATCGACCATATCATCGATGCCGATATATTCATCCGGCTTATGCGCCAGCTCTAGCAGGCCGGGGCCATAGGCGATGCAATTCTTGAGCTTGCCGATCCGATCAATGTGTTTCTGGTCGTATGACCCGGGGGAGGCGACGTATTCAGGCGCTTTGCCCATGATATCCTCGATCGCATGGGCGACAGTTTGCACGACCGGCGCATCGCGGTCGGTCATCGACGGCAGGACCGAATTCAGCTCTGTCAGCTCGTAGTCAAAATCGACCCGCGTTTCGCGCAGACCTTCCAACAGGGCGCGCACTTCGCCGCGCACCTGATCCAGCGGTTCTTCCAGCAAAAAGCGCCGGTCAATGGTGATGCGGCAGCTGTCTGGCACGCAATGGGCCGGTAGCCCGTCGAAATCCGGGTCGTTTTCCTTTTGCCCACCGTGGATCGAATTGATGTTCATCGTCGAACTACGCGCCCCTTCGGGGACCACGGGCATGTCTGTGTGACGGGCGGCCATGGCGGGGAACAGCTTGTTTTCGAACTCGGAGAGCACTGCGCCCATGTGGCGCACGGCGCAATCGCCCAGAAACGGCATGGAGCCATGGGCGATCTCGCCCTTGGTTTCGATCTCGGCCCACCAGCCGCCCCGGTGCCCCAGACAGATACGGTCTTTTTGCAGCGGTTCGGGGATGATCACATGTTGCACGCGGTCCGGGTTGAAATGCCCGTGTTCGGCCAGATAGGCGACACCGCCATAGCCGCCGGATTCCTCGTCCGCTGTGCCGGAGATTTCGATTGCGCCGTTGAAATTGGGGTGCTGTTCGATGAAGGTCTCGGCCGCGATGATAGAGGCCGCCAGCCCGCCTTTCATATCGCAGGTGCCGCGCCCGTAAATCTTGCCGTCCGAGATTTCGGCCCCAAAGGGATCAAACGTCCAGCCGGCCCCGACCTCGACCACATCGGTGTGGCTGTTGAAGTGGACACATTCGCCCGCCCTGCGCCCTTCGCGGCGGGCGATGATGTTCCAACGGGGGTATTTCTCGCTATCGCCGGGGGTACCAAAGGCGCGGATCAGCTGCGTCTCGAACCCGTGCTTGCGCAGGCGGGTATCAAGGTATTCGCAGATCAGCCGATAGTCCTGACCCGGCGGGTTAAGCGTCGGGATGCGGATCAGATCTTGGGTCAGCGCGATCAGATCGTCACGCTTGGCGATAATGGCGGTAGAGAGAGTGCTTGTCATACCGCCATGTTTGAACGGGCGTTCATATATGGCAAGCGAAGTCTGCAGTTGCCCCGTCGGATTCGAGTTTATTTTGCAAAATGAAGCCGCAACCGGGCATTTATGCGGCGATGTCTTTCATTGCCGTGAGCAGGGCGCGGACTTCGTCCATGGAGTTGTAATGGCAAAGCGACACACGCACCGCGGCATCAAACCCGAGCGGGGTCAGGATGTTGCCGGAGTAGTGATCCGCCTTGCGCACATGGGTCCGGATGCCTTGGGCGTTGAGTTGGGCCACGATATCCGCCGCGGGCAGGGCGTCGAGCGTGAAGGACACAAGCCCCTCGCGGTCGGGGTTGTCGGTGCCGCCCAGGATCGTGACGCCCGCCAGATCGGCCAATCCGGCGAGGTTTCCCGTGCCGAACAGCAGCGCATTGGTCAGCTGTTGCTCGTGGTCGTGGATCGCAGCGGCGGCGGCCTCTATCCGCGCGCGGGGGGCAGTGGCGTCCGACACTTGGCTGCCGAGCCAGTCGAAATAGCGCACCACATCCGAGAATGTCGCATAGGCACCCGTGTCACGGGTGCCCATTTCCCAATTCCCGGCGGGACCGTTCGCCAGTGTCTCGATCGGCAGCGCGGTAAGACGCTCTGACGCCCAGGCAATGCCATAGCCGTGGCGCGAGAACAGTTTGTACGGAGAGATGACATAGCCGTCGATGTCATAGCTGGCGATGTCGATATGCCCATGGCTGGCGTGCTGGATGCCGTCGACAAAGATATAGGCGTCGGGGGCGATGGCGCGGATCGCGGCGCTGATGCCCGCCACATCATTGGCGATCCCCGTCACGGGGGAGGTGTGCAGGATCGTGGCGACTCGTACCTCGGGGGTCATCAAAGCGGCGTAGGCGTCGGGCGTTACCTGACCTGTCGCATTGTCGTGGGGCACGCTAATATAGGGTTTGCCCGCCACATCGGCCCAGTGTTGCGCCGCGCTGCGCGAGGCGGGGTGTTCCACAGTAGACCCGATGACGGCACCGGGGGCGCTGCCCATGACGGCTGTCCGGATCAGGCGGAACGACAGCTCTGTCCCGCTTTCGCCGACAAAGAACTGCCCGTCAGGCGCGTTGAAGAACAACGCCATATCGGCGCGGGCCTGTTTGATGATATCGACCAGCGCATGGGACGCGGGGTTGTCGCGCCCCTGATTGTCGGGGATGGCTGCGAATTTGGTCGAGGTCTCGACGACCGTGTTCAATGTCAGCGCGCCGCCAGCGTTTTCGAAAAACACGCGCGGTCCCTGGAACGGGCAGCTGTCAACATGGGCAAAGCGGTCACGGATTGCCGACATGAGTTTGGTATCTTCTGTGAACATTATGCTGCCCTGCTGCGTTACTTTCTGTGCTTATGCAGTTTCTGCGCTAGTTTGATGCTGGATCACAATCAGATTTTGCGGGCTCGGCCCCATTTGTTCGTAGTTTTCAGGAGCGCAGGAATGGCCCCTCTTATTCAACGCAGGGTTTCGCGTAAGAAACCACAGGACGCGCAAGCCGAGGAGAAATCGGTCAGCGAAGCGACGGCGCTGTCGCCCAAGCTGATCTACGAGGTGATCCGCCGTGAGGGCGAGGAAGAGCTGGCGCGCAGCAAGCGGTCGTTGATCTGGTCGGGGATCGCGGCGGGGGTGATGATCAGCCTGTCGGTTCTGGGCGAGGCCGTGTTCCGGACCTATCTGCCCGATACCGCGCATCGTTTCCTGATCGAGAACCTGGGCTATTCGCTGGGTTTTCTGGCGGTGATCATGGGGCGGATGCAGCTGTTTACCGAAAACACCATCACCACCGTTTTACCGATCATGCGGGCCAAGACGTGGCATTCGCTGATGTGCATGTTCCGCCTGTGGGGGATCGTGCTGGCGGCGAATGTGGTGGGGGCCTTTGCCGCGGCGATGCTGTTTCTCTGGACGCCCGCGATTTCGCCCGAGGTGCTGCCGGCCATTCTGGACCTGTCGCATCACGCAACCAGCATGGGCGCCTATCAGGGGTTCTGGCGGGCCATTCCGGCGGGGGTCATCGTCGCGCTTATCGTCTGGATGATGCCGCAGGCGGATGAGACGTCGTTCTTCCTGATCCTTGTGTTCACCTGGCTTATCGCCGCGGGGGATTTTGCGCATATCGTTGCGGGGTCGGTCGAGATGGCGGTGATGATATTGGACGGCCAGCTTGGCCTGATGGCGGCGGTGTTCGAGTTCTTCTTACCGGTGCTTGCGGGCAACATTGTTGGCGGAACGATCATCTTTACCCTCGTCGCTTGGGGTCAGGTGCGCGATGAGGTAGAAGAGGAAAAGTAGCGTAAATGTGATGTGGCAGGGGCCGCAGCCGTGGGGAACGAGGATCAAGGGTTTTGACACAGAAATCGGTGGGCACCGTAAAGCTGTACTGGGATGCGCTGAAAGCGGCGCTGGTTGATATCTCTGAAAAGAACGTCTCGCTTATCGCGGCGGGGGTCGCTTTTTATGCGATGTTGTCGCTGTTTCCCGCCCTTGCCGCGTTGGTCACGATCCTGAGCCTGATCTCTGACCCTGTGGTTGTCATCGCCCAGCTGGAAGACATGCGCGGTCTGCTGCCCGATGACGTCTATGATATTCTCAATGATCAGGTGGTGTCGTTGGTCACAACCAGCACCGGCAAACTGGGGTGGGCTGGTGCGGCTTCGGTTCTGGTGGCGATGTGGTCGGCGCGGGCAGGTGTGGGCGCGATGATGATCGGCCTGAATAGCGTGTATAGTGAACGCAATCGCAACGCCGCGCGGCACTATCTGCGGGCGCTGATGCTGACCTTTACCTTGGTGATGGTGGGGCTGATTGCGCTGATCACTGTGGTGATCGCACCGATTGTGCTGTCGTTCATCCCCCTGGGGGTATTCGGCTATTTCGTCGCCGAGATCATCCGCTGGAGCATCGCGATTTTGGTGCTATTGGCCGGTGTTGGTGTGCTGTACCGCTTTGGTCCGAACCGTCGTGCGGCGCGCATTGGCTGGCTGACATGGGGGGCCGTTTTCGCGGTGTTTTCATGGGCGGTGGTGTCGATCGGGTTCAGCTATTACGTTGCGAACTTCGGCAATTACAATCAGGTCTACGGGTCTATTGGCGCTGTGATCGCCATGCTGGTCTGGCTGTGGATCAGCAGTTTTCTGGTGCTAATGGGGGCGTCGTGGAACGCGCAGGTTGAACTGCGCACGCGCCCTGACAGCACCATTGGCCGTGACCGGCCGCTTGGCAAACGCGGTGCCTATGTTGCGGATAATCTGGTAAGTGTGAGCAAGGAATAGCGCCTACATCAAGGGGCGCTTGGCCGGTTTGCTGCGCTCTGTCTCGGCAACATCGGCGAGCTTGTCGAGGTCATTGACCTGCAGCACCTGATCCGACCAGGACGCGAGTTGCTGGTCACGCAGCTTCGCGAGGGTTTTGTTGGTATGAACAAGCGATAGACCCAAAGCATCCGCCAGATCGCGTTGCGTGAAGGGCAGGGTCATTGTGTTATTTGTCACCAACCCCAGCCCCATCCCGCGTTCAAAGAACTTGAGCATTGCCCATGACACCGCTTGCAGCGCGGTGCGTTGGCCGACAGTGGCAAGCGTTTCGCCAAGGAAATGCTCCTCTATCGCGGCGAGCCATGTGATATCGAACGCGCGGCTGGGATTGCTGCGGAAGAAGGTCCAGAAATCCGAGCGGTTGAACACACACATGCGCATATGCGTCCGCGCCTCTACGCTGTGGCCCATTTCGCCAAGCATACCGGCCTGAAGCCCCATGAAATCGCCGGGGAAGACAAAGTTAATGACCTGCCGTTCACCATTATCCAGCGACTTATGCCGGATGCCCATGCCGGACAGCACCGTATAGAGTTGGGGGGAGTTGGACCCCTGCATGAGGATTGTCGTGCCGGGGTCGACGCTAAGCTCACCGACCTTGAATTTCTGCATGAACTCAAGCTCTTCCCTTGTCATGGTGACAAAGGCGTCCTTTTTGTGAAGCGGACAATAGCGGCAATCGATACCCATGAAAAAATTCCTAACTCGTATGTCATAGTTTAACGCGGCGCTTTGGAAATATTGCTACCTTTGCGGGATTAGAAAGGCGCGATGTGATTCCTTTTTTCGTATTCGATACTGACCCGATCGTTCGGGCGGATGTGATCGACATGCTGGAACAGGCATTCGGTGACGCCGCATTGTCTGTGTCCGAAACCCTTTCCGCTTTTGTCTCTGAACTGCGCAGCTGTTCGTCTCAGGCCGTGGCACTTGTGTCCGGCACGTCGAATGACCTGTCGGAACTCTTTGCCGCAGACCTGCCCACGAAAGATGTCGCCTATGTTCTATACGGCGAAGGTCAAAGCATTCCCGACACCTACATCTATTCCGTCGTAGACCGGCCTTTCACCAATGACACCATGGTGCAAGGCATTAGCGACGCGCTTGCTTCCCTGCGTTCAGACCGTTGACGAAAGCCGTGATGATCGCGGCGATTCCGCCGACGCCGCCGGTGGCTTGCGCTTGTTGCATCGCCTGTGCGCGCAAGGCGGCTTCGCGTTTCTGACGCCGGATTGCACGCGCTCGGATCGACAGGGCCGCAATCAATACAAGACCCATACCGAAAAACAGGCTGCCCATAATCAGGCAGGCTACCAGCGGTGTGGTGATGCTAAGCAAGAACAGCCACGCGGCGACGGCAAGAAACGCCCCGCCCACAATCAGGCACAGCATTGCGCCAAAGCCGATGGCGGCAGTTTGCGCCGTTCGGGTTGCCTTTTGGGCAACCCTATCCGTCACATATTCGAACATTAGCGGCGTGTCGCGAACAGACCGGCGATAAAGCCGACACCGGCAGCGATACCCAATGCGGCGGCTGGTTGTGTGCGTACAAAGTCTTCGGCTGTTTGCTGCGCTTCCAATGCCTTGTCACGGCCGGAGTTCGCCAAATCCTGCGCTGTGGATTTCGCCTGGTTGGCGGCTTCGGCGCTTTTGGCTTTGGTCAGATCGGCCATTGTGCTTGTCAGCGACGCGATGTCGTCTTTCAAAACGGCCAGCTGGACCGAGATATCATCGACAGACAGGTTGCTTGTGTTGGTTACGTCCTTGGCCATGGTGGTCTCCATTATTCATGTGTTCACCAACCAAACGCGCCCTGTAGATATAAGTTCCTTAAAGGCGTGGCTTGCATCCCACAGTATCGATAAAAAAAGGCCACGGTGGAACCACCGCGGCCTCGTTTGTTTGCGTGTATGCCGGTTTAGCTGTGCAGCGTCTCTGTCGACGAGAAGAACATCGCTTGCGAAACAGCCGATACGACCTGATCCACCGTGTAGGGCTTGGAGATCAGGAACGCGGGTTCGGGCTTGTCGCCAGTCAGCAGACGCTCGGGGAATGCGGTGATGAAGATCACCGGACGGTTACCCAGATCGCGCAGCAGGTCGTTCACGGCATCGATACCGGAGGAGTTATCGGCCAGCTGGATATCCGCAAGGATCAAGTCCGGCACATCCGCCTTGCCCAGTTTGACAGCTTCGTCACGCGTGCGCGCAACACCGGTCACACGGTGGCCCATTTCGGCGACGATGGATTCGATGTCCATCGCGATGATCGCCTCGTCCTCGATGATCATGACCGAACCGGTCACGCTATCTGCCATTTCGCGGCGGGCAATCTGCACCAGCTCGCTGGCTTCGCCTTCTTCAACACCGATGATCTGGCCGACTTCCTTAAAGGAGAACCCTTCGATCGTGTGCAGCAGCAACGCTTCGCGGCTGTGGTTGGTCAGCTTGGCGAGGTGCTTTTGCGCCTTGGCGCGGGGGCCGCTTTCACCTTCCTCGACAGGCGCACCGGCGCTGGCCCAGATGCCGTACAAAACGCGGAACACACCTGTGCGGGTGTCTACACCATCCAGAACCGACCGGTCCGTCAAAATCGCTTCGAGCGAGGCGGCTGCAAAAGCGTCGCCGCTGTTCTGGCTGCCGGTCAGTGCGCGCGCGTAGCGACGCAGGTAAGGAAGGCATTCACCCAACGCATCGCTGACACTTGGTGTTTCGGTGACATCCGTCATTTATTGTCGTCCTTTTAAAATATTTCTGGAACCAAACCCCCTAACGCTGTGTTTGGTTCCGTGTCATATGTATAAATACAGTATTTAAAGAAGGCAGGAAACTTGTTCATGCAATCAGGCCAAAACGACGAGCGTGAGCGCTTTATCGACGAAAATCTTCGCCGCGTTTATGACGAGACGATGGAAGAAGGGATTCCCGATAAATTTAAAGACCTGCTTAATCAGTTGAAAGAACAGGATAAAAACGCTGGTAAAAAAGGATGAGCAATTCTGATCCCCGCGACCAACTGGTGGAGCACTTGCCCGCCATGCGCGCCTTTGCCATCAGCCTGACCCGGAACGGTGCCGTCGCGGATGACATGGTTCAGGATACTCTGGTCAAAGCCTGGACCAACATCGAAAAATTTGAAGTCGGCACAAATATGCGCGCTTGGCTCTTCACAATTTTGCGGAACACCTATTATTCTTCCCGTCGTAAAGCCAACCGCGAGGTCGCTGATGTGGATGGTGTGTTCACCGAAAGCCTTGCCGAAAAGCCAGCGCATGACGGGCATATGCAAATGACCGATTTCCGCAAAGCTCTGGGTTTGCTGAAAGACGAACAGCGCGAAGCATTGCTGTTGGTCGGTGCATCAGGCTTTTCCTACGAGGAAGCCGCCGAGATGTGTGGCGTTGCCGTCGGTACGATCAAAAGCCGGACGAACCGTGCCCGTGCGCGACTGGCTGAGCTGATGGGCCTGCGCGATGACGAAAGTCTCGAAATGACGGATGATGCGACGATGTCGGTTATCTCGGCATCTAAAGTGTCTTCTTTCTGATCGTGACGTCGGGGTTTCTGTCCACAAATATCTTTCGTGGCCTCGCGTTTCGCGTGCTGCTTTTCCTATCGCTTGCGTTGCTGCCCATCGGTTTGATCGCCGTTGTGCAGACGCGAGAGATTGCGGAGCAGAACCTCGAGAATGCCGAACTGTCGCTGCTTGCCATTACAGAGCAAGCGTCGGCGAAGGAAAGCGGCACCATTCAGGAAGCGTTCGGCGCAGCGGCGGCTTTGGCGTCCGTGGTCAAACTGATCAAGTCTGACAATGTATCCTGCAGCGCCTTCATGCGCGAATATCAGCAATCCTCCGACCTTTATACAGTCGCAAGCTTCATCCAAAACGACGGGCGGATGGACTGCGTGTCGACAGGCGTTTCGGGAAACGTGTCGGACCGGCCTGTATTTCAAAAGATGATCGAACACAAAAGTCGCATGGCGAATGTCACCAGCACGCCGGCACAAAGCAAGGAACCGGTGCTGATCGTCACCAACCCGCTTAAAGTGGAAGAAGAGCTGATCGGCTTTATCAACCTGTCCATTCCCGAAAAGGTTTTTAACGACGCACCGGTGCCCGAGACAGGGTCGCAGCCGATCGCGATGCTGACCTTCAACGCGCAGGGCGACATCCTGACGACCAAAAATAGCCTTGAAGCGGCCGAGCAAGAGCTGCCCTCCTTTGCCGCGTTGAAATGGTATGTGGGCCAGTCTGGTCGCGTCTTCCATGATACCAACCAGCAAGGGCAGGACCGCGTCTATGCCGTTTTGCCCATCGTCCCCGGTGTTGCCTACGCCATGAGCGTCTGGCCCGAGGATTCCCCGCTGCTTCAGGCAGGGGCGATGACAACGCTTAGCTTCGTGCTGCCGGTGGCGATGTGGCTGGCAAGCCTTGTCGTGGCCTTCTGGGCGCTGAACCGTCTGGCCATTAAACACATCCGCAAACTTGGTCGGCAGATGCGCCATTTCGCGTTGAACAGAACCTTGCCGCGCACGCCCTTGGGGGGGGTCGTCCCGACCGAGATCGTGAATATGGAGCATGCCTTTGTCGGTATGGCGGAATCGATCCTGCGGGATGAAGCGTCGCTAGAAGACAATTTGCGCCAAAAGAATATTCTGCTGAAAGAAGTGCATCACCGGGTGAAGAATAACCTTCAGCTGATCTCTTCTATCATGAACATGCAGATCCGTCAGGCGACCACATCGGATGCGAAACGCGTGCTGCAGCGTTTGCAGGACCGGATCCTCAGCCTCGCGACAGTGCACAAAAGCCTTTACCAGAACGACAACCTGACCCGCGTCGACGGTGGCGCGCTCATGCATGAGATCGTGAACCAGCTCCTTAGCGTAGGTCTGCCGTCCGGCTCTGGCGTGACGGTGTCGCAAAACTACGAGGCGGTTCAGCTTGACCCCGACGACGCCGCACCGCTGACGTTGCTGGTGTCCGAGGCGATTACCAATGCGCTGAAATATGTCGCCGCCGACGGCAAGGCAAAGGGACATATCGAGGTAAGCCTGTCTCATACCCAGCCGGAAATGGCGTTGCTGTTTGTTAAGAACACCACCGGCAATATTGATCCCGAAGCAGGGACCGGCCTTGGCTCCCGGTTGATCAACGCGTTCTCGCGTCAGTTGAACGGGCAGGTAGAGATCATCGATGAAGAGGGCACCTATACGCTGAGCGTTGAGTTCCACGTGCCGCTGCAGGCGAAAGAAGTCTACGACTACTGAGGGTTCGGCGCAGAAAACTCGGTAAAATTAAATTTATTTTCAGTATGTCGGCGGTGAATCCTTCGCGTCCCAGCCAGCGGGGCCTGTTGGGGTGCAACCTGCGGAATTCATGGGACTTTCGGTGGTTTCGCGATGGATGTGGTCCCGATCGCGTATGTCAGGCGACATTCGCCGTCTCAGCAAAGCGCCGCGCAAACTCTGCAATGCAGCAATTGCGCCCTCCAGCCTGTGGAACCATGTGACCCGTGGGCTGTTAGTCTCCTGAACGAGCCACACAAGCGAACAGGAGGCATCAATGACGACAGATTTGTTTATCGCTTCATTTTTGATTCTCGCTTTGGCCGCAATCGCTATCGTTTCGCTGACCACGCAACGGGGCAGCGAAGAGAAAAAGCGCCAAAGATCGTCATTGCATAGCCATTCCCGGCGCGACGACGAACGATAATCAAAGGTTTAGTGCGGGCCATCCGCACGTCAAGAAAACGAAATCAAAAACTCGGCGGCGTACATGCACTTACAACAATGCATTGTACGTCGCCGATGTTTCTGAACCGGTGCGGCAAGCGGCTGTCAAAAAGATAGCCATCCCCCGGTGCAAGCACGGCGACGGCATCATCGACCGTCACCTCGATCTCTCCGGAAATAACCACACCAGCTTCTTCGCCCTCATGCACCAGCAGTTCGGGGCCTGTATCCGCGCCGGGCGGGTAGGTTTCGTGCAGCACCTGCAAGGAGTGTTGCTCCGCATTGCCAAGCTGGCGCAACGACACCTGACCGTCATAGGTGGGGGAGACTTTGGTAAACTCGCTCTCGCGGTAGAAGACCTTGGGCGATTGCGTATCTTCCAGCGTTGAAAAGAATTCAGCCATGCTGATCGGGATCGCGTCCAGCAGGCTTTTCAAGGACGCGACCGAGGGGCTCGTCTTGTTCTTCTCGATCAGGGAGATGGTGCCGTTGGTCAGCCCTGCCTTGGTCGCCAGTTCGCGCTGAGACAGGCCGCGTTCTTCTCGAATCGATCTTAGTCTTTGACCTATGTCCACGTCCGGTCCCCGGATTATTTCTGTCAGCTTCCTAACCCGTATCTTGGTGCGATCACAGGCAAATTTTGGCGCAGCCGATTCAACTGACGCGCGCTGAGGCAAATCTATATTGACAATTAAATTAAACGCAATAAGAGGATTTTAAACGCGGGTCGCGTTTCAACAAGAGGATTTGTATATGCCTAGTACTGTCAAAAAGCAGCCGCGCAAGGCCGCTGCAAAGAAACCGGCAAAAAGCAGCGTCGTGCCCGACATGCTTGATGCAAACGTATCTGTCGAAACCAACGCTCAGTTGATCGCCCGCCGTGAACAGGCTGTTCCACGTGGCGTTGCCTCTGCGGCGCCGATCTATGCGAAATACGCCGAGAACGCGGAACTTTGGGACGTGGACGGCAACCGCTACATCGACTTCGTCGGCGGCATCGGCGTGCTGAACACCGGCCACCGTCACCCCAAGGTGATCGCGGCAGCTAAGGCGCAAGAAGACCAATATACGCACACCAGCTTTCAGGTTGTGCCCTACGCCCCCTATATCGAACTGGCGGAAAAGCTGAACGCGCTGGCCCCCGGTGACGCGCCCAAGAAAACGCTGTTGGTGACAACCGGTGCCGAGGCGGTGGAAAACGCGGTCAAGATCGCGCGGGCTGCAACTGGCCGCCCCGGTGTGATCGCTTTTACCGGCGGCTACCACGGGCGCACGCTGCTGACGCTGGGGATGACGGGTAAAATCTCTCCTTACAAAAAAGACGTTGGTCCCTTCCCGTCCGATATCTTCCGCGCGCCTTTCCCATCGCCTCGCGACGGGATCACGGTCGAGGATGCGATCACCGGCCTGAAGAACCTGTTCCTGACCGATGCGCAGCCCGAACGTGTGGCCGCCATCATCATCGAGCCCGTCTTGGGCGAGGGTGGGTATACCCCTGTGCCGTTCGAGATGATGCACCAGCTGCGCGAAATCTGTGACCAGCACGGTATCATGCTGATCGCCGACGAAGTGCAGGCGGGCTTTGGCCGGACCGGCAAATGGTTTGCCATCGAACACTCCGGCGTTACCCCCGATCTGATCACCGTCGCAAAGTCGATGGCGGGTGGCTATCCACTGGCGGGTGTGATTGGCCGCGCTGATGTGATGGACGCGATGATCCCCGGCGGGTTGGGTGGCACCTACGGCGGCAACCCCGTCGCCTGTGCCGCAGCGCTTGCCGCGATCGAGGCGATTGAGGAAGAAGGCCTGCTGCAGCGGTCGCTGGACATGGGGGAACACCTCAAGGCGCGCTTTGCCGAGATCGGCGCACGCTCTGCGCCTTTCCGCATGTGGGATATCCGCGGTCTGGGTGCGATGGTCGCGGTCGAGTTTGTGACCGACTTTGACACCGCGACACCGGACGGTGATTTCACCAAACGTGTTATTGCCCACGCGCTCAAGCGCGGTCTGCTGCTGCTGAGCTGCGGCATGCAGGGCAACGCCGTGCGTGTGATGGTGCCGCTGACCGCGTCGGATGAGATCATCGAAGAGGGGCTCGGGATTTTCGAAGCCTCCGTCGCTGCCGCGGTCGCCGAAGAAGCAAAGTAAGCTCTGTAATCAAAATGAAAGGCGCGCCGGGAAACCTGCGCGCCTTTTGTGTTGCCGGTCTTGGGCGCGTTTAATCAAACGGTACAAAGCTGTCGGCCTGCGCCCGCGCCCAACGGGTTTTATTGCCGTTATAGTCGGGCGATTGATCATCCAGCAGATAGCCTTCGGGCAGGTAGCCATAGACCTGATCACCCTGCACCATGCTGTTATCGCTTTGCCGCATCATCATATGGCGGGGCAGGAAATCGCTGGGGTGCTCTAGGCCGGCGGCGCCTGTCATCTCGCCCAAGGCCATCAGCGTATTGCGGTGGAACCGCGCGACACGCTGGCTTTTGTCATCCACATCCAGGGCGCGTTGGCGCGTGGGGTCTTGGGTCGCGACGCCGACGGGGCAGTGATTGGTGTGGCACGCTTGCGCCTGGATACAGCCCACCGCAAACATGAACCCGCGGGCGGAATTGCACCAATCCGCGCCCAAAGCCAGCGCACGGGCGATATCAAAGGCTGATACGACCTTGCCCGCCGCGCCCAGTTTCACCTGATCGCGAATACCGGCACCGCGCAGGGTGTTGTGCACAAAGGTCAGCCCCTCGACCATCGGCATGCCGACGTGGTTGGCGAATTCAAGCGGGGCAGCGCCCGTGCCGCCTTCGGTGCCGTCGACGACGATAAAGTCAGGCACGATCCCGGTGTCCAGCATCGCCTTGACCATACACATGAATTCACGCTGGTGGCCGATGCACAGCTTGAACCCCACAGGCTTGCCGCCCGACAGATCGCGCAGCTTGCCCAGAAACTCCATCATCTGAACAGGAGAGGTGAACGCCGAATGGGCAGCGGGCGAGATACAGTCGTGCCCCATCGGGATGCCCCGTGCCGCCGCGATCTCGGCACTGATCTTCGACGCGGGCAGCATGCCACCATGACCGGGTTTGGCACCCTGGCTCAACTTAAGCTCGATCATCTTGATCTGGTCGCTTGCGGCCTGCTCCTTGAATTTGTCGGGGTCAAACTGCCCGTCTTCTGTGCGGCAGCCAAAATAGCCCGACCCGATTTCATAGATCAGATCGCCGCCCCCCTCGCGGTGATAGCGGCTGATCCCGCCTTCGCCGGTGTCATGGGCGAACTGGCCCATCTTGGCCCCCTTGTTCAGGGCGCTGATCGCATTGGCCGATAGCGACCCAAAGCTCATCGCCGAGATATTGTAGATCGACGCATCATAGGGCTGCTTGCAGTCCTTGTTGCCGATGGTCACGCGAAAATCCGTGTCGGTGATATGGACCGGCTGGACCGAATGGGTGACCCATGAATACCCCGCATCATAGACCCGCATCCGCGTGCCAAAAGGCCGCGCGTCTTCCACGCCTTTGGCGCGTTGATAGACCAGCGACCGGTCATCACGGCTGAAGGGTTCTTCGTCCTGATCGGATTCAATCAGATACTGCCTGATTTCCGGGCGGATACCTTCAAAGAAAAACCGCATGTGTCCCAGCACCGGATAATTGCGCAGGATCGAATGTTTGGTCTGGATCAGGTCGTACACCCCCATCACCGCGAGGACGCCGAAGATCACTGATGGAAGGACCATCCACCACGACCACAGCGCTGTGAGCATCGCGAAGGCGCCGAAAAGGACGATGACAGTCGCAAAAAGGCCAAAGCGGCCGAGGGATTTGAGTGCTTTCATGTGGGGCTCCTGCTGGCGCGTCTGGGTCGAAAATCGCTGCTTTTTCGGTTATATAGCACAAATAACCCGAAAGTACCGCGCGGCGAAGGCAGATGTCCGGCGCATATTCCGGCCCGCAGTTTTGATTTTGTGCCGCTGCGCGCTAGTATTTTTAGGCACGGGATTGGGGGAAGTGAAATAAATATGGAAAATCAGTTTATTACATCGTTTTTCGCGTTGCGATTTACCATACGCGTCCACTAAATGACGGGTGCCATGTGTACCGCATAGTGAAAATAATTCATGATTTCACGCCGCGATTCGCACAGGGTCAGAGCATTATTTCGGGGAAAAATCGCAATAAATCAGCTTGTTTTGCTTCGGAATATCTGCGCTCATTTCAACCATGACGGAGAGCATGCGCATCAATGACGTGTGTTCAGACAATTAAGTTGGGAGACTTCAAATGACTATTTTCAAGTCCATCGCCATCGCCTCTGCACTGGTCGCGGGTACCGCCGCCACCGCGCAGGAGAAATTCATCACCATCGGGACCGGCGGCCAGACCGGCGTCTACTTTGTCGTGGGTCAATCGATCTGCCGCTTGGTAAACCGTGACAGCGCCAAAACCGGCCTGAAATGTACCGCTCCGTCCACCGGCGGTTCCATCGCCAACATCAACGCCATCAAGGCGGGTGACATGGACATGGGTGTTGCCCAGTCCGACTGGCAGTTCCACGCGTACAACGGGTCTTCGCAGTTCGAAGGCGACAAGTTCGACAAAGAGCGCGCGGTCTTCTCTGTACACGCCGAACCCTTCAACGTCATCGCGCGTGCCGATTCCGGCATCGAAAGCTTTGACGACCTGAAAGGCAAACGCGTCAACGTCGGTAACCCCGGTTCCGGTCAGCGCGCCACGATGGAAGTCGTTCTGGATGCCAAAGGCTGGACCATGGATGACTTCGCGCTCGCATCCGAGCTGAAGCCAGCCGAGCAGGCCGCCGCTTTGGGCGATAACAAGGTCGACGCGATCATCTACACCGTGGGACACCCCAACGGGTCGATCCAGGAAGCCGTGTCCACCGTTGACGCCAAGCTGGTGCCGGTTGAAGGCGAAGCGATCGACAAGCTGGTCGCCGATAACCCCTTCTACGCATACTCCACCATCCCCGGTGGCATGTACAAAGGCACCGACGCGGATGTGAAAACATTCGGCGTGAAAGCGACCTTTGTGACCTCCGCTGATGTGGATGAAGAAGTCGTGTACGAAGTTGTAAAAGCTGTGTTCGACAACTTTGACCGCTTCAAAAAGCTGCACCCCGCGTTTGAGAACCTCAAAGAAGAAGAGATGATCAAAGACGGTCTGTCCGCCCCTCTGCATGATGGTGCGGCGAAGTACTACAAAGAGCGTGGCTGGATTGAATAAGCCCGCCGCTTGACCATTCGCGAACGCGAGGACAGCCTCGCGTTCGCATCCTGCGGCAACGACCGCAGTCGACCGACAATAAACGTGCACCCGTCCTGATACGGGGCCACCAAGGGGACGAAGATGTCACAGAACGATCAACACCAAGCCGCCGCTGTAGAAGCCGAAGCCGCCGGAAAAGGCGGGCTGAGCCAAAGCGAACTGGATGAACTTGTCGCGTCTTCGGACACGGGTGGCAGGTCAGCGACCGGAAGCGTTGGCGTCTTTCTGGCGTTGACTGCGCTGGCGTGGTCGCTGTTCCAGCTGTGGATCGCCTCCCCGCTTCCTTTTGTTTTCGGCTGGGGTGTTTTTAACGACACCGAAGCCCGGTCAATCCATCTGGCCTTTGCTATTTTCCTTGGCATCGCCGCCTTCCCCGCCGCGCGCACCAAGGTACAACTGGGGCTGGGGATTATCGTGCCCGTCGTGCTGGCCTATCTGTTCATGGTCGCGGCCAAAGACGGCACGCCGACCTGGTGGATCCCGCTGGTCGCCATCGCCATTGTCGCAACCGTTGTGCTTGGATCGCCCAAAGACCGTATCCCCTTGTGGGAATGGGCCTTGGCGCTGGTTGGCGCGGCGGCTGCGTTGTATCTGTTTGTGTATTATCGCGAAATCTCGGGCCGTGTCGGTGCGCCGAACATGCAAGACACGGTCGTTTTCGTGATCGGCATCATGATCCTGCTAGAGGCAACGCGCCGCGCCCTTGGACCTGCGCTGATGATCGTTGCGTCGGTCTTCCTTGTCTACAACGTCTTGGGCCCGATGATGCCGGATATCATCGCGCATAAGGGTAACTCGCTTTCCGAGATCGTGAACCACCAGTGGATCACCACCGAAGGTGTGTTCGGCATCGCGCTTGGTGTGTCGACGTCTTTCGTATTCCTCTTCGTCCTGTTCGGCGCGCTGCTGGATAAGGCCGGTGCCGGTAACTATTTCATCCAGGTCGCCTTCAGCATGATGGGTCACATGAAAGGCGGGCCTGCGAAGGCTGCTGTTGTGTCCTCTGCCATGACGGGGCTGATCTCTGGCTCATCCATCGCCAACGTCGTGACCACGGGGACATTTACCATTCCACTGATGAAAAAGGTGGGGTTCAGTTCTGAAAAGGCCGGCGCGGTCGAGGTTGCGTCTTCGGTCAATGGTCAGATCATGCCGCCCGTCATGGGGGCCGCGGCCTTCCTGATGGTTGAATATGTGGGCATCCCCTATTTCGATGTGGTGAAACACGCGTTTCTGCCCGCGGTGATCTCTTACATCGCGCTGGTGTATATTGTGCACCTCGAAGCGCTGAAGGCCGGTATGGTCGGGTTGGAACGCCCCTATACGCCCAAGCCGATTGTGCAGCGCTTGCTGGTGTCCGCCTTTATCATCGCCTGCATCTGCGCGCTGAGCTTTGCTGTCTACTATGGCATGGGCTGGCTGCGTCCTGCCTTCCCCAACAGCGCGGGCTATATCATCTTTGCCTCGCTGACCGCGGTTTATGCCGGTCTGCTGTATATCGGGTCGAAGGAAGAGCCGCTGGTACTGGATGATCCGAACGAGCCGGTGACGCGTCTGCCCTTGCCCGGTCCAACGGTGCGGTCGGGCCTGCACTTTATCCTGCCGATTGTCGTTCTGGTCTGGGCCTTGATGGTGGATCGTCTGTCCCCTGGCCTGTCGGCGTTCTGGGCCACGACCTACATGATCTTTATCCTCGTGAC
This sequence comes from Sulfitobacter sp. SBS6, assembly GCF_048285585.1. Lineage (NCBI taxonomy): Bacteria > Pseudomonadati > Pseudomonadota > Alphaproteobacteria > Rhodobacterales > Roseobacteraceae > Sulfitobacter > Sulfitobacter sp. SBS6. Next base: position 277,397 of record NZ_JBLWBA010000004.1, on the reverse strand, counting down.
ACAGCGCCCGCTGATGGCGATTTTCCGGGGCGAAAGCCAGTTTGCCAATGATGTGGTTGCGGGGGTGCGTGACCTGATCGACGGCTTGGTCGTCGGGGCGCGCAATATGATCGGTATCGGTATCGCCACGGCGACCGCCGGTATCATCGTGGGCGTTGTCAGCCAGACCGGCGTTGGCTCGGCGCTTGCCGATGTGGTCGAGGTTCTGTCGGGCGGCAATATCCTTGCGATCCTGTTCCTGACCGCGATCCTGTCGCTGATCCTTGGGATGGGGTTGCCGACAACGGCGAACTATATCGTTGTGTCGGCCCTGCTGGCACCTGTCATTGTGACACTGGGGCAGCAGAACGGTCTGATCGTGCCGCTGATCGCCGTTCACCTGTTCGTATTCTACTTTGGCATCATGGCTGATGTGACGCCTCCGGTCGGGCTGGCGAGCTTTGCCGCCGCGGCTGTGTCTGGTGGGGATCCGATCAAGACCGGTGTCGTCGCGTTCTTTTACAGCTTGCGGACGGCGGCGCTGCCGTTCCTGTTCATCTTCAACACCGAACTTCTGCTGATTGATGTGACGATGGTGCAGGGTATATTCGTCTTCATTGTCGCGACCTTTGCGATGCTGTTGTTTGCAGCGGCGACCCAGGGCTGGTTCCTTGCGCGGAACCGCTTCTACGAGACGATTGCCCTCTTGCTGATCGCCTTTACCCTGTTCCGGCCCGGTTTCTGGATGGATATGGTCTTTCCGCCTTATACCGAAGAAGCACCGGCCGAGATTGTGCAGGCCGCGGCCGACACACCGCTTGGGGAGGATCTGCGCCTGCGCGTCGCGGGTATCAATGATCTGGGTGATCCGATCGAATTTGTCGCCCTTCTGCCCATCAAAGAAGGCACCACGGGCGAAGAACGGCTGGAGGCTGCCGGCGTGATCACCCGTGTCGAGGGCGACCAGATGTTCATCGACGACGTTCTGTACAACTCTGCCGCGCAATCGGCGGGTCTGGATTGGGACCAAGAGGTGCTGCGCGTGCTCAAACCCGTCGCAACCCCAAGTAAATACTGGATGTTTATCCCTGCGCTGTTGTTGCTGGCCCTCGTGGTCGTCATGCAACGGGGCCGCAATGCACGTGCGGCCCGCAAAGCAGCGGTGGTGTAACAGATTAGTTTGTGCATGTTACGCATAGAAGCCATGCAAATGACGGTGGGTTCGCCATCACGTCACGTGTTTAATATTCCCAACAATGGGAGTATGGACTTGTCACCTTGGGCGTATGGGCGGAGTATTTCCGGCCCCTTCCGCCCGTTTGGACGGAGTGACAAGTTATGACACCTTTTGCGATTGCAGGCGTGCAGATGTACGTCAACGCGCTGGAGTCCAACGTCGATGGCATGATCCAACGGCTGGACATCCTGATGGCGCGTTTTCCCTGGACCCAGATGGTCCTGTTTTCCGAGCTGGCCCCCTTTGGCCCGCTTGACCGGTTTGCATTGCCCCCCGAGAATGAAACGCTCGAGGTGTTTCAGGCCGCTGCGCGCAAGCACCGTGTCTGGCTGATCCCCGGCTCCATGTTCCTCAAGAATCCCGAGGACGGGCGCGTGTACAACACCGCCGTGGTGATCAACCCCGAGGGCGAGATCATCCGCCGCTACGCCAAGATGTTCCCGTTCCGGCCCTATGAATCCGGCATCGCGGCGGGTACCGAATTCTGTGTCTTCGACGTGCCGGAAGTCGGGCGTTTCGGCTTGTCGATCTGCTATGACATGTGGTTCCCCGAAACCACGCGCCAGCTGACCAGCCAAGGCGTCGAGGTTCTGCTGACACCTGTTCTGACGGGCACCACCGACCGTGACGCAGAGCTGGCGATTGCCCGCGCGACCGCGGCGCAGTTCCAGTGCTATGTCTTTGCAGTCAACGGCTTGGGCGCAGGTGGCGTCGGCAAATCGCTGGTCGTCGATCCGACATCGATGGTCCTGCACCAGTCCGCCGGTCAGGAAGACATGTTCCCGATCGAAGTCGATCTGTCGATGGTGCGTCGTCAGCGCGAAACCGGCATGAAGGGTCTGGGGCAGGTGCTTAAATCCTTCCGCGACCGGTCTACCGACTTCTCGATCTATGACCGTTCCAGCGGGACGGACGCCTATCTGAACACGCTTGGTCCGCTTGAGGTGCCCCATCAGGGGACCCGCGCCGGTCTGCACGTCGATGTGCCCGCGCAGCGGGTACCGGACGCGCCTGTGTTTAAAGGGCATGAAACAACGACACCTGCGGTTCAGCCGGGCTTTGCCCCCGAACCGCTACCAAATCCAACGGCGGGGACTGCCAATATCACGGCCCCTGCCGAAACACCTGTGGCTCCGGCTGCAGCGACACCAAATCCACCCGTAAAGCCCGGTGATCTGCCGGGCAGCGGGCCGACATCTAGCGGCTAGGCTGCGGCGTTCAGGTCCGGCGCTTTTCAAAAGTGCCGGACACCGGGATGCAGCGGTCGACCGCCCAAAGCGGAGTACGATTGATGCATTCTATGAACGATTATTCGTCGGCAATTCAGCTGAGGTCCGACCGATGGAGCGCGCTGCGTGAAGCGGCGAGCGGCCTGACCCGCGCCACCACAGCCAAGGAAATCGAAGCCCTGCGCAGCAAATGCGCTGCGCTATTTGACTCCCTGTCGCTGATCGAACCCTATTGGGCCTTTCCGGGCATGGCGGCGTTCGAACACCTGCAACGGATGCTGAATAACAACAGCTTTGACGACATGGCCTTTGCGGTGAACCGCATCACGCGGGCGCTGACAACAGGGGCCTATCGCCGTCGCACCATCCCGCTGGAACGCGACAGCATCGATCACGACGAACATGACGACGAGGCGATGCTGTCCCCCGAGGCGCGGGCGCTGACCAAACCGTATTTCGAAGTGCTGATCGTCGATGATGTGAACGACCAGCAAGAGCGCTGGCTGAAATCCAACGTCAGCCGGATGCGCCGCCCCGAAGACCCGTTCCACTACGAAGCCGTGGTGGTCAAATCCATCGAAGACGCGCTGATCGCGGTGCTGTTCAACCACAACATCCAAGCCATCGTTGTGCGCCCGGGGCTGACGCTCAAGTCCAAGATGGACGAGACGATACTGGTCCGCTACCTCGCCCGCGCTGGTGGGCAGGAGGAGATCGACAAGCTCCAGCCCGAGAACTACGGCCCCGAGCTTTGCCGTATGATCGCCAAGGTCCGCCCCGAGCTCGACGCCTATCTGGTGACCGAACGGTCGGTCGAGGATATCGCGGGTCTGGATCTGGGGATCTGCCGTCGGGTCTTTTATAACCAAGAAGACTTTATGGAGCTGCATCTGAACATTTTGCGCGGGGTGCAGGCGCGGAACAAATCGCCCTTCTTCACGGCGCTTGTCGAATATTCCAAACAGCCCACGGGCGTTTTCCACGCGATGCCGATCAGCCGCGGCAAGTCGATCACGCGGTCGCATTGGATTCAGGACATGGGCGCGTTCTACGGGCCGAACATCTTTTTGGCCGAAACCTCTGCCACCTCGGGCGGGCTGGACAGCTTGCTTGAACCGCACGGGCCGATCAAAGAGGCGCAAGAGCTTGCCAGCCGCGCCTTCGGGTCCAAGCAGACGTTCTTCGCCACGAACGGGACATCGACTTGCAACAAGATCGTGGTGCAGGCGTTGGTGCGACCCGGTGACATCGTGCTGGTCGACCGCGACTGCCACAAATCCCACCACTACGGGATGGTGCTGGCGGGGGCGCAAGTGTGCTATCTTGATAGCTATCCGCTGAATGAATATTCGATGTACGGTGCTGTGCCCCTGCGCGAGATCAAGCATCAGCTTCTGGCGCTCAAGGCCGCGGGCAAGCTGGATCAGGTGCGCATGTTGCTGCTGACAAACTGCACCTTTGACGGGCTGGTCTATAACGTCGAACGGGTGATGGAGGAATGTCTGGCGATCAAGCCTGACCTCATTTTCCTGTGGGACGAGGCGTGGTTCGCTTTTGCCCGTTTCAACCCGACCTATCGCCAGCGTACGGGCATGAACGCCGCCAATACGCTGCGCGCGCGGTTCAAGTCGGACGACCACCGCATCGCCTATGAAAAGCAGCAGGCTGAACTAAAGGATGCCGACGACGAGACGCTGCTGAACACGCGTTTGATCCCTGCGCCGGATTCGCGGGTGCGGGTCTATACCACGCAATCGACCCATAAAACGCTGACCTCCCTGCGGCAGGGGTCGATGATTCACGTGAATGATCAGGACTTTAAGGGCGAGGTCGAACAAAGCTTCCACGAAGCCTATATGACCCATACCTCGACCTCGCCGAACTACCAGATCATCGCCTCGCTGGATGTGGGGCGACGACAGGTAGAGCTTGAAGGCTTCGAATTCGTGCAGCGCCAGATCGAGGCCGCTTTGTCCATGCGTCGTGCGATTGCAGACCACCCGCTGCTGAGCAAATACTTCAAGGTGCTGACAGCGGGCGACATGATCCCCGAGGAATACCGCGAAAGCGGGGTGACCAGCTATTACCATCAGGAACAGGGCTGGACCGATATGTGGGACTGCTGGGAGAAGGACCAATTCGTCCTTGATGCCAGCCGTGTGACGCTGCTGGTCGGCGGGACGGGCTGGGACGGTGACACGTTCAAGACCGATATCCTGATGGATAAATACGGCATCCAGATCAACAAGACCTCGCGCAACACGGTCTTGTTCATGACCAATATCGGCACCACGCGGTCCAGCGTCGCCTATCTGATCGAGGTGCTGGTCGAGATCGCGAAATCGCTGGATGACCGTCTGGATGACGCCAGCAAGATGGAGCGTCGGTCTTTCGACAACCGCGTCGCCAACCTGATGGAGAACTACCCGCCGCTGCCGGACTTCAGCCGCTTTCACGAGGCCTTCCGCAACGACGATGTCACCTCCGAAGGGGATATCCGCACGGCGTTCTTCCTCGCCTATGACGAGAAGAACACCGATTACCTGGAGCTGAACGGCACGCTGAAAGAGGCGATGGACGCCAACCAGACGGTCGTGTCCGCCAGCTTTATCATCCCCTATCCCCCCGGCTTTCCCATCCTTGTCCCCGGACAGGTGGTAAGCCAGGAAATCCTGTCGTTCATGCGGAATTTGGACGTCAGCGAAATCCACGGTTACCGCCCCGATCTGGGGCTGCGCGTCTTTACGGATGCGGCGCTGAAACGGGTGCGCAAGAAAAACCTGTCGTCTTCACCTGACTAAGATTAAGCAAAGGACCAAATATCATGACAACGACTGTTCTCAAGAATATCTCGGAAATTCGCCGGTTCTTTCACCGTAACGAAGACCCTGTTTACTTTATCTCGGCCACGAACTTTAACCTTCTTGGTCTCGATGAGTGGGTGAAAAACTTTAAGTATATCTGCTACATCGACTGCTACGGCGGCAAGCACCCCAATGTGTTCTGCCCCTCGGAACAGCCCCACGCTGAATTCCAGAGCATCGAAGACATCAACAACTATCTGTTGCAGCACAAAGAAGTCATCGATTTCGTCAAGCGGCGCGGTGGCAAGCCCAAGTTCGTGTTCCTGATGTTCGACGAGGAAACCGAACGCCTGTCGAAAGAGCTGGGGGCGGATGTCTGGTTCCCCAAGGCCAAGCTGCGCCAAAAGATGGACAACAAGATCGAAACCGTGCGTATCGGCAACAAGGCCGGTGTGCCGTCGGTGCCGAACGTGCTGGCCGAGGTCAAGGATTACGAAGACCTCAAGAAGACCTGCGAGAAGGCCGGGATTGGCCACGATCTGGTGCTGCAATCCGCCTTTGGCGACAGCGGCCACACGACGTTCTTTATCAAGTCCGAAGCAGACTTCCGCCGTCATGAATCCGAAATCGTAGGCGAGGGCGAGATCAAGATCATGAAGCGGATCGACTGTCGCGGTTCCGCGATTGAGGCTTGTGCCACCAAGGAAGGCACGATCGTTGGCCCCTTGATGACCGAATTGGTCGGGTTCAAGGATCTGACGCCCTATCGCGGGGGCTGGTGTGGCAATGAAATCCTGTCGACCGCCTTCCCGCCCAAGGTCCGCCAGAAAGCGCGCGAGCTGACCTATAAGTTCGGCGAACAGCTGCGCAAGGAAGGCTATCGCGGTTATTTCGAGCTCGACTTCCTGATCGACAAAAAGACCGGTGACATCTGGCTGGGCGAGCTGAACCCGCGCATCACGGGCGCGTCGTCGATGACAAACCACGCCGCCTTTGCCCACGCGGATGCGCCCTTGTTCCTGTTCCACCTGCTGGAATTCAGCAAGAAGAAGTTCAATCTGGATGTAGAAGAGTTGAATAACCGTTGGGCCGACCCCGAGATGATCGACGGTTGGAGCCAGATGGTGATCAAACATACCGAAGACAGCGTCGATATCTGCACCGAAGCGCCCGAAACGGGCATTTACAAGATGCTGGAAGATGGCCGCGTTGTGTTCGACCGTTTCGATTATCACCGTCGCGCCGTGGAATCCGAGAACGAAGCGTTCTTCCTGCGCATCCTGCAACCGGGTGATTACCGCTATGAAGGGGCCGATATTGGCATCCTTGTGACCCGCGGTCGGTCGATGACGAAGTCTTTCCAGTTGAATGAGCGCGCGAAAAAGTGGATTCACGGGATCAAGCAATCGGTGAACGGTCGTCCTCTGCCCGTTGCAGAGGCGGGTCCGGCGATGTCTGATCCGGCGTTCAAAATCCTCTAAGCACCGAAAGGGCAGCACATGCTGTGGCGTGCCATTTCAGAAGAATTGCCCGGTCCCAAATGGGCCGGGCTTTTCGCCGAATATTGGCCCTTCTACCGTAAATGGTGGCTGAAGGAGGGCGAGCCCGCGCGCCCGACCTATGCCGAATGTCGTCGTGCGCTCAAGGCGCATATGCCTGACCTTATCCCGCTGTACGAAGATCTATGTGATCAGGCGGGCGGGGGTGATCTGGCGGCAAGGTTCCTGAGCTTTTACTGCCCGCCGCCCTATCTGTCGGGATGCAGTCAGGCGGTTTGGGGCGGCAAGGAACCTGTCATGGTGCGCAACTATGACTATAACACCAACGCTTTCGACAGTCTGGTGCTGCACACCGGCTGGAAGGGGCGCCGCGTGATGGGCACCTCTGACGGGTTGTTCGGGCTGGTGGACGGGGTGAACGACGCGGGGCTGTCTATATCGCTTACCTTTGGGGGCCGTCGTGTGGTGGGGGTGGGCTTTGGCGTGCCGCTGATCCTGCGCTATGTGCTGCAAACCTGCGAGACTGCCGAGCAAGCGGGCGAAATTCTGGCACGTGTGCCGACCCACATGAGCTATAACGTCACCGTGCTGGACCGCAAACGCAAGTATCTGACGGCGCTGATGGCACCGGACCGGCCTGCAATCATCACCAAGGCAGCGGTGGCGACCAACCATCAGGAAAACGTCGAATGGATCAGCCATGCGCGCTTTACGGCGACGGTTGAACGCGAAAGATATCTGCTGCAACGGTTGCGGTTTCACCGTGATCCGGAAGAGAAATTCATCAACACGTTCCTGAAACCGCCGCTGTATTCGCACCAGTTCAACGCAGGTTTCGGAACGCTTTATACCGCTGTCTATCGACCCCGCAAACGCGAGATGGAGCATCGCTGGCCCGGAACCGTCTGGCATCAGAAGCTGGACGCGTTCGAGGAAGGGTCGCGCAACGTCCTGATGCCGGGGGTTGTGGCGTAACTCTATCCCTGCGCACGAAAAAAGGCGGGACACATGCCCCGCCTTTGTGGTTCGCTGTCGCCGGATTTAAGCGGCTTTGCGGTTGTGTTCACCTTCTTCGACTTCCTCGACGATCTTGGCGATAAACGCATCCAGATCTTCCGGGGAGCGGCTGGTGATGATGCCTTGGTCCACGACGACTTCGCTGTCCTCGTAATGCGCACCGGCGTTTTTCACATCCGTCGCGATCGAGGCGTAGGAGGTTGCGGCGCGGCCCTTGATGATGCCAGCTTCGATCAGCAGCCAAGGGGCGTGGCAGATCGCGGCAACGGTCTTGCCTGCGTCAGCAAAGCTTTTGATCAGCGATACGGCGTCCTTGTTGGCGCGCAGCAGGTCGGGGTTGATCTGACCGCCGGGCAGGACAATCGCGTCATAGTCATCAACAGTGACATCCGACAGGGCTTTATCGGCAGCAACTGTGTTGCCCCAGTCGTCCTTGTCCCAGCCCTTGATGTCTTTGCCATCAGGGGTGGCAACATGCACCGTGGCCCCTTTGGCTTTGAGGTCATTCAACGGGCGCTCCAGCTCGGATTGCTCGAAACCATTGGTGGATAGGATCAGAATTTTCGCGTCTGTGATCTGTGTCATTAGAAAGCTCCTTTCATCTTCGCTATCTTCACCGACACAACAAAGACACCGCGCGAATGTTCCAGCGCTGGAACCTGCATTGACGGGATTCCGCCGATACCCAGAATGAATTTTTCGTGTCCAGAATTCGATACACACGGTTTGTGATCTCCTTTATACCAAGGGGATGAAAGACACTGTCGACCCTGCACCATCCGTCAATCTGGAGGAGATCATCGTCTGCCCCCAATGCGACGCCGTGTATCACCTCAAGGTGCCCAAGGTCGGCGAGAAGGCGGTGTGCGAACGGTGCCATACCGTGTTGATCGAACCGCGCAAAAAAGCGGGGCTGAAGATCATTGCCATCGCCATTGCCACCTTTGTTCTGATCCTTGGCGCGACGTTCTTTCCGTTTCTGGATATTGATGCGGCGGGCAACAAGAACTCTGTCTCTGTGATGGACGCGGCGCTGGCGTTTTCCAGCGGGCCGCTTTTGCTGCTGTCGCTGGCGACGGCTGCCTTGATCATGCTGGTGCCCTTGGCGCGGGTGATGCTGACGCTTTATGTGCTGGTGCCCATCGTGCTGGACCTGCCGCCCGCACGCCACGCAATGCAGGCGTTCCGCCTGTCGCAAGCGTTGCAACCGTGGTCGATGGCCGAGATTTTCGCGCTTGGCTGTGCCGTGGCGCTGGTGAAGATTGCCGATCTGGCAACTGTGGGGTTTGGGCCAGCTTTCTGGATGTTTTGTGGTTTGGTTGTTCTGATTGTGGCGCAGGACAAATTCATGTGTAAATGGTCGGTATGGAATTCGCTGGAAAATCCCAAAAAATCCTAAGCGCCCGCGAAATGGGGTTGGTGGCCTGCACACGGTGTACCCGTGCGTGGCCTATCGGCACGCCTGTCTGCCAACGCTGCGGCCACAAGATGCTGTCGCGCGACTTTGGCAGTATGCAGCGGGTCTGGGCGTTCTGGGTCGTGGGGCTGATGTGCTATATCCCCGCCAATATGTACCCGATGCTGAAAACGCGGACCCTGTTTCAGGTGGATGAAAGCACCATCGTCGGCGGTGCGGTCGAACTGGCGCATCACGGCTCCTACGGTATTGCCTTTATCATCCTGCTCGCGTCGGTCGCGATCCCGCTGGCCAAGTTCTGGGCAATCGCCTATCTGGCGGTCAGCGTTAAGACGCGTAATGCCGCGGCACATCGGTCGCGCCATGTGATGTATGAAATTGTCGAGTATATCGGCCGCTGGTCTATGATCGATATCTTTGTGGTTGCGATCCTCTCGTCGCTGGTGCAACTCAAAACCCTTGCGACCATTAACCCCGGCCCTGCGAGCATGTTTTTCGCCTTGTCGGTCATTTTTACCATGCTTTCTGCACAGGCCTTCGACTCCAGACTGATCTGGGACACGAATGCTTTCGATGGGGACCCCGATCAACATGTCTGACACGCCACCCGAGGTTAAGGTTAAATCCGCGCGCAAACTGTTCCTGAGCAGCGCGTCGATCGTCTGGATCATTCCGATCCTGGCGTTGGTTGCGGCTTTGGGCGTTGCGTTCAGCAGCTATAATTCCCGCGGTCCTGTGATTTTTGTCGAATTTGACAAAGGCGCCGGCATCAAGGCGGGCGAGACCGAATTGCGTTACCGTGACGTGACCGTTGGCCGGGTCGAGGAAGTCGGCTTTACCACCGGTCTGGGCAAGGTCGTCGCGTCGATCCGCGTGGACAAGAATGTGGCCCCCTTTATCGACGCCAGCGCGTCCTTCTGGATCGTCCAGCCCGAGGTTTCGGCGCAGGGGATCTCGGGGTTGGGTACGGTGCTCAGCGGCGTCTATATCGAGGGCAGCTGGAATGACGAAGTGGGCGATTTTGCCGAACGGTTCGTCGGGTCGGATTCGCCACCGCTGATCCGCGCCGGGCAATCCGGTCTGCAAATCGCCTTCCGCACCGTTGGCAACGGCACCCTGACCGATGATGCCCCGATCCTGTATCGTGGGATCGAGGTTGGCCGTTTGGGCAAGGCAGAGATCGCCCCACGCGGGAACTTTGCCATCGTAGAGGCGCTGATTTACGAAGAGCACCGCAACCTGATCAACAGCAGCACACGCTTCTGGGACAGCTCTGGTTTCAGCCTCTCCCTTGGGCCAGGTGGTGCCGAGATCGACTTTCAGTCCATTGCGACGCTTATCGGGGGCGGGGTGACGTTTGATACATTCGTTTCCGGCGGCGACCGCGTGCAAGACGGCACCGTCTTCGACATTTTCCCAAGCAAGGAAGACGCCCGCAGCGCGGTTTTCAACGCCTCGGAAGTCGAGCCGCTGCTGATCAACGTGATCTTTGACGAAAACGTTTCCGGACTGGCCGTCGGCGCCCCTGTCGAGCTGAGCGGTCTGAACATCGGCGAGGTCGACTCCCTTGCCGGTATCGTGGATTACGACCAGTTTGGTGACAGCCGCGTGCGGTTGAACGTGACGCTGGCCATCCAGCCCGCGCGGCTTGGCCTGCCGGGGGATGTATCTGCCGAAAGCGCGCTGGCGTTCTTGCAGGACCGTGTTGTGAACGGTTTGCGCGCGCGGCTTGCCTCTGCCAGCCTGTTGACTGGTGGTTTGAAGGTTGAACTGGTGGTGGTCGAAGACGCGCCAAGCGGGCGTCTGGTGGCCGCGGGCGAAAACTTTCCTGTTATGCCGACGACCAAGAACGAAACATCAGATGCCGCTGCCACTGTCGAAGGTGTCTTTAGCCGTATCAACAACCTGCCCATCGAAGAGCTGTTGAACAGCGCCATCGGTCTGATGAATTCGCTACAGGCTTTTGTTGGCAGTGACGAGCTGCAACAGACCCCGCGCGATGTCCGCACGTTGATCAACGAGGTCACGGGGCTGGTATCGTCGGACTCGGTGCAGAATATCCCCGTATCGCTGAACGCCACGCTGCTGCGTGTCGAGACGCTGGTCGCGACACTCGAGGAAGAGCAGATGGCGAAACGTCTGCTGGATGCGGTCGACTCCGTCTCGGAAGCCGCCACATCCTTCAGCACCTCGACCGAGGGCGTGCCCGAACTGGTCGAAGAGATGCAGGCCGTCGCCGCCAAGGCAAGCGAGCTGGAACTGCAACAGCTGGTGGACGAGTTGACCGCGCTGACCCGCTCTGCCGATCAGGTGATTGGTACACCGGACGCCGTGGCGCTGCCCGGATCGCTGAAAAACGCCCTGGACGAGCTGAACTATACACTGCAAGAACTGCGCGAAGGCGGCGCGGTCGAGAACGTGAACCAGACGCTGGCATCCGCGCGTAACGCGGCGGATAATATCGCGGTGTCGGCACAAGACCTGCCACAGATCGTGAACCGTCTGTCGACCCTGTTCACGCAGGCAGAGCGTACAATTGAAGGGTACAACAAGGGTGATCAGATCAGCCGTACCGCACAAGAAACCATGCGCGATATCCAAAAAGCGGCCGATGCGCTTGCATCCTTGGCGCGCACCATTGAACGTAACCCCAATTCATTGTTGCTGGGACGGTAAAATATGAACGTTGTAAAAAGTATCGCAAGCCTTGGTCTCGTGGCCTTTCTTGCCGCTTGTGGATCCGCAGATCGCTATGCCGTGGACATGCCCCCGGTCACAGAGCAGGTGAGCATCCGCTTCAACTCGGTCGAAGTGCGTGACGTATCGCTGCCCAGCTATGCGGCTGCCGATGAAATCCACGTACGCAAATCGAACGGCACGTTGGTGAGCTCTTCCGACGAACTTTGGGCGGATTCACCCGAACGGGCCGTCGCCTTGGAATTGAGCGAGAACCTGTCGCGCCTCACCAACCGCCGGATCGCATCCGAGCCTTGGCCATTCGAAGCCTATCCCGATGCCCGGCTTGAGCTGCGGTTCAGCGAATTGCTGGCCGCTGAAACAGGCCAGTTCCGCGCTTCGGGCCAGTATTTCGTAGCCGTATCCACCGGTGGAAGCGAACGATCGGGGTTGTTTGACCTGACCGTGGCTTTCGACCCCAAGGGGGGTCCGGCTGCCATAGCGGCGGCACGGGGGCAACTGATCCTTGATTTGGCCAGCTATATCGCCAAGAATGGACTAAAGTGACGTAATTCCAGCGCGATTTCCCGATAGGGGAAAATTTTATACGACTTTTGATTGAATTTTTTTCATAAGGATTTAGCAAGGCCGCCATCACCCTTTGGGCGCAATCGCATAACAGGCAGACCTTCTTCATCTCATGCCCGTTGACGCTACCTGCGATACCGCGGGCATCTTGCCTGATACATTACTTTTGCCAGTTCTGGCCATGATCAACGGACCACATGCATATGATGAACCAAAGCCAATCGAACTTTTCCGGGCCCAGGGACGAAGATGACGACACCATCGATCTTGGCGCGCTGATTGGTACGTTGTGGCGCGGCAAACTGATTATCGCTGCTGTCACACTGATTTTCATGCTGCTGGCGGGGTACTATGCCTATGGCGTGGCTGTGCCGACCTATCGATCCACCGCGGTTGTGGTGCTGGACACCAAAGAAGACAGTATCGTGGACCTGCAGGCCGTGGTTGGCGGGTTCTCGGGCGATAGCACCGAGGTCAATACAGAGGTTGAGGTACTGCGGTCCCGTGGGTTGGCGGGCAAAGTTGTCGACCGGCTGAACCTGATTGATGACCCCGAGTTCAACGGCGAACTGCGCGAACCATCCATGATCGGTGGCATGGTCTCTGGCCTCAAGGGGATGCTTTCTTCGGGGCCACCCGAAGAAGAGTTGGACCCTGAACTTCAGAAAGCCAAAACCCGCGATGCGGTTGTGCAGGCTTTGCTGGACAAGGTCTCGGTTTCTAACATCCGCCAAAGCCTTGTGTTCAACGTCACGGCTGAAACGGAATCTCCGGTTAAATCTGCCCAGATCGCGAATACGATTGTTGAACTGTACATCTTGAACCAAATCGAAGTGAAATTCGAGGCGACGGAAAAAGCGACTGAATGGCTAAGCAACCGTGTGTCCGAGCTTCAGATCGAGCTTGAGAATGCCGAGAAGAAAGTATCCGAATTTACAGCGCGCACCCAACTGGTTTCGATCGAGGGCCTGCAAGCGCTCGAGCGTCAGATTAAAGAGCTGCGTGACCGCATTGATGGTGCCGCCTTGACCCGCGAGGCGCTTGAAACACGCCTTGCTGACCTAGAGGCCGCGCAGACGCCGGATGAAAAGCTCGACGCGGCGCAAGACGCCGCACTGACGCGTATCTTTAGCAACGGGCTGTCGTCGGAAACGAACCAGACGGCATTTGACCTGCGGTTTGACACGGTGATGACACGGGTTCGGGCTGATCTTGTGCGCAGCACGCAACAGCTCGAGGCGCTGCGCAACTCGGAAAAAGAGCTTGGGGAGCAGCTGGCCTCGCAAGGGCAAGACCTGATTGAGCTGCAACAGCTGACCCGTGAATCCGAAGCAACGCGTCTGCTGTATGAATATTTCCTGACCCGCCTCAAAGAGACCTCTGCCCAAGAAGGCATCCAGAAGGCCGACAGCCGCATGCTGTCGAGCTCGGTCGTGCCAAATTCACCAAGCGCGCCGAAGAAATCGCAGATCATTGCGCTGGCGATGATCCTCGGGGCGATGGTCGGCTCGGGGCTCGTACTGCTGCGCGAATTCAAAACCCGCACGTTTCGCACCGCGAACGAGCTTGAGCAACACACCGGCTATACCGTGATCGGGCAGATCCCGCTGATCCCTTCGCGTCACCGCAAGGACACGCTCAAGTATCTGTCGGACAAGCCGACGTCTGCCGCCGCCGAAGCGATCCGCAACCTGCGCACCTCGCTGATGCTGTCGAACCTCGACAAAAAGCCGCAGGTCATCGTATCGACCTCGTCCATCCCGGGGGAGGGTAAAACCACCGTCTCGCTGTCGCTGGCGAAATTCCTGTCCGGTCTGGGCAAATCCGTCCTGCTGGTCGAAGGCGATATCCGCCGCCGCACGCTGAATGAATACTTCCCCGATATGCCGCGCAATGGTATCGCGTCTGTCCTGAACGGCGATGTGAAATTTGCCGATGCCATCCATACGCCTGACGGTTTTGGCGCGGATGTTCTGGGCGGCGAAAAGACCAATGTGAACGCGGCGGATATCTTCTCCTCCGATCGGTTCAAATCCTTCATCTCCGAGATGCGCGATCAGTATGACTTCATCATCATCGACACGCCGCCTGTGTTGGTTGTGCCGGATGCACGTATCATCTCGCAGAATGCCGACGCGATCCTGTTCTCTGTGAAATGGGACAGCACGAACAAGGGGCTGGTCGAGGAATCCATGCGCTTCTTCCACAACTCGAACCAGCGGATCACTGGTCTTGTGCTCAGCCAGATCGATGAGAAGGGCATGAAGCGCTATGGCTATGGCGGCGAATACGGTGCCTATGGGGCCTACGGCAAGGGCTATTACGACAGTTAAGCAAGGCTTGGGCATGCCTCAAAACTGCCCAAATCTTTCCCCTCAAGGGACATAACAGGGCCGCTCTGCTAGGCGATATTCATTGGGAAGTTATCCCAGTGAGGACCCTCAGATGGCACGTATGAAAGAGATCGCGACAGCTGCTGGCACGCTCGCCTGCGCTTTGGGCATCGGCTACGTGATGCAAAGCTCTGACGCTGCGACAGCCCGCTATGGCTCTGACGCCGCTGTGAAAGAGCAAGAGCTGCGCCGGCTAAGCAACGAGAATGCCGTGCTCGAGGTCGAAGACATCGTCCTCACCTCGGCCGAGTTCAATGCAGCCCCGCTGGAGCCCACGGTGGAGCTGCCCGATTCTGCTCCCGTCATGTTGGCCGCTGCAAGCGCGGACGAACCGATCTCTCGCCCAGTTTCCGCCCCAATTGCGACGGAACCAGCGGCCACACAGACCTGCGATATCACCGCGAACGCGCGCCCCGTCGCGGCAGCTATGGTGAACCTGACACTGGCGGCACCCTGCATGCCAAACGAACGGATCACAGTGCATCACAGCGGCATGATCTTTACCCAAACCACATCTGACACCGGCGCGCTGGACATTACCGTTCCGGCGCTTGCGCAGGATGCGACCTTCGTCATTGCTTTCGGAAACGGCGAAGGCGCGATTGCGGATGCGAAGATCGACGATCTGGCCGAATTTGACCGCGTGGTTCTGCAATGGAAGGGCGACACCGGTTTCCAGATGCACGCCCGCGAATTCGGGTCCGACTACGATGGTTCGGGCCATGTCTGGGCTGGCAAGCCGCGCAGCGTTGCCTCCGCGATCACCGGTGAAGGCGGATTTATGACTGTGAACGGCGACCTCAGCGCGGCAGAGCCACTGGTGGCCGAGGTGTACACATTCCCCGCTGCGATGGAAAACGCCGATGCCCGCGTTGCGCTGACGGTGGAAGCCGAAGTGATCCAGGCGAACTGCGGCCAGGAGATAGAGGCGCAATCGATCGAACTGCTTGGCGATGCCACGCTTAGAACGCGCGACCTAAGCGTCGCAGTGCCGGATTGTGATGCGATCGGCAGCTTTCTTGTGTTGAATAATCTGCTCCAAGACATGAAGGTTGCGGGACACTAACGCAACGCTTGGGGTCTTATGATCACGATTATACGTGCGGCGGTTCTCGCCGCACTTTTCTTATGTTCGGCGACGCTGTCCGCAGGGGCGCAGGATGTCGCGCTGTCCTCTCGTGATGGCAAGATTGAACTAAGCGGCACCTTGCTGGGCTTTGATGGCGAGTTCTACCGCGTCGAAACCGAATATGGCGAGCTGACGGTCGACAGCACCGGCGTTCAATGCGAAGGGCCGGGCTGCCCCAATCTGGACCCTTTCGTCGCCGAGCTGCAGCTTTCGGGTTCGGCCACGATGGGCGAAGTGTTGATGCCTGCCTTGATCGACGGGTTTGCGCAGCGCAACGGCTATACCGCTGTGCGCGAGGATGAAGACGAACACCGCTTTACCTACCGGTTGATCGACGAAAAAAGTGAACAAACCGTTGCACTGTTCATGTTTCGGGCCAGCAACAGCGACGAAGGCTTTGCCGATCTTCTGGCCGATGAGGCGGATATCGTGATGTCCCTGCGCGAAATGCGCCCTGAAGAGCGGGTCCGCGCGCGCGAGGCGGGGTTGGGTGATATGACGGGCCTGAACCGCAGTCGCGTGCTGTCGCTTGATGCTGTCGTGCCGGTGGTGTCGGCCTCGAACCCGGTTAAGCAGATTTCTCCGTTGATGTTGGCGCGGGCCTTTGCGGGGAAGGTGACCAACTGGCAGGCGCTTGGCGGGCCGGACGCACCCATTGATCTGCATCTGCCCGATACCAGCAGCGGGCTGGCACAAGCGATCAGTGATCAGGTGATGCGGCCCGCGACGCTGAAGTTCACCGACAATATCACCCGCCATGCCCGCCCTGCCGATCTGGCGGAAGCGGTGGCAAACGACAGTTTCGCGCTTGGCATCACCAGCTATGCAGAACAGCGTGACACCGATGTGTTGACGCTCTCTGGCAGCTGTGGCTTTGCGCTCGATGCCTCGCGCCGCACCATCAAGACCGAAGATTACCCGCTGACCGCGCCGATGTTTCTGTATTTTCCGGCCCGCCGTCTGCCACAGGTGGCGCGAGAATTTCTGGCCTTTACCCGCAGCCCTGCTGCGCAGATCGTGATCCGGCGCGCGGGGTTTGTGGATCAGACGCCCGAGGAGATCCCCGTCGAGGATCAGGGCAACCGATTTACAAACGCGATTGCTGTCGCGGGGCCCGAAATCACGCTTGAGGAACTACAGCGGATGAATGCAGCGTTGAAGCCCATGGCGCGGCTGTCGACCTCTTTCCGGTTCGAGGCGGGATCGGTGCGTCTGGATGCACAATCGCGGTCAAACGTGCAGCAACTCGCCCGCGCGCTCGAGGTGGGGCAGTACGACGCGCGCCGTTTGTTGTTCGTGGGGTTCAGTGACGGGCAGGGCGCGTCTTTCGCCAACCGTGACATCGCGCTGCGTCGGGCAGAAGCCGTGCGGCAAGCGGTGATTACCGCGGCGGTGACCGCCAATCTGGAACGTGTGACGCTGGATCTGGACGCCTTTGGCGAGGCGATGCCAATGGCCTGTGATGATACCGCATGGGGGCGTCAGGCCAACCGGCGGGTAGAGGTCTGGGTGCGCTAAACCCTAGCGAAACTGGGGCGGGGCGTATTTCAGCAGCACCGGCACGACCAGTTCTTCCTCGTCGATCAGATGGCGTTTCAGCATGGGTTTGAACGCATCCAGCCGCTGTTTCATGGCCGCGGTACTGTCGAGGAAACCTGCCGCGTCCCCCTCATGGCGCAGGACGGTATTCGCTGTCTCGGCTAGATCGTTCAAAATACCATCAAGACTGTGGTGGTCGCGATCCAAAATCTCGAACCCCTGCGCCGCACCTTGGTCAAGCTGCGCCATCACCGGAAAATACTGGGCATCCTCGATATGGTGGTGACCGTGCAGCTCGTTGATCAGCATCCCGCCGAAACGCGACAGTTTGCGTTTGTAGGTCTCGGGCGGCTCGACGCGGTCCATCGCCAGTTGCGCGTCCCCCTCCATCTGGTCCAGCAGACGGCGGAACATCATATGACGATCCAACCAGAACGCGATCAGGCGGGAGTAATTCGGGTTCTCCTCCCAACCGTCGCGCGGGAAGGCTTTGATCAACGCACGCAGCGGATCGGGCAAGCCATCGCGCTGCATCAGGGAAAGCGGGTCGGGGGGCGGCGTATTGGACATAGGCCAAAGCTAGTGCCGAGGGGTGATCCGGTAAACTGCGCAAATTCGAACACGACAGTTGCGCTTATAAGTACCCTTCGCTGCGAAAACTAAGCTCGCGTGATTTGCCGATGATCAGATGGTCATGCAGGGTCAGCCCAAGGGCGCTGCAGGCTGCGAAAATCTGCTGCGTCATGTCGATGTCGGCTTGCGATGGGGTAGGGTCGCCCGAGGGGTGGTTATGCACCAGAATAAGCGCGCTGGCGTTCAGCTCAAGCGCGCGTTTGGCGACCTCTCGCGGGTAGACGGGGACGTGATCGACAGTGCCCTTGCCCTGTTCCTCATCGCCGATGACGACGTTCTTGCGGTCCAGATAAATGACGCGGAACTGTTCGGTTTCGCGGTACGCCATCGTGGTGTGGCAATAATCAAGCAGAGCGTCCCAGCCTGAGAGCACATGCTGCCGCATCACCCTTGAACGCGCCATACGGTGGGCTGCGGCTTCAATCACCTTAAGCTCGACAATCACCGCGTCGCCCACGCCCGAGATATCCTTAAGCCGTGGTTCAGGCGCGGTGATCACGCGGTTGAAGTCGCCGAACCTGTCCATCAGCGCACGGGCCAGCGGTTTGACATCACGGCGCGGGATGGCGCGGAAAAGCACCAGTTCAAGCAGTTCATAGTCCGGGATCGCTGCGGCACCGCCCTGCATAAAGCGTGCGCGCAAACGTTGTCGGTGATCCGCTATATACGAAGGCTGTTTGCCCGATGCGGGCGGTGCGGGCACCGCTTCGTCCCCCAGAAAGGGCAGGCGCGGGTCGGAGAAGTGAGCGTTGTTGCGTCCCATTGGCCCAGCTTGCGGCCAAAGAGGTTATCATCCCGTTAACGTGGGCAGGGGCAAAAACAAAAAGGGCGGAGCCTGCGCCCCGCCCGATGCTTTGTATGCTCAGGTGTTACCCTTTCATCGAATCCCAGAAGGATTTCACCGACGAAAAGAAGCTGCTGCTTTCAGGATTGTTGTTGGAGGATTCCTTTTCGAACTCCTGCAACAATTCCTTTTGGCGGCTGGTCAGGTTCACCGGCGTCTCGACTGCCAGTTCGATGATCATATCGCCCGTACCACCCCCACGCAGCGGGGGCATGCCCTTGCCGCGCAGGCGCATCTGGCGACCGGACTGGCTGCCCGCCGGGATTTGCACGCGGCCACGGCCACCGTCGATCGTTGGCACCTCGATGCTGCCCCCAAGGGCGGCGGTGCTCATCGACACGGGAACGCGGCAGAACAGGTTTGGCCCGTCGCGTTCGAACAGCTTGTGGTCCTGCACCTCGATAAAGATGTACAGATCACCCGACGGCCCGCCGCGCATGCCTGCTTCGCCTTCGCCGGCCAGACGGATACGTGTGCCGGTTTCAACGCCCGCAGGGATGTTGACCGACAGCGCACGGTCTTTTTCAACACGCCCGGCACCGCGGCAGGATTTACAGGGGTTCTTGACGATCTGACCCATGCCCGAACAGGTCGGACAGGTGCGTTCGACCGTGAAAAAGCCCTGTTGAGCACGAACCTTGCCCATACCGGAACAGGTGGGGCAGGTGGTCGGCTCTGCGCCGCCTTCTGACCCGGAACCGTTACAGGAATCGCAGGCCACAGAGGTGGGCACGTTGATCGACTTCTGCATGCCCCGATACGCATCTTCGAGCGTAATCCCGAGGTTATAGCGCAGATCGGCGCCGCGCGCGGCACGGCGTCCGCCGCCGCCCCGCTGGCCACCCATGAAGTCGCCGAACAGGTCGTCAAACACGTCAGAGAACGCCGAAGAGAAGTCGCCCTGACCGCCGCCGCCAAAGCCGCCGCCACGATGGCCACCGCCACCGCCCATACCCCCTTCAAAGGCCGCATGACCATACCGGTCATAGGCGGCTTTCTTTTCGGGGTCTTTCAGGACTTCGTAAGCTTCGTTCGCTTCTTTGAACTGGGCTTCGGCATTGGGGTTGTCGGCATTGCGATCGGGGTGCAATTCCTTGGCTTTGGTGCGGTAGCCCTTTTTGATCTCGTCGGCAGAGGCACCTTTAGCGACGCCGAGCGTCTCGTAGTAATCACGTTTGGCCATGAATTAGCTCCTACGCTGGAACGTGACGGGCCGGCCCGGCAAGCGGACCGGCCCCTTCAGTGGTTCCGTGGGCGTGCTTACGCGCGCTTGTTATCGTCCAGATCTTCGAAATCGGCATCGACGATATCGTCGTCACCTTCGGGTGCATCCGCAGCCGGGGCAACGTCTTCGTTTTCGTCCTGAGCCGCCTTGTAGATGGCTTCGCCCAGTTTCATCGCCGCTTCGGTGACGTTCTGGATACCGTTGTTGATCTTATCAACATTGTCGGTCGCCAGTTCGTCGTT
Organism: Sulfitobacter sp. SBS6; assembly: GCF_048285585.1. Lineage (NCBI taxonomy): Bacteria > Pseudomonadati > Pseudomonadota > Alphaproteobacteria > Rhodobacterales > Roseobacteraceae > Sulfitobacter > Sulfitobacter sp. SBS6. The sequence goes on along the minus strand of NZ_JBLWBA010000004.1, from coordinate 256,946 downwards.
CAGTGCAGCAATGGCCAGTTCGATCGCTTCGACGGTGGTCGGGTCAACCTTGTCAGAATGCTCTTCCAGCGACTTCTCGGTCGAGTGGATCAGCGATTCCGCCTGGTTTTTCGCCTCGATCAATGCGCGGCGCTCTTTGTCGGCGTCGGCATTTTCTTCGGCGTCTTTCACCATCTTTTCGATATCCGCATCGGACAGACCGCCGGACGCCTGGATCGTGATCTTCTGCTCTTTGCCTGTGCCTTTATCCAGCGCGCCTACGGCAACAATACCGTTTGCGTCGATGTCAAAGGTCACTTCGATCTGGGGCATGCCGCGGGGTGCGGGTGGGATGCTTTCCAGATTGAACGCACCAAGGATCTTGTTGTCCGCAGCCATTTCACGCTCCCCTTGGAAGACGCGGATGGTCACGGCGCTTTGGTTATCCTCGGCGGTCGAGAAGACCTGCGACTTCTTCGTCGGGATCGTGGTGTTGCGGTCGATCAGACGGGTGAACACGCCACCCAGCGTTTCGATACCAAGGCTCAGCGGTGTCACGTCCAGCAGAACAACGTCTTTGACGTCGCCTTGCAGAACACCGGCCTGAATGGCCGCACCCAAGGCAACAACCTCGTCAGGGTTCACACCCTTATGGGGCTCTTTGCCGAAGAACTTGGTCACTTCCTCGATGACGCGCGGCATACGTGTCATACCGCCGACCAGAACGACTTCGTCGATCTCGGATGCGGATACACCGGCATCTTTCAACGCGGCTGCGCAGGGCTTCATCGACGCTTTGATCAGGTCACCAACCAATTGCTCCAGCTTGGAGCGGGTCAGCTTCATCACCATGTGCAGTGGCGAGCCATCTTTGCCCATCGAGATGAACGGCTGGTTGATCTCTGTCTGGCTTGCGCTGGACAGTTCGATCTTGGCCTTCTCTGCCGCTTCTTTCAGACGCTGAAGCGCCATCTTGTCTTGGGTCAGGTCGACGCCGTTGGTCTTTTTGAATTCATCCGCAAGGTAGTTCACGATGCGCATGTCGAAGTCTTCACCACCCAGGAACGTGTCACCGTTGGTGGATTTCACTTCGAACAGGCCATCGTCGATCTCAAGGATGGTCACGTCGAATGTACCGCCGCCAAGGTCATAGACCGCGATGGTTTGCGTGTCTTTCTTGTCCAGACCATACGCCAAGGCCGCCGCTGTCGGTTCGTTGATGATCCGCAGTACTTCCAGACCGGCAATCTTGCCCGCATCTTTGGTCGCCTGACGCTGAGCGTCGTTAAAGTAGGCAGGCACAGTGATCACGGCCTGGGTGACTTCTTCGCCCAGATAGGATTCCGCTGTTTCCTTCATTTTGCCAAGGATGAACGCAGAGATTTGCGAGGGGGAGTATTTCTCGCCCTTGGCTTGTACCCATGCGTCACCATTCCCACCGTCCATGACGGTGAAGGGCAGGTTCTTTTTGTCCTTGGCCAGATCCGCGTCGTCATTGCGACGGCCGATCAGGCGTTTCACGCCGAAAATTGTGTTGTCTGGGTTGGTAACCGCTTGCCGTTTGGCAGGCTGCCCAACCAGACGTTCGTCGTCTGTGAACGCAACGATGGAGGGCGTGGTGCGCGCGCCTTCGGCGTTTTCGATAACGCGAGGCTGGCTGCCGTCCATGATGGCGATACAGCTGTTTGTCGTTCCTAGGTCGATACCAATAACTTTGGCCATGTTTGATCCCTCTTTTACTCAAGGCGATGACACGAAGCGCAGGCCCGTTGTGGCACCTTTGCCCCGATCTTTTTCACCAAAGGCCGGATGCCTTTAGCGGTTCTCGGCGTATATAAGGAGCAGATATGGACCCTGCAACCGTTGCATGAGAAAGGAGAGGCGGATTCTGCGTGGATTTTTCGCGAAAGCAGGCAAGAAGGGCGTTTAGATGACGATATTGCGGTTACGCGGCTTCGAAATTCACAAATCATACCTTACGTTGTCGGCGCAGCGCGGGCTGCTGGATGCTGTGCGCGGCGTGGTCAAACAGGTGCCGTTCTTCCGCCCCGTCATGCCAAGCGGGCAGCAGATGTCGGTGCGTATGACCTCCGCGGGGGACTACGGCTGGCTGTCCGATACGCAGGGCTATCGCTATGCGCCAACCCACCCCAACGGCACCCCGTGGCCTGCGATCCCGCCCGAGGTATTGGCGATCTGGAATGACCTGACGGGGCTAGAGCGGCAGCCGGAGTCCTGCCTTATCAACTATTACGCGTCAGACGCGAAGATGGGCCTGCATCAGGACAAGAACGAGACGGATTTCCGCTGGCCGGTCGTGTCCATCTCGCTTGGCGACGAAGGAATGTTGCGCGTCGGCGGTCAGAAGCGCGGTGGCAAAACCGACAGCCTTTGGCTGCAATCGGGCGATGTCGTTGTCATGGGCGGTGAGGCACGGCTGAACTATCACGGGATCGACCGCATTCGTGCGGGGTCTTCGACGCTGTTGCCCAAGGGCGGGCGGATCAACATCACACTGCGGGTCGTGACCTGAGCCTAGCGTCGCGCGCTCCAGCTCGCGGAGGCGTGTTTACGGGTGTAGAATTCACCCATCAGCCCGATCACCATCAGGACCACACCGACCCAAACCGCATATTCCCAGTTACTGTAGCGCGGGTTGTAGTTGATAAACGCATAACCGCGCGCCTGGTCGATGACGTGGAACAAGGGGTTCCAGTCAAACATGGCCAGCATGAAGGAGGGCAGCGAATTGGCCAGAAACATCTTGCCCGAAGCGATCATATTCGCCCGCTGGTAAATCGTCGTGAAGATCTGTGTAAAGGCCGGTGCCCAGGGTTTGATCGCTAGCAGCACCATCCCCACGGCCACGCCCGTAAACCACGCGATCATCAGCATGAACATCACGCCCGACGGGTCGTAGATCACCACCGGGTTGAAGGCCAGGTGATAGACCGACATGATCAGGATCAGCGATAGCATCTGAATATACAGCGCGCCCAAGGCCGCCGCAGCCAGTGCGATCATCGTGGTCATCGGCGCGTGTTTCATCATCGCACTCGCCGGTCCCTCGGCAGCGGCGACGGCGGCAACCGTTTTGGTGTGCACCATGAACAGAAAGATGCCGGTCATGATGTAGATCACGAAATCGCCCCGAATGGCCGCCCCGCGCATCCCCAGAACCGAGAACATGACATAGAACACGCCAACAAAGATCACCGCTTGCAGGATGTTGATCCCGATGGCGGCAAAGGCATTGTTGTGCTGCTTGCGCACAGAGCGCACGACGGAGTGGTAGACGAGTTCAAAGAAGTTAACGGCCGAGCGGAAATTGCCCGTGTTGGTGCGCCTTGGTTGAAACATCGTAAAGCCTCTTTGTGACGTACCCTCGCACGGAATTCTTGCTGTTCCGTCAAGGCGCAATCATAAGGGGTTTGCGCAAAGTAATCAACGAAACTGAAAAGGCCGCGACATTATGGATTATGAGCAACTGGTAACGGTGATGCGCCGTTTGTCGATCGAAGCAGGCGACAAGATCATGGAGATTTACGGCGCGGATGATTTCGAGGTCAAAACCAAATCCGACGAAAGCCCTGTGACCATTGCCGACGAAGCGGCGGACAAGATCATCTCGGAGGGGCTGCGCGCGGCGTTCCCTGATGTGATGCTTGTCACGGAAGAGCAGTCGGCCACCCATTCGGCATCGGGCGATACATTCCTGATCGTGGACCCGCTGGACGGCACGAAAGAGTTCATCAACCGTCGGGGCGATTTCACCGTGAACATCGCGCTGGTCGAAGGCGGCGTGCCGACACGCGGTGTGGTCTATGCCCCCGCCCGTTCGCGCATGTTTTTCACGCTGGCCGATGGCAGCGCGGTCGAGGAAACCGGCGATTTCCCCAAAGACAGCATGGGCCCTGTGCAGCCGATATCAGTCTCTACGCCGGATAATGCCGCGCTGATGGTCGTCGCGTCCAAGTCGCACCGCGATCAGGCGACCGATGACTACATCGCGAAATACAATGTGCGCGACATGAAAAGCGCGGGCTCGTCGCTGAAGTTCTGCCTGATCGCCACGGGCGAGGCGGATCTTTACCCTCGGGTCGGGCGCACGATGGAATGGGACACGGCTGCAGGCCACGCGGTTCTGACCGGCGCTGGTGGGGCCGTTGTGCGCTTTGACGACCTGACCCCGCTGACCTACGGCAAAGCCGATTTTGCCAACCCCTTCTTTATCGCCCATGCACCGGGCGTTGATCTGAAAGCCTCCTGATGTCGGTCCTTATTGTCATTCCCGCCCGCTATGCCTCCACCCGCTATCCGGCGAAACCGCTGGCGCTGTTGACAGGGGCGAGCGGTACGGCACGCAGCCTGATCGAACGCAGCTGGCGTGCTGCCTGCGAGATTCAGGGCGTCGACAAGGTCGTTGTGGCCACCGATGATGATCGCATCAAGGACGCCGCCGAAGCCTTCGGGGCCGAGGTGGTGATGACCTCGGTCGACTGTGCCAACGGGACAGAGCGTTGCGCCGAAGCCCATGCGGTTCTGGGCGGTGGCTATGACATCGTGGTGAACCTGCAAGGCGACGCGCCGCTGACACCACATTGGTTTGTCGAAAGCCTTGTGCAGGGTCTGCAAGGCGACCCTGATGCCGGTATCGCGACGCCGGTATTGCGCTGCGATGGCACGGCGTTGAACGGGCTGCTGGCCGACCGCAAAGCGGGTCGGGTGGGGGGCACCACCGCCGTTTTCGCTGCGGATCATGCGGCCATGTATTTTTCAAAGGAAGTCGTGCCGTTCACGTCGAAAACCTATGAGGATACCGATGCCACGCCGGTGTTTCACCACGTGGGCGTCTATGCCTATCGCCCCGACGCGCTGGCGGCCTATCCGTCATGGAAGGTCGGCCCGCTTGAACAGCTTGAAGGGTTGGAGCAGCTGCGCTTCATGGAAAACAGCCACAAGGTGCTCTGCGTCGAGGTCGAGGCCAAGGGCCGCCAGTTCTGGGAGCTGAACAACCCCGAAGATGTGCCAAAGATCGAAGCGATGATGGCCGAGATGGGGTTGGCGTAATCGCACCGCCCCACCGCCATCGCCAATATTGCGGCGGGGCGTGCAACCTGTAATGAATAAAGCCACAGCGATCCGGCGTTCTGATTTATTTAACGAAAACGACGGATAAGGCGCAAAGATGTGCAAGCTGCGGCATAAAGGAGCTTTTGACCGCAAAATCAGCAAGAAGCCGCCATATTTTAGGCGCTGCCCATATTTAGGGCTGGCAGCATGGTGGTTTGCAATTCAATGAGCGCTAACTCGGTTATCCGCACGTAAATGTATAAAGGCGACGATTTCACATGGCTAAGAAAGTAACAAAAGCGATTTTTCCGGTGGCAGGTTTGGGAACGCGGTTTTTGCCCGCGACAAAGTCTGTCCCCAAAGAGATCATGACCCTGGTCGATCGCCCGCTGGTGCAATACGCCATCGACGAGGCCCGCGCGGCGGGCATCAAGGAATTCATCTTTGTCACCTCCCGCGGCAAGGGCGCGCTGGAAGATTACTTTGATCACTCTCCCGTGCTGGAGCAGGAACTGCGCTCCAAGGGCAAGACAGAGCTGATGGAGATCCTGAAAAGCACCAATATGGACAGCGGTGCCATCGCCTATATCCGCCAACACAAAGCGCTTGGTCTGGGCCACGCGGTATGGTGCGCCCGTCGTCTGATCGGCAATGAACCCTTTGCGGTGATGCTGCCCGATGACGTGATTGCTGCCGATAAGCCCTGCCTGCAGCAGATGATCGAAGCCTATAACGAGACCGGCGGCAACATGGTTGCGGCGATGGAAGTGAACCCTGAAAAATCCTCCTCCTACGGGATGCTGGACATCGACGAGGGCCAAACCGATGGCGAGCTGGTCAAGGTGAAGGGCATGGTCGAAAAGCCCAAAGCCGAAGACGCGCCGTCGAACCTTGCCGTAATCGGCCGCTATATCCTGTCGCCGAACGTGCTGAAGAACCTGAACCAGCTGAAGTCCGGCTCGGGCGGGGAAATCCAGCTGACCGACGCCATCGCAGCAGAGCTGACCCAAGGCAATGATGTCTATGGTTACCGCTTCAAGGGCCAGCGTTTCGACTGCGGTTCCAAGTCCGGTTTCCTGCAGGCGACCGTGTCCTTCGGGCTGGCACGTGAAGAGCTGCGCGATGATCTGCGTGCGTATCTGCAAGACATCATGCAGGGTGAAACCGCAGCGCAATAAGCGCAGGACGATAGGGACGGGCGTATGGCGAATATCTTGGTCACCGGCGGCGCGGGCTATATCGGGTCGCACGCGTGCAAGGCGCTGGCCGCCGCAGGGCATACCCCCGTCACCTTCGATAATCTGGTCACCGGCTGGCGTGACGCAGTAAAATTCGGCCCGTTCGTGCAGGGTGACCTGCTGAACCGCGCCGAGATTGACGCCGCGTTTGAACAATACCAGCCGGTCGCCGTCATGCATTTTGCCGCGCTTAGCCAAGTGGGCGATAGCATGAAACAGCCCGGCACCTATTGGCGCAACAACGTCGAAGGGTCGCTGAACCTGATCGAGGCGACGGTCGCCGCAGGCTGCAAACACTTCGTCTTTTCGTCCACCTGTGCGACCTATGGCGATCAGGACAATGTCGTGCTGGATGAAAATAGCGCGCAGCACCCGATCAATGCCTACGGGGCCTCCAAGCGCGCGATCGAAGATATCCTGCGCGATTTCGAGGCGGCTTATGGCCTGCAAAGCGTGATCTTCCGCTATTTCAACGTAGCCGGTGCCGACCCCGAGGGGGAGGTGGGCGAATTCCACCAGCCCGAGACACATTTGATCCCGCTGATGCTGGACGCCATCGACGGCAAACGGGATGCGCTGACGATCTTTGGCACCGATTACGATACGCCCGATGGCACCTGCATTCGTGATTATGTGCATGTCTGCGATCTGGTGGATGCCCATGTTCTGGGGCTGAACTGGCTGCGAGAGGATAAGGGCAGTCGCGTGTTCAATCTGGGCACCGGCACCGGGTTTTCCGTGCGCGAGGTTGTGGAACACAGCCGCGAGGTCACCAACCGCGCCGTCCCCATGACCGAAGGCGACCGGCGACCGGGCGATTGCACCAAACTGGTCTCGGGCTCGGTCCGCGCCGAGACAGAGCTGGGCTGGCGGCCCACACGGTCGACCCTGCAGCAGATGATCACCGACGCGTGGAGATGGCACCAGACCGGCCACTATAGCGCATGACCGACAGCGCCGCTGTTCCCGCGTCGCGAGGGGCCCGGCTATGGGGTGCCTATCGGATGCGGTTGAAACGGCGGCGGCTGCTGTGGCGTGCTTTGCGGTCGCGGAATCAGTTGAAAGCGCCAACGCGGCCCGCCATTCCGCGCGATGGCGTGCTCGCCTTTGTCGTGCTGCGCAACGAGGCCGCGCGGCTTCCGTATTTTCTGGATCACTACCGCGATCTTGGCGTCGCGCATTTTCTGATGATCGACAATGGCAGTGACGATGGCAGTACCGAAATGCTGGCGGCACAGCCCGATGTGACCCTGTGGCAAACCTCTGCCAGCTATCGCGCGTCGCGGTTCGGGCTGGATTGGCTGAACTGGCTGCTGTGGCGGCATGGGCACGGGCGCTGGTGTCTGACCGTCGATGCGGACGAGCTGCTGGTCTATGACCAGATGGAGACGCGGAAGCTGCCCGCATTGACCGATCAACTTGAACGTAAAGCGCGCAAAGGGTTCGGCACGCTGATGCTGGATATGTTTCCGAAGGGCCCATTGGGCGCGCAGTTTTATGCCCCCGGCCAAGACCCGGCGCAGGTGCTGGATTGGTTCGACCCCGCCCCCTATCGGGCAGTACGTCAGTGGCCGCTGAACAACCTTTGGGTGCAGGGTGGTGCCCGCGAACGGGTTTTCTTTGCCGATCGTCCCAGCCAGTCACCGACGTTGAACAAGATACCGCTGATCCGCTGGCATCGGCGCTATGTCTATGTGAATTCGACCCACTCCCTCCTGCCGCCCGCGCTGAATGACATCTACGATGGGCCGGGGGGGGGGGAGGCCTCGGGGGTGTTGCTGCACAGTAAGTTCCTGCCAGAGATCATTGCGAAGTCCCGTCAGGAAAAGGCACGGGGGCAGCATTTTCACAACCCAGCACAGTTTGACGGTTACTATGACCAGATCGCTGACGCCCCCGATCTGTGGCATGCAGACGCGCGGCGCTATACCGGGCCGGCGGATCTGGAAGACTGCAACCTGATGCGCAGCCCCTGGGCCTGAATTTCCCGGCCTGCCCGTCATTCCGGCAACGCGTAACTGTTTCAAAGTACGTTGTTTATGAACACGGCCCATGACATATTGGCTTGGAACCTGATGGAATGAAGGCCCTAGGCCGGCAGGGCATTCCGCGCAGGGTATGGAGAACACGTGAGCCTTTGGGATTCTTACAAGATGCGCGTGCGGCGCAAGCGGCGGTTGATCCGGGCGCTGCGCAAGTCGTCCGAGCTGACACATGTTCAGGACAACACCAGCGCCATCCGTCCCGATGATGTCTTGCTTGTCTGCACCATGCGGAACGAGAAAATCCGGCTCCCGTATTTCCTGGAGTATTATCGAGAGCTGGGGATCAACCACTTTCTCTTTGTCGATAACGGGTCCGACGACGGCAGTGCCGATTACCTGCGCGGGATGAAGGATGTCTCTGTCTGGCATACGGATGCCAGCTATCGGCGGTCGGGGTTCGGTGTCGACTGGATGAACTACCTCAAACGCAAATACGCGCACGGGCATTGGGTGCTGGTGGTCGATCCGGATGAATTCTTTGTCTATCCGTTTTGCGATACGCGGCCGGTTCAGGCGCTGACCGACTGGCTGGATAACTGCGAGATCCGCAGCTTTGGCGCGATGCTGCTGGATGTCTACCCCAAGGGACGGCTGGGGGATGAACCCTATCAAGAGGGGCAGAACCCGATGGAGATCGCATCGTGGTTCGACAGCGGCAACTACGCGATCTCGCGCAATGCCAAATATGGAAACCTGTGGATACAGGGCGGGCCGCGTGCGCGGGTATTTTTCAAACACAAGCCCGCCAAGGCCCCCGCGCTGAACAAGGTGCCCTTGGTCAAATGGGACCGGCGCTATGCCTATGTCAGTTCCACCCATATGCTGCTGCCGCGCGGGTTGAACCGTGTCTATGACGAATGGGGCGGAGAGAAAGCATCAGGCGTGCTGCTACATGCCAAATTCCTGGATACCTTTAGCGCCAAGGCGGCAGAGGAGCTTGTGCGCGGCCAGCACTATGCCAAATCCATCGAATACAAGACCTATGCCAACAACCCCGACCAGAACCCGCAGCTGTGGGGCAAGTGGTCCGAGAAATATATCAACTGGCGCCAGCTCGAGATTCTGGGGCTCATGTCCAAGGGGAACTGGGCATGAGCGTCGGGATCGTCATGCTGGTGCACACCGCCCTTGGCCGCGCTGAACAGGTCGCGCGACATTGGGCGGCGGCGGGCTGTCCGGTGGTGATCCACGTCGATAAATCGGTGCCACGCCAGACCCATGATGCTTTTGTGCAAGCGTTGGCGGATGTGCCCGCGCTGGTGTTCAGCAAAAGATACCGTTGCGAATGGGGGACATGGGGGCTGGTGGCCGCCTCGCAAACCGCGTCCGAGATGATGCTGAACCGCTTTCCGGATGTGCGCCATGTATATCTGGCATCGGGGTCATGCCTGCCGCTGCGTCCGGTGAAAGAGCTGATCGACTATCTTGCCGCCCGCCCGCGCACCGATTTTATCGAAAGCGCCACTACAGCCGATGTGCCCTGGACCGTCGGCGGGCTGGACGAAGAACGTTTTACCATGCGTTTTCCCTTTTCGTGGAAACGGCGGCGCTATCTGTTCGACAAGGCGGTGGCTGTGCAGCGCTTTATCGGGCTCAAGCGGCGTATCCCCAAGGGGGTCGTGCCGCATATGGGGTCGCAATGGTGGTGCCTGACGCGGCAAACCCTGTCGGCGATCCTGCAAGACCCGAAACGCACCGCCTACGACGCCTATTTCCGCCACGTCTGGATACCGGATGAAAGCTACTTCCAGACGCTCGCGCGGCTGTATTCGACCCAGATCGAAAGCCGGTCGCTGACCCTGTCCAAGTTCGATTTTCAGGGCAAGCCGCATATCTTTTACGACGATCACCTCCAGCTTCTGCGGCGGTCCGATTGCTTTGTCGCGCGCAAGATATGGCCCAAAGCGGACAGGCTCTACGAGGCGTTCCTCACCGATGAGGCGGGTGCCATGAAGCGGACAGAGCCGAACCCCGGCAAGATTGACCGTGTCTTTGCCAAAGCGGTTGAACGGCGTACGCGGGGGCGGGCGGGGCTCTATATGCAAAGCCGCTTCCCCAATGAAGATTGGGAAAATGGCGTCACCGCCGCGCCCTATTCCGTGTTTCAGGGATTTGTCGAGCTGTTCGAGAACTTTGAACCCTGGCTCACCAAATCCACCGGCGCGCGGGTGCATGGCCATCTGTTCGCACCGGATCGCGTGCATTTTGCCGATGGGCAGAACTCGATCAACGGGGCGCTGAGTAATAGCGCTAAGATACGCGACTATGACCCCAAGGCGTTTCTGACCAATCTGATCTGGAACACCCGTGGCGAACGTCAATGCTTCCAGTTCGGCCCGCAGGACAATCAGGATATCGTCTGGAACATCGCCAAGGATCCGAATGCGCAGGTGTCGGTGATCACCGGGGCTTGGGCCGTGCCGCTATTCCGGTCCAATCAGGATTTCGCCGACATTCGCCGCACCGCCGCCGCGCTGCAAAAGATCGAAAGCGAACATATGAAGGTGCTGCGGTCGCATTACGCCAAGGCGCGGGTGCGTATCTGGACGATGGCCGAATTCATCGAAGCCCCGATGGAGCCGCTGCAAAGCATTCTGGACGAGATCGGGCAGGTCAAAACAGGTCGTCTGTCCGAGGTGCCAAAGATGGCGGATCTCACCGGCTTTGGCCAATTCCTGCAGAACCTCAAGAACCAGGGGATGCACCCCTATCTGATGGGCGACTTTCCTGTTGAACGTGGCATGTTGGCCCCCCAGAAACCGCCGCGCAAACCCTATCTGGTGCAATAAATATGAGTTCTAAATTCAAAAGCTTTGTCGTCTTTGCCGAAATGCGCACGGGCTCCAACTTTCTGGAGAGTAACCTGAACGCCTTTGACGGGATCACCTGCCACGGCGAGGCCTTCAACCCGCATTTTATCGGCTACCCCAAAAGCACCGAGATTTTGGGCATAGACCAGCAAACACGGGACGACGACCCGACAAAGCTGCTGGTTGCGATACGCGACAAGACCAAGGGCATCGGCGGGTTTCGCTATTTCCACAACCACGACCCGCGCGTTCTGGATCCGCTGCTGGAAGACGACACCTGCGCCAAGATCATCCTGACGCGCAACCCTGTCGAAAGCTACGTCAGCTGGAAGATCGCGCGCAGCACCGGTCAGTGGAAATTGACGGATGTGAAAGCGCGGAAAAAGGCGCAAGCCGTCTTTGACGAAGAAGAATTCTCGGACCACCTAGAGGCGCTTCAGGCGTTCCAGCTGACACTGTTGAACCGGTTGCAGAAGCTGGGGCAGACGGCGTTTTACGTGGCCTATGAGGATCTGCAAAGCGTCGAGGTGATGAACGGTCTGGCGCGGTATCTGGGCGTGGATCACCCGCTAGAGGCGTTGGATAAAAGTCTGAAAAAGCAGAACCCCGACCCGATCTCGGCCAAGGTCAGCAATTATGACGATATGCTGGATGCGCTTGGCCGGATGGATCGCTTCGACCTGACCCGCACCCCGAATTTCGAACCCCGCCGCGGGCCGGTGGTGCCGTCCTATGTCGCGGCGGCCGAAGCTCCGTTGCTTTATTTGCCCTTGCGCAGCGGGCCAGAGCCGCAGGTGCTGGACTGGATGGCGGCGCTGGATGGTGTCGGGCGGGACAAGCTGCAAACCAAGTTGAACCAGAAACAGTTACGCCAATGGAAGCGCCGGCATCCCGGTCACCGCAGTTTCACTGTGCTGCGGCATCCGGTGGACCGTGCGCATGACGCGTTCTGCCGGCACATCGTGACCACGGACAAAGGCAGCTACCCGCAGCTGCGCACGACGTTGATCAACCGCTACAAGCTGCCGCTGCCGAAAGGCGAACCGGACAACAGCTATGACGCCGAAGCGCATCGCGCGGCGTTCAAGGCGTTTCTGACTTTCCTCAAAGGGAATCTGAACGGGCAGACAGCAATTCGTGTGGATCAGGCGTGGTGCACGCAGGCGCAGGCGGTACAGGGTTTCGGCGAATTCGCCTTGCCCGACCGGATCATCCGCGAGGATGAGCTAGCCGCAGAGCTGTCAGCCTTGGCGCAAAGCGTCGGGGTGCAACCGCCCGCAGCCTTGCCCGCACGACCCGCAACCCACCCCTATGCGCTGGCCGACATCTATGATGACGACATCGAAAAACGCGCATCCGACGCATACCAGCGGGACTATATGATGTTCGGGTTCAAAAGCTGGGGGTAGCGCCGCTTAGGCGGCCTGCGTTGCCTGTGCTTCGGTCAGGATCGCGTAAAGCGTGGCAGGGTCCGGGTTGGCCCGCAGCTTAGAGCAGACAGAGGCATTGCGCAGTGTACGCGACACCAGCGCCAGCGCCTTGAGGTGTTCGACACCCGCGCTTTCAGGGGCAAACAGGGCAAAGGCGATATCGACCGGCTGGCGGTCGACCGCGTTGAAATCGATCGGCTTGTCGAGAAGCACAAAGGCGCCCAGCACATTGTCCAGACCTTCAAGCCGCGCGTGGGGCAGCGCGACCCCGTGGCCCACGCCTGTCGGACCAAGGGATTCGCGCGTCATCAAGGCTTCGACCACCGCGGCGGCTTTCAAGCCGTAAGCATTATGCGCCAGCTCCCCGATATCGTGGAGCAGGCGTTTCTTGCTTGAGGCCGATGTGAGGACTTTGACAGCCCCCGGCTTTAGGAGTTTCGCAAAATTCATTCTGCTCGCTCTGTTCTCGGCCGCTGATGGGTCCGGTTTGTGTTACGACGGATCGATCCAGCCGATGTTGCCGTCATCGCGACGGTAGACAACGTTTACGCCTTCTTGACCGTCTTTGCGGAAGACCACGACAGGCGTTCCCGAAATTTCCATCTGCATCACAGCTTCACCCACAGACAAGGTCGCGATCTTGGTCTGCATTTCCGCGATGATCATGGGTTGGAGTGTTTCGGGTTCCTGCGCGTCTGAATCGCTTTCTGAGGCGAGGATATACGAGGATGCACCGAAAAGTTCAACCGGTTGCGCACGCTCGCGATGGTGATCTTTCAACCGTCGCTTGTAGCGCCTTAGCTGCTTTTCCATCTTTGCTGCACATGAATCGAAAGATCCATAGATATCAGTAGCATGCGCTTTCGCTGACGCCGTAAGGCCAGTCGATAGGTGCACCGTCGTTTCGCAGACGAACTCGTGACCGGATTTGGAAAAGATGACATTCGCGTCCGTCGGACGCTCAGCATACTTCTGGACAGCTTCGCCCAATTCCGTTTTCACATGCGTTTGCAGGGCTTCGCCGATGTCGATTTGTTTGCCACTGATTTGGTACCGCATAAATTCTCCTTGTTCTTATGATCCGGACAACACCATAGGCCGCATAAAATGCGGTAAAGGCGGGGTCAGATGCGGGTGAATGACGATGCGACGAGTTTGAGAGACACCATCCCTTTGGGAAGGGGGGGATGCAGCACAAACATGATACGCCGTCTCGCCATAGTCCTATTGAGCGCGTGATTGGGCCGCGTTGTCAAATGAATCCGGCGCATGGATGTGCGGAAACTAGCGCAATATGTCTGTAGTTGATTAGGAAATGCGGAAGTTATCGCCCAGGTAGACCCGGCGCACATTCTCGTTCTGCACGACCTCTTCGGGGGTGCCGGACATCAACACAGTACCTTCGTGCAAGATGTAAGCACGGTCCACAATATCCAATGTTTCCCGAACGTTATGGTCGGTGATCAGCACGCCGATGCCGCGCTTTTTCAGATCGGCAACCAGATGGCGGATGTCATCCACCGAAATCGGGTCCACGCCCGCAAAGGGCTCGTCGAGCAGCAGGTATTTGGGATCGGCCGCCAGACAACGGGCGATTTCCACGCGGCGACGCTCCCCGCCTGACAGGGCCAAGGCCGGCGCACGGCGCAGGTGTTCGATGGAAAATTCCGACAGCAAGGCTTCAAGCCGTTCACGCCGCCCGCGCGCGTCAGAGATAGAGATATCCAGAATCGCCGAGATATTGTCTTGCACGCTGAGCCCGCGAAAGATGCTCATCTCTTGCGGGAGGTAGCCGATGCCAAGCTGTGCGCGGCGATACATCGGCAGGGTGGTGACGTTCTTGCCATCAATCGTGACAGTGCCGCCCTCGGGCATGACCAGCCCGGCCACGGCGTAAAACGTGGTCGTCTTGCCGGACCCGTTCGGCCCCAGCAGGGCAACAACCTCGCCCCGGTTCAGCTCCATCGAGAAGTCGCGGATGACAGTTTTCTTGCGGTAGGATTTACGCAGGTGTTCGATACGCAGACCGCTTGCGCCATCCGTGACCGTCAAATTCGGGGAAGACATCAGTTGTTGCTGCCCGTTTGCAGGATCGTTTTCACGCGGCCGGACATCTGCGCCGTGCCGTCCGACAGCTTGACGCTCATCGTGTCAGAGCTGAGCGCATTGCGCCCTTGGGTCAGCAGCACGTTCCCCGACATCACGATCGTGCCCGTGTCGATGTCGTAATCCGCGCGCTCTGATTCGGCGGCGTCCTTGCCCGAGACAAGGGTCACACCTCCTGTCGCTTCAAGCCGCGCGATGCCTTCGGCCTCTGCACGGTACACAACCAGAACGCGTGCGGCGGACAGGCGCATCTCGCCCTGACCGATCAGCACATTCCCAGTGAAAACAGCCGATCCATCCCCTTGATCGACGGACAGGTTGTCGGCGGTCACCTCGACGGGCAGGCCGGTATCCTGACGGATCGACCCAAAGGCCACATTGGTCCCTTGTGCGGCGATTGGCATCGCGGAAAGGAGCAGGAAAACGGGCAGCAGTAGGTGTTTCACGTACGTCACTCTGATTTGGATTTCGGTTTGTATATCAGCTTCACCCGGTTTGTGAAAACCAATTGGGGGGCGGTTTGATCATCTGTTTGCGTTATCGACATGGCACCAGCCTCCAGCGTACCACCTGGGGTAGTGCCGTGGACCGCGCCCGGCGACTGGATATTCAGCCCCGACAGGTCTGACGTGATCTTTTCGCTTTGCAGCCGGTATCCGGTCGAGGTCGTCAGGATCACCTTGCCCAGCAGATCGGCCACGTCCTCGGCGATGTCAAAATCGGCGAGATCCGATTGCAGGCGAAAGGTCGATCCCTCGGGGGTGTTGATCGTCGCACGCAGGTTTTCGGCGTGGTTCATGCCGGTCTGCCCGTCGGGGCGGGTGAGCACATCGGCATAGAACGACAGCTCGTCCCCCTCTGACGTTGCGCCGGTAAAGAAGGGGCCGGTAATCTGCTGGTCGCGCAGGCGATCTTGCACCTCTTTCTCGGCAAAGGGGATGGCCTGCCCGGGATCAATCGCGCGCGACAGCAGGAACAGGGTCGACAGCAGGCCAAGCGCTGCCAAGGGGAACAGCACCTTGAGCCAAGAGATCAGCCTTGTGTAACGGTCCCCCTGCATCGCGCGCTAGCCCAGACCGACGCGTAGGCAGTCGTGGATATGCAGCAGACCTGCGGGGATGTCCCCTTGGGCGGGGTCCAGCACCAGCAGACAGGTGATCTTGCGGGCGTTCATGATGCCCACAGCCTTTTCCGCCAGCGCGTCGGGTGCGACGGTGACAGGGGTCGGCGTCATGACCTCGCGCGCAGTTTTGGACATCAGCCCGTCCAGGTGACGCCCCAAATCGCCGCTGGTGATGATACCGGCCAGCGCGCCGTTGCTGTCGGTGACAATCACCACGCCAAAGGATTTACTGCTCATCGCCATCAGCGCGTCGGACATCGGGGCATCGACCTGCACCAGCGGAAGCGCATCGCCCGTGTGCATCAGATCAGCGACGCGGCTAAGCCGTGCGCCAAGTTTGCCACCGGGGTGGAATTCGCGGAAATGTTCGGCGGTGAAGGCGCGGTTTTCCATCAGGGCAATCGCCACAGCATCCCCCATCGCCAGTGTCATCGTGGTCGATGTCGACGGCACCACGCCGGTCCCGCAGGCCTCTGCCAATTGCGGCAGTTCCAGCACCACGTCGCATTGCGCGCCAAGGCTGCTTTGCGCGCGGCTGGTGATGCCGATCAGCGGGATGGAAAAGCGCCGCGAATAGGCGATCAGATTGGCCAGCTCCGGCGCTTCGCCCGAGTTCGAGATCGCAAGCACCACATCATCGCCAGTGATCATCCCCAGATCGCCGTGGCTTGCCTCGGCAGGGTGGACGAACTGCGCGGGCGTGCCCGTGCTTGCCAGCGTCGCGGCGATCTTTTTGGCGATATGGCCGGACTTGCCGATGCCGGTGACAATCACCCGCCCACGGGTCGCGACCAGCAGGTCGATCGCCTGACGAAAACGGTCGTCCAGACTGTCGGCCAGTTGTTCAAGCGCTTGTGCTTCGGTGCGGATGACGCGGCGGGCGGTATCTAGGAAAGGTGTGGTCATGCGTGTGCAAAAATATCCGTTTCGGGCCAGCCGTCCAAATCGAGTTGGGCACGGGTTGGCAAAAATTCAAAGCACGCTTGCGCGAGCTCGATGCGTCCTTCGCGGATCAACATCTGGTTCAGCACGTCCCGCAGCTTGTGCAGGTGCAGCACGTCCGAGGCGGCATAGTCGATCTGCGCTTTGGTCAGCGTCTCGGCACCCCAATCGCTGGATTGCTGCTGTTTGGAGATATCGACGCTCAGCAGTTCTTGGCAGAGTTTGGCAAGCCCGTGGCGGTCGGTATAGGTGCGCACAAGTCGGCTGGCGATCTTGGTGCAATAGACCGGCGCGGCCTTGGCCCCAAAGGTGTTCAGCAAAGCCGCGATGTCAAACCGGCCATAGTGGAACAGCTTGAGCACATGCGGGTCTTCAAGCAGGGCACAAAGATTAGGGGCCTCGGTCTGGCCCTTGGCGATCTGGACCAGATGCGCGTTCCCGTCACCGCCGGACAACTGCACCACACACAGCCGGTCACGGTGCGGATGCAGCCCCATGGTTTCGCAATCTATCGCGACCATCGGTCCAAGGTTCAGCCCGTCGGGCAGGTCATTTTGGTAAACTGTATTTGTCATGCCCTCCCTATATCCCGACGGCGCGCGTTGGGAAAGCATCGCTTTCTGCGCGGCCTCAGGCGGTGGCGATTTCCGGCAGGTCGGGGCGTGGGTAGGCCGCGAGCAGGGCAGCAACCCTTTGATGCGCGACCAGACCGGCCCAATCATCGCGGATCAGCGGACGCGGCAGCGCGGGGTGCTTCAGCGCAAGGCGGCGCCAATTATGCACGATCAGGCAGCGCAGGGTCGCAATTTGCAACGGCGTCAGCGTGTCGGCACCGGCAAGGTCGCGCGTGACATGGTGCAAGGCGTCTGACAGCTGCGCATAGCTTTCGGCAAGGGAGGCAGGCTCTAGCTGGCGCTTCATCCAGTCGGGGGCAGCCTGACCGGGCAGCATGGCCGCGTCTTTGGGCACAGGCAGGGAGGCGTCCCCGACATATAGGCGCGGCATCAACGTGGTGAATCCCGCCTTTTCCAGCGCGCCGGTCTCGGCGTCATCTGTCACGACCATTTGCCAGTGCTCGGGCAGATCGTCAGGGGTGGCGTAGATCCGGCCACTGGCCGCCTGACTCTGGGCGCGGCCTTCGGGGGTCAGGCTGTGATGGCTGATCCGCCCGTGTTTCTCGGACGCGATCCATTTGTCCTTGCGCAAACGATGCAGAGCCACGCGCGCGGCCTCGGGACGGACGTCCATCGCCGACATGATCGCCGACAGCACCGGCCCGCCGATGATCTGCCCTTCCTGTCGGGCCAGATCACCAAAGAGACTGATCATCAAAGACCAGACGCGCTGGCCGCCAAGGTCTTTCAGTGGGGCGATCGCAAGGTCAAAGTCGTCAATAGGCATTCATCGTCAGCAATTCATACTCGGCCACGGCGGCATCATCCTGATTGGTCAGGGTCACGTGCCAGCGTACCTCACCGTATTCGTCATTGCGAGGCGTCTTTGCCTTGACACTGAGCCGGACCTTGATGCTGTCGCCCGCCTGCACCGGTGCCATAAAGCGCAGGTTGTCCAGCCCGGTATTCGCCAGCACAGGGCCGGGGTCAGGCTGCACGAACAGCCCTGCGGCAAAGCTCAGCAGCAGATAGCCATGGGCAACACGGCCCGGAAAGAACGGGTTCGCCTTGGCGGCGGCGTCATCCATATGCGCGTAAAACGTATCACCGGTGAAATGAGCGAACGTCTCGATATCCTCCAGCGACACGGTGCGGCTGGCAGAATTGAACGTCTCGCCCAAATCCAGCGCGCCAAAGCGGCGGGTGAACGGGTGGTCGCGGTCCGAAATCTCGGTCGCGCCGGGCACCCATTGCTTGCCGATGGCGGTCAGAATATCGGGGCTGCCCTGAATGGCGGTGCGCTGCATGTAATGCATGACACCGCGCACGCCGCCCAGTTCCTCGCCGCCGCCTGCACGCCCCGGCCCCCCGTGGACCATATGGGGCAGGGGGGCACCGTGACCCGTCGCCTCGGCCATCGAGTCGCGGTTGTTGAAATAGAGCCGCCCGTGAAACGCGCCTGCGCCCATGACCATGTCGCGTGCGGTCTCGCCGTCGCGGGTGATGATGGAGGCGACCAGCGACCCTTTGCCTTTGTTCAGCAGCGCGATGGCGTGATCGGTGTCGCGGTAGGGCATGATGGTGGATACAGGGCCAAAAGCCTCGGTGTCGTGCACATGCGTGGCGGCATCGGGATCGGCGCAGTGGAACAGCATCGGCGGGACAAAGGCACCTTTCTGCGCATCCGCACCCTCGACAGCAAAGGCGTCGGGGTCGCCAAAGACACGCGTCGCCTCTGTCCCGATCAGGGCGGCTTTCTCCATCACATCACGGCGCTGCGATTGCGAAACAAGCGCGCCCATTTTCGTGCCTTCAAGACGGGGATCGCCGATGGTGACTTTGGCCAGCCGGTCCGACAGCGCGGCGATCAGCGCATCCACATGGGGTTGCGGTACCATGATCCGGCGGATGGCGGTACATTTCTGCCCCGCCTTGGCCGTCATCTCGCGCTGGACCTCTTTCACAAACAGATCAAACTCGGGCGTGCCGGGGCCCGCATCAGACCCTAACACAGAGGCATTGAGACTATCCTGTTCAGACGCAAAGCGAACCGAGCGTTCGACCAACGCAGGGGTGCTGCGCAGTTTCAGTGCCGTTTCAGCAGAGCCGGTAAAGCTAACTACATCCTGACAATCGAGGTGGTCCAGCATATCGCCCAAGCCCCCCGTCACCAATTGGATCGCGCCGTCTGGCAGAATACCGGATTGGATCATCAGGCGGAAACAGGCCTCGGTCACCTGACAGGTGGTGGTGGCGGGTTTGACGATGGCAGGCACCCCGGCCAGCAGCGTCGGGGCGAGCTTTTCCAACATGCCCCAAACGGGGAAGTTGAAAGCGTTGATATGCACCGCAACGCCCTGCAGCGGCGTGCAGATGTGGCGGCCCATGAACTGACCCGCGCGGCCCAGCTGTTCGACGGGACCGTCAAGATAAACCTGATCATCCGGCATTTCGCGTCGACCCTTGGCGGCGTAGACCTGCATCGTACCGATCCCGCCATCCACGTCGATCATGTGGTCAGCCTGCGTGCCGCCTGTGTCGAACGACAGCTCGTACAGGCTCTGTTTATGGTCATTGAGGTAGAGCGCGACGGACTTGAGCATCCGGGCACGGTCGTGAAAGGTCAGCTTGCGTAGGGCAGGGCCGCCGATGTCACGGGCATAGGCCAGCATCGTCTGAACCTGCAGCGCTTCATTGCCGGCTTGGGCGATCACATCGCCGGTGATAGCACTTGCGATGTTGCGTGCACCGGCACCGGGGTTTATCCATTGTCCGGCGGCAAAGCTTTGGATATCGCGCATATTGGGCCCCTTAGTGATGGTCGTAGTCAATGAAAAGCGTGTCGCTCAGCGGATAGCTTTGGCAGCTCAGCCGGTATCCGCGTTCAACTTCGTAGTCCTCCAGCGCGTGGTTCGACAGCATCTCGACCTCGCCTTCGGTGACCTTGCACATGCAGGTCGAACAGACCCCCGCCTTGCAGGCAAAGGGCGCATCAAGGTTATTCTCTAGCGCGGCATCTAGCACCGACTGCCCCTTGGCCATGGTAAAGCTGTGCTGCGCGCCGTCGATTGTCACGGTCACCTGCGTTTGCGCCTGACCTTCGTTGCGCTTGGCCATTTCCTGTTTCGCCAGACGGCCCTGTTGGCTTTCGTTGAACAGCTCGAACTTGATCTGGTCAGGCTCTAACCCGTGGGTTTTCAGGGCATCCGCGATGGCCAACATCATCGGCTCCGGCCCGCAGATAAAGGCCATGTCCATGTCCGACACGTCGATCCACGTCTTGAACAACTCGGCGCATTTATTCTGGTCTACACGGCCGGTGAACAGGTCGATGTCCTGCCCGCTTTCCAGCATGTGGATGACGCTCAACCGGCCCATATAGCGGTTCTTGAGATCCTCCAGCTCTTCGCGGAACATGATCGTGTTCACAGCGCGGTTGGCATAGACCAGCGTAAAGGTCGATTTGGGCTCGCGTTTCAGCACCGTCTTGAGGATCGACAGCACGGGCGTGATCCCCGACCCGCCTGCAAAGCCAAGGTAATTCCGCGCGCGATCAGGCTCTAACCCGGCGGAAAACGTGCCTTGGGGGGGCATGGCATGCAGCGTATCCCCGACCTTCAACACCTCGTTCGCAAAGGTAGAGAAGGCGCCGCCATCGACCCGCTTGATCCCCACTTGCAGCACGCCGTCGTCCAGACCGGCGCAAATCGAATAGTTGCGGCGCAGCTCGGTCCCGTCGAAATCCTGTTTGAAGGTCAGATACTGACCCTGTTTAAAGGCAAACGCCTGCGGGTCTTCGGGTTGCAGGGTCAAGACCACCGCGTCGCGGATGGTGCGGTGAATATCAGTCACTAATAAGGGGAGGAATTGGCTCATGGGTCAGATACACTTAAAATAATCGAAGGGTTCCAGACAGTCGGTGCAGCGCCATTGCGCCTTGCAGGGGGTCGATCCGAACTGGCTGATCTTTTCCAGATGCGTCGATTGGCACCGGGGGCAGCGTTCGGGGCCACCTGCGGGTTGGGGCGGGGCGATGCCGTAGCTTTCCAGCTTGGCGCGGCCCGCGTCGGTCATCCAGTCAGAGGTCCAGGCAGGCGAAAGTTGCCGCTTTAGAGACAGTTTTTCGATCCCGTGCCCGCGCAATGCCGTTTCGATATCAAGGTTGATGATCGTCGTGGCAGGGCAGCCGGAGTAAGTCGGCGTCACCGTGACCTCTAGCGTGTCATCCTGCCATTGCACATCGCGGATGATCCCCAGGTCGGTCAGCGAGATTACCGGAATCTCGGGGTCCGGCACGGCGTGGAGCCAGCCCCAAATCGTCTCTAACGAAGGCTTTTCGACTACCATGTCGCATCCGGGTAGGCGCGTTGCAGCCATTGCATCTGCGTCAGCATATGCCCCAGATGTTCCGAATGGCGTTTACCGGATTTGCCGCCGCGATGGCCGAAATCGCTTTTGGGCCGTGTTAGCGTGGCGGCGGTGAAGACATCGTTCACCAAGGTATCATAGGCGGCGCGCAGGGACGCAGGGTCGGGCGCGATGCCCGCTGAGACCATAGCCTCGTCCACAGCGTCCGCGACGAACATTTCCCCGACATAGGGCCACAACAGGTCCAGCGCGTTCTGCATGCGGCGGTGGCTTTCCTCGGTGCCGTCGCCAAGGCCGATCACTGTGTCTGTCGCGCGCTCCAGATGGTAGGTCACCTCTTTGCTCGACTTTTCCGCGATGGCCGCGATCTGTGCATCGCTGCTTTCCATCAGGGCGGTCAGCTGCGACAGGTGCCATGCGTCAAACAGGAACTGGCGCATGATCGTCTGGCCGAAATCGCCGTTGGGCTGTTCGACCAACAACAGATTGCGGAAATCCCAGACGTCACGGTGAAAGGCCAGCCGATCTGCATCGCGACCGGCATCTTCGACCTTACCCGCCAGATCCAGCCAAAGCGTGGTCTGGCCGATCAGATCCAGCGCGGTATTCGCCAGCGCGATGTCTTCCTCCAGCACAGGGGCGTGGCCGCACCATTCCGAGACGCGGTGTCCCAGAACAAGGGTGTTATCCCCCATCCGGCATAGAAATTCGAACAAATCGCCTTTGTTAGGGTCTACATTCGCCGTGCTCACATCGCCCCCACTTCGTCTGGAATGTCAAAGAAGGTGGGGTGGCGGTAGACCTTGTCGTTGGCGGGCTCGTACAGCGGGCCTTTTTCCTCGGGCGAGGAGGCGGCGATATGGGCGGCCTCGACGACCCAGATGCTCACGCCTTCGTTGCGGCGGGTATAAACATCGCGGGCATTCTTGATCGCCATTTCGGCGTCAGCGGCGTGAAGCGACCCGACGTGGCGATGGCTCAGCCCGTGCTGACCGCGAATGAAAATCTCGAACAGGGGCCATTCATCGGCGCGCGCCTTGCCGTGGTCGACCGCTTGGGTGCCGGGGTAGGGTCTTGCTTCTGGGCTGCTCATCTTGCTTACTCCGCTGCCAGTTTCGCGGCGCGTTTCTTCGCCGCATGTGCCATCAAACCGTCCCGCACCCACGCGCCGTCGTCCCACGCCTTGTTGCGCGCGGCGAGCCGTTCGGTATTGCAGGGGCCATTGCCCTTGAGCACGTCAAAGAATTCGTCCCAATCGGGTTGGGTAAAGTCGTAATGCCCGCGTTCCTCGTTCCATTTCAGATCGGGGTCGGGAACGCTGAGGCCCAGATATTCGGCCTGCGGGACACATTCATCGACAAACTTCTGACGCAGCTCGTCGTTGGAGTTCATCTTGATCTTCCACGCCATCGATTGCGCCGAATGGACAGAGTTTTCGTCCGACGGGCCAAACATCATCAGCGCGGGGCCCCAGAAGCGGTTGAGCGCGTCCTGCGCCATCTTGCGCTGCGCGTCTGTGCCCTTCGCCATCTTCATCATGATGTCGTAGCCTTGGCGCTGGTGGAACGATTCCTCTTTGCAGATACGCACCATCGCGCGGGCATAGGGGCCGTAGGATGTGCGTTGCAACGGCACCTGATTCATGATCGCGGCCCCATCCACGAGCCAGCCGACAGCCCCCATATCGGCCCATGTCAGGGTCGGATAATTGAAGATAGAGCTGTATTTCATTTTGCCCGACAGAAGGTCGCGGGTCAGCTGGTCACGGCTGACCCCCAGTGTTTCGGCAGCACAATAGAGATACAGACCGTGGCCTGCCTCGTCCTGCACCTTGGCGAGCAGGATCGCCTTACGCTCCAACGTCGGGGCGCGGGTGATCCAGTTGCCTTCTGGCAACTGGCCCACGATTTCCGAATGCGCGTGCTGGCCGATCTGCCGGATCAGGTTCTTGCGATACCCCTCTGGCATCCAGTCTTTCGGTTCGATCTTGCCGCCCGCATTTATCCGTTCCTGAAAGGCGCGTTCCTGCGGATCCATCTCTTCGAGAGATTTGACACCTTGGCCGGTGGATTTGATCATCTGTGCATACATCGTTCAGATCCTTTCAGGGGGATAATTGCGTTAAGCGCGTTCGAGGATGATAGCGACGCCTTGGCCGACGCCGACACACATGGTGCACAGCGCATAGCGGCCGCCTGTGCGTTTCAACTGCAGGGCTGCGGTCATGACCAGACGGGCACCGGACATCCCCAGCGGGTGACCGATGGCAATCGCGCCGCCGTTGGCATTCACATGAGGCGCATCATCCGCCACGCCAAGCGCGCGCAATGTGGCGATCCCTTGCGACGCAAATGCTTCGTTCAGCTCGATCACATCCATCTGGTCGATGGTCAGACCTGCGCGGGCCAGGACTTTCTGGCTGGCAGGAACAGGGCCGATGCCCATGACGCGCGGTTCAACACCGGCGGCAGAAATACCGACAACGCGTGCAATCGGGGTCAGCCCGTGCTGCGACGCCGCCGCCTCAGAAGCCATCAGCATCGCCGCCGCGCCGTCGTTGACGCCAGAGGCATTGCCCGCGGTCACGGTCAGGTCGGGGCCGTTGATCGGGCGCAGCTTGGTCAGCGCGTCAATCGTGGTGCCGGGGCGCGGGTGTTCGTCGCGGTCAAAGACAATCGGGTCGCCCTTGCGCTGCGGGATCGACACGGGGGTGATCTCGTCGGCGAAAACACCGGCCTTGTCCGCCGCTTCCCAGCGGTCCTGACTGCGCTTGGCAAAGGCGTCCTGATCTTCGCGGCTGACATCATAATCCGTTGCCACGTTGTCGCCGGTTTCGGGCATGGATTCGACGCCGTATTGCGCCTTCATCTTGGGGTTCACAAAGCGCCAGCCAATGGTGGTGTCATAGACAGCGTTGTTGCGCGAGAAGGCGGTTTCCGCCTTGGGCATCACGAAAGGCGCGCGGGTCATGCTTTCGACACCGCCGGCAATCGCCAGATCCATGTCGCCGGCCTTGATCGCACGGGCCGCGACGCCGACCGCATCCATGCCAGAGGCACACAGACGGTTGATCGTTGCACCGGGCACATCGACCGGCAGGCCGGCCAGCAGGGCCGCCATACGGGCCACGTTACGGTTGTCTTCGCCGGCCTGGTTGGCACAGCCAAAGATCACGTCATCGATTTTGGACCAATCCAGATCAGGATTGCGGGCCATCAGTGCGGCAATCGGTGCCGCTGCCAGATCATCGGCGCGGACCGATGACAATGCGCCGCCAAAGCGGCCGATGGGTGTGCGCTGCGCGTCACAAATAAAAGCGTCCATGAAAGTCTCCCTTGGTTGACGAGCGTAGGGATAGTCGCGATTCGACGCAACTTAAATGTTACCTGACATTTTTCAGTTTGCATATTTTGTAACATAAAGGCGGACAGGATAACGCGCAAGGCGGTCTGTTCGGGCCGCTTGGGCAAGGCGCGCAACCTTCCCCCGCAGGAGCGCTGGAACAGGGGTGGAAACCCCGTTAAAACAATGCGCAAGATGCGCCCCAGACTGATTTGACCCGAACGGACCTGACCCATGCATAGTGTGACCCTTCTAACCTCTCCTCAACGCCCGCAGCTTGAGGCGTCTCTGGTCGATGCGGTGCGCAACGCATGGGGCGGCGGGGATGCGGTCTGGCTTGCTCCGGACGAGGCGGCGGGCTTTGACATGAAGCGGATGCCGGGCAATCGCTGGGATGTCTGGGCCGAATGTCAGGGGATGGGGGTCGATCTGGTGATCACCCCGTCGGAAGGCCGCCGCAAGAAGATGCTGCTGGCGGATATGGACAGCACCATGATCCAGCAGGAGTGTATCGACGAGCTGGCAGATGAAGCCGGGGTCGGGGACCGCGTGAAAGATATCACCGCCCGCGCCATGAACGGAGAGCTTGATTTCAACGCCGCCCTGCGCGAACGGGTTGGTCTGTTAAAAGGGTTGGACGAGGCGGTGATCACCCGCGTGCTGGCCGAACGGATCACCCATATGCCCGGCGGCAAGACCCTGATCGCCACGATGAAGGCAAATGGTGCCTATGCGGCGCTTGTGTCGGGTGGTTTCACGGCGTTCACCGCCGCCGTGGCAGAGGCGCTTGGCTTTGACGAGAACCGCGCGAATACGCTGATCGCATCGGATGGCGTGCTGACGGGCGACGTCGGCGTGCCGATCCTGGGCAAACAGGCCAAGGTCGATGCGCTGGAACAGATCACCGCGCGCCTGGGGCTGTCAGAGGACGACGTGATTGCCGTGGGCGACGGGGCAAACGATCTGGGCATGCTGGCGCGCGCGGGCATGGGCGTGGCGCTGCACGCCAAGCCCGCCGTGGCGGCGGAATGTGATGTGCGGATCAACTTTGGCGATCTGACGGCGCTGCTTTATGTGCAGGGGTACGCCAAGGACGAATTCGTCATCTAGGCGCGGAAGCTGCATGGGGCGCTGCCCCATACCCCGGGATTTTTAACCATTTGGAAGCGATGTTACGCAAAGCCAGCGGCAGGCTTGAGCGTGCCCGTGATGATGCCGCGCCGGTTTTCTATCGGGGCATTGCGGTATTTCAACGCTTCGGGGTGGTTCGGGTCGAGCGCGCCGAGTTTGACCAGGATCGAGGTGATCGCGCATTCGGCCGCGCGTTTGGTGCCACAGGCCGCCTTGAGTGCCACGCCGGTGTTCTGATCCGGCAGGATCGCGATGAAGAACCCCTCGGCCCCGGTCTTGAGCGCGACCTTGCCGTTCATCGCGCGCATCAGATTGGTGCAGGCGCGGGTCTCGCCGGCGACAAGGTCGGGGTGCAGGCGCATGGCCTGATGCAGCCGAGCCTCGGCCGACCCATCGGGAGCAGCGGCGAAATGCGCCATGGCGCGGGCCATACCGTGTAGCGTAGTTGCAAAATTCGGGACAGAGCAGCCGTCGATCCCGAAGCCGGGCGAGGTGGTGCCGGTCACACGCTCGAACGCCTCGAGACAGGCGCGTTGCACGGGGTGGTCCGGCTTTTCGTAATCCGCGCCGCCGCCCATATGGGCGTTGACCGACAAGAAGCCCGCGTGTTTGCCGGAACATTCATGGTGGATCTGGCAAGGCTGCGTGCCGGAACACACCAGTGCATTGCGCGCGGCCTCGTCCCCGGGAAGTGCCGTGCCGCAGCGAAAGGCGCTGTCGTCCAGCCCCAACGTCTTGAGCCAGTCAGAGATGATGCCCACATGCAAATCCGCCGCCTGATGGGACGCGCAGGCCAGCGCCAGATGTTGGGGCCCAAGGCCATAGGCATCGGCGGCACCGGACTGGATCAGGGGCAGCGCCTGGATCATCTTGGCAGAGGAGCGCGGCAGGATCACCGTGTCGGGATCGCCCCAAGTCTGCAGGATCTGACCGCTGCTGTCACAGACCACCGCATGACCCGAATGCACGCTTTCCAGAAACGGACCACGCCAGATTTCGGCAAAGGGGGCTGCTTGGGTCATGAATTATCCTTTTCGTTGGCGAATTCCTGCCAATCAGGGTTTCGTGTGTCGCCTGTTTGCCGTTATTATGCTTGTTGACGAGAGAAATACAGTTCCTTTGATCAAGAGCGCCTCCCGAAGGGCTGCCATTGGGGAATTGTTGTGATGTTGAGGTTAATGGCGGCTGGAGGCCCAGGTAGATGATGAACTTTAGGACGATTGGTTTTGCGGCGGCGCTGGCGGGTCTGAGCGCAGGCAGCGTTTTCGCGCAAGCGCAAAGCACGAACCGCGTGGCAGCAGAGACGGACTGGAGCGTATTCGTCGAGGACAACCCGACCGAATGCTGGGGCGTGTCCACGCCGAAAGAATCCGTAAACTCCCGCGATGGTCGCGTTGTGGCGGTGAACCGTGGCCAGACCCTGCTGATGGTCTTTTACCGTCCAAGCGCGGGGGCCAAGGGGCAGGTGGCCTTTACCGGCGGCTATCCCTTTGCTTCGGGGTCGACGGTCAACATGAACATCGGCGGCACCACGTTCGAGCTGTTCACCGAAGGCGAATGGGCCTGGCCTGCGACCACCGAGGACGACAACAAGATCATCGCCGCGATGAAACGTGGCGCGGATGCAAAGCTGACGGGCCGTTCCGGGCGTGGGACGCAGACCGAGGACACGTTCTCGCTTCTGGGGTTCACGGCTGCGGTTGAAGATGCGGCCAAACGCTGCGGCGGCTAGGTTTTTCCGCCTGAACTGATCGCGAAGCCCTGCCATTGGCGGGGCTTTTTCATACCAAGGGTTTGGTCGATAAAGCGGCCATGACGGGCGAAGCTATGCACTCAGCCCGGCCCAGCAATGCGGCGTTTCCTTTTGATTTAGGGAAAAATCCCTATATAGAGCGCTCAAACCCCTGCACACCGGAGAATCCCCATGTCTGCGACCGCGCCGATTACTCAAGATGTCATGACCATTCCGCGTAAGCAGGCGGAGGGGCCGGTGAACCTTGTCGGGTTGACCCGTGATGCCATGCGCGCCGCGTTGATCGCGGAAGGCACGCCGGAGAAACAGGCGAAGATGCGTGTGGGACAGATCTGGCAGTGGATCTATCAATGGGGCACCCGCGATTTTGCCGATATGACCAATCTGTCGAAAGCCTTCCGAGCCGAGCTGGCCGAGAAGTTCGTGATCGAGGTGCCCGAGGTCGTGACCAAACAGGTGTCCGAAGACGGCACGCGCAAATATCTGGTGCGCATTGCGGGCGGCCATGAGGTCGAGGTGGTGTATATCCCCGAAGAGGGGCGCGGCACCTTGTGCGTCAGCTCTCAGGTCGGCTGCACGTTGACCTGTTCCTTCTGTCACACTGGCACGCAAAAGCTGGTGCGCAACCTGACCGCGGCCGAGATTATCGGGCAGGTGATGGTGGCGCGGGATGATCTGGGCGAATGGCCCGTGCCCGGTGCGCTGACCGATGCGCCGCGGCTATTGTCCAACATCGTGCTGATGGGCATGGGCGAGCCGCTTTATAACTTTGAAAACGTGCGCGACGCGATGAAGATCGCGATGGACCCCGAGGGGATCCAGCTGTCGCGCCGCCGGATCACCTTGTCGACCTCCGGTGTTGTGCCGGAGATCGCGCGCACCGCCGAAGAGATTGGCTGCCAACTGGCTGTATCTTTCCACGCCACCACGGACGAGGTGCGCAACAAGTTGGTGCCGATCAACAAACGCTGGAACATCGCCGAGCTGATCGAGGCGCTGCGGGCCTATCCCAAGGTCAGCAACTCCGAACGGATCACGTTTGAATATGTCATGCTGGATGGTGTGAACGATTCAGACGCTGATGCGCATCGTCTGATTGAATTGATCCGCGGTATCCCCGCCAAGATCAACCTGATCCCTTTCAACGAATGGCCCGGCGCGCCGTATAAGCGGTCGTCGAACAACCGCATCCGCGCGTTCTCCGAGATCGTGTATCAGGCAGGCTACGCCTCGCCCGTGCGTAAACCGCGGGGTGAAGATATCATGGCGGCCTGCGGTCAGTTGAAATCGGCGACAGAGCGTGAACGCAAGTCCCGCAAGCAGATCGAGGCTGACGCGGGGATGTAACTGCCCTTAATTCAACGTGAAATCCACGATGCAGCCGTCCCGATTGGGGCGGCTGTTTGCATTTCAAGGCGTTTGATTGTGGCGGGGTCACCCTGAAATGACCTTGGGCCCGCCACATTTAAGCAGAAATTAAGTCATGATCGCCCAGAATATTGTTTCCATCGACAACACAATCAGGAGCGATACTGCGATGACTGTTATTATCAAGAACGACGCCTTTATCACTGCCGATGTACTGGCGCTTGTGACCCGCGAACGCGAAAGCGCCTTGTCCTACCGCGAATGGAAACATCGTCTGGCCGGGTATGGCTATGGGGTACGTGATACGGACCACGGGTCCGTTCTGGAAACGCTGCCGCATCACGTTGAGGTCTGTGTGCTTCCGGCCGATCTTTGCGCCTGATCTGACCGGGGTCTTTATTTTGAACGCCCGGGGACTTCCTTTCGGGCGGGGGCTGTATCCCAGTTCTCGATCAGCTTCATCGCCTCGTCGGCGGTTTCAACGAATTGGAACAGGTCCAGATCCTGATCAGAGATCGTGCCCGCGTCTGCCAGCGCATCCCAGTTGATGATCTTTTCCCAGAAGGCACGGCCGAACAGCAGGAACGGCACACGGCTCATCCGGCCTGTCTGGATCAGGGTCAGCGTCTCGAACATCTCGTCCAGCGTGCCAAAGCCGCCGGGGAAGACACAGATCGCCCGTGCGCGCATCAGGAAATGCATCTTGCGGATCGCGAAGTAGTGAAAGTTAAAGCACAGCTCCGGTGTGACATATTCATTCGGGGCCTGTTCGAAGGGTAGAACGATGTTCAGCCCGATAGATTGCCCGCCGGCGTCGACGGCACCGCGGTTGCCAGCCTCCATCACGCCGGGGCCACCGCCAGTGACGATCACGTTGTCTTGCCCGTCACTCTCCATCGATTTCAGCGTCATCAGCCGCGCGAATTCGCGGGCCTCGTCATAGAAATGGGACAGATCGGCCAGTGTCTTGGTGCGGGCCTTGTCTTTGTGGGCAGGGGCGGGAATACGCGCGCCGCCGAACAGGACGATGGTGGATTTCACACCATGGGCGTCCAGCTCCATCTCGGGCTTGAGCAATTCCAGTTGCAGCCGGACGGGGCGCAACTCCTGACGGCACATGAAGTCGTCATCGGTAAAGGCCAGCCGGTATGCCGGGGCGCGCGTTTGCGGCGTGTCGGGTACATCCTGCGCGGTGGCGCGGTCGTCGCCGGCCTTGCGCAAGGGGTGGCGTTTGGATTCGGTCATCATACTCTCCGGTCTGTGCGGGCGACGGGTGCCCTTTGCTGCAACATGCCTGCCTTTGCCGCAAATGACCACGCCATCCGACGTCATTGCACCACAGCCCCGACGACTGTATAGCCAAGCGCAACATTTGACCCTCATTCGCCGGAGCTACACCCATGTCGAACGCCCAACTTGAAACCGCCATCGAAGCCGCCTGGGACGCCCGTGACACGATCACTTCGGCCACCACCGGCGAAACACGAGACGCGATCGAAGAC
This sequence comes from Sulfitobacter sp. SBS6, assembly GCF_048285585.1. Taxonomy (NCBI): domain Bacteria; kingdom Pseudomonadati; phylum Pseudomonadota; class Alphaproteobacteria; order Rhodobacterales; family Roseobacteraceae; genus Sulfitobacter; species Sulfitobacter sp. SBS6. The sequence continues at coordinate 226,122 of NZ_JBLWBA010000004.1, read as the reverse complement.
ACGCTGGCCGCGCTGGACAGCGGCAAGCTGCGCGTTGCCGAAAAGATGGAGAACGGCGACTGGCATGTGAACCAATGGGCCAAGAAAGCGGTCCTGCTGGGCTTCCGCATCAAGGATATGGAACAGCAAGACGGCGGCCCGCAGGGCAGCGGCTGGTGGGACAAGGTCGATAGCAAGTTCAAAGGCTGGAACGACGCCGACTGGAAAGAGGCAGGCTTTCGCGCCGTGCCCAACTGTGTCGTGCGCAAATCGGCCTATATCGCGCCGGGCGTCGTGCTGATGCCGTCCTTTGTGAACATTGGTGCCTATGTCGACAGCGGCACAATGGTTGACACATGGGCGACCGTCGGGTCCTGCGCGCAGATCGGCAAGAACGTCCACCTGTCGGGTGGCGTTGGCATCGGTGGCGTGCTCGAGCCCATGCAGGCTGGCCCGACAATCATCGAAGACAACTGCTTTATCGGTGCGCGTTCCGAGGTGGTCGAAGGCTGCATCGTCCGCGAAGGCTCCGTTCTGGGGATGGGGGTCTACATCGGCCAGTCGACCAAGATCCTCGACCGTGAAACCGGCGAAGTCTTCTATGGCGAAGTGCCCGCGGGGTCGGTCGTTGTGGCGGGGTCCATGCCGTCGAAGAACGGTGTGCACCTTTATTGCGCCGTGATCGTGAAGCGCGTCGACGAAAAGACCCGCTCCAAAACCTCGATCAACGAGCTGCTGCGCGACTAAGGGAACCTTTTCACAGACCTGTGAGTTCACTCTATGAAACAAGATTTATGGAGAATTTGAAATGACAGGTCTGGGTTGGTTCGCAGCAATAATCGTCGGTGGTCTGGCCGGTTGGATCGCGGAAAAGATCATGAAGTCCGATATGGGGCTGATCATGAACATTATTCTGGGGATCATTGGCGCGATCGTTGCCAACTTCCTGCTGATGACAATCGTCGGTGCGACCTTGGGTGGCTGGATTGGTCAGCTGGTCGTCGGTGTCATCGGGGCCTGCCTGTTGATTTGGGTCACACGTTTGGTACGCGGACGTAGCTGACCCTTTTCAGACGACACAGAACACGATAGGGCTGCCGCATCTTAATGCGGTGGCCCTTTTTATGTCTGACCAGAAGAAACCCAAGAAACCGTCGCGCCAGCAGGTCTATACGCTGCTGGTCGAGATCGGCCGCAAAGAGGGCGACGGCCTGCCGGACAAGGCGACGGGCGCTGCGCTGATGTGCTTTGCCTCGGGTATCGACGAAGCCGAAGCCGTGCGCGAGACGGTCGCCATCCTGAAACAGGCCGATACCAACCCGCTGGACGTGACCGGATATGGCACGATTGCGGACCGCGAGGCTGAAGGCCACGAGATTGACGAAGACGAACGGGCCTTGATGGCGCGGGCGCTGGACGAAAACTCTGTCATTATTGCGCAGATGACGCCTTTCTTCGACTAAGGTTCCTGCGCGGCTTTGCAGCGCTGGCGTGGGCTATGTGGCTCACCGCTTTGTGTATTTCCGCGCTGCCCCTTGGCTTTGGGGCATTTTCCCCACAAATGTAGGGCAACACCGCGACACACGCCGAAGGAGCCCTCATATGTCCAGCATCGATCCCGTAGACCTGACCGCCAAACTGGTGCGTTGCCCGTCGGTCACCCCCGCAGACGGGGGCGCGCAAGAGGTGCTGTTCGATCTGCTGACCGAGGCGGGGTTTGACTGTGCCTGGGCGGACCGTGGAGGGATCAAGAACCTCTTTGCGCGTTGGGGCAACAAGGGCAACACCCGCAGCTTTGGCTTTAACGGTCACACCGATGTCGTGCCCATCGGGAACGAGGCCGACTGGACGATGCCGCCCTTTGGCGCAGAGATCAAAGACGGCATCATGTACGGGCGCGGCACCACCGATATGAAATCCGGTGTGGCAGCTTTCACCGCCGCGGCCATCGACTTTGTCCGCGACACGCCCCCGGATGGGTCCATCGTGCTGGCAATCACCGGTGACGAGGAAGCCGAAGGCATCGACGGCACCCGCGCCTTGCTGGATTACATGCAAGAGGCGGGCGAACGGATGGATGTTTGTCTTGTCGGAGAGCCGACATGTCCGAACAAAATGGGCGAGATGATCAAGATCGGGCGACGCGGGTCGCTGAACGCGCATTTTCGCGTGATCGGCAAACAGGGCCATGCGGCCTATCCTCACCGCGCCAATAACCCGATGCCTGCGATGATGCGGCTGATGGATCAGCTTGCCTCGCATCAGCTGGACGAGGGGACGGACCATTTCGATCCCTCCACGCTGGCGATTGTCACCGTCGATACCGGCAACCCTGCGACCAATGTGATCCCGGCTGAAACCCGCGCGACGGTGAACATCCGTTTTAACGACAAGCATTCGGGCGCTAGCCTGACCACTTGGCTGGAGGAACAGGCCGCCGCGATCCGCGACAGTTTTGGCGTGCAGGTCGAGCTCAAGGTCAAGATTTCGGGCGAGAGCTTTATCACGCCACCGGGTGAGCTGTCTGATCTGGTGTCCAAAGCGGTGCAGGCAGAGACGGGGGTGACGCCTGAGCTGTCCACCTCTGGCGGGACGTCGGATGCGCGGTTCATGAAGCACCATTGCCCTGTGGTTGAATTCGGGCTGGTTGGTCAGTCCATGCACGAGGTCGACGAAAACGTCGAGGTGGCGCAGATCCACCAGCTCAAATCCATCTATACCCGCATCCTGAAGGACTATTTCGCATGACCGCCCATATCGCCGTGACCGAAGACCTCGCCAGCTGTCACCTGCTGCGCCGGATCGTCTTTATCGAAGAGCAGAACGTGTCGGAAGCCGATGAAATGGACGACCGCGACGATGACGCGACGCATTTCCTTGCCACCGAAGAAGAGCTGCCGATCGGCTCTGCGCGGATGCATATCAAGGGTGATACGGCCAAGATCGGGCGCGTATGTGTGATCAAATCCCACCGCGGTACGGGGCTTGGCGCGGCGCTGATCCGCGCGGCGGTAGACGAGGCGCGCAAGGATCCTGCCGTGCGCTTCGTGAAGCTCGGCGCGCAGCTGCATGCTTTGGGGTTCTACGAAAAGCTGGGGTTCGTGGCGCAGGGGCCGGTCTTTGACGACGCCGGCATTGATCATCGCGAGATGGTGCTGTCGCTTTGAACCGCACGCTGGTCATTATGGTGAAAGAGCCGCTGCCGGGGCGGGTCAAGACGCGGCTTGGCCGTGATCTGGGCATGACCGCTGCCGCGTGGTGGTTCCGGCATCAGACCCGCGCGTTGATCCGCCGTGTGCAAGACCCGCGCTGGCAGGTGGTGCTGGCGGTCGCGCCGGATCGGGCGGGGCTGTCCAGCCGTGTCTGGCCCGCGCATCTACCGCGCTGGCCGCAGGGGCGCGGTGATCTGGGGGATCGTATGGGCCGTATGCTGCGTGCTGCGTCCCCGAGGCCGGTCTGTGTCATCGGGGCGGATATTCCGGGTGTGACCGCGGCGCGGGTGGCCGATGCGTTTCGCGCGCTCGGGTCGCATGACGCGGTGTTCGGGCCTGCACCGGACGGGGGCTATTGGCTGGTCGGGCTGAAACGCGCCCGCCCCGTGCCGCCGCGCCTGTTTGAAAACGTCCGCTGGTCCACGGAGCATGCGCTGGCCGATACCGTCGCCACGCTGCCCGATCACCGCATCGCACAGGTCGCCACATTGCGGGACGTGGATACAATCGACGATTTGCCCATGACGAAGCGGGGTGCGCGTGCTACCTCGTGAAGCATGAGCAAAATACCTTCAAAGCCCGAGATCCTTGACTGGATCGCCGAAAACCCCACTCTGACCGCCAAGCGTGACATCGCCAAGGCGTTCGGCATCAAGGGGGCGGCCCGGATCGATCTGAAACGCGTGCTGAAAGAGCTGGAGGCCGAAGGCCATCTGGAAAAGCGCAAGCGCAGCTATCAGGACCCTGACCGCTTGCCGCCGGTGTCTGTGTTGCAGGTCACGGGGCCGGACAAGGATGGCGATCTGTTTGCCAAACCGATGGAGTGGCAGGGCGAAGGCGTGGAGCCCGTGGTGCTGGTGATCCCCCGTGCCTCTGACCCGGCCTTGGGTGCCGGCGACCGTATTCTGGCGCGGTTGACGCTGGTACAGGCGCAAGACCACCACTACGAGGCGCGGCTGATCCGCCGCATTGGCGCGAACCCGCAGCGGGTCTTGGGCATCTTCCGCAAGACCACAGAGGGCGGGCGCATTGTGCCCATCGACAAAGGGTCCGACAAGGAATGGTGGGTGCCCGGAGACGCGACCCACGGGGCCAAGGATGGCGAGCTGGTCGAGGCGGAACAAGCCGGACCAAAGGCGCGCATGGGATCGCCACGGGCGCGTATCGTTGAACGGCTGGGGGACCCGTCGGCACCCAAGGCCGTGTCCCTGATCGCGATCCACCAGCATGGTATCCCCGACGACTTTCCTGACGACGTGATGGCGCAGGCCGATGCCGCGAAACCCGTGGGCCTGAAAGGGCGCGAGGATCTGCGCGACCTGCCCCTGATCACCATCGACCCGTCGGACGCGCGGGACCATGATGACGCATGCTATGCCCATGCTGACGAAGACCCCAAGAACGAGGGCGGCCATGTCGTCTGGGTCGCGATTGCCGATGTGGCGGCCTATGTCACCCCCGGCTCTGCGCTGGACCGCGAGGCGCGCAAACGGGGCAATTCCACCTATTTCCCTGACCGTGTGGTGCCGATGCTGCCCGACCGTCTGTCGGGGGATCTGTGTTCGTTGCACGAAGGCGTGCCGCGGGCCTGTATCGCTGTCCGCATGGTGCTGGATGCGGCGGGCAACAAGATCGGCCATAGCTTCCATCGTGGGCTGATGCGCTCTCCCGCCTCGCTGCACTACGAAGAGGTGCAGGACGCGATTGACGGTGCCCCCAATGACCGCACCGGCCCGTTGCTGGACCCTGTGCTGAAACCGATCTACGCCGCCTATGCCGCCTTGAAAGCTGCCCGCGCCGAACGTCAGCCGCTGGACCTTGACCTGCCCGAGCGGCGGATCGAGCTGGACAAGGACGGCACCGTGAAGTCGGTGAACTTCAAGGACCGGCTGGATGCGCACCGCTTGATCGAAGAGTTCATGGTGCTGGCCAATGTCGCCGCCGCCGAAACACTGCTGTCCAAGAAAACGCCGCTGCTGTATCGCATCCACGAAGAACCCTCTCCCGCCAAGCTGGACGCCTTGCGCGAAACCGCGCAGGCGGCGGGCTATACGCTGGCCAAGGGACAGGTGCTGCATACGCGCCATCTGAACAAGCTGCTGAACGATGCGGCGGGCACGGATGACGCCGAGCTGATCAACCTGTCGACCCTGCGGTCGATGACGCAAGCCTATTACGGGCCCGCGCACATCGGGCACTTTGGTCTGGCGCTGCGGTCCTACGCGCATTTCACCTCTCCGATCCGGCGCTACGCGGATTTGATCGTGCACCGCGCGTTGATCACTGCCCATGGCTGGGGCAATGACGGGCTAAGCCAGCATGATATCGAGGATATCGAACAGACCGGCGCGCATATCTCGGACACGGAACGCCGGTCGATGATGGCGGAGCGTGACACCACTGATCGCTATCTCGCGTCCTATCTGTCGGAACGTGTGGGCAATGAATTCTCGGGCCGGATCAGCGGCGTGGCGCGATTTGGAGCCTTTGTGAAGCTGGACGAAACCGGGGCCGACGGGCTGCTGCCCATGCGGTCGCTGGGGCGCGAGTATTTCCATTTCGACCAAGAGGCCGGCACGCTGATGGGGTCGGATACGGGCATGATCATCTCTGTCGGGCAGCGTGTCACCGTGCGCCTGTCAGAGGCGGTCCCGGTCACCGGGGGCATCGCGCTGGAGCTGGTGACGCTTGAGGGGGATGCCCTGCCCAAGGGCGGCCAAGGGGCGCGGCGCGGACGCGGTGGCCCTGCGGGCCGCACCAACCCCAAGCGCAAAGGTGTCAAAGCCAAGCGCAAGGCGGATAAGGTAAAACGCAAGGTCAAACGCACTCGACGCTGACCCCGGAGCTGGAACACGAGGCAGGAACAGGCAGGCAGTAACACGCACAGCGGGCAACTCCGCCTTTCTGGGCGCGGCGTTTGACGCTAGGCTTGTAGCGTGATGCTGGGAAGGGCGTGGGAATGGAACTGCTGAAAATTGGCGCATTGGTTGGCGGGGTGACACTCTCGGTGACGGCTGCCACAGGTGTGATCGCTGCGGGGGCCGAGGGTACTGCGCGCCCGCCCGCGGCTGTGCAAAAGCCGGGCAGCGCGGCGGGGTTGCAGGACTGGGTGACCGCCTTCCGTGCGCGTGCCTTGGCCGCAGGGATCGACGGTGCGGTCTTTGACCGCGTGATGCAGACCGTGCGCTATGACCCGGAGGTCATCCGCCGCGACCGCAACCAATCCGAATTCACCAAAACAATCTGGGCCTATCTGGAGACCGCGACCTCTGATCTACGGGTCACCAACGGGAAGAAGGCGCTGGCCGAACAGGCCGACGCGCTGTCACAAATCGAAACGCGCTATGGCGTCGAGAAAGAGATCGTCACCGCGATCTGGGGGCTCGAAAGCGCCTATGGCACCTTCAGGGGCAGCGATCCGGTGCTCAGCTCGCTGACGACATTGGCCTATGACGGGCGGCGGCGGGCGTTCTTTGAAGGGGAACTGCTGGACGCGCTGCGGATCTTGCAGGCGGGCGATACCACGCCCGCGAGGATGCAGGGCAGTTGGGCTGGTGCGATGGGTCACACGCAGTTCATGCCCTCGTCTTTCCAGCAATATGCCGAGGATTTCACCGGCGATGGCAAACGCGATATCTGGAGCGATGATCCACGTGACGCGCTTGCCTCTACCGCGGCGTATCTCAAGCATTTCGGATGGGTCCAGGGGCAGCCTTGGGGCGTCGAGGTACGGCTGCCCGAGGGGTTCGACTATCTTCTGGCGGGGCGGGATATCCTGAAAACGGCAGCGGAATGGCGTGCGCTTGGGGTGCGCCCTGTGACAGGGTCGCTGGGGGATCACGGCCCTGCGTCACTACTTTTGCCCGCTGGGGCAGAGGGCGCGGCGTTTCTGATCTATGCCAATTTCGCGGTGATCGAACGCTATAATTCGGCCGATGCCTATGTGATCGGCGTGGGGCATCTGGCAGATCGTATCGCCGGGGGCGGGCCGATCGAGGCCAGCTGGCCGGTGCAAGACCGCGCGCTGACCTATGACGAACGGATCGAGCTTCAGACGCAGTTGACGGCGCAGGGGTTTGATACGGTCCAGATCGACGCCAAGATCGGCCCGCTGACCATCAATGCGGTGCGCGATTTCCAATTGTCGCAGGGGCTTGTGCCTGACGGCTATGCCTCCCCCCGTCTGTTGGAGACGCTGCGCGCAGCCGCGGCGGAATAATCTGGCGTAAATGAAACGCGCCGGACCTTTGGGTCCGGCGCGTGCCTTCGGCGAGGATTTTAAACCATTTGGAAGCGGTTTAGCCGGGTGACATCCCGCGCAGCCGTTCGGAGCGGCGGCGCAGCAGTTCGACCACGGTCAGCAGGCAGATCGAGATGACCACGAGGATCGTCGCCACGGCAAGGATCGTGGGGCTGATCTGTTCGCGCAGGCCGGTGAACATCTGCCACGGGAGCGTTTTCTGACCGGCAGAGCCGACAAAGAGCACCACGACGACTTCGTCAAACGAGGTGATGAAGGCGAACAAACCGCCCGAGATCACGCCCGGCAGGATCAACGGCATTTGCACGCGGAAGAAGGTCGTGACCGGATTGGCCCCCATATTCGCCGCTGCGCGGGTCAGAGAGCGGTCAAAGCCTACCAGTGTCGCGGTGACGGTGATGATGACGAAGGGGATGCCCAAGGCCGCGTGGGCCAGAACAACGCCGACATATGTGCCCTGCAGGCCGACGCGGCTGTAGAAGAAGTACATGCCCGCCGCCGAGATGATCAGTGGGACGATCATGGGCGAGATCAGGATCGCCATGATCGCGCGCCGGAACGGCACGTGCTGCTGGCTTAGGCCAATGGCCGCGAGGGTACCGAAGCTGACCGACAGAAGGGTCGCGGCCGGGGCGATCTTGATCGAGTTCCAGACGGCACCTTGCCATGCGGAGCTGCTGAAAAAGTCCTTGTAGTGGCGCAGCGAATACCCTTCGGGATCGAAACGCAGCATTTCAGGGGTGAAGGTAAAGAAGTTCTCGGCGTTGAAGCTAAGTGGCATGACCACGAGGATCGGTGTGATCAGGAACACAAGGATCGCGCCGCAAATGATGCGGAAGGCAAAGTGCCAGAGCACCTGACCCGGGGTCAGATAGGGCGCGACCTTGGCGCGGTAGCGTCCCTCGTAGAGCCAGAAGCTGAACCAGCCGAAGAACCAGCCGAAGATCGTCCCCAGTACGAGCATGGGCACGCCGCCCAGAATAAAGCCGATCACCGCCAGCAGAATGACAGAGGTCCAGCGGGCGATGGTTTCGTTCTTGATCAGCTGCGTCAGCACAAAGGCCAGCGCCCCCATGGACAGCGCTCCGATCAGGATGCCCAGCAGTCCGCTGCCTTGGGCGGTGCCGACAAAGAGCCCGGCAAAGGCGCCTGCTGCGGCGACAACCGGTACATAGAAACCGACGGGTTTGCGGGAGATAGGTGTGAGTGCGACCATGATATCAGCCTCCCAGTTTCACGTTGTCGATGCCGACGATCTTGTCGTAGGCCCAGTAAAGCCCAAGCACCACGGCCAGCAGGATCGCCCCAAGCGCGGCCGCGAGGCCCCAGTTGAGCGAGCTGGAGATGTGGTAGGCAATCCGGTTGGAGATGAATGTCCCCGTGGTGCCGCCGACGATTTCCGGCGTGATGTAGTAGCCGATCGACAGGATGAACACGAGGATCGACCCCGCGCCGATGCCGGGCACTGATTGCGGGAAATACACGCGCCAGAAGGCTGTCCAGTTCGTGGCCCCCAGTGACTTTGCCGCACGTAGATAGCTGGGCGGTACTGTTTGCATCACGGAATAGAGCGGCAGGATCATGAAGGGCAGCAGGATGTGCGTCATCGCGATGATCGTGCCGGTTTGGTTGTTGATCAGCGCAAGACGGCTGTCATCGGCCACCAGGCCCAGCCACACCAGTGTATCGTTGATCACACCCTGTTGTTGCAGCATGACCTTCCACGCCGATGTCCGCACCAGAAGCGAGGTCCAGAAGGGCAGCAGCACGAGGATCATCAGCAGGTTCGCGGTACGCGCGGGCAGGTTGGCGAGGATCCACGCCACCGGATAGCCCAGCAGGATACAGCTGAGGGTGATGCATACCGACATGAACAGCGTGCGCAGGAACAGCGTGCCGTAGATGCGTTCGTTGTCGGGGCGGAATTCGGGACCGTCAGCCGTTTTCTGCATGTCTACGGCATTCAGGAAATAGCCGTTGGTCAGCGCGGGGCTGTAGGCGCGGATGGTGCTCCAGATCGGGGTTTTGCCCCAATCGTCGTCGATCTCGGTGAAGGCTGTTTTGTAATCGACTGCGTCGAATGTAGGGGCGGCTGCGGCTGCCTCGGTCAGTTCGGCTGATGCCGGGCCTGAATAGCTGGCGATTTGCGATGCCGTGGGGCCTGTCAGGTCGTCATAGAGTGCCGAGTAGATCAGCGCCCATGGGTCTTCCTTGTACAGGTTGTCTTCGTCGTCGTTCTGAACGAAGTCGGCGAAAATTTCGTAGTATTCGGCGGTCTCGGGCAGAAGCTCTGCCATGCCTTCGCGCATTTCAAACGCGGGTTGGTCGTCGCCGGAGGATTTTTTCCAGTCGGAAATCTCTGCCAGCCATGCGTCGGAGCCAAGCAGAGCGTTCCAGTTTTCGCCCTTCTTCCAGAAGTCGTTCAGATCCTCGAACTGGTCCTGAAACACTTCGCCAATGTCATCCACGCCGCGGCCGGATTTGCGGAACAGGGACGATGCACCGGTCAGCTCGTAGTTGAGCCTTGAGCCCAGACGGGTGTGCAATTTGCGTTCCTGCGCGATGAACAGGTCTTCGTAGAGCGCCTTGTAGACGGGGGCACCGGGGGTTTCACCGCTTTCGCTGTCCCAGTCGGACAGGGTTTGCGTGGTGCGGGGCAGCGTGTCGCTGACGATCTGGTTCTCGACAGAGCGGAACAGCATATCGGCGATCGGGGCGATAAAGGTGATCAGGATAAAGATCAGCAGAGGGGCGATCAGCAAAAGCGCGCTGAGCTTCTGACGACGGAGCGCACGGTTCAGGCTGCGTTTCAGCGGTGTGCCGTCCGCGGCCAGCATCGGGCCGGTCTGTTCAGGTGTGTCGTTCGTCGCGTCGGCGGTATCGCTCATATCGGCCCCATGGGGTTAGGTCGCTGGAAGGTCGGGAAAATGGAAAAACAAATAAGGGGTGGAGGAGGCCAAAGCGGCCTCCTCCGAATGGTTCAGGCGATTATTGCGCCAACCATGCCTGGAACTTCGCGTCGATGTCGTCGCGGTAGTCAGCCCAGAACTCGTAGTTGTAGAGGAACGTGTTCTTTGCGTTGGCCGGGTCGGTTGGCATGTGTGGTGCCATGTCGATGCCCAGTTCTGCGTGCTTGCCAACCATAGGAGCGGAGGACAAACGGGCAGGGCCGTAGCTGATGTACTGCGATTGATCCGCCAGACGCTGGGTGTCTGTCGCGAATTTCACGAAGTCTTTGACGCGCGCCAGACGGTCGTCAGGCAGACCTGCTGGGATGATCCAACCGTCAAGGTCGAACACCTGCGCGTCCCACAGCATTGCAACGGGCTGGTCTTGCTCTTCGATAACGCTGAACAGACGGCCGTTGTAGGTGGAACCCATGACGACTTCGCCATCGGCCAGCAGCTGTGGCGTGTCGGCACCGGCGGACCACCAGATCACGTCGTCCTTGATGGTGTCGAGCTTGGCCAGAGCCTGTTCCTGACCTTCTGGAGTTGCCAGAACGTCATAGACTTCGTCCTTTGCAACGCCGTCACAGAGCAGCGCCCATTCCATGTTGTTGATCGGACGCTTTTCAAGCGCGCGCTTGCCTGGGTAGGCTTCGGTGTCGAAGACGTCGCAGATTTTGGTTGGAGGCGTGTCACCAACCATGTCTGTGCGATACCCGAACGTGGTCGAATACACGATTTGCGGGATAAAGCAGTCGCTGACCAGCAGGTCGCCAAAGTCGTCTTCAGCGGATGTCCCGTCGGGGGCTTCTGCCAGCATCTCGTCCGCGTCGATTTCCATCGCCAGACCTTCGTCGCACAGGCGGATGGCGTCAGCGGCAACCACGTCGACCAGATCCCAGGTCACGTTGCCGGCTTCGTTCATCGCGCGCAGCTTTGCCACGGCTTCGTTGGAGCTTTCATCCCAAACAGCAGAGAGTTCAGGGTGCATTTCCAGATAGGGCTGCAGATACGCTTTGTCTTGGCTGGCTTGGTAAGCGCCACCCCAGGAAACAAGCGTCATCTCTTTGGCCATGTCCGCATGCGCATCGGCGAATGCCAATGTGCCAGCGCCAATGATCGCGGAGGATGCGAGTAGCGTTGTCGTAAACTTCATTAGATAGTCTCCCATTATATGCCCGTTAGGGTCTTGAGGGTGTGATATCGGGCTTAACCACAGCCTCGTGCGACGCCGTCGAACGTTGGACGGCCGGCCGCGTCCTGACGCTTATGCGTCGAGGGCGCGGCAATCCTCTGCCAACCAGCCAATCTCGATCTGCTGGCCTGGCTTCAAACGTACCTGATCGGGTGCGTTTCGTGTCTTGATGATAAAGTTGTCGGTCCCGGCAACCCGCAGGCGGGTGCGGAAGATGTCGCCCATATAGACGAATTCAAGCACTTCGGCTTTCAGGGTATGTGCCCCTTCCTGCATCCGGTCCTTGTTGAATTCGACGCGTTCGGGGCGGATCGATACGCGGGTGCGTTCGCCGGCGCGGGTCACGTTGATCGGCTTTGCCTCGATCAGGCCGCCGCCGTCCAGCTGCACAAGGCAAGTGCCGCCCTTGATCTCGGTCACGACGCCTTCAAGAGTGTTATTCTCGCCGATGAACTGCGCAACAAAGCTGTTTTCGGGCTCTTCATACAGCAGATCGGGCGGGGCCAACTGTTGGATGCGCCCGTTTTCAAACACGGCCACGCGGTCGGACATCGTCAGCGCTTCGGTCTGGTCGTGGGTCACGTAGACCACGGTGATGCCCAGTTCATGCGCCAGATGCGTGATTTCAAACTGCAATGTTTCGCGCAGCTGTTTGTCCAACGCGCCCAGCGGTTCGTCCATCAACACCAGTTCAGGTTCGAAGACCAAAGCACGGGCCAAGGCAACACGTTGCTGCTGACCGCCGGAAAGCTGTGCCGGACGGCGGCCGCCGAAGTCGCCCATCTGAACACGGTCCAGCGCGATCTTCACTTTCTCTTCACGCTCGGACTTGCCGATCTTGCGCACCTCAAGCGGGAAGGCGAGGTTTTCGGCAACGGTCATATGCGGGAAAAGCGCGTAGTTCTGGAACACCATGCCAATGCCGCGTTTGTGCGGCGGGATGTTGTTGATCGATTTACCATCAAGCCGGATGTCGCCATGCGTGGCCGTTTCGAAACCTGCCAGCATCATCAGGCAGGTGGTCTTGCCGGACCCCGATGGCCCGAGCATTGTCAGAAACTCGCCTTTCGGCATCGACAGGTTGAGGTCTTTTACGACGAGATTTTCGCCGTCATAGCTTTTCTGCACGCGTTCAAATTCTACGAACGCATTCGTTGCTGAAGTATCTGCCAAAGCTGGCTCCCCGTTTATTGTGACGTTCAAGCGCCCTTGTTGACAGGAAGTTAAAACTGGCTGGTTTCCGCTTTGCAACCAATTAACGACACTTTTGGGCAGAAAGCGTCAATTGCGGGAAGATCGACGGTTATTTGACAAGAAACAGTTCTTTTGCCTGCGGAATTACTGTGCAGCCTGCTTGAAATAAGGGAAATTTGTTAATATCTGCCATAGGTTAAGCATCAGCGGCTCGCCCCGAACCCGGCGATTTTGAGCGCTTGTCAGCCTCTGCCGATGTCGCAAACAGACAAGTCCTTGCAGGGCTTCCAGCGGCGGGACGGGCGACCTTTGCGCCTCGTCCCGAATGTATGTCACGCCTTAGCCGAGCGGCGATTCAGCGTCTTGCGCGTGGTCTTCGGCTGCCTTGAGCAGGCCGCCTTCTTTGACCGCGGTATAGGTTTCATCCAGCGCTTTGGTGGCGCGCGTCATGAATACTTTGATCTCTTCTGGGGTGATCACCAGCGGTGGCGAGATGATCATCCGATCGCCGACGTGGCGCATCACCAGATTATTTGCAAAGCAGCGTTCACGACACATATAACCGACGGTTCCTGCATCGCCTGCGAACTTCGACCGCGTTTCTTTGCGCGGGGACAGGGGCAGCGACGCCATAAGACCCGCGACGTTGACGGTGCCGACCAAAGGATGCTCTGCCAGTTTGGCCAAGCCTTCCTTCAGGGCGGGGGCGGCAACATTGTTCACGTGATCCAGAATGTTTTCGTCCTGCATAATCCGCAGGTTTTCCAGTGCCACGGCCGAGCAAACGGGGTGCCCCGAATAGGTATAGCCGTGATTGAACTCCCCAGACCCGATGGTCTGCGCGATCTCTTCACACACAATGGACCCGCCAATCGGCTGGTAGCCAGAGCTCAGGCCCTTGGCGATGGTCATGATATGCGGCTTTATCCCCATGGTCTCGGACCCGAACCAGCTGCCTGTCCGGCCAAAGCCACAGATCACCTCGTCCGCGATGATCAATACGTCGTACTTGTCACAAATACGCTGGATTTCGGGCCAGTAGGTGCTTGGCGGCACGATAACCCCGCCCGCGCCCTGAATGGGTTCACCGATGAAAGCCGCGACATTATCTGCCCCAAGCTCTAGGATCTTGGCCTCAAGCTCTTGCGCGCGGGCAAGGCCGAAGGCCTCGGGCGTGAGGTCGCCGCCTTCCACCCACCAGTCGGGCTGGTTGATGTGGTGAATACCGGGGATCGGCATGCCGCCCTGTTCGTGCATATAGCTCATGCCACCAAGGGAGCCGGACCCCATCGACGATCCGTGGTAGGCATTCTTGCGGCTGATGATGTGGGATTTCTCTGGCTTCCCTTTCATGGCCCAATAGGTGCGCACCATCCGGATGTTGGTGTCATTCGCTTCGGACCCCGACCCGGCAAAGAACACATGGTTCAGATCGCCGGGGGCCAGTGACGCGATCTCTTTTGCAAGGGCGATGGCGGGCACGTGCGAGGTCATGAAGAAGGTGTTGTAGTAGTTCAGCTCGAGCATCTGGCGCGCGGCGACGTCGGCCATTTCCTGACGGCCATAACCGATGTTGACGCACCAAAGTCCCGCCATCCCGTCAAGGATCTCGTTCCCCTCGCTGTCGGTCAGGTAGACGCCCTTGGCACGGGTGATAATCCGCGCGCCCTTCTCGGCAAGTTCGTCATTGGTGGTGAACGGGTGCATGTGATGCGCGGCGTCAAGTGCTTGCAGCTCGGCGGTGGGCATGTGGTTGGTGATATGGGCCATAAAGAACACCTCTGGGAATGGGGAGGGAAGATTGGGCTCAGAATATGATCAAATTATGCAGAGTCAATCGAATCGCTCTGCTGTGGTGACGATAAACGGCTATCAGCCGATCAGATTTTAATCAAAGAGAGGCGCGAATCTGGACCATGCCCTGAGAAACATCCTCTGCCATGGCCTGCGCAGCCTTTGCCGCATCGCCTTCGCGAAAAGCCGCCAGCAAGTCGGCATGTTTATCTGGCAGGTTCGACGTGCCAAACCGACCGCAGACCACGCGCAGCGACGGGCCGAACATCAGCCATAAACGGTCGACGGTCGCGGCCAGAATAGGGGCCTCGGCACAGGTGTTGACGATGGTGTGAAAGCGGTAGTTCTGGGTCAGGTATTCGCCGATATCCCCACGATCAATCGCGTGGTTCAGCGCGTCGTCCACCTGTGCGAGTTCGCTTAAAACAGTCTCTGACATGCGGCTTGTGGCCCGTTGAGCAAGCTCTGCTTCAAGGGTTTTTCGCATGAATTCCAGCTCGTTAACCCCTTCTAGGTCCAGCACAGGGACCGATACGCGCCGATTGCCCTGATGCACCAGCGCGCCTTCGGCGATCAAACGGCGCAGCGCTTCGCGCACCGGGGTCATGCCCGCATCAAGGGTTTCTGCAAGGCCTTGAATGGTGACCGCCTGACCGGGGGCAAGATCGCCGAATAGGATCAGCTTGCGCACGCGTTCATAGACATGCTGATGGGCCGGCACCTTGGCCGGGCTTTCCAAAGGCTTTTGCGACGCAAGGTCAGCGGAATTTACGTTCATCAAATTTGCCTAAATTGTACTCAACCACATTTTGAACCACGGCATGCACCTGCGTAAAATTATAAATGATCTTGTCGCATGACGCAAAACTTGATCAAATTGACGAAAGGTTCGGAACAACTGAGCCTACACAACGGGAGATGACAATGAAATATAGCTTGCTCAGTTCAATCGCAGCAACGGCATTGATCGCCACCAGCGCCTTGGGTGAAGAGGTGCGGGTCTATAACTGGTCCGACTACATCGACGAAGACCTGTTGCAGAAATTTGAAAAAGAAACCGGCATCGACCTGATCTATGACGTGTTTGATAGTAACGAAGTGCTTGAAACCAAGATGCTTGCAGGCGGGTCCGGCTATGACGTGGTTGTCCCGACCGGTACCTTCCTTGAACGCCAGATCACGGCGGGGGTTTTCCAGAAGCTCGACAAAGACAAGCTGCCGAACATCACCAACATGTGGGACGTGATCGAGGACCGCGTATCGAAATACGACCCCGGTAATGAATATGCAGTTAACTATATGTGGGGCACCACCGGGCTTGGCGTGAACATGACCAAGGTTAAGGAAGTGCTGGGCGAAGATGCCCCTGTTGATTCGCTTGACCTCGTATTCAAGCCCGAAAATATGGAAAAGCTGGCCGAATGTGGCGTGCATTTCCTTGACGCTCCGACAGAAATGATCCCCGCGGCGCTGAAGTTTCTGGGCGAAGAGCCTCAATCCCAGGACCCCGACGTGATCGCGAAGGCAGAGCCTGTTTTGACGGCGGTTGCCCCCCACGTTCAAAAGTTCCACAGCTCGGAGTATATTAACGCACTGGCCAACGGTGATATCTGCGTTGCCTTCGGTTGGTCGGGTGACATCCTGCAATCGCGTGACCGCGCGGCCGAGGCGGATAACGGTGTCGAAATCGCCTATTACGCGCCAAAAGAAGGGGCGCTGATGTGGTTCGACAATATGGCTATTCCAGCGGATGCGCCAAACCCGGATGGGGCGCATAAGTTCTTGAATTTCATGATGAAACCAGAGAATATGGCCGCCGCGTCGAACTACGTTTACTATGCGAATGGCAACAAGGCGAGCCAAGAGTTCCTTGCCGAAGACGTGATCGGGGACACAGCGATTTACCCAGACGAAGCCACGCTGGAAAACCTGTATACCATTTCTTCATATTCACCCAAGGTACAGCGTGTCCTCACGCGTATGTGGACGAAGATCAAATCTGGTATCTAAAATCGCATCGGGTCAAAGCCTTACCGGCTTTGACCCGATCTACCGAACCCTTCCACCCGGAGGGATAAACGCTGTGCAAAGGATAGATCAAAGTGAGCCAACCCGTTTTCGCCCCGTGGGATGACCCGAACGAAAAGCCGCTTATCCGCTTCGAGAATGTGACAAAGCGTTTTGGCGATTTCGTTGCGATCGATGATCTGTCTTTGAGTATTTATGAAAGCGAGTTCTTTGCTCTGCTGGGGCCTTCGGGCTGCGGTAAAACAACGATGATGCGCATGCTTGCCGGGTTTGAAAACCCAAGCGCGGGCAAGATCGAATTGGCGGGTAAGAATATCGCGGGCATCCCGCCGAACAAGCGGGCGGTGAACATGATGTTCCAGTCCTATGCCCTGTTCCCACATCTGTCTGTCTGGGAGAATATCGCCTTTGGGTTGAAACGAGGGGATATGTCCAAGGCAGATATCGCCGCACGCGTTGAAGAGATGCTCAAGCTGACGCGCCTTACCAAATTTGCCAAACGCAAACCCCACCAGATCTCGGGGGGGCAACGTCAACGGGTCGCGCTTGCGCGGTCCCTCGCCAAAGCGCCGAAGCTTTTGCTACTGGACGAACCGCTTGGCGCGCTGGACAAAAAGCTGCGTCAGGACACCCAGTTTGAACTAATGGATATCCAGGAAAGCACAGGGACCACCTTTGTTATCGTGACCCACGATCAAGAGGAAGCGATGACCGTCGCGAGCCGTGTGGCTGTGATGGATGAAGGGCAGATCATCCAGGTCGCGACGCCAGGAGGTATCTACGAAGCACCTAATTCCGTCTACGTCGCAGACTTCATCGGTGACGTGAACATTATCTCTGGCACGGTGAAGCCCGCGGGCGAGAATATGTACCACCTTGATTGGGTCGCGAATGAGGCCCCCTTGCTTGCGGCATCAGAACGCCCCTTTAGCGATGGGCAGGAAGCTCATCTTGCGATCCGACCGGAGAAGATCGCCATTTCTACCGAGAAGCCGACAGAAATGAAGAACGCTGTTCAGGGCACCGTTCTGGACATCGCATATCTTGGCAATCTCAGCACCTACCATGTCCAGCTGGCTGGTGGTCAAGTGATCAAGGCGCAGACCGCAAACACGCGTCGGCTGTCGCGCCGCACGATCACGTGGGAGGATAAGGTCTGGATTTCGTGGAGCGCCACCGCCGGCGTCCTGTTGGAGCGATGAATATGCGTCGCTTTTTCCTTATCGCGGTGCCCTATGCCTGGTTGCTCGCGCTGTTTCTCATTCCTTTCATCATTGTTTTTAAAATTTCTCTCTCTGATCTGGCTTTGTCGATTCCTCCTTACTCCCCGACGGCAAAGGACGGGATCTGGGCGATGTTCGCGGCATTCGATCTGGAAAACTTTACCTTTCTTGCTTCAGACGATCTCTACTGGAAGGCTTACCTAAGCAGTTTGAAGATTGCGTTAATATCTACAGTTTTAGCGGTTTTGGTGGGCTACCCCATGGCCTACGGCATGGCCCGCGCGCCCGAGGAATGGCGTCCGACCCTTATGATGCTGGTGATCTTGCCCTTTTGGACCAGCTTCCTGATCCGCGTTTACGCGTGGGTCGGTATTCTGAGTAATGAGGGGCTTTTGAATCAATTCCTGCTGTGGTTGGGCATCATCGAAACGCCTTTGACGATCATGAACACGACGACCGCGGTCTATATAGGAATTGTTTACACTTATCTGCCATTCATGATTCTACCGATTTATGCCGCGCTGGATCGGTTGGACGAATCCTTGATCGAGGCCGCCGAAGATCTGGGATGTTCACGGTTAAAGGCATTCTGGCTGGTCACGATACCTTTGTCTCGCAACGGGATCATTGCGGGGTGTTTCCTGGTCTTTATCCCCGCGCTGGGCGAATTCGTTATCCCGTCTTTGTTGGGGGGTTCAGGGACGTTGATGATCGGCAAGGTCTTGTTCGAGGAGTTCTTTAACAACCGCGACTGGCCCGTCGCGAGCGCGGTGGCGGTGATCCTGCTGCTGATACTGATCGTTCCAATCGTTCTGTTCCAACGCAACCAGCAACGTCAGGCCGAGGTGGAGTCATGAGACGCGCAAGCTGGTTCAATATTACGTCGCTCACCCTCGGGTTTGCTTTTCTTTATCTGCCGATGATCCTGCTGGTCATCTACAGTTTTAACAGTTCGAAACTGGTGACTGTCTGGGCCGGTTTCTCGACGAAATGGTACGGCGAGCTGCTTCAGAATGAGGCATTTCTGAATGCTGCGATGGTAACGCTAAAGGTCGCGGTGGCATCCTCTACGCTGGCAACGGTGTTGGGGACGATGGCGGCATATATCCTTGTGCGCGGAGGGCGGTTTGCTGGGCGTACGCTCTTCTCGGGTATGATCTACGCGCCGCTGGTCATGCCGGAGGTGATTACCGGCCTGTCGCTGTTGCTTCTGTTTATCGGGATCGGGCTGGACCGGGGGACGCTGACTATCGTGCTGGCACACACGACCTTTTCGATGTGCTACGTGTCAGTGGTCGTGTCATCAAGGCTGGTGACTTTTGACCGGTCGCTGGAGGAAGCGGCGCTGGACCTTGGGTGTTCGCCTTTCGACGCCTTCCGTTTGGTGACCTTGCCGATCATCGCGCCGGCGGTCATTTCGGGATGGTTGCTGGCGTTCACGCTCTCGCTGGACGACCTCGTTATCGCTTCGTTTACCACGGGCCCGTCCTCCACAACCCTGCCGATCAAGATCTGGAGCGCGGTGCGTCTTGGCGTCTCGCCCGAGATTAACGCATTATCCACCATCATGATCGGTATCGTGACTTTCGGGGTAATCACGGCGTCACTGATATCGAAGCGCAAGGCGATCAAGGCGCAACGCGATGTGCAGGCGGCGGAACGCGCCGTGGCATGAAAGAGCGGCGGCATGAAACGAATATTTAACGATTTTGCCTATACAGATGCGCCTAGGGAAGATTGTTGGTGGGATCAAACCTGCGCCGCTACCGACAGGTCTGCGTTGGAAGGTGACGTATCCTGTGACGTGGCGATTGTGGGCGGCGGCTTTACCGGGCTCTCTGCTGCGTTGCGCCTTGCGGAGGCTGGATATTCGGCGGTTGTGCTGGAAAACCGATACGTCGGCTGGGGCGCGTCGGGCCGCAACGGGGGCTTTTGCTGCCTTGGGGGCGGGCGGCTAAGTGATGCCGCGCTGGACAAGCTTGCAGGGCGCGAGGATCGGTTGCGCTTTCGCGCGGCTGAGCTGGCGGCGATCAACTTTGTTGACGCGTTGATCACGCGGCATGGGATCGAGGTTGACCGCCACTCCGACGGGGAGATCGAGCTGGCGCATCGGCCCAAGGATATGGACGATTTTCGCACGCGCGCCCGCGAGGTGCGAGAAAACTACGGGCTAGAGGCGCGGCTGATTGATCCCGCGGATTTCGCGGCGCATGGGCTTTCGGGGCCGTTCCACGGGGCGCTGCATATTCCGGCGGGCTTTGCGCTGAACCCGCGGAAATACGTGACCGGCCTTGCTGCAGCGGCGGAAAAAGCGGGTGCGGTCATTTACCATGGTACGCCTGCGCTTGAGGTGCGGCAGGCGACGCAGGGTCACGACGTTCGAACGCCCAAGGGCAGGGTGCGTGCACAAAAAGTGATTGTCGCCACGAACGGGTATTCGTCGGAAGATTTGGTGCCGGGGCTGTCTGCGCGCTATATGCCCACGCAGTCGACGGTCCTTGTGACCCGCCCCCTGACCGAGGCAGAGCTAGATGCCGCGGGATGGAAGAGCGATTATATGTCCGCAGATACGCGCAATTTGCTGCATTATTTCAGGCTGATGCCGGACCGCCGGATGTTGTTCGGCATGCGCGGCGGTTTGGTGACGGGCAAAGCGGCAGAGGCGCGCGCCATTGCGCGTGTACGCCGCGATTTTGAAAAGTTTTTCCCGGCGTGGAAAGACGTTGAGACACCCTACCAATGGTCCGGTATGGTATGTCTGTCGCGCGCGCAAATGCCCTTTGTCGGCAAGCTCCCTGACCCCGGTGCTGTCTATGCAAGTCTTTGTTATCATGGGAATGGTGTTGCAATGGGCAGCTATTCGGGCGGGCTGGTCGCGGATCTGGTGATGGGCAAACCCATCGACCGGCCCTACCCTCAGGTCATGCAAAAGCGGCTGCGAAAGTTCGAACTGGGGCGCTGGCGTCGGCTTCTGATGCCATTTGCCTATCTTGGTTTTGCGCTGTCAGATCACTAGATGTGGGTGCACCGGCTGGCTTGGCTTGCTGACTGTCAAATTGATTTAGGATAAAGTTTCATGAAGATTGCGATGATTGGCACCGGCTATGTCGGTTTGGTCTCGGGTGTTTGTTTCTCGGATTTCGGGCATGAAGTTGCCTGTGTCGACAAAGACCCGTCTAAAATCGAGAAGTTGGAAAAGGGCATCGTCCCGATCTACGAACCCGGTCTTGATGATTTGATGGCCAAGAACGTTGCAGCGGGTCGTCTGTCTTTCACCGGGGATCTTGCCAGTGCAGTGGATGGTGCGGATGCCGTGTTTATCGCGGTTGGGACGCCGACCCGGCGCGGGGACGGGCATGCGGATCTGACCTATGTCATGGCCGCCGCAGAAGAGATCGCCTCTGTCCTGACGGGTTATGCGGTGATCGTCACCAAATCGACTGTGCCCGTGGGCACCAACCGTCAGGTCAAACAGGTCGTCGCCAAGGCCAATCCCAAGGCTGAATTCGACGTTGCCTCGAACCCGGAATTCCTGCGTGAAGGGGCCGCGATTGACGACTTTATGCGCCCCGACCGCGTGGTTGTAGGAACGCAGAATGAACGCGCCGAACAGGTGATGAAGGACATCTACCGCCCGCTCTCGCTGCGCGAGTTTTCGATCATGTCGACGGATCTGGAAAGCGCAGAGATGATCAAATACGCCGCCAACGCGTTTTTGGCGACCAAGATTACCTTTATCAACGAAATCGCGGCCCTGTGTGAACGCACTGGTGCGGATGTCAAAATGGTGTCGAAAGGCATGGGGCTGGATAACCGGATCGGGTCCAAGTTCCTGCACGCGGGCCCGGGCTATGGCGGCAGCTGCTTCCCGAAAGACACGCAGGCCTTGGCGCGGATGGGGCAGGATCATTCGGTGCCGATGCAGCTGACCGAAACCGTGATCAAGGTGAACGACGAGGTCAAACGCCGGATGATCGACAAGGTGGTCGACATCTGTGGCGGGTCGGTAAACGGCAAGACCATCGCGGTGCTGGGGGTAACGTTCAAGCCCAACACCGACGATATGCGCGACTCTCCCAGCTTGACGATTGTGCCATCGCTGGTGGGCAACGGGGCCAAGGTGCGTGTGGTTGATCCGCAGGGCAAACGCGAGGGCGAAGCCTTGCTGCCGGGCGTGTCGTGGCTGGAGGATGCCTATAAGGCCGCGCAAAATGCGGATGCGCTGGTCATTCTGACGGAGTGGAACGAATTCCGCGCGCTGGACCTCAAGCGGATGGCCAAGCGGATGACGACCCCTGCGATGGCAGATCTGCGCAATATCTACAGCCCCAAAGATGCCAAACGCGCCGGTTTCTCGGCCTATGTCTCTATCGGGCGCGAAGGGTTCGGGGCTTAACCTGCACCACAGGCCCGCGCTTGGAACAGGGCGGGCCGACAGCGTGATCAACTGCGGTGGGTTTCGCCACGTGCTTTGGCAAGCGTCATCTGCCGCTGGCGCTCACGGAACCGCGCCTTATCCGCGTCAGAGGTTTCATTGACGCACTGCGGGCAGCTGACGCCGGCCTCGTATCCGGGCTTTGCGGTATCTTCGGGTAGGATCGGGCGACGGCAACCGTGGCACAGCATATGCGGCCCTTCTTTCAACCCGTGACCAACGCTGACCCGGTTATCAAAGACAAAGCAATCGCCTTTCCAGCTGCTTTGCTCTTCGGGGACGTCTTCAAGGTACTTGAGGATGCCCCCCTTAAGGTGGAACACGTCCTCCACCCCTTGGCCGATCAGGTAGTTCGTCGATTTCTCACACCGGATACCGCCGGTGCAGAACATCGCGATTTTCTTGTTGTGGAACCGGTCCTTATTCGCCTCCCACCAGGCGGGGAACTCGCCAAAGCTCTGGGTTTCCGGGTCGATGGCCCCGTCGAAGGTGCCGATCGCGACCTCATAATCATTGCGCGTGTCGATCACGGCAACATCGTCGCGGCCGATCAGATCGTTCCAGTCGGCGGGATCGACGTAATGCCCGACCTTGGCCAGCGGATCGACATCGGGCTGACCCATGGTCACGATCTCGCGCTTCAGGCGGACCTTCATCTTGCCGAAGGGCGGCGTCGTGGCGGTGCTTTCCTTCCACTCAAGATCGGTGCAGCCGGGCAGGGCACGGATATGCGCGATGACCGCGTCTATCCCCGCACGGGGGCCGGCGATGGTGCCGTTGATGCCTTCGGCGGCGACAAGCAGCGTGCCTTTGACGTCATGTTGCGCACAAAGCGCAATCAACGGCGGGCGCAGGGCGTCAGGCGCGTCAAAACGGCTGAAATGATAGAGGGCGGCAATGGTATACATGCGCGCTGAGATACGCCCATGCGGCGGTTCAGGCAAGGGGGTGCCGTGCCGCACCCGCCGTGCTATGTCCCTTGGCACAAGCTGGCCCATGAGGAACCCGATATGACCCACGCCCTGATCGTGATTGATGTGCAAAATGATTTCTGCCCCGGCGGAGCCCTTGCGGTGACAGACGGCGACGCCATCGTCGACGGGATCAACGCGCTGATGGGGCAGGCGGATGCGGTGGTTCTAACGCAGGACTGGCATCCGGCGGGCCATTCTTCCTTTGCGTCGTCCCATGCGGATATGGTGCCGTTCGAGGTGACGCAGATGCCCTATGGCGCGCAGGTGCTGTGGCCGGATCATTGTGTCCAAGGCAGCAACGGGGCCGCGTTCCACCCGCGGCTGGATCAAACCCGTGCCGACATGATCATTCGTAAAGGGTACAACCCCGCCATAGACAGCTATTCTGCGTTCTTCGAAAATGATCACAAAACGCCTACCGGGCTTGAAGGGTATTTGCGGACACGCGGCATAACCAAGCTGACGATGATAGGTCTGGCACTTGATTTCTGCGTTAACTTTTCCGCCGTGGACGCGGCGAAGCTGGGCTTTGATGTCGAGGTCCGTTTGGACCTGTGTCGTGCGATCGATCTGGACGGGTCGCTTTCTGCCGCGCGCGAGGCGATGACGACGGCGGGGGTTACTCTGCGCTAAGCGGGGCGTCTTCGACGGGGGCGATGTTGAGGATATCCAGCGCATCCAGCCCGCCAAGCGTGGCATCTACCGCGACGGTCGCCAGAATGATCCCCATGACGCGGCTGATCACGCTGGCGCCCGTGGTCCCCATCAGGTGACCGATCCGCCCTGCGAGCAACAGAAGCACAAGCGTGAACAGCAGCACGACAACCAGCAGGCCCGCCGTGACCAGCTGGTCTGATATCTGGTTGGTGTGGTTGTCCGTCAGGATCACAATCGCCAGCATCGCCCCCGGAGAGGCGATAGACGGCATGGCGAGCGGAAAGACCGCACCGGCGAGATGATCCCGCTCTGCTGCCTCGATTTCCTGCGTCGGTTTCGGGTCGCCGAAAATCATGCTGAGCGCGAAGAGGAACAGGATAATCCCGCCCGCGACCTGAAACGACCCTAGCCGCAGCCCAAGGTTCTCAAGCAGATATTGCCCGCCCACGAGGAACCCGAGCAAGACCAGACCGGCCACCAGTACGGCCCGCAGCGCAAAGCTTTTGTGCAGGTGTTGCGGGACGTTGGCTGTCGCGAAAAGAAAGACGGGAAGGCTGCCAATAGGGTCGATCACGACAAACAAGGTAATCAACTCTCGCAAGAGATTGGGCCATTCCAGCATCTAGCAGCGCTCCTTAGGGGTTAAGTCGGTGGATTACCACAGGTTTTGCACTGTGTCAGCGGCAATTCCCTTGCCCGTACAAGATGGATGGGCCACAAACACACCGCTTAAGGGAGCTTTGAACATGGTCGACATTGCAAGCCGCGTCTGGAACCACAAGTGGAAGATCGACCCTATCGTGCGGTCCCTGATCGATACGGATTTCTATAAGCTGTTGATGTGCCAGTCGGTTTTTCGCAACAAGCCGGAAACACAGGTCACATTCAGCCTGATCAACCGTTCCAAGCATATCCCGCTGGCCGATCTCATTGACGAAGGCGAGCTGCGCGAACAGCTTGATCACATCCGATCGCTGTCACTCAGCCGCGGGGAAAGCACTTGGCTGCGTGGGAATACTTTTTACGGCAAGCGTCAGATGTTCCGCCCCGACTTCATGGAGTGGTTCGAGGGCCTGCGCCTGCCGCCCTATCATCTTGAGCGGAAGGGCGACCAATACGAGCTGACATTCGAAGGGTCGTGGCCCGAAGTCATGCTGTGGGAGATCCCCGCCCTCGCCGTCCTGATGGAGCTGCGCAGCCGCGCCGTGCTGGACCGTATGGGCCGGTTCGAACTGCAGGTGCTCTATGCGCGCGGCATGACCCGTGTCTGGGAAAAGATCGAAGCCCTGCGGGAAATCCCCGATCTGTCCATCGCCGATTTCGGCACCCGTCGCCGCCATTCGTTCCTGTGGCAGGATTGGTGCGTGCAGGCCATGCAGGAAGGCTTGGGCGACGCCTTTACCGGCACGTCAAACTGCAAAATCGCCATGAGCCGAGAGGTAGAGGCGATCGGCACCAACGCGCATGAACTGCCGATGGTCTATGCCGCATTGGCCAAGGACGACGCCGCACTTGCGCAAGCGCCCTATGACGTTCTGCAAGACTGGCACGATGAACACGAAGGCAACCTGCGTATCATTCTGCCTGATACTTATGGCACGAAAGGCTTTCTAGATAACGCGCCCGACTGGCTGGCGGGCTGGACCGGCATCCGCGTCGACAGTGGTGATCCGGCGGTGGCGGCACAGACCGCGATCGACTGGTGGAAGTCCCGCGGTGAAGACCCTAGTGAAAAGCGGGTTATTTTCAGCGACGGTCTGGATGTCGCCAAGATCAAGGAACTGCATCAACAGTTCGCGGGCAAGGTCAAAGCCTCCTTTGGGTGGGGCACCTTGCTGACAAACGATTTCCGCGGGCTGGTGCCTGACGACGCGCTCGCCCCGTTTTCGTTGGTGTGCAAAGCGGTCAAGGCGAACGGCAGCCCGACGGTTAAGCTGTCGGATAACCCTAACAAAGCAATGGGCCCGCAGTCAGAGATTGACCGTTACAAACGTGTCTTTGGCGTCGGCGATCAGGCGGCTCAGAAAGTTATCGTCTGATCCGACGGCAAAAGGGGCCAGTGGTTTCCCACCGGCCCCTCTGCTTTATGCCGCCTGCGTGGGGTGCGGGGCATAACTGCAAATCGCTTAGCCGCGGTCGTCGACGATCAGGGTCAGACCGCCCATACCGTTACCGCGCACGGCCACGACCTCTTCCGAGGTGAAGCCTTCGGCTTCCAGCTCTGCGCTCAGGTCGGCATTGGCGTCAACAGAGGCGCGCATGTCATCAACGGCCTCGGCTTGTGCGTCCAGCGCGTCGTCCAGCGCGGTTGTGGTCCCCTGTTTGGATGCCTTCAGCTCCGACACGGTTACGACGTCCAGCTTGGCGTCGGCATCGAACGCATCAATTTCCGCTTGGGTCTGCGTGTCGGTTTCGGCACCGGCGCGCAGTTCCTGGATCAACTGACCATAGTTTTCCTGCGCGGTATCGCCGGTGTCGGTCACGGCACCCTTGGCTTGTTTCAGTGTGGAATCGGTGGATAGTGAACCGGATGCGCCAACGTCAGCGCTGATGCCCGAGCCTACGTCCGCTGCGCCGCCAACGGCACCATCAACAGAGGTTTGCGCCATCGCTGCGGTGGAAACGCCGGTGGCCATCAGGGTCGCGATCAGTGTTGTGGTCGTAAGTTTCATCTGAGTTCTCCTTAGATTTACTACCAGACATCGCTTGTATGTCTGCGAGGGGAACACGGGGCCGCGGCGATCCGTTCCGGCGCGGATTCGTCCCTCTGGCGGCGATTTGCCGATAGGGGGCGCATACCGGCAAAAAACGGCGAGATAGGGGCGCTGCAATAGAAGTGATGGAACGGGGGCGCAGGGCAGGCCGCACGGCAGGCTATTCCGGCGGATCAACCCGCCCGCGCAGCGCCTTCACCTCGCCCCGCGTCTTTTTCGCCTTCAGCCGGCGTTTCTTCGAACCGAGCGTCGGGCGTGTCGGGATACGCTTTTTGGGCGGCTTCAACGCGGCGGTGATCAGTTCCTTCAGGCGCTCGCGGATAATCTCGCGGTTGCGGACCTGACTTCGGGTTTCGTCACATTGCAGCACCAACGCGCCCTCGGTCGTCCAACGACGGCCCGCCAGTCTGCGCAGACGGTTTTTGACCGGCGTCGGAATAGAAGGGGAGGTCGCGGCCTCGAACCGCAGTTCCACGGCGCTTGAGACCTTGTTCACATTCTGACCGCCGGGCCCGGAGGCACGCATGAAGCTTTCCGTCAGCTCCCAGTCCTGAATGGCAATCTCGTCCGTGATCCGCAGCATCAAACTCTCCTTCATGGCGACTATCGCATCGCGCAGACCCAAGGGAAAGGGGAACGCCCAGATACGAAAAGGGCCGCCCCGGTGCGGAGCGGCCCAATCGAATGGTTTAAGGAGGTGGGATCGGTTAGATCGGCGATCCACCCGGGTTGTTTCAACCGTCAGGGGCTGCCCTAACGGGATACCTCCCAAGCTGTTCCGACACCTCGCTCCAATACCGTTCTTGACACTGGATCACCTCCTTTACATTTGTTGAACTCACTTGAAGACTGGCACAGTAATCTGAAAACGCAAAACGTTTTCTGCACCCGTCACGGTTCACAAAAGGGTGCCTATCAACTGCGGGTCAAAAGTTGTGCAGTGATGATGCGGAAGGGGATCAGGGCAATCAGCGCAATCCCGAGTTTCACAGACCAGTCTGCAACGGCCAGCGATACCCAAAGCGGCGCGAGCGGGCCGCTGCCGAGCAATGGCAACATTTCGGCCGCCCAGGACACATCGGTTGCAGGATGCAGGAACGACAGGGCACCAGAAAATGAGATCGAGAAAAACAGCAACGTATCAAGCGTGCTGCTGACCAGCGTGCTGGCCAAAGGCGCACGCCACCACGTGCCATCGCGCAGCGCAGAAAAGATAGCAACATCGACCAATTGCGCCACGAGGAATGCCACACCGGACCCGATCGCGATGCGCAGGGTCACCAGCGGCCCGAATTCACCCATGATCTGTGTCCCGATCAGCGAACAGACCAGCCCGACGACAAAGCCTACCAGCACGACACGGCGCGCGGCATCCTTGCCGTAGACGCGGTTCATCACGTCGGTGACCAGAAACGCCAGCGGATAGGTGAACGCGCCCCAGGTCAGCCATTGGCCAAAGAGGAACTGAACAAGAATGTTGGAGGCCACAACGATGGCGGCCATGGCAAGAATGCCGGGAAGGTAGGTGCGTGTCATATTTGAAACCGTTTTTTGCAAGGGTGCGGCGACTTGGCCTGCGGGGATCGCAGACGTCATGCGTTGTAGGGAAGGCGGGGCACCCGCGCAAGCTATTGCGTTATCGTCAGCTCGATCACCTGGGTTTCCTGCACGGAGAGGAAATTATCGTCTGATATCATCATCACCCGCGTGCGCCCGATGGCGTCGCGCCAAACGGTCAGCGCCTCTAGGTTGTCGTATCGCGCGGGCAGGGTTTGCAGCAGCGTCACCGCGCTTGCCTGATCCCCAGAGAGTTCGATCCGCCGCAGGCGCGTGCGAAACCCCAGTGGGGTGACCGTACGCTCAAGCAGATACAGCCGCCCTTCGTCGTCGAAATCCGCCCCCACGGGGACAAAGGGGCTGTCATTCTCGAGGTAGGCCGCGATGCGCCACGTGCCGTCTTGGTATTTGTACAGCGGGATCTGATCGCCGCGGTTATCCTCGGGCAAGGCATAAAGCGCGCCTGCTGCATCAACGGCCAAAGCTTCAAACCCGGCATTGTCGCGCAGCACTGCGCCCTCGGGCGGGGCGATGAACTGCAATGGGGTGCCGTCGGCAAGGTTGGTACGCGCGATGCGATGATCGCCTTCGTAGCTGATAAAGATGCTGCCATCCGGCGCAATCGCCAGACCTTCGGCGTCGGCCTCGGGTTTGTCCATCACCGCGCCGTTCTTATCGCGCAGCGCGACGGAATGGATGATCTCCATCCCCGTCAGCGTGCCAAGCGCGTCGCGCGACAGATCGGCCACGATGATCCGCCCGCGGTCACTGATCGCGGTAAGCTGTTTGCCATCCGCGCGCATCTCGACACCTGACAGGCCACCGAACCAGGGGGCGTCATGCTCCCACGTCAACTGCTGATGCTGCGCAATAGGGCCATTTGCACCCGCCGCAAAAGCAGCGGAGGCAAAGCCGAGGGCAAAAAGGATCTGTAGCAAACTTAGTTCGAATCCAGCACGGATTGGCATTGCGCTGGCAGGTCAGCAAGCAGCAGTTCGCGCTTTGGCTTGCGCTTGGGCGCATTGGGGTTTGGTGGGGGCGGGTTCAGGATATTCGCCTGCCACTGACGCGCATCGGCGCAGCCGTCGCCCGCAGGGGGCGGATCCTGGTTGACGCAGCCCCTCGCCCCTTTGGGGCAGCTCAGCCGGACGTGGAAATGATAGTGGTGCCCGTACCAAGGACGGATTTTGCGCAGCCAGCTGCGGTCGCCCTTTTCGTCGGCACACATCTGCACCTTGGCCCCGGGGAAAACAAAGATGCGCGCCACGCGGGGGTCAGATGCCGCGGCCTTGAGCACCTGATGGTGCTGCGGGGTCCAGCTGCTGTTCACATAGGCACCGCTGGCCCGACGCATGGAGATAGAGGAAATACTTTCACGCTCTGCCCGGCTGAGCGACAGCGACTTGGGCGGAAGCATCCAGAAATCGGCGTCCAGACCCATCTGGTGGCTGGCGTGCCCTGTCAGCATCGGGCCGCCACGGGGCTGGCTGATATCGCCGACATACAGCCCTTCCCAGCCGGGTTGCTGTGCGGCCTTCGCGCTGAGCGTTTTAATGTAATCGATCATCTCCGGGTGGCCCCAGTTGCGGTTGCGCGACAGGCGCATGGCTTGCCAGGTCGGCCCCGTTTCCGCCAGTTGTTGTGCCCCCGCGACACAGCCCTTTGAATAGCTGCCGTAAGCGGCGGAAGACTGCCGTGACCCGTCGGCTTTCGCGCCAAAAAGCTTCTTGGCCTGAATGTTGCTGCGCGCGCCCCCCGACGACCCGATGGTCGGCAGGATTTTGGACGCTTCCGCATTCGGCTTGGACGGTGACCCGCCGCAGGCCGCCAGCGTGAGGGCCAGCGCGCTACATGTGAGGATTCGTGTCAGGATCATTTCGCGAAATCTCCGTTCGGTTTCACCCAGACTAACAGAACCAGGCCGATGATGAACAGCCCTACGACAGGGGCGATCCCGATCCGTTGGCTGCCGGATACGTCGCTTGCGATGGCGATCAGGGCAGGGGCCAGAAACGAGGTCGCTTTGCCCGACAGCGCGTAAAGGCCAAACGCCTCTGTCATGCGGTCGGGGTTGCCCTGACGGGTCAGCATATTGCGCGACGATGCCTGCAGCGCCCCGCCCGCCGCCCCGATCAAAGCACCAGCGATGTAAAAGGCGATGTCGGGCGCGGAGGATCCTTCGGCCAGCGTGATGCCCATAATCGAGTTGGGCGTCAGCGAGATGATCAGCACGGCCGTTGCAATCAGGATGAGACAGCATGTTACGATCACAGGCATCGGCCCGATCGCACGATCCACACGCCCGCCCACCCAGCAGAACACCGCGCCTGAAATCGCGGCAAGTATCCCGAAGACGCCGATATCAATAATGCTCCAGTTCAATACGCCAAGCGCGTATATCCCGCCGAATGTGTACATTCCGTTAAGCGCATCGCGGTAAAACATGGATGACCCCAAATAGGCCAGCAGCGACGGGTGGCGGGGTAGGTTCTTGAGCGTGACCCAAAGATCAGAAAGCCCTTGCCCCACGCGGTACCGCGCCGCGCAGGTCACCGGCGTATCGCGCACATACAGAAAGAAGGGGATCATGAAGACCGCGTACCAGATTGCGGTCAGTGGCCCGACGATGCGCGTATCGGCTTTGGTCGCGGGGTCCAGCCCGAAGAGCGGGCTTAGCCCCGCCATTGTGCGCCCATTGCTGCCCGCCTGAAACAGCGCGATCATCACGATCAGCGCCACGACACCGCCCACATAGCCAAAAGCCCAGCCTGACCCCGACAGCCGCCCGCGCTCTCCCGGGTCGGGGTGCAGCTCTGGTAGATAGGAGTTGGTGAAAATTGTCGCGAATTCCATCCCGATCAGGCCAATGCCAAAGAAGAAGAGCGCCCACAGGACCGAGAAATCTTGCGGGGCGGTCCACCACAGCGCGGCTGATCCCACCACATAAAGCCCTGAAAACAGCCAGATCCACGGCATCCGCTTGCCCGATGAATCAGCCACCGCCCCAAGGGTCGGGGCCAGTATCGCGATCATGATCCCCGCAACCGTCAGCCCGTAGCCCCAATAGGCCTGTGCCTGCGCCTTGGCCGCATCCAGCGCCATGCCGCTATCCACAAGATTTGCCGTTGCAGTTTGCGCGAAATAGGGGCCGAAAATAAACGTCAGAAGAAGCGTGTTATAGGGTTGGCTGGCCCAGTCAAAGAAATACCAGCCCCAGATTTTCTTGCGCGCTGACGTGGCTGCCATGACTGCTTTCTCCTGTTTTGACGGACGGTAGTGCAGCAGCCCTACGCGGCGCAAGAGCGGTGTTGGGCGCAACGCCAGCGTGAACTGCCCATCAGTATGTCATATGACATCTCAAAAGGGTCGCTTTTCAAATCCTTTTTGCCTACACAGGGTGCCAACGTTAAGAATGTTTTGGATAATTTTACGAGGCTCCGTATGTCGATGATCCGGCTTTTGTACTTCAGCACCGCAGTTCCTTCGGTCTCTAAGGCGGATGTTGCCGACATATTTACCGTCGCTGTGCGCGAGAATGAAAAACACGGTGTCACCGGTGCCTTGGCCTACAACGGACGCAACTTTTGTCAGGTGCTTGAGGGCGAAGAAGCCGCCATCCGCCAGTTGATCGAAAACATCCAGAAAGACAGTCGTCACAGCGGCTTCAAAATCCTCGACGAAAAGCCGATCGAGACACGGCATTTCGCCGATTGGTCGATGCTTCAGGTCGATAGTCTGGATTTTTCTGTCGTCATTAACGCGATGCAAGCGTGATGTGATGCGATTTTACCAAGAGCGGCGGTGCCAAGGCGCTGCCGCTCTTGTTCTTTGTTGCCAGCGCACCTACTTTCGCGCTGTGCAACGAAAGGCCCCCTTATGACATCCCTGTTTCAGATCCTGATGCTTCTGCTGAACATCGTTTGGTTCATCATCATCGCGCATGTCATCATGAGCTGGCTGATTAATTTTCAGGTTTTAAATCTTCGTCAACCTTTGGTGG
Source organism: Sulfitobacter sp. SBS6 (assembly GCF_048285585.1). Lineage (NCBI taxonomy): Bacteria > Pseudomonadati > Pseudomonadota > Alphaproteobacteria > Rhodobacterales > Roseobacteraceae > Sulfitobacter > Sulfitobacter sp. SBS6. The sequence goes on along the minus strand of NZ_JBLWBA010000004.1, from coordinate 193,951 downwards.
CGCAAGTTTGGGATGGGCTGAATCGCTTGTTGGAGCCTGTTTACGGCCGGGTCCGCAGCTTTCTGCCGCAAATGGGCGGGCTTGATCTGGCACCGCTGGTCGTTCTGATCGCCGTTGCCGTTTTGCGTATCCTGCTGATCAACAACGCCGCGCTGTTCTACTGATCGGGTGGCTGCTGGGGCAAAGACCCCGCCGGACGCACGGGCAGGGATTGTTCCCCGCCCGCGACTATGAGATTCTGCAAACTGCAGGTTAGATACAGTTGGGTTTTTCATGTCAGGCGCTGCCACGCTACTTCGTGATGTCTTTGGATTTGACGGGTTCCGCCCCGGCCAACAAGAGATCGTAGAGGCCGTTACCGCCGGCGAAAACACATTGGCCATCATGCCCACGGGTGGTGGTAAATCTCTTTGTTTCCAAATGCCTGCACTTTTGCGCGACGGGGTGACGGTGGTGATATCGCCGTTGATTGCGCTGATGCGCGATCAGGTCCGCGCGCTGCAAGAGCTTGGCGTCGGGGCGGGGGCACTGACCTCTGGCAATACGCCAGAGGAAACCGATGCCGTGTGGGAAGGGCTTGAGGCCGGAACGCTCAAGCTGCTCTACATGGCCCCCGAACGGCTCGCTGCCGGGTCGGTTACGGGCATGCTCAAACGGGTTGGCGTATCGCTCATCGCCGTGGACGAGGCGCATTGCGTCAGCCAGTGGGGCCATGATTTCCGCCCCGATTACCTGCGCATCGGCGAATTGCGTCGCACGCTTGACGTTCCGCTGGCCGCGTTCACCGCAACGGCGGACACGGAAACCCAAGCCGAGATCGTTCAGAAACTATTCGATGGTGTCCCCCCGCGCGCCTTCCTGCGCGGGTTCGACCGGCCCAATATCCATCTGGCTTTTGCGGCCAAAAACGGGCCGCGCGCGCAGATACTGAACTTTGCGTCAGGGCGTAGGGGGCAGTCGGGCATCGTCTATTGCGGAACGCGGGCCAAGACCGAAGGGCTGGCCAAAGCGTTGCGCGACGACGGACATCTGGCACTGCATTATCATGGCGGGATGGAGGCGGACGACCGCCGCACCGCCGAACGCCGTTTCCAGCAGGAAGACGGGCTGATTGTAGTGGCGACAGTGGCCTTTGGCATGGGCATCGACAAGCCGGATATCCGCTGGGTGGCCCACGCCGATCTGCCCAAATCCATCGAAGCCTACTATCAAGAAATCGGGCGGGCGGGTCGCGATGGTGCGCCGGCCGAGACGCTGACGTTGTTCGGCCCTGATGATATCCGTTTGCGCCGCAGCCAGATCGACGAAGGGCTCGCCCCGCCCGAACGGCGCGCCGCTGATCATGCACGGCTGAACGCGCTGCTGGGGCTGGCCGAAGCATTGGCGTGTCGCCGTGCGAACCTGTTGAAATACTTTGATGAAACCGATGTCACCTGTGGCAATTGCGACCTTTGTGATACGCCTGTCGATGTGTTTGACGGGACCACCGCCGTGCGCAAGGCGCTGTCGGCGATGCTGCGCACCGAGGAATGGTTTGGCGCAGGCCATCTGATCGACATCCTGCTGGGCAATGAAACCGATAAAATCCGTGAACGCGGGCACAGCGATTTACCGACCTATGGCGTGGGCAAGGAATATGACAAACGCGAATGGCAGGCGGTGTTCCGGCAAATGATGGGGCACGATCTGGTGCGCCCCGATGCCGCGCGTCACGGTGCGCTGCGCATGACCGATGCCGCATTGCCAATCCTGCGCGGTGAGGCGTCGATCTCTCTGCGCCGGGACAGTATCCGCGCCGCCGCATCGCAGCGCCGTCCTGCGGTCAAGGCGATGGTCAGCGACGAGGACGCGCCGCTGCTCTCTGCGCTCAAGGCGAAGCGACGCGGGCTGGCAGAAGCCGCCAAAGTGCCCGCCTATATCATCTTTAATGACCGCACCCTGATCGAGATGGCCGAGAAACGCCCGGATACACTGGACGCCATGGCCCGTATCGGCGGGGTGGGGGCCAAAAAGCTCGAGAACTTTGGCGATGCGTTTCTAGAGGTGATCAACGGGGCCGCCGCCGAGATGCACCCGACGCGGCGCAAGCTGGCGGGGCGCGCGGCAGGATCGGTGTTCGATCAACTCCGCGAAGTGCAAACCACCTTGTCTCGTGGGGCGGATGGCGGCGAAAAACCGTTGAGCTGCTCGACCTCGCTGCTGGCAAAAGTGGCGCAGCTGCACGCGCCGAACCTTGATGCCATCGAACGCATTTTGGGCGAGAAACGCGCCGAAAGGTTTGGCCCCGCATTTCTGGACGTTTTGCAACAAGCGGGCTAGCTCTTGCTGCGACCAAAAAAGGAAAATCCATGCTGACCGTTATCTCTCCCGCCAAGAAAATGGACTGGACCCCACGCGACGTCGCTATGACGACGCCCGACCTGCAGGAAGATGCGGTCGCCTTGGTCAAGGTGGCCCGCGAGCTGAGCGTTGGTGATTTGCAATCATTGATGCACCTGAGCGAGAAACTGGCCAAGCTGAACCGCGACCGTTTCACCGCGTTCAAGGAAAATCCGTCCCCCGATGTTGTGCGCCCCGCTGCCTTTGCCTTTGCTGGTGACACCTATCAGGGGCTGGAAGCGACCAGCCTGGACCCTGATGAACTGGACTATGCCCAAGATCACCTGCGCATTCTGTCGGGACTTTATGGTGTGCTGCGACCCTTGGATGCCATTCAGGCCTACCGGCTTGAGATGGGCAGCCGATTGAAAACCCCGCGGGGCAAATCGCTGTACGACTATTGGGGCGCGCGTCTGTCCGAAGCGTTGAACGAACAGGCGGAACAGACCAACAGCAAGGCGTTGGTGAATTGTGCCAGTCAGGAATATTTCGGCGCGGTCGATCTTAAGGCGCTGGTGCCGACGGTTGTGACACCACAGTTTATGGAAGATAAATCGGACGGCAAAGGGCCCAAGATTGTCAGCTTTTACGCCAAGAAAGCCCGTGGCGCGATGGCGCGTTTCGTGGTGCAGAACCGCCTTACCGACGCCGAGGCGATCAAGGATTTCGATGTTGGCGGGTACGCATGGCAGAAAGAGCTGTCGACGCCGGAAAAACCCGTATTTGTGCGGCCCTATCCCACCAGCTGACCCTCTAGCGGGAAAGCCGCGTTGGGGCAGTAACGGTTAAGGAGCGCCACAAGCTCAGCCTTGCGCAGGGGTTTGGTGAGGAAATGATCCAGCCCGGCGGCGAGTATTCTTTCCTTTTCGTCCTGAATGGCATGCGCTGTCAGCGCGACAATCGGGCAGCTGCTTGCCCCGTCTTCCAGCGCACGAATGGCGGCGGCGGCATCTTTGCCGTTCATCTTGGGCATAGAGATGTCCATGAACACCAGATCGGGCCGGAAGGTTTCAAACAGCGCAACTGCCTCTTGCCCGTTGGTGGCAAGTTGCAGGTCGATGTTCAGCCGTTGCAGCATCTTTCGAAGCACCAGACGATTGGTCTTATTGTCCTCGGCCGCCAAGACCCGCATCGGACGGGTACCAACGGGCACCGGCTGCATCGTTGACACCTCGGCCAGCAGCTCGGTGACACTAATCGGGTTCTTCATGATCCGGCGCACGCTCGTATCATCCATACTATCGCGAATCTTGTCGGGCGTCTGACTGTACAGGATTACCTCGGTCGCGGGGTCGGAGCCATGTACAGCGCGGGCAAATTCGATCCCGTCCATATCGGGCAGCGTGTCGTCGACAAGCAGCAGATCAATACTTCCGTCCAGCGCGGCCAGCCCCGCTTCACCGGTGCCACAGGAAGTCACGCGCACACCGATATGTTCCAGATTGCGCTGCAAGATTGATCGGCAGATCGTTTCCCTTTCGACAATCAGGACATGGCGCAGGAAGGGGGGGGGCTTAAGCGGTGGCGCGGCACTGTCCTCTTGGGCCTTCAGGGGCAGTTCGAAGCCGAAGCACGACCCAACCCCATGCTCTGACGTGACCCAAATCTCGCCCCCCATCAGTTGTACCAGACGTTGGCAGATGGCGAGCCCCAGTCCCGTCCCCTCTGCATTGGGGCTGGGGTCACTGCTGGCTTGGGTAAATTCCCCCATGATATGTTCAATCATGTCCGGCGCGATGCCGATGCCCGTATCCTCGATAGAGATTTTGATCAGCACGTTGCCAGAGCCCGCGTCGGGAAGCCCCGTGGCGCGGATCAGGATATGCCCATTTTGCGTAAACTTAACAGCATTTCCCACCAGGTTGGTAAGCACTTGCCGGATACGCCCTGCATCGCCGACCAGTTTGCGCGGCAGGAACAGGTCGTAATCCAGCGCGAGGTCCAGCCCCTTTTGCACCGCAAGGGGCTGTAAAAGCAGCAGTACCTCTTGGAAGACACGTTCCAGATCAAATGGGGCGGGGTGGATGCTCAGGCGGTTTGCCTCGATGCGCGAGAAATCCAGAACGTCGTTGATGATGACCAGCAACGCTTCACCAGAGGTCTTTATGGTGTCGACATATAGGCGTTGGTCTTGGGTCAGCGCGGTATCGCCAAGCACCTCCGTCATGCCTACGATCCCGTTCATCGGTGTGCGGATTTCGTGGCTCATCTTGGCAAGGAAAAGGGATTTCGCGCTGTTGGCTGCTTCGGCCGTGGCGCGGGCATCGACAAGCTTGCGTTGATATTCCACGGTTTCGGTAATGTCGCGGGCGAGTGATACGATATCACCGCCTTTTCCCCTTTGATCGACAATCTTGATATATGCGCCATTCCAAAGCTTTATGATGATGGGTGCCGGAGCCTTTTGCTGCGATCGCAGAAGCATCTTGGCGCGCCATTCCTCTGGCGTACGGCGCCCGATGTTAACGATCCCCTCATCGGTGAGCACGCGAAGGATGGTAGAATAGCTGACACCCGGGCGGATGGCATCAATACCGTCGAACACGGCCAGATAAGACCGATTGGCCATGATCATTTCATTGTCTTTGTTGAAAAAGGCAAAGCCGTCGTGGATGGTTTCGACCGAATGCCACAGCCGGCGTTGGGTTAGTTCGATCTGTTCGCGCGCGGCACAAAGATCGGACATCACCCGTTTGTTTTCGCCGCGGATGTTTTCAACCTCCGCCCGTGTTTCAGAAATCTCGACAGAGACATTTTGCGCGTGGTCATCCAGCTTGCGATAAGCGGCACAAAGCTCTGCCTGGGTTTGTTCAAGCAGCGCTTCCACCTCTGCGCGGCGGCGTTGTTCACGGGCAAGCTGGTCAGCTGGTTTCATCCAAAGCTCCGAATCCCTCCTATCGGGGGGATCATGGGGGGCTCGGGGTGAACAACTGCTTAATCGTTACGTGATTTATCGGGCGGTGGCGTTGTTTTTAAGGTTAACGCCGCCCTTCGCGCAGCCATGCTGCAAGGATCAGGGCGCTGCCCAGCAACAGGACGAGCCACGCGGGCAAGATAGGCATCTGCCGCACGTCACGTGTTTCATAGGCGTTGCGAGGGGTCAGACCGATCCATCCACGTCCGGCTGCGGGGCGCCCGACACGTATGTCGCGGAGGCGAGGCAGGCCGTCCTCGATCCGCGCGACACCACCGCGCAGGGGCGCAAGTACGGGGGCGAGGGTTTCGTCGCTGGCAATCGTTTCCACAAACTCCCGCGGGGCGGCGGGTCCCAAACCGATCACCGCGCTTTGGTCGCCATTTTCCAGCCGGTAAAGGCCAATCTCGGGGCCTTCGTAAACCCCTTCGAAGACACCCGGCGTGGCTGGCGAAAGCGTGATCTCTGCCGTGCTGCCATCGGGGTTGGTCAGGGTGACAGGCGGGATGTCATCCCCCAGCGTGCGACGGGTGATGCGCATGGTCTGGCCTTCGGCTGTGGCGGTCAGGGCCTCTTCCTCAAGCTCGGGTTCTTTCATCATCCAGTGGGCCAGCCGCCGCAACAGCTCTAGCTGCGGGCCGCCACCTTCATAGCCACGGTTCCAAAGCCACGCATGATCAGACGCCATGAGCGCAACGCGCCCTTCCTCCACACGGTTCAGGATCAGCAGCGGCCGGTCATCTTCGCCGGTCATCACCACATGGCCCAAGGGATCGGCCACATCGATCTGCCGCAGCCAGCGTCCCCATGTTTCCTGTTCGGGCAAGCCGCTGGTTACCGGATGGCGGTGCCCCAGCTCGGACACCAGCGGGCGGTAGGGCTGTTCGATCACCCGCGCGGTCGGCGTGGCGGGCAAGACCTCTCCGAGGGGGGAGCGGTAGATGCTGTCGGCGCTCGCGAAATCCGCCCCGGCAGCGACCAGCACAGCACCCCCGCCGCGCACATAATTGGCGACGTTTTCAAGATATAGCGACGGTAGGATGCCGCGGCGTTTGTAGCGGTCAAAGATGATCAGATCGAAATCCTCGATCTTTTCCATGAACAACTCGCGGGTGGGAAAGGCGATCAGCGAAAGTTCGTCCACCGGCACGCCATCCTGTTTTTCCGGCGGGCGCAGGATCGTGAAATGCACCAGATCGACAGAGCTGTCTGATTTCAGCAAATTGCGCCACGTACGCCCGCCCTGATGCGGCTCCCCGCTGACGAGAAGCACCCGCAGGCGGTCGCGCACCCCGTTGATCTGGATCAGCGCGGCATTGTTGCGGTCGGTCAGCTCTCCTTCGGCCTCGGGCAGCGAGAACCGGATCACATTGCGCCCGCCGTGGGGCAGGGTGACGGGAAGTTCCAGATCTTGCCCCACGGGGACGCGGAAGGTCTGCGGCGGCTCCCCATCGACCGAAATTTCAAGCGGGGCCAGCGCGTCTTTTTGCGGGGCGGCCCCGAGGTCGTCGATGCGCAGGGTCAGGGTCACGGGTTCGCCGATGATGGCAAAGGCAGGGGCGTTGCGGACGGACAGGCGGCGATCCCAATCGCTTTGCTTCCCGGTCATCAACAGATGCATCGGTGCGGGCAGATCGACTGGCAGGTCGGCGTCGTGAATGCGCCCGTCGCTGAGCGCAAGGATGCCAGCGATCCGGGCGCGCGGCTCTTCGGCAAGCACCTCTGACAGGGCGGTCATCAGCTGCGTGCCGCTATCGCCTTCTCCATCGGGCACGGTCACGCGGCGCAGTTCCGTATTCTCGCGCGCGGTGATCTGTGCCGCCAACGTCTCGGCGGCGGCGGCGGTTTGTGCGGGCCGGTCTGCGAGGGATTGGCTGGCGCTTTCGTCTTCCAGCATCACGACGATATCGGTCAGCGGCGCGCGGTCTTCCTGCTGCACGGAGGGGCCAGATAGCGCCGCCAGAACGACGAGCATCGCTGCCCCCCGCAGCGCCCAGCCTTGCAACCCGCGCAGCACCGCCAAGGCAACGGCCACCAGCGCCAGTGCGGCAACGCCCCATAGCATCGGCAGCGGGATCAGCGGGTCGAAGATGATGGTCGATGTCATTGGCCCAACCTGTCCAGCAGCGCAGGCACATGCACCTGATCGGATTTATAGTTGCCGGTCAGCACATGCATGACCAGATTGACGCCGAAGCGGTAGGCCAGCTCGCGCTGACGTTCCCCGGCGAAACCGCGCCCGATCGGTACCATCGGCGCGCCGTTCGAGGATACGGCCCAGGCCGCGGCCCAGTCATTGCCACCGATGACAACCGGGCTCACCCCGTCATTCAGATTGCGAAACGGCATCCCCTCTACCTGTTCGGCGTCGGGGGGCGATGCCTCTACCCACAGATCGCGCCCGCTGTGCCGTCCGGGGAAGTCCTGCAGCAGATAGAACGTGCGGGTCAGCACGTGATCCGCAGGCAAGGGTTCAAGCGGAGGGATGTCCAGCGGCGCGGCGAGGTCTTGTAGCTTGCGCCCATTGGGGCTGGCGGCTCCGAAGCCCGCGATATTCGCGTCACGTGTGTCGAACAGGATCATCCCGCCGGAGCGCAGATAGTCGTTCAGCTTGCGATAGGCCGCATCCGAAGGGCGGGGCTGATCGGGGGTGATGGGCCAGTATAGCATGGGGAAGAAAGCAAGCTCATCCCGCTCCAGATCTACCCCGATGGGGTTGGCAGGTTCGACCGAGGTGCGGAAATAAAGCGTATCCGACAACCCGCGCAATCCGGCATCCGACATCTCGTCAACCGACGCGTTGCCGGTGATCACATAGGCCAGCGTCATCTCCGCCGTGGCATTCAGGGCAAAGCTGTCGTCCGCCTGCGCATCGGCCTGCGTCGGTGCATAGATCAGCGCCGCAAGGATCAGCCCTGCGGCATTGCTTTGCCTGAGCAGCCGCCCCGACAAGGACAGCGACGCGATGACATCAGCGAGCAGCAGTAGAATCGACAGGGACAACAGCCAACCGGCAAGCGGCTGTTCATCGGCCACATCAAGCCCACGTACTGGCATATCCGCTGGCCATGCCGCGGGGGTCAATGTGGTATCTGCAACCACCACATTGCGCGCAATGCGCCGATCGCCAGAGGCATAGACCCCCGGTTGCAGGTCTGGGCCCGCAGGCGCGGCCATCAGATCAGCCCCGTCCACACCGGGCAGCGTACCCGCGTCAGACAATGTGCCAAACCCGTCCATCACGCGCAGGGGCGTCCACGTCGTGCCTTGTAGGTCCGAAGCCTCGATACCGGCGGAAGATGAAGAAATCGCTAACCGTTCCATCATCTGCACAAACAGCCCCGACAGCGGCAACGTCGACCACTCGGCCGTGGCTGTCACGTGAAACAATACGATCTGCCCCTGTCCTACCTGCTTGCGGGTGACCAGCGGGGTGCCATCGCTCAGCGACGCGATCACACGCTCTGCCAGTGTCGGGTCGGGCTGCGCGACGACCTGGGCCGAGACGGTCACATCCTGCGGTATCTCCAGACCGTAGAAAGGAGAGGACTCGCGGAAGCTGTCCAGCGTTTTCGGGGCGCCCCAGCTCATTGCGCCGCCGACACTGCGGCCACCGGCCCGCAGGCGCACAGGCATCAGAGGGTCTTCGGTATCTCGGCTGATGTCGCTGGCAGCGATGCGTGGACCGGCGAAACGCACCAACATGCCACCGGCTTCGATCCAGTCGATCAAGGGGGCCTGCTCTGCCTCCGATAGGGTCGCGATATCGGCCAGTACGATCACATCGGGGTTTGCGGGCAGCACATCGCCAATTCCCCCCTCAATCAGATCGGCGGCGGGGGCCAAGGCCTGTTCGATGTAGTGCAGGGGGGACAGCAGCTCCAGCCCCTCGCGGTTTTCCCGCCCGGCGATCAGCCCAACCTCGCGTCGCCGCAGCGCATCATCCACCAGCGTCGTCGCCCCGGCGGAGCGTTGGCCCGCGATGTCGAAACGCGTGATCCGCGCGCGCAGCTCTGCGGGCAGGGACAGGGCCGCGCTGGCCTGCGTTGATCCTGCGTCGAATGTGGCCGGAACGCTGGCAAGGACGCGGATATTCCCCGCCGGATCACGGCCCTGCGCCGTGATGGTCACTGACCGCTCAGCACCAGCGAGGGCGCGCTTGGCGGTCAGGGTAATCGCCCCGTCCTCATAGGTCGCGGGGGCCAGTGCCAGTACGTCTGCACCAGTCTGATAGACCTCGACGCTGCCCTTGCCCTGAAGCGCATCAAGCACCGCGTCGCGCCCGGCATAGGCCAGCCCGTCGCTGAACCACAGGGTATCGAAACCGCCAAGCGTGTCCGCGATCTCTATCGCGCGGTCAATGTCGGCGGGGGAGGGCTGCCAAGGGGCGGGATCAAACCCGGCCAGGCGGCTGCGCCATGCGTCAGCGGATTGAAAGGCGGGTGCTTCTGGTCGGGTGAGGGCAAGAAAACCGACAGTGCGACCAGCGCGTGCCGCACGGGTCAACTGCGCTTCTAGCGCTTCGGTTTGCTGAGGCCAACGCGTGGCTCCCGCCCAAGACCCGTCGAGCACGATCAGCAGCGGGCCGGTGCCTTGGGTCTGTTCCTCCTGCGGGTTCAGGATCGGTCCGGCCAGCCCGATGATCAACGCGGCCACCGCCAGCATGCGCAGCAGCAGCAACCACCACGGCGTGCGGTCCGACACGCTTTCATCATCGCTCAGCCCAAGCAGCAGTGCCACGCCGGGAAAGCGGCGGCGGATCGGCGCAGGTGGCACCGCGCGAAGGATCAGCCACAGGATCGGCAACGCCAGAAGCGCCAGCAGCATCCACGGCGCGGTAAAGCCGATGCCCCCTAGAACGGTCATGCTGCCCCCCCGCTGCGCGTATCCAGCGCCGCATAGAGCCACAAAAGCGCCGATTGTGCGGTGCTGTCGGTGTGGTGCAGCCCGTACTGCCAGCCGGTCAGGGCACAAAGATGCCGCAGCTCTGCCTTGCGCGCGGCGAGCCGTTCCAGATAGCGGTCTTTCAGGTCGTTCGCTTTCAAGGTCTCGTGGCGCAGCGTGCCGCCGACGCTTTCAAAGATGGTGCGGCCGGTGAAGGGGAAGGCCTCCTCCGAGGGGTCCAGCACATGATATAACACGCCGCGCACCCCGCGGTCCGCCGCTTTGGTCAGCGCGGTGGTCACCCCCGCAAGATCACCCATGAAGTCAGAGATGAACACAGCCCGTGCATGGGGGATCATGGCGCGATGTTCCGGCGGGGCGTAGTCGGCGGCGTCGTCCTGACACAGGGCTTCGGCAAGGCGCAGGATCTGCGGCCTGCCGGATCGCGGGGGCAGGGCGCTGCCGGTCAGCCCGACCCGTTCACCGCCCCGTTGCAGCAGGATCGCCAGCGCCAACCCGATCAGCCGCGCGCGGTCGCCCTTCTGTTCCAACGCAGCCGTCGAGGCAAAGCGCATGGACGCCCCCTGATCGACCCAAAGCATGACCGACTGCGCGATCTGCCATTCGCGTTCGCGCACGAACTCATGGTCCCCCATTGCCGAACGCCGGTGATCGATGCTGCGACGGCTATCCCCGGCCTGTGCCGGACGGTATTGCCAGAAATCATCCCCCACCCCTGCGCGTCGACGCCCATGAGCACCCAGCAGGACTGCACCGGCCAGATGCTCTGCACGGGCCAGCAGCGCGGGCAAACGGGCGGCTTGCTCCTCTGATCGGATGCGAAGGGTGTCGGGGCTGTTCACGCCGCGGCCTTTTTCCCGATCAGGCTGGCAGCAGTTGTGTCAATCAGCGCAGATAGGCTGTCGCCTCGGGCGCGCGCCGCGAAGTTCAGCGCCATACGGTGCAGCAACACAGGACGGGCCATATCGATGACATCCTCCGCCGACGGTGCCAGACGCCCCTGCAACAAAGCGCGGGCCCGCACGGTCAGCATCAACGCTTGCGCGGCGCGGGGGCCGGGGCCCCACGCCACGGTATCGCGCACTTGCGGGCTGGCATCAGGCCCGTCAGGGCGGAAGGCGCGGACCAGATCAAGGATCAGCTCGACCACCGATTCACCCACGGGCATCTGCCGCAGCAGCGTTTGCGCGGCCAGTAGCTCTGCCGTGGTAAAGACGGATGCGGCCTGCGCATCGGTATCCCCTGTGGTGGCCAGCAGAATATCCCGCTCTGTCTCCCGGTCGGGGTAGGCCACATCGATCTGCACCAAAAAGCGGTCAAGCTGGGCCTCGGGCAGCGGGTAGGTGCCTTCTTGTTCAATGGGGTTCTGGGTGGCGAGCACGTGAAACGGATGCCCCAAGGCGCGGTCCTGTCCGGCGACGGTCACGGTCTTTTCCTGCATCGCCTGCAGCAAGGCCGACTGGGTGCGCGGCGAGGCGCGGTTGATCTCGTCCGCCATCAGCAACTGACAAAAGATCGGCCCCTCGACAAAGCGGAACGCGCGGGTGCCATCGGCGGCGGTGTCCAGCACCTCTGACCCCAGAATATCGGCAGGCATCAAATCGGGCGTGAACTGAACCCGATTGCCATCCAGCCCCATTACCGTGCTCAGCGTTTCGACCAGCCGCGTCTTGCCCAGACCCGGTAAACCGATCAGCAGCCCGTGGCCACCGCACAGCAGGGCCGTCAGCGTCAGGTCAACGACCCGTTGCTGCCCGATGAAACGCCGGTTGATCGAGGCCTTCGCCTCGGCCAGCTTTTCGCCAAGCGTCTCGATTTCTGCTACCATATCGCGGGCTTGGGTCATGACTTTTGCGTCCTCGGGGTTATATCAGTTAGATGTAAGTGTATCGTGTGAACAGGAAATGGCAAAAGCAATGAGTGGACAAAAAACCGTGACCCCGACAGCAGAAAGCCTTGCCGCCTCTGTTTCCGCCGCCAAAACACGCGGATTGCCGCCGGTTGAAAAGTGGAACCCCCCGTTTTGTGGCGATCTGGACATGGAGATCAGACGCGACGGCATTTGGTTCTACCAAGGCACCCCCATCGGACGCATCGGGCTGGTAAAGCTGTTCGCATCGATTCTGATCCGCGAAGAGGATGATTATTTCCTTGTGACGCCGGTTGAAAAGGTCGGCATCAAGGTCGAGGACGCCCCCTTTGTCGCCATCGATTTCGAGGCCGAAGGCAGTGGCACCGACCAGAGGCTGACCTTCCAGACCAATCTGGAAGACATCGCCGTCGCAGGCCCCGATCTGCCGATCCGAGTTGAGCGCGACCCCGAAGATGGTGAACCCGCGCCCTACGTCCGTGTCCGCCGCAACCTGGAGGCGCTGATCGACCGCAAAAGCTTTTACCGGTTGGTCGAGCTTGGCGTGCATCACGACGGCTGGTTCGGCGTATGGTCGGGCGGCAGCTTCTTTGGTATTATCCCCTCGGACGAACTGCCCGATTGATCCTGCCTGCCAAAGCGCGACAATAGCGGCCCGAACCGGATGATCCTTCATGAAGCCAGCCGCGAACCTTACTCTGCTGTGGCCCGAGCTGCCCTATCTTGACCGTTTTGCCGTCGCCGCAAAGGCAGGATTTACCGCCGTAGAGGTGCTTTTCCCCTATGATCTGGCCGCCAAAGAGACGCTGCGCGCCTGTGTCGCCAACGGCTTGCAGCTGATCCTGATCAACGCCCCGCCGCCCAATTACACCGGCGGCGCACAGGGCTTTGCCGCGGTGCCCGAACAGGCGGCCCGTTTCCGCGCCGATATCCAGCGGTCGTTTCGATATGCCACCGCGCTCAAGGTCCGCTATCTGCATGTCATGGCGGGCAATGGGCAAGGCGCGCTGGCGCGGCAAACCTTCATCGACAATCTGATCTGGGCGGCTGATATCGCGCCCAAGGGGCTTACCCTGACGGTCGAACCGCTGAACCCCGTCGCGATGCCGGGGTATTTCATGAACGACTACGCGCTTGCCGCCGATGTGCTGCGTGCTGTGAACCGGCCGAACGTCCGGCTGCAGTATGACAGCTACCACGCGCAGATGATCCACGGCGACGCGGTGGCGGTGTTCGATCAATACAAAGACCTGATCGCACATGTGCAGCTTGGCGACGCGCCCGATCGCAGCGCGCCCGGTACGGGTACGGTTGATTTCCCCGCGCTCTTCGCCGCCCTGCGTCGCGCGGGGTATCGCGGCTGGGTCAGTGGCGAATATATCCCCGGCCCACGGACCGAGGACAGCCTCGGCTGGATGACACTCAGCTAGCCGCAGGGGGTACTTCAGAGGCGATTAATGCGCCTCCGCCCAACTCGCCCCGACGCCCGCATCCACGTCGAGCTTCACGTCCAGTTTGACCACCGGATCGGCTGCATTCTCCATCACCTGGCGCGCGGCGGCGATCAGATCGTCCTCGGCCCCTTTCTCCACCTCGAACAGCAATTCATCGTGGACCTGCAACAACATGGTGGCAGGCAGATCCTTGATCGCATGGGGCATGCGGATCATCGCGCGGCGGATCACATCGGCGGCGGTGCCCTGAATTGGCGCGTTGATGGCCGCCCGTTGGGCAAAACCGGCGCGGGGGCCCTTGGCGCTGATCTCGGGCGTGTGGATCTTGCGCCCGAACAGCGTCTGCACAAAGCCATGCTCTTTGGCGAAAGCCTTGGTGTCATTCATATAGGTACGGATGCCGGGGAAACGTTCGAAATAGCGGTCGATGAACCCCTGTGCTTCGGCGCGCGGGATACGCAGGTTGCGCGCCAGACCAAAGCCCGAGATGCCATAGATCACGCCAAAGTTGATCGCCTTGGCCTGACGACGCACGTCCGAGGTCATCTCGTCCAGCGGCACGCCGAACATTTCCGAAGCGGTCAGCGCGTGAATGTCGATGCCGTCCTGAAACGCCTGCTTAAGCTCGGGGATATTTGCGATATGCGCCAGTATCCGCAGCTCGATCTGGGAATAGTCAAGCGCGACCAGCGCCTTGCCCGGCTCTGCGACAAAGGCCTCGCGGATGCGGCGCCCTTCTTCGGACCGGATCGGGATGTTTTGCAGGTTCGGATCGGTCGAGGCCAGCCGCCCGGTCGACGCCCCCGCGATGGAATAGGACGTATGCACACGGCCTGTGTCGGGGTTGATGTGATCCTGCAGCGCGTCGGTATAGGTCGATTTCAGCTTGGACAGCTGCCGCCAGTCCAGCACCCGCGCAGGTAGGTCATGCTCTGTCGCGAGGTCCTCAAGCACATCGGCACCGGTGGCATAGGCCCCCGTCTTGCCTTTCTTGCCGCCTTCCAGCCCCATCTCGTCGAACAGGATTTCCCCCAACTGCTTGGGCGAGCCGACGTTGAATTTGCGCCCGGCGAGCTCATAGATCTCGTCCTCAAGCCCTGCCATCTTCTGGGCAAAGGCGTTGGACATCCGGCTCAGCGTATCGCGGTCCACCTTCACGCCAGAGCGTTCCATTGCCGCCAACACAGGCACAAGCGGGCGTTCAAGCGTTTCATAAACCTTCGTTACCCCGACGCGGTGGAGCTGGGGTTTGAACAATTGCCACAGCCGCAGAGTGATATCCGCATCCTCGGCGGCATATTTCACCGCATCGGCGAGCGGCACCTTATCAAAGGTGATGGCGGATTTGCCTGTCCCCAGCAGCGGCTTGATCGGGATCGGTGTGTGCGACAGATAGCGTTCAGACAGCGTGTCCATGCCGTGGCCGTGCAGCCCGGCGTGCATCGCGTAGGACAGCAGCATCGTGTCGTCGATGGGCGCGACGTTGATCCCAAGCTGAGCGAAAATCTTGCTGTCGTATTTCATGTTCTGCCCGATCTTGAGGATGGAGGGATCCTCCAGCATCGGGGTCAGCAGGCGCAGCGCCTCTTCGGTAGGGATCTGCCCCTCGGCGAGATCATCACTCCCGAACAGATCATCGCTGCCGCGCGCCTTGTGAATGAGCGGGATGTAGCAGGCCTTGCCCGGTTCGACACAAAGCGAAACCCCGACAAGCTGCGCGACCATATCGTCCAGCCCGGTGGTCTCTGTATCGACGGCGACATAGCCGAATTCGTAGATGCGGTCGATCCAGGCCTGTAGCGCCGCTGTGTCACTGACGTGTTCATAGAGCTCTGCGTCAAAGGGCACATCCGCCGCACCCGGGGCATCTGCAGCGACCGGTGCCTCGGCGATGGTGGGGGCCTCTTTCCCCAGCACCTCGGCCACACGTTTGGACAGGGTGCGAAACTCCATCTCGGCCAGAAAGCCCAGCAGTTGATCTGCATCAGGGTCGCGCACCTCAAGATCCTCAAGAGTGAAGTCCAGCGGCGTGTTCTCGTCCAGCTTGACCAGATCACGGGACAGGCGGATCTGGTCGGCATGGTCGATCAGGGTCTGGCGACGCTTGGGCTGCTTGATCTCGCTCGCGCGCTCCAGCAGCGCATCCAGATCACCATATTCGTTGATCAGCAAAGCGGCCGTCTTGATCCCGATCCCGGGTGCCCCGGGGACGTTATCGACAGAGTCGCCCGCCAGCGCCTGCACATCCACCACACGATCGGGATAGACGCCGAATTTCTCGAACACACCGTCGCGGTCGATGCTCTTGTTTTTCATCGCATCCAGCATTTCGACGCCGCCGCCGACCAGCTGCATCAGATCCTTGTCCGAACTGATGATGGTGCAGCGCCCGCCCGCGGCCCGTGCCTGCACGGCGAGCGTGGCAATGATGTCGTCCGCCTCGAAACCTTCCTTTTCCTTGCACGCGATGTTGAACGCTTCGGTGGCGGTACGGGTCAGCGGGATCTGCGGACGCAGGTCTTCGGGCATGGCCTCGCGGTTGGCTTTGTATTTGTCATACATGTCATTGCGGAAAGTATGGCTGCCCTTGTCAAAGATCACGGCCACATGGGTCGGTGCATCCGGCCCTGTGTTGCCTTCGACATAGCGGTGCAACATGTTGCAAAAACCCGCCACCGCACCAATCGGCAGCCCGTCCGACTTGCGCGTCAGCGGTGGCAGCGCGTGATAGGCGCGGAAAATAAACGCCGACCCGTCGATCAGATGCAGATGGTGACCTTTGCCAAATGTGCCGGACATGTCGGTGCTCCTCTTTCAGACAAGCTTTCTTGTGCCACGAAGCCGGCAAACTCTCCAGCGGCCAATTGCCCGCGACCGGCTTCATTTTGCCAAATAAACTCCCCGCGGAGCGTCCCTGCCTAGCGGGGCTCGCTTTGGTAAAGGCGCCAGGAGAGGCTCACTGACAAGGGGAGCGGCGTCCAGCGTCCGAACCGCAGCCCTGCCGCACGAAGTTGGTCGCCGATCCAGACGTTGCAGGTGCGCAGGATGCTAAAGCGTCCCTTGGCGGCAAAGAATCCATCGGTGGCGGTATACCCATCCACATCCACACGTTGAGGCAGCCCGTCAGGGCCGAGGTCAAGCGCCGACCAGACATTCGCGACCAGCCTGCGGTACGCGCCTTCGGTCATCGTCACGGTCCGGCGTTTGGCGGTCGGGACGATGGGGCCAATGACATCAATCCGCAGCACCGCGTCGTCGCCGATAATCCCGCGCCAGACATTGCCGGGTTTCAATTCGCGATAGGTGGGGGTTTCCGTATAAAACTTGCGCGCCCCCCATCCGATGACAAGCCACCGCGCATCGGGGTGCGATAGCGGCAGACCCAGCGTCTCGAGCGCGGCAAACCGCGGGCCCGAGATATCATCAATCGGGATCAGCAGATCATAGTGGATGGGTCCGTGGACCAGCAGCACCTCGCGCGTTGGCACCGCGTGCGGTTCATCAGAGGCAGGAGCGGCCCAGAGGGCACCGATCACTGCGGCAAGCACAAAGCACGCGGGCAAAAGCGCAAGCGCGCCCAGCCATCGTAGCGCTTTGGTCAGACCTTGCCCTCAAACTCGGCGTGGATGAACTTGCAGTCGCAGTACCCGCATTCGACCCAGCCCTTGTCTTGCGGGATTTGCAGCCAGACGCGCGGGTGCCCCAAGGCGCCTTCGCTGCCGTCACAGGCGACGCGCCAGGTGTTCACAATGCGGGTTTCCGGTGCTTGGGATGTCATGCTGTCGTCCTTGGCTTTGATGCGCCCATCTTATGACCAAACCGCGCAGGCAGGGCAAGGGTGCGCCGTGTGATTTGGCCGCCCTCTGCTTACAAGTTTGTAAACTGCGTTGAATTAGGTTCACCATCGGCGACAGAGCCGCTAAAAGACGGAAAACCACTGTAAACCTGCGGAGCGGTCTCAGGATGAACACCCCAAAACCTGTCGTATTGTGCATTCTGGATGGGTGGGGCCTGCGCGATGACCCTCAGGGCAACGCGCCTCTTCTGGCAAAGACCCCGCATGTCGACCGGATCATGCAAAGCTGCCCTTCGGCGACGCTGACCACTTTCGGGCCTGATGTGGGGCTGCCACAGGGGCAGATGGGCAACTCAGAGGTGGGGCATACCAATATCGGGGCTGGTCGTGTCGTCGCGATGGATCTCGGACAGATCGATCTTGCGATCGAGGAAGGCGCGTTTGCCACCCATCAACCGTTGCTGGACTTTGCCGAGACGCTGAAACAGACCGGCGGCACGGCGCATGTGATGGGGCTTGTCTCTGATGGCGGGGTGCATGGGCACCTGACACATATGATTGCCGCGGTGCGTGCGCTGCGGGCGCAAGGTATTCCGGTGGTTATCCATGCGCTGACCGACGGGCGCGATGTCGCGCCGCGCTCGGCCTTGGGGTATTTCGAGACGCTGCAAGCCGCCTTGCCCGACGGGGCGAGCATCGCGACCGTCTCGGGGCGTTATTACGCGATGGACCGTGACAACCGCTGGGACCGCGTTGCCAAAGCCTATGAGGCGATCGTGCAGGGCAAGGGCAGTGCCGCCCCAACCGCCCGCGATGCGGTGAATGATGCCTATGGTTTGGACGAAAACGATGAATTTATCACGCCCACGGTGCTGGATGGCTACACCGGCGTGCAGGACGGCGATGGGATCTTCTGCCTGAATTTCCGCGCCGATCGCGCGCGCGAAATCATGTCGGCGCTTGCGGATCCGGAGTTTGATGCCTTCGACACAGGTGCGCGGCCAACGTGGTCTGCGGTGATGGGCATGGCGGAATACTCCGACGCGCATGGGGCGTTCATGACCACCATGTACCCCAAGCCCGAGATCGTGAATACGCTTGGCGCATGGGTCGCACAGCACGGCCTGCGACAGTTCCGCTTGGCCGAGACAGAGAAATACCCGCATGTGACGTTCTTTCTGAACGGGGGCGAGGAAACACCCACAACGGGCGAGGACCGCTATATGCCCAAGTCGCCGAATGTGGCGACCTATGATTTGCAGCCAGAGATGTCTTGCGCGGAAGTCACCGACTGTTTCGTGCAAGCGATCAAGGACCGCTACGACCTGATTGTGGTGAATTACGCGAACCCCGATATGGTGGGGCATACCGGTGATCTTGATGCCGCCATCGCGGCCTGCGAGGCGGTGGATACCGGCCTTGGGCGCGTGCTTGAGGCGCTAGAGGATGTCGGCGGCGCGATGATAGTCACTGCGGACCACGGCAATTGCGAAACGATGATCGATCCCGAAACCGGTGGGGCGCATACGGCGCATACGCTCAACCCCGTGCCCGTGGCGGTTGTCGGCGGGCCCGATGGGGCCAGCCTGCGCAGCGGTCGTCTGGCCGATCTGGCGCCGACAGTGTTGCAGTTGATGGGGCTGGATCAACCGGCCGAGATGACGGGAAAGTCGCTGCTCGAATGATCCGCCTTTGCGCCCTTGCCCTGATGTTCTGGCCCGTCGGCGTTTTTGCGCAGACCGAGGCGGCAGAACAGGCGCGTCGCGCGATGGCCGACCTTGAAGCGGCCTCTGCCCAGTTGGACGCCGCAGATGGGGCGCGGGACCGCGTGCAGGCGCTGACCCAGACGATTCAGGCGTTTGAAACCGGCCTTGGGGCCATGCGCGAGGGGCTGCGTCAGGCAGCCATCAACGAGGCGCAGCTGAGCAAGAAGCTACAGGCCCGCGATGGCGAGGTCGCGCAGTTGCTGGGCGTGTTGCAAAGCATCGGCGGTAACCCGTCGCCCACCTTGTTCCTGCATCCTGAAGGGCCCGTTGGCACGGCGCGCGCGGGTATGCTGCTGGCAGAGCTGACACCGGCGCTGAACACCCGCGCCGATGTCTTGCGGCAGGATCTTGAAGACGTGCAGACCCTGCGCGCGCTTCAGACCGATGCGGCACAGCGCTTGCAGGACGGGCTGACGGAAATCCAGCGCGCCCGGACAGAGCTTAATCAGGCGATGGCCAACCGGACCGATCTGCCCAAACGCTTCAACGAAGACCCGGTGCGCACCGCGATCCTGATCTCGACCTCGGAGACGCTATCGGGGTTCGCCAGCGGCCTGTCCGAGATGACCTCGGACCCGATTGCGGATGCGCCCGCCGATTTCGAAGGGCAGAAGGGCGACCTGACCTTGCCGGTACAGGGCGTGATCCTGCGCCGCGCCAATGAAACCGATGCGGCGGGGGTGACGCGCCCCGGGATTATCCTCGCGACCCGCCCGCGTGCCATCGTGACATCGCCCACGGCGGCGACAATCCGCTACACCGGCCCGCTGCTGGACCTTGGAAACGTGGTCATTCTTGAACCTCGGGCCGGGGCGTTGTTTGTATTGGCAGGGCTGGATGTGGTTTATGGCGAGGCAGGGCAGGTGATCGGGGCAGAGACGCCGATTGGCCTTATGGGCGGCCCGGCCGGCGTAAATCAACAGGCGCTGTCACCAAATGGTGATGGGGCTGGCGTGGAGCGTTCAGAAACGCTCTATATAGAAGTAAGAGAGAACAATGTTCCGCAGGACCCGTCAGACTGGTTCCGAACTGATAAGGATGGATAAACGATGAAGAAGTTCGTGATGGCTGCCGTGGGCGGTACGCTGGCAGGGGTAATTGCCACGACGCAGATTGCGGGCCCCTTGCTGGCACAGGAAACTGAAAAGAACAGCAACGTTTATGAACAGCTTGATCTGTTCGGCGACATCTTTGAGCGCATCCGCGCGCAATACGTCGAAGAGGTCGACACCGAAGAGCTGGTAGAGGCCGCGATCAACGGTATGCTTACCTCGCTTGATCCACACTCCAGCTACCTGTCGCCGAAAGACGCGCTGAAGATGCGCGACCAAACCCGTGGTGAATTCGGCGGTCTCGGCATCGAGGTGACGCAGGAAGAGGGTTTCGTCAAAGTCGTTTCCCCTATTGATGGTACGCCTGCCTCTGAGGCGGGTATCGAAGCGGGCGATTTCATCACCCATGTGGACGGCGAAAGCCTGCTGGGGCTGACGTTGGATGACGCGGTCGAGCTGATGCGCGGGCCGGTGGGATCAGAGATCGAGATTACCGTGGTGCGAGAAGGCGAGACCGAACCCTTCGACGTGTCGCTGGTGCGCGATACCATCCAGCTGACCGCGGTGCGCGCCCGTACCGAAGGCAACGCGGTTGTGCTGCGGGTCACCACCTTTAACGAACAGACCTACCCCAAGCTGAAAGAGGGGCTGGAAGAGCAGGTCGAGGCCGCTGGCGGCATCGAGAATGTCAGCGGCTTTGTCGTGGATCTGCGCAACAACCCCGGTGGTCTGCTGAATCAGGCTATCGCCGTGTCGGATGCTTTCCTTGAAGAAGGCGAGATCGTCAGCACCCGTGGCCGTGATGCCGCGGATGGCGACCGCACCAACGCCACCCCCGGCGATCTGGCCGAAGGCAAGCCGATTGTGGTGCTGATCAACGGCGGCTCTGCCTCGGCTTCCGAGATCGTTGCCGGTGCCCTGCAAGACCACCGTCGCGCGATTGTCGTCGGGACCAAAAGCTTTGGCAAAGGGTCGGTGCAGACGATCATGCCGCTGCGCGGTGAAGGGGCGATGCGCCTGACCACAGCGCGGTACTACACGCCGTCGGGCCGCTCCATTCAGGCACTTGGCGTGTCCCCCGACATCATCGTCGCCCAGCCACCCGCACAGCCTGCGGACACCGAGGAAGAGGATGCAACAGCACGCCCCCTGCGGTCCGAAGCAGACCTGCGCGGCAGCCTGAACAATGACAGCCTGACCGACGATCAGGTCGACCAGATCATGGAAGACCGCGCCAAGGCCGAAAAAGCTGCGTCCTTGCGGGAAGAGGATTACCAGCTGGCCTATGCCATCGACATCCTCAAGGGTCTGTCCGCATTGGGCCCGAAGAAGTAAGCGCGGCGATCACGCCTTCGCATTAAGGACCGGTCCGCAGATAGGCGGGCCGGTCTTTTTTGTTGGGCCAAGGGCGGGTGTTCAGCCCAGATAGACCTTGCCTTCGGGGTAGCGCACGCGGGGCACCGATTGCGTCGCCAGAAAGAACCCGATGGTCAGCGGGCCGACGCGGCCCAGAAACATCATCAGCATGATCATCGCGCGGCCGGTGCTATCAAGCTCTGCCGTGGCACCGCGCGACAGGCCGACGGTGCCAAAGGCCGATGTTGCCTCGAACGCGAGGTCGATGAACTCTCCGTCATGTTTGATCGACATGATGAAGATGCCCGTCAGGACCAGAAGGATGCTGATCGTGGTCAGCGCCATGACCTTGAACACTTCATCCGGCCCCATCGACCGACCAAAAGCATGCAGGCTGGTGCTGCGCCGGAAGAAGGCCACGGTGGCGAGGATCAGCACGATAAGCGTGGTCACCTTGATGCCGCCCGCCGTCGACGTGCTGCCGCCGCCGACCAGCATCAGCGTCATGGTCATCAACGCAGTACTCTCGTGGACCTCTGCGTAATCAAGCGTATTAAAGCCCGCTGTCCGTGGGGTGACGGCCTGAAACCAACTGGCCCAAAGCTTGCTGCCAAGGCTGCCGAACTGGCCCAAGGTCGCGGGGTTGCGCCATTCCAGTGCTGCAAACAGCGCCCAAGCCAGCAGGATCAGCACCACCGTGCCCGTAAGCATCAGCTTGCTGTGCAGGCTGAGCCGTCGCCAGCTGCGTTTTTCCCAGATATCGGCCAGCACGATGAACCCGATGCCGCCGATGATGAACAGGGCGGGGATCACAACGTTGATAATCGGATCGCTGACCCAGTTACTTAGGCTGTCGGGGAACAGCGCGAACCCCGCATTGTTGAATGCAGAAATGCTTAGGAACACCGAATGCCAGAGCCCCTGCGCCAGCCCGAATTCGGGCACGAAGACAAAGGCCATCAAGGCAGCGCCGATAAGCTCTGCCATAATGGCGATCTTCAGGATCGCCATCACCAGCGAGGTCAGATTGTAGATGCTGGGCTGGTTCAGGTCCTCGCGCAGGATAATCCGCTGCGGCATCCCCAAAGGGATACCAAGCGCGGACAGCACCAGAACGGCAAAGGTCATCAACCCCAAACCGCCCATCTGGATCAAAAGTGCGATGACCGCCTGCCCGAAGCCGGTAAAGGCGGTGCCGGTATCGACCACCGCCAGCCCCGTCACCGTAACAGCAGAGGTAGAGGTGAACAGCGCGTCCGACAGGCTGATCCCCGCAGTATTCGCCAGCGGAGTCCACAGGATCAATCCGCCCAGAACCACCATCGTCAGATAGATCAACACAAGCACGGCGGGCGGGGGCAGAAGCCGCCACGCGCTTTTCTGTGACCTTGAAAAGAGCTTCAAAGGCTTGCCGCAAAGCTGCGCAGGTCGGTGCGCTGCCCGAGCAGGATCAATAGATCGTCCCGTTGCAACGTGCAGTCCAGCCCGTCGCGCCCGATATATTCGGTGCCCCGCATCACGCCCAGACAGCGCAGGTCGAACTTCTTGCCGTATGACAACGTCTCGAGCGATTTGCCTTCAAGCGCTTCGGGGATGCGGAAGTTGACCACGTGGTACCCGTTCCCGAGGCTGACATAGTCGCGCACCAAGGGATTGTGGATCACCTGCGCGATATGCTGGCCGACTTCGACTTCGGGGTGGATCACGCGGTCGACACCCAGTTTCGACAAGATGCGGTGGTGCGTTTTTGTCTTGGCCTTGGCCCAGATCGTCTCGACGCCCAGCAGTTTCAGGTTGATGGCCGACAGGATGCTTGATTCAAGATCACTGCCCATGGCGACCAGCGCCATCGAACAGTCGCCCAACCCGGCCTCGCGCAGGGCGGCATCATCGCGGGCGTCCACGATCACGGCTTGGCTCAGCTTTTCGACATGGTTGCTGACGCGTTGGTCGTTCAGGTCCACGCCGATCACGTAGTTGCCAAAACGCTGCAGTTCGGTTGCGACCGTAGAGCCAAAGTTGCCAAGGCCGATCACGCCGATAGTCCGTCTTTTCACTGCCATCACGAGGGTCCTCTGAAGGGCTCAGTCTTGCCAAGGGATACATCGCGTCACAGGGGCAAGCAAGCAAGCGCCGTCAGGTCGTTTCGACGCAGTGCCGCCGGAACGCACGTTTCAGCATATCAAGCTCGGCGCGCAGCAAATCCACCTCGGCGCGCAAATCGGGGCCGGTGACCTCGTCCCCGATCAGGGTGATGCTGGCCAATGTCGCGCCAGACGCGCGGTCGACCACCAGCAATGTATGCAGCCCATCGGCGATTGCGGCTGCGGGCACAGGGATGCTGAGCACCCAGTGATCCGATGACGCGTCATGTTCCAACTGCACCCCCGCGACATCGGCATCGGCGTGGGTGACCGCAAGATCGGGTTTGGTATCGTCCGCGCCGGTCACGATCCCTTGCCAGGTGCCGTCGCGCATCTGGGTTTTGGTGAGGGTCAGGTTGCTCATGCGGGGCTCCTACAACTGGGCGCGGGGGCGGCGCGAAAAGGTCAGGTCACGCAGCATGATCTGGTTCATTTCGGGCCCTTCAAAAATCAGGTCGATCCAGGCTTTCTCGACGCGTTTTTCGTTCAGGTTGGAATAGGCGAGGTCGAATTCTGCCGTGACCTCGGATTTGTTCACCGGCAGTTCCTGCACCATCTGTTCGGTGTTGGGCCCGTGGCGGATGTTCAGGCGGGCGAAAATCTCGATCGGTTTCTCCATCTCGATTACGGCGTCCACGCGCAGGACATGCGTGCGCTTCATCCCGTCAACGCAATCATCCTGCAGGTCCAGCACCAGCGACAGGAAAGACCCGTCGAAACGGTAGACCTCAAGCCGAAGCCCATAGGGTGCCAGATGGTTTTCTTCGAGGTTGCGGATTTGCCGGATGCCGAGTTCGGACAGGGTGCAGTCGTGGAAAATCGTGACCTCATCGCCCATGGTCGCCTTGGATTGCACCGACGACAGCCCCGATTTGGTCAAGGGCGCGCGCCAAAGCTGCGGGCGCCAGGACCAATCGGTGTTATGGGGCCGAGAGAACTTGTTAGAGCCGATGCGGGGCAGGGCAAGCCGGTCTTCGGCGGTGTAGATCAGCTTGTCCAGATGCCGACGCAAGGCGCGTGCTTGACCTGCTTGTTTGCGCAGCACGGACAGTTCTGTCTGGGGGGCACGGTCGGCTTTGGCGGACCAGCGGCGGGTAAACCGCGCGATCAAGGCGCTGTCGATCAGCTTTTTCCCGAGTTTGCGCATGTGCCTGTTGCCCCGATTACGAATGGGTTGTTGGTCGTACCCTACCGCCTGTGGCTTGGGGGCACAAATGAAATGGGCCAAGGGGCCGGCGCGCTAGTTGCGTTGCGCGACGGTAGTTTTTGCAGGTGCACTGGCGTCGATGCTGCGGGTGATCAACTGTGTCAGCACCCTTCGGCCAGAGGCGCTGACGATCTCGCCGCGTTCGGGGCCGTAGACGGCGATACCGGCGGTTTGCGTGCCCATCCGTGCGACGCCGCGCCATTGGTTGGGGGAAAGCCCACCCACAGGAATACGCCCCTGCGCGCGGAAGGTGACGCTTTGGTCGCCTTTCTCCACATCGCTCACATTCTGGAGCGAGGTTTCAGCCGCGATCTGCTGGGCGCTTGGCAGGGAGCCGGGTTTGGACTGGGTCAGGCTGACCGTGATCAACCCACGCGGTGCTGCCCCCGCAGAGGCAGGGGCCCCTAATCCGTCACAGCGTGCAATCACGGCAAAGCGCGCCTCGAGGCTGGTTTGGTCGATGCAGAAACCATCGGGGGCGACCAGTTCGACCCCTCCGGCCATTTTCGCGCGTGACAACGGCGGCTTGGCGGCACCCGAGGACGCGCCAAGCCCCTGACCGCCCTCGCAGGCGGTCAGAAGCATCACGCCAAAGGCGGCAAGCGGACCTTTACAGGTCCATATAGTCATGTGTTTCCGCCTTCGCGCCGGGATGCGTCACCGCACCAAGATAGGTTGGGCCCACAAGCTGCGCGTATTTCCACAGTGCACCGCTTTGATAGTTTGTTTTGCGGGCACCGGGCCAAGCCGCTTTGCGCTCTGCCATTTCCTCGTCCGAGATATCGACAGAGATCGAACCGGTGATCGCGTTCAGCGTGATCATGTCGCCCTGTTTGAGCAAGGCAATCGGCCCGCCATGTGCGGCTTCGGGGCCGACGTGACCAACGCAGAAACCCCGTGTCGCGCCGGAGAAACGGCCGTCGGTGATCAGCGCCACCTTTTTGCCCATGCCTTGACCGGACAGGGCCGCCGTGGTCGCCAGCATTTCGCGCATGCCGGGGCCACCAGCGGGGCCTTCGTTGCGGATCACGAACACGTCGCCTTCGCTGTAGGCCCGGTTTTGCACGGCTTCGAACGCGTCTTGTTCACATTCAAAGATCAGCGCCGGACCGGTAAAGACGATGTCTTCTTCGGACATGCCCGCGATTTTCACGATGGCTCCTTCGGGTGCCAAGTTGCCCTTCAGACCAACGACGCCGCCGGTCTTGCTGATCGGTGTTTCGATCGCGTGGATCACCTTGCCGTCGGCTTCGCGTTCGATCTTGTCGAGCTCTTCACCGATGGACAGGCCCGAGGCGGTCAGACAGTCATCATGCAGCAGGCCAGCCTTGCGCAATTCTTTCATCACAACAGGCACGCCGCCCGCGTCATACAGGTCTTTTGCCACATGCGACCCGCCGGGTTTCATGTCGACGAAGTAAGGCGTGTCGCGGAAGATGTCGCATACATCGCTGAGGTTAAAGTCGATACCCGCCTCGGCGGCCATAGCGGGCAGGTGCAGACCGGCATTGGTCGATCCGCCGGTGCAGGCCACGATGCGCGCCGCGTTCTCGAATGCTTCGCGGGTGCAGATGTCACGCGCGCGGATGTTCTTTTCGATCAGGTTCATGACGGCTTCACCCGAGGCCGCCGCATAGGCGTCGCGGGATTCATAGGGCGCAGGCATGCCAGAGGAGTTCAGCAGCGCCAGACCGATTGCCTCGGACACGCAGGCCATGGTGTTGGCGGTGAACTGGCCCCCGCAGGCACCGGCTGTCGGGCAAGCGACGCGTTCCAGAACCTCAAGCGCGGCTTGCGACATGCTGCCGTTCTGGTAGTTGCCCACGGCTTCGAAAACGTCTTGCACAGTCAGGTCGCGGCTGGCGAAATCGGCAGGCACATCGGCCCCTTCCGGGACTTTGCCCGGCAGGATCGACCCACCATAGAGGAACACGGAAGGGACGTTCAGCCGCAGCATCGCCATCATCATGCCCGGCAGCGATTTGTCACAGCCCGCAAGACCGACAATCGCATCGTAGCAGTGACCGCGCATTGTCAGCTCTACCGTGTCGGCAATCGCTTCGCGCGACGCTAGGGAAGAGCGCATGCCCTCGTGGCCCATGGCGATCCCGTCGGTGACGGTGATGGTGGTGAATTCGCGCGGCGTGCCTTGCTGCGCCTTGACGCCGACCTTGACCGCCTGGGCCTGACGGTTCAGCGCGATGTTACAGGGGGCCGCTTCGTTCCAGCAGGTTGCCACACCCACCAGAGGCTGGTGAATCTCTTCTTCGGTCATGCCCATTGCGTAGTAATAGGACCGGTGCGGCGCGCGCTCTGGCCCCTCGGTCACGTGCCGGCTTGGCAGTCTGGATTTATCAAAGCGGGTGTTGGTGGACATGTGGCAGGCCTCCCTGAGTGGACGTTTACACCGGAATAGCCACCCAGCCCTGTCGCTGCAAGGCTCAAGCCACCAGTTGAACAGCGCGGGCTGTGGGCTTAGGTGTTAAATAATCCTTGGCTCTGTGCCGCCCCTAGCGAAAGCGACCCTGCATGGAGCATTCGATTTTTTCCTTTATTTGGAAATACTCCCGTCGTGACCAACTGGTTTTGCTTGTCCTCACGCTGATTACCTTCCCGATCCTCTACATCACCCTCGAACTGCCCAAGCGCATCATCAACGATGCCATTGGGGCAGAGACCGATGTGATCGACGTTTTCGGGATGTCGTTCAGTCAGGTGCAGTTCCTGATGGTGCTGTGTTTTGCCTATCTTTTCTCGGTGCTGATCCACGGCCTGATGAAGATGCGTCTGAACACGATGAAGGGGGTGCTGGCAGAGCGGCTACTGCGTCGCTTCCGCTATCAGTTGATCGCGCGGATGATGCGTTTTCCGCGTAGCTATTTCGAAAACACCAGTCAGGGCGAGCTGGTGTCGATGGTCACCTCGGAGGCAGAGCCGATGGGCGGGTTGATGGGCGATGCGGTCGCCCAACCTGTGTTCCAGGCGGGGCAGATGCTGATCATCCTGCTGTTCCTGTTCCTGCAATCCCCGTGGTTCGGGTTGGCGGGCGTCGCATTGATCCCGTTGCAGGCGTATCTCATCCCGATGCTGCAGCGGCAGATCAACCTGCTTAACAAACAGCGGATCAAGGAAGTGCGGCACCTGTCGTCGGAAATCGGCGAGACCGCCGCCGGTATCACCGATCTGCGCACCAACGGCGGCTGGCGCTACCGACTGGCGCTGTTCACCGACCGGCTGGGCCAGCTTTTCGAGGTCCGCTTCCAGATCTATCAGAAGAAATTCTTCATGAAGTTTCTCAACAACTTCATCACCCAGCTGACACCGTTCTTTTTCTATGCCGTGGGGGGATATCTTGCGATCAAGGGGCAGATCACGGTGGGCGCGCTGGTCGCGGCCTTGGCCGCCTACAAGGATTTGTCGAGCCCGTGGAAGGAACTGCTGACCTATTACAACCAGACGCAGGACATGTCGCTGCGGTGGGATGTGGTCATTGAACGTTTCGCCCCGCGGGGCGAGATCGACGCGCGCCTGTTCGAAGGCGAGCCCGATGAAGTCCCGCATCTGCGCGGCCCAATTGTGCTGGAACATGTGTCTTTGCGCACGCCGGACGGGAATACGATCCTGGATGATCTGAACCTCGAAATACCCAAAGGCACGCGCGTTGCGCTTGAGATGCCCAACCAATCCGAACGCAACGCGCTGGCAGAGCTTTTGGTGCGCGAGGCCGTGCCGAGCCGCGGGCGGATCACGATGGCGGGGCATAATCTGGCAGAGCTGCATCAGGCCGTGCTTGCGGCGCGGATCGGCTATTCCGATGCGCACCCCTATCTGTTTCAGGGCACCGTCGGGGACAATCTGCTGATGCCCCTGCGGTCGAGCCCGAAAACCGTCCTCTGGGACCCCATGAAAACCGACCGCGCCGCGATCGAGACAAAGAGGTCGGGCAATAGTCTGGACAGCACCAAGGCGGATTGGCTGGACCCCGGGCTCGCCGATCTGAGCACCCGCGAGGACATTAACGACTGGTGGTATGAGCTGGCCAGCGCCGTTGGCACACAGGACATGATGTTCCGTCGCATGGCCGCCGACCGGATGGACCCGGACAAACACCCCGAGCTTGCGGCTCGCGTGGTTGCCCTGCGCGACGAGGTGCACGAGCGGCTGAAAGAGCAAGGGCTGGACAAGGTGGTGCACCGCTTTGACCCAGATCGGTTCAACCCGGCGCTGCCGCTTGGGGGGAACCTGATGTTCGCCGCGCCCATCCGCAGCATCTCGCAGGCGGGTCTTGCGCTTGAACGCAGCTTTCTGGCGATGATCATCGAACAGGGTCTGGCCGAGCAGGGCATCGCGATTTCACAGACGCTGGTAGAAACGTTGCACCAGACCTTTGGACGTGATGGCACCGACCACCCGCTGTTCACCGCGCTCGGCATCGAGGAAGAACTGTACGAACAACTGGTCGATATCGCGCTACGGCGTCGCGCCAAAGGGGATGAAGCGCTGAGCGAGGATGAATTCTCGTTGCTGCTTACTGTGCCCTTTGCCTTCACGGCCGAACAGATCGGCCCGGCTTTCCCTGCGACCTTCAAGGACGAGATCCTGAAAATCCGTAAGCAGCAGGGCGCCGAGATGCGCGAACGGGCGCGGGATATGTTCGTGCCGATCACACCTGACCAGTATCTGCCGCGTCTGACGATACTTGAAAACGTGTTGTATGGTCGGATTTCCGCCGTGGCGGGGCTTCAGGCGGATCTGGTTCTGGATGTGGTGTCGGACGTGTTCAAGAAACACGGGCTGCAACAGGATGTCGCGCTCAACGTCTTTGATCTGCCGGTCAGCATCGGCGGGTCAAATATCGCGATGATGTTCCAGGAACGCGCCGGATTCAGCCGCGCGGCGATGAAACGACCCGATATCCTGATCCTGAACCAGTCGCTTGCGGGGCATGACGCGGAAAGCTTGCAACGGTTGCGCGACAAGGTCAGCGAACTGCTGCCCGAGACGACCCAGATTTACATGGATAGCTCCTTTGTTAATCCTGACGATTTCGACATGTACATCAAGATCCGTGGCGGGCGCATTGACGGTCTGGCGCAGGTTGATACTCCCAGTCAGGACGACAGCATCTCGGACGATTTGCGACGCAAGCTGCGGATCATCGCGCGCAACGACTTGTTCGGCAACCTCGACCCGCGCAACCAGCGTCTGCTGGCCTTTGCGGCGCAGTGGTACACCGTCGCACAGGGCGAGATGGTCTTTGCTCAAGACCAACGGCCAGATGCGGTCTACCTCTGTCTGTCGGGGAAGGGAGAGCTGAGCTGGCGCGACCCTGAAGGGTTGGCGCATCACGTCTCGACCGTCGAAAAGGGGCGGTTGATCGGTGACCTTGCGGTCATCGTGAACGAGCCGCGGCAGATGGATTTTGTCGCCCTCGAAGACAGCCGTTTCCTTCGGATCGGTGCGGATCAATTCAAGTCGGTGGTTGAAAACGACCGTGTGATCCTGCTGAGCCTTCTACGCACGGTATCAAGCCATCTGACCAACGCCGCCGACTTGCTTCGTGCGGCACGGGTGGATATCCCGCGCGAAGACGAAGCCTTGCCCCCACCCGTAGGAGATGACCCCGCGTGACCCGATACGCTGCCCACAAAGCCTTTGTCGCCCCTGCGATCCCCTCGGCGGCGCTGTGGCGGCTGATCCTCGGGTTTCTTGCGGCAACCGCGATCTACCTGCTGCTCAACAACCTGATGTTCACCACCCTGTTCAACCTGATGGGGCCGCGTGCGGACGGGTTTTATGACAGCTTGCTGTCAGGCAAGACGCCGATGGCGATGTTCCTGCTGCTTGGCAGCTTCGGGTTGATGATCATCGGTGTGGCCGTGGTGACACGGGTGATCCACAAACGTCCCGTGCGTGGCCTGATCGGCCCGTCGGGGCTGGTGGTGCCGCAGTTCTGGGCCGTGCTCAAGATGCTGGTGCTGCTTGGTGCGGTGACCTATTTGCTGCCGCCTTGGAACCTTGGCGCGCCCTATGTGCCCAACCTCGCGCTTGGCACATGGCTGATGCTGCTGCCGTTTTCGCTGCTCGGGGTGCTGGTACAGGTCAGCGCCGAAGAGATCGTCTTTCGCGGTTATGTCCAGCAGCAATTGGCGGCACGGTTCAACTCTCCGCTGGTGTGGATGGTGCTGCCGGCCGTGATTTTCGCGCTTGGGCACTATCTTCCCGATCAAGCCGGCGAAAATGCGCTGGTCATAGCACTTTGGGCCGGTGTCTTCGGGATGTTGATGGCCGATCTGACCGCGCGGGCAGGGTCGCTGGGGCCGGCCATTGCAGTGCATTTCTGCAATAATGTCGCGGCGATCGTCATCACCTCTTTGCCCGATGACCTATCGGGTTTGGCGCTGTATCTGACCCCCTTCGGGATGGATGATGTCGACGCGTTGCGCGCGTGGTTGCCCGTCGATTTCGCGCTGATGCTGGTCAGCTGGCTTGCCGCACGGTTGGCGATCCGCCGTTGATTGCAATTTACTGCGCGTCAGCTTATTTGGAAGGCGAAACTGGAAGCAAAGGTTCACCATGAACTGGATCAACAACTACGTCCGTCCTCGGATCAACTCCATCTTCTCGCGTCGCGAGACGCCGGACAATCTGTGGACGAAATGCGAAGAATGCGGCACCATGCTGTTCCACCGCGAGGTGTCGGACAACCTGAACGTCTGCACCAGCTGTGGTCACCACATGGCGATTACCCCGCGTGAACGCTTCAAGGCGCTGTTCGACGGCGGCATCTTTACCGAAGTCAAAGTCCCCGCGCCGACGCCGGACCCTTTGCACTTTCGCGATCAGAAGAAATACCCCGACCGTCTGAAGGCCGCCCAGAAACAAACGGGCGAAGCCGAAGCGATGCTGGTCGCCACCGGTGAAATCGGCCGCACGCCGATCGTCGCGGCAGGTCAGGACTTCTCGTTTATGGCCGGGTCCATGGGCATGTATGTCGGCAACGCCATCATTGCCGCGGCTGAAAAAGCGGTTAAGCTGAAATGCCCGCTGGTGCTCTTCTCCGCCGCCGGGGGTGCGCGTATGCAAGAAGGCATCCTGAGCCTGATGCAGATGCCGCGCACCACCATCGCCGTGCAGATGCTGAAAGAAGCGGGGCTGCCCTATATCGTCGTTCTGACCCACCCCACGACCGGTGGTGTCACGGCGAGCTATGCGATGTTGGGGGATGTCCAGATTGCGGAACCCAATGCGCTGATCTGCTTTGCCGGCCCGCGTGTGATTGAACAGACCATTCGCGAGAAACTGCCCGAAGGCTTCCAGCGCGCCGAATATCTGCTGGACCACGGCATGCTGGACCGCGTGACTCCGCGCACCCAGATGCGGGATGAGTTGATCGACATCACGCGGATGCTGATGAAACTGCCCCCCGCGGTGCGCGGCGATCTGCCTGCGCCTACCGAAGGCGGCGATATTGCCCATGCGCTGACGCCAGAACCCGATGCGGCCCCCAAAGCCGAAGCGGCGGAACCCAAGGCGAAATGACGCAGAACACATCGGATGCAGTGCTGGCGCGTATGATGGCGCTGCATCCCAAGATTATCGACCTGACGCTGGATCGCATGTGGCGGCTGCTGAACGCTTTGGGCAACCCCCAGAACGACCTGCCCCCTGTGATCCATATTGCCGGTACCAATGGTAAAGGATCGACACAGGCGATGATCCGTGCGGGGCTTGAGGCGGATGGCCACCGCGTCCACGCCTATACCTCGCCCCATCTGGCGCGCTTTCACGAACGCATCCGCCTTGCCGGAGAGCTGATTTCCGAAGCCGCGCTGACCGAGATGCTGGATGAATGTTACGCCGCCAACAACGGCGAGAGCATCACTTATTTCGAGATCACAACCTGCGCCGCGCTACTGGCCTTTGCCCGTACTCCGGCGGATTATACCCTGCTTGAGGTCGGCCTTGGCGGGCGTCTGGACGCGACCAATGTGATCGACCAGCCCGCATTGACCGTCATCACGCCGGTGTCGATTGATCACCAACAGTTTCTGGGCACGACCCTGCCGGAGATTGCGGGTGAAAAAGCCGGCATCATCAAACGTCGCGTGCCCTGCATCGTCGGCCCGCAACAAGATGCAGCGCTCGAGGTGATAGAGACGCAGGCGGCACGCCACCACGCCCCCGTTTTTGCCTATGGTCAGCAGTGGCATGTGGCCCCCGAAGCCGGACGCATGGTCTATCAGGATGACTCGGGGCTGCTGGACCTGCCCAAGCCTAACCTGTTGGGCGCGCATCAGATTTCCAACGCCGGTGCGGCTTTGGCAGCATTGCGACAATTGGGGGCCTCCGCGCACGCCTGCGAGGTCGCTGTGACCCGCGCCGAATGGCCCGCCCGAATGCAACGTCTGCGTCACGGGCCGCTGATCGACAGTGCGCCGCAGGCCGAATTATGGCTGGACGGCGGGCATAACCCTGCTGCGGGCGAGGCCATCGCAGCGGTGCTAGAAGACATGCCCGCCCGCCCTACATTCCTGATCTGTGGCATGTTGAATACCAAGGATATCGGCGGCTATCTGCGCCCTCTGGCCGGTCATGCAGAACAATTGTTCGCCGTCTCGATCCCGGGCGAAGCAGCGACGTTGCCGGCCACCGAAACCGCGCGCGCAGCGATCGACGTCGGCCTGACCGCGCAAGAGGCACCTAGCGTCGCCGAAGCGCTTGTAACCATTGTCGCGAAGGTGCCCCACGCGCGGGTATTGATCTGCGGTTCGCTCTATCTGGCAGGAGCAATTTTGCGGGAAAACGGATAGGCTTTTAACAATTAGAATTGGCTATATTTACGATTTGTAGGGAATTTGCGTCCTAAGGTCCGAGGGTAACATTTTTGCCTTTGGGGGGACCAATGCAATGACCAATACGTATCAGAATTTCCTTGCGCTGCGCAGGATGGTGTTCGGCCATCTCCGTCTGCTCACGATCTTTGTCGGTGTGACCTTTATCGTCGATCACTGGCGATCTTCCGGGGGCCACGACACCGCGCAGGGCTATGCCAATGGACAGGTGGCGTATCTGGCCTCCGGTGGGCCAGCCTTTGTGCCGCTGTCGCCTGCGACGCTGCTCAACAAGATGCACAAGGACGCTTCTTTTGACGTGGGCGATGCAGTTAGCGCGATCGTCCAATCGTTCGATGATAGCAAACGCGGCCAAGTGCTTGAATCCTACCTGATCTGGGCGATCAGCACGGAACGGTCGGACAGCTATATTGATACGTTGCTGAACAGCGCGGCGGCCAAAGGCGATTTCAAAGTACCACCGGCGCTTACGACAGCCTCTGGTGCGCTGGATACGGCAGGTTTGCTGACGGCGGTTGTTGTCGCTGAACGCAAGGCTTTGGCCGCCCGCCAGACTGACGGCGATCAAGCGCATGCTCGCGACGGGCAGCAGATCCGCCAATCCGTCGCCTTTTACCACAATCAGGCCGCGCCACTCTATCTGGCCGCAGTCGATCTGCAGCGGGATGGATACGCCCCGGGGCGGCGGCGCAATTAAGCGCCCCAGCCTTCCCCCTGCATTTCGCGCAAACGCGATGCCGTACGCTCGAACTCGAAGGTGCCTTCCCCCTCAAGATATAGCATTTCGGGTTCGGCCGCGGCCGAGCAGATCAGCCTCACCTTAGCCTCGTATAACGCGTCGATCAGGGTCACAAAGCGTTTGGCTTCATTGAAGTTTGACCGGCCAAGACTGGGGATATCGTCCAGCATCAACACGCGCACGGCCTCTGCCAATGTCAAATAGTCTGCCGCCCCTAGGGGCCGACCACAAAGCGCGTGGAACTTGGCGCGGGCGACACCGTTGCGAAACTCCGGCACGACGACATCGCGCCCCTTCACCCGCAGGATCAACTCCTCCCCCGGGCCGCCAGCCAGATCATCCCAGACGGCATTCATCGCGGCGCGGCTCTCTGGGTTGACGGGGGTGAAATAGGATTTCGTACCCGCCAATCGGTCCTGTCGGTAGTCGCGCGGGCTGGCGAGCTCCATCACCTTCATCTTCTCTTTGATCAATTCGATGAAGGGCAGGAATATCTGGCGGTTCAGACCGTCTTTATACAGATCATCCGGTATCCGGTTCGACGTTGTCACCACCACCACACCAGCTGCAAAAAGCGCTTCAAACAGCCGGCCAACGATCATCGCGTCGGTGATGTCGGTGATCTGCATCTCGTCAAAGGCCAGCAGCTTCACGCTATTCGCGACCTCGGCTGCGACTGGCGCAATCGCATCGTCGACGCCTGTTTTCCGCGCCTCATGCATCGCGCTGTGAATTTCCTGCATGAACGCGTGGAAATGCACCCGCCGCGTTGGCACATCGCTCATATTTGCCGCGAACATATCCATCAGCATCGACTTGCCGCGACCAACACCACCCCAAAGATACAGACCCTGCGGTGGCTCGGGCGCGCGCTTGAAAAAGCCCTTTTTCTGCGGGGCCATCAAGGCGCTGCGAATGCGGTCAAGCTCCGGCAGCACGGCCTCTTGCGCGGGGTCCGGCGTCAGGCTGCCGTCGGCAACGCGGTTATCGTAAATGGTGCGTAAATCGGTCATGCCTTTGGCTTACAATGTGCCACAGGCTTTGGGAAGAACCCCCGCGGGCCGATAGGCGCGCAGTTTTGAAATTGACGGCCCCGGTTTCAAAGCTACGGTGGCGGCACGTGCTTCGGGGGTCATCATGGAAAAAAATACGTCAATCTTCACACCGGTGCTTATCGTCGGGTGTCTGATCATCATGGTGAGCTTTGCCGTGCGTGCCTCTTTTGGCGTCTTTCAGATTCCCATCGCGGAAGAGTTCGGCTGGCTCCGCTCCGAATTCTCGCTGGCGATCGCGATCCAGAACCTCGCCTGGGGCATCGGCCAACCGATCTTTGGCGCGATGGCCGAGAAGATCGGAGACCGCCGCGCCATTATCATCGGGTCCGTGGTCTATGCCGTGGGGCTGGTGCTGTCGGCCAATTCGGTGTCACCGATTGAACACCAAACCTATGCGTGGTTGGTGGGTTTCGGGATCGCGGGCACGGGCTTTGGCGTGATTTTGGCCGTGGTGGGCCGCGCCTCAACGGCCGAGAACCGGTCCATGTCGCTTGCCATTGCCACGGCGGCGGGCAGCGCGGGACAGGTCTTTGGTGCGCCGGTGGCGGAATGGTTGCTGGGGTTCCTCAGCTGGCAGGCGACCTTCCTTGTCTTTGCGGGCGCGATCATGGCGATGTTGTTGACGCTGCCGTTGATGCGCGCCCCCGCGATGGCCAGCAAGGCCGAACTGGAGGAAAGCCTGTCGCAAATCCTGGGCAAGGCGCTGCGCGACCCGACATTTACCTTCATCTTTATCGGCTTCTTTTCCTGCGGCTATCAGCTGGCCTTTATCACCGCGCATTTTCCTGCCTTCGTGACCGAACTTTGCGGTCCGATCCTTGCGGGTGGCGTGCTGCATAACATCGGGATCACAACAACCTCTGCCCTGGGTGCGGTGGCGATTTCCCTGATCGGTCTGGCCAATATCGCCGGAACATTGTTGGCGGGGTGGGCGGGCAAACGCTATTCCAAAAAGTACCTGCTGGCTGCGATCTATACCGGACGTACCGTGATTGCGGCGTTGTTTATCCTGCTGCCGATCACGCCGGTGTCGGTCATCCTGTTCTCCATCGGGATGGGGGCATTGTGGTTGGCGACGGTGCCGCTGACCAGCGGGCTGGTCGCGCATATCTATGGGCTGCGCTATATGGGCACGCTTTATGGGATCGTGTTTTTCAGCCATCAGTTGGGCAGCTTTATGGGGGTCTGGCTGGGCGGGCGGATGTATGACGCTTACGGCGATTACACCGCCGTGTGGTGGATCGGTGTGGCCGTGGGCGCGTTTAGCGCGCTGATCCATTTGCCTATCCGCGAGAAGCGGTTGCCCGGACTGGTGACGAGTTAATCCGTTGCTTTATCCGCCGTGTCGATATGCGCCTTGATCGCTGCAATGATCTGGGGCGCATGGGTATAGGGTAGGCCGTGGCCCGCGCCTTTGATCACCTCGTGTTCGGCGGCGCGGTTCCATTCGGCAAGGCTGCCGATGGCTGACGCGGGGATCACCTGATCGTCCTGCCCCCAAAGCGCCAGCACAGGGATATCATGCGTCCGGATCGCGCGGTGTTCATCCCGCAGCACATCCGCCAGAATACCGCGACGGCTGGCCAGTACCGCAGGAACATAGTGCTTATAGTCCAGCTGTTCGGCCTGATGGTCGTGGATGTGGCGGACCTGTACGGGGATGTCACGTTCGGCTCTGATGCCGCGCCGGAAGGTCGGCGGGAACAGCGCCAGCATCAGCCAATCGCCGAGCAGCGGGGTTTTGGCCATAAAGTCCACCAGCTTGTTCGGCACCAGCCCCATCCCTGCGGGCGCCAGCAGGATCAGCCGTTCGACACGTTCGGGGAAAGCGGCGGCAAAGCACGTCGCGATCGAGCCGCCCATGGAATACCCCAGCAGGGTGAAGCTGCCGGTGACGTCCTGATCTTCCAGCAAGTCTTGCAGCTGTTTGATAAAGAACTGGCGGTCCTGCGGGCCAGACGGACGGTCGGAATAGCCGCGCCCGTAAAGATCATAGGTGAGCGTCCGGTACCCCATCGACGCCAAGCCGCGGGCGACCGCGCGCCAGACAATGCTGGGAGTGGTCAACCCGTGGATGCAAACGACAACAGGGCCTTGGGCGGGGCCGGTCCACGCGTAATGGGTCACGCCGTCGGGCAGCTCTGCGAATTGGCCAAGGGCGCTGCCGCGGTCCGCGTCCTCCATTTCGGCACGGTTGCGTTCGATCACAAGCGGGATTGCGATGATCAGAGCCGCAATGAGAAGAAACCAGATCATCTGTGAGCGCGCCACCGGTCAAGGATATAGCGGCTGGTCATCAGGTCCAGATGCGCGCCGCCGCCGTTTTTGAACAGGGTGATCTCATCCTCTGACCGGCGGGTGAACGCGCCGAGATCATAGTAATCCGCGACGATGTCACCCGCGCTCAGCACACCTTGGGCGATCGGGATCTTCAGCTCGCCGATATGATCAACCGTGGTGTCGAGGCTGTCGACAAAGACCCGGGCACGGGTCAGCGCCGTATCATCCACCTCGCGCATGTCGGGGCGGTAGGCACCGATCAGGTCAAGGTGCTGGCCGGGTTGCAGCCACGCGCCCTTGATCAGCGGTTCGGTCGACATGGTGGCGCTGGTGATGATGTCCGCGTCGCGCACCGCGGTCTCAAGATCATCGGCAACGCGCAGCCCG
Organism: Sulfitobacter sp. SBS6; assembly: GCF_048285585.1. Classification (NCBI taxonomy): domain Bacteria; kingdom Pseudomonadati; phylum Pseudomonadota; class Alphaproteobacteria; order Rhodobacterales; family Roseobacteraceae; genus Sulfitobacter; species Sulfitobacter sp. SBS6. Next base: position 155,792 of record NZ_JBLWBA010000004.1, on the reverse strand, counting down.
TCGATATCACGTGCCATCGCCTGAGCATTGGGGGCGGATCGGTTCCACACCGTGAATTCGGCATCGGGAAACGCCGCCCGGTAGGCAGCGTGCAGTCCGCGCCCTTGGGTGCCCGCGCCGACGATCAGGATTTTGCGGCTGTCGGGGCGGGCAAGCCTGCGCGCGGCGAGCAGGCTGTCACCGGCGGTTTTCCATTTGGTCACGAGGTGGAAATCTACCAAAGCCTCGAGCGCGCCGTAATCATCTGCGTAAAGCGACACGCCACCGTTCACCATCGGTGCCCCTTTGGCGGGGTTGTCGGGAAAGATGGTGGCGGATTTCACCGCCAAACCCAGCCCGTCGATCCATGCGGCGCGGTTCAGCAAGGTGTCCTTGCCCCGATACAAAAACGTATCCGCGATTTCGGCGCGCGGCAGGTTGTGCCCCTCGGCCAGTGCGTCGGTCAGGCCGATCCAGTCCAGCAGGGCGTCGCCGGCGTCGAAGGGGATGATGTCGAACTGGGTCATGCGGCCTCTGCTTCCGTCAACAGCCCCGCAGCGACGAGCCTGTCAGCCCAACCGTCCGGCCCGGTGAAATGATGGGTCTGCCAGCCGCGGGCGTTGGCGGCGTTGATATTGTCGATACGGTCGTCGGTGAACAGAAGCGCGTCGCCGGACAGGCCCGATCCTTCCTCGAGCGCTGCATAGATCGCGGGATCGGGTTTGATCATACCCATATGACCCGAGATGAAATCGCGATCAAAGGCGCGCAGGAAAGGATAGTGTTCTGCCGCATGATCATAGGATTGGATGCCGAAATTGGTCAGCGAAAACACCGGCACGCCCTTGGCCTGCAGCGCCTCTTTCAGCCTGAGAGAGCGGGGGATCACGGGGGCGGCCATTTCGATCCAGCGATCATGCCACATGCGGATCTCATCGCGCCAGGCGGGGTTGGCCTCTGCGGCGGCATAGATCGTGTCGGTGAAATGCTGGCCGCTATCGACAAGATCGTTCATGCCATGCAGGTCCACCTCGGCGAACATGGCGCGGCGGCGGTCCTCTCCGATCACGGAGTCATAGAACCGTTCGGGCTGCCATTCGATCAGCACATTTCCGATGTCAAAGACGACTGCCGCTGGTTTCATGTGCTCTTCCTTTTGCCGGGTCGGTGGGGGCACCTGCGCCGCCCTTGCCCTATCGTTGTGCCGCGCGAAGCTCGCGTTCTAGCGCGTCCAGAAAACGGGAGCGGTCGTCCTTTGTAAACCCTTTGCCGCCGCCCTGGCGAAACGGGTCCGCGGCGCGCAGGTCGGCCATCAAATCACGCGTTGCCAGCACATTGCCAATATTGGCTGCGGTCAGCGCTTCGCCGTTGTGTTTCAGCACCCGCGCGCCGGCTTCGACGCAGCGGGCGGCAAGGGGAATGTCGCCGGTCACCACGACATCACCGGGGCCGCAGCGTTCGGCGATCCAGATGTCGGCGATGTCGGGGCCGTCGGGGACAATCACGGTTTCGACCAGCGGGTTCTGCGAGGGACGCAGCCCGCCGTTGGACACCACAAACATCCGCACCTTGTGGCGGGTGGCAACACGTTCCGCCTCTGCCTTCACGGGGCAGGCGTCCGCGTCGATATAAAGCACCGTCATCGCCGGGCCCTATCGCGCATAAAGCGCATCGGCGTGGAAGGCGATGTGGTCTTCCATGAAGGTCGAGATGAAGAAATAGCTGTGATCATAGCCCGGCTGCATCCGCAATGTGGCGTTCTGGCGGGCTTTCGCCATCGCCTCGGCCAGTGCTTCGGGTTTCAGCAGATCAAGGAATTGGTCATCGGTGCCCTGATCAATGAGGATCGGCCCGTCAAAGCCGCGTTCCGCCATCAAAAGCGTCGCGTCATATTTGGCCCAGGTCGTCTCGTCACTGCCTAGATAGGCAGCCAGCTGTTTGCGGCCCCAGTCACTGCTGGTTGGATGCGCAATCGGCGCGAAAGCCGAGACCGAGGTAAAGCGCCCCGGCAGGTTCATCGCCAGCGTCAGCGCCCCGTGCCCGCCCATGGAGTGGCCGCAGATCGCCTGCCGGTCCATGTCCAGCGCGAAGTTTTCACCCAACAGCGCCGGCAGTTCGTCGGCGATATAGTCCCACATCCGGAAATGCGGTGCCCACGGGTCTTGGGTGGCGTTCACATAGAAGCCCGCGCCCTTGCCCAGATCATAGGCGTCGTCGTCGGCCACATCCTCACCGCGGGGGGAGGTGTCGGGAAAGACCACCGCGATCCCGTGTTCCGCGGCCCATGCCTGCGCCCCCGCTTTGGTCATCGCGTTTTCATGGGTGCAGGTCAGCCCCGACAGGAACCACATCAAGGGCACCGGGCCCTGCTGCGCCTCTTCGGGCAGGAACAGAGCAAAGGTCATATCGCAGTTGCAGGCGGTGGAACGGTGGGAATAGACGCCTTGGGTGCCTTTGAAGCTGGCGTTTTCGGAAATCGTTTTCATCTGGCGTCTCCTGTGTCTGGTTGGTCTATGGCTATCGGCCCTCGGTCTGCGCGGCAAGGGCAGGACGCTTCGCTGGCTGAGTATTTGCAAAAGGGTGAAGGCTAAAGCGCGGTGACCCACGCGATGACGAGGCTAACGCTGAGGATGCTGAGCAGTGTCGAGACAAGGATTGCGGCAGACACCCGTTGCGGCCCGACGTTATAATGTTGGGCCAGCATATATACATTGCCCGCGACCGGCAGCGCGGCGGTGGCGATGATCACGCCCGCCTTATACGGATCGACGTTGAACAACCACAGCGCGGCAAAACCCACAAAGGCCGGGTGCAGCACCAGTTTGCAAAACGATAGCCAGCCCGCGACATGCAGCTTCTCCGCTGATTTCGTCGCCAGCGACGCCCCGATGGCAAAAAGCGCGCCGGGGGTCGCGGCCCCGCCGAGGATGGCGAGAAATTCGTTCATCGGATCAGGGATCGGGATCTGAAGGCCGGACCAGATAAAGCCAAGGGTCATGGCGACGATCATCGGGTTTTTCACCAGCCCCACGGAAATCGTGCGCAGGGCGCGGAGGCTCAGCTGACCATCGCGCGCCCCGGTGATCAGGATCACGATGAGGCTGGAAAACACGATCAGATCCACCGCCAAGGCCAGCACGACGGGGCCGATTGCCTCTGCCCCGAGCAGCAGGGTCAGCATGGGCACGCCGAGGAAGCCGGTGTTGCCGATCACGGCACATTGGGCCTCCATCGCGGTGGCGGGGACATCGAGGCGGCGCAGAAAGCCTGTCAGCGTTGCGATGCCATAGACAAAGCCGGTGCCCCATAGATAGGCCGCGACAAGGCGGCTGTCCCAGACCTCGGCCAAGGACAGGTTGGCGGAGAAGCGGAACAGCATGGCAGAGAGGGCGAAGTAGAAGACGAATTTGGTCAGATAGGCCGTGGCCTCTGCGGTGAAGAACCGCGTGCGCCCGGCCCAATAGCCCAAGCCGATCAGCGCGAAAAAGGGAAGTGTCTTGAGAAAGATCGCCAGCATGTGAAATTGGTAGCGGCTGGCTGTGCTTCGTGCAACGGGGCAACAGTGCTGTGACGCAAATACACAGGCTTTGGGGTGGGGGGCTGCATTTGGGACTTGGAACTGAACGGTTCAGTTTATACTCTGCCTTTCAAACTGCCGGAGCCTTCATGACCAGTGACCAGACCAAGGTTCGTAAGGGCCGTAAATTCGATCAGGTTCTTGCGGGGGCACGTGATGTCTTTATGGCAGACGGGTTTGAGGGCGCGAGCGTTGATGCGATTGCCCGTGCCGCCGGCGTGTCCAAGGCGACGCTTTACAGCTATTTCCCCGACAAACGTCTGTTGTTCATGGAGGTCGCCGATACCGAATGTGCCCGCCAGTCACGGCAGGCTTTCGAAGGTATCGACACAGATGCGCCGCCGCGTGTGGTGCTCGGGCTGGCCGGTCGGCATTTGCTGGGGTTCATCACATCGACCTTTGGTCAGCAGATGTTTCGCCTATGCGTGGCCGAATGTGATCGGTTCCCCGAGCTTGGCCAGCGCTTTTACAACTCCGGCCCAGCTGTGGTCCGGCGCGAGATGGCGGGGTATTTCGAGACCGCCGTCGCCCGTGGGCAGTTGTGTATGGAGGACCCGCTACTGGCGGCCGACCAATTCGGAGAGCTCTGCAAGGGGGATGTCTGGCTGCGACTGACCTTTGGGATCATCGACAGGATTTCTCAGGCAGAGATCGACCGCGTGATAGACAGCGCGGTCGATATGTTTCTGGCGCGCTACGCGGCTTAGCCCTTGGGCCGGTTGTCGATAATCCGCACCGCTTTGCCTTCGGAACGGGTGATGGTGTTCACATCGCCCACGTCGATCATCACGCTGATGCCCACGGTTTCCTTGATCTGCGCGGCCAGCTGCTGTGCCGCTGTTTGCCGGGCGGCATCGTCGACGGTGGCGTCGACACATTCGCACAGCACCCGCATCTGATCCATGCGGTCGGGCTTGCTGAGCTCGATCTGGAAATGCGGGGCGAGACCGGGGGTGGCCATCAGCGCCTCTTCGATCTGGGTGGGGAAGACGTTGACGCCGCGCAGGATGATCATGTCGTCGCTGCGGCCGGTGACTTTCTCCATCCGGCGCATGCTGCGGGCGGTGCCGGCGAGCAGGCGGGTCAGATCGCGGGTGCGGTAGCGGATGATGGGAAACGCCTCTTTGGTGAGCGAGGTAAAGACCAGCTCCCCCTGTTCGCCATCGGCCACGGGCTGCCCGGTTTCGGGGTTGATGACCTCGGGGTAGAAATGATCCTCCCAGATGTGCAAACCGTCTTTGGTTTCGACACATTCGCAGGACACGCCGGGGCCCATAATCTCGGACAGGCCGTAGATATCGACAGCGTGCATATCAAACGCCTGTTCAATCTCGAGCCGCATGGCATTGGTCCAGGGTTCAGCCCCGAAGATACCCACTTGCAACGAAGACTGGCGCGGATCGATGCCTTGACGGGCGTATTCATCCAGGATCGACAGCGCATAAGAGGGTGTGACCGTGATGCCGTCGGGTTTGAAATCCTCGATCAGGCGGACCTGTCGCGGGGTCATCCCGCCCGAGATCGGTACGGTGCTTAGCCCAAGGCTATCTGCCCCCAGATGCACCCCCAACCCTCCGGTAAACAGCCCGTAGCCATAAGCGTTATGCAGCATGTCGCCGGGTTTCAGCCCTGCCGCGCGCAAGGACCGCCCCATGACGCTGCCCCAATTGGCGAGGTCATTCTTGGTGTAGCCCACGACCGTCGGCTGGCCGGTGGTGCCCGAGGACGCATGGATGCGCGCCAGCTGGTCGCGGGGCACGGCGAACATCCCGAAGGGGTAGTTGTCGCGCAGGTCGGTTTTTACGGTGAAGGGGAATTTCGCCAGATCGCTCAGGTCGTTCAGATCGTCGGGGTGGACGCCTGCGGCATCAAAGCTTTGACGGTAGAAAGGCACATTCGCATAGGCGTGGTGCAGGGATTTTTTCAGCCGCTCCAGTTGCTGGGCGCTGATTTCATCGCGGCTGGCAAGCTCGATCGGGTCAAGCGATGATCGGGCAGGCGTGAGGTCTTTCATGGGGTCATTTCCTCCTCGAAATGGTGGCCTTTGATGGTGCGTGACAGGCCACGGAACAAGGCGATGGTGCGCCCGTCCTCCCCCGTGACAGTCACGTCATAGACGCCGGAGCGTCCGGTTCTGGATAGTTCGCGCGCCGCCGCGTGCAGCCGTTCGCCAGCCTTCCCCGGTGCGAGGTAGGAAATCTGGTTCTGCTGGGCGACGGCAAGCTGGTTGTAGCTGTTGCAGGCGAAGGCAAAGGCGCTGTCGGCGAGGGTGAAGATATACCCGCCGTGGGCGATGCCGTGGCCGTTCAACATGGCCGCGGTGACCACCATCGACAGATCCGCCGCGCCGGGGGCGATATGGTCGATGCGCATCCCCAGAGATTGGCTGGCCGTATCGGTGGACCACATGGCAGCGGCGGATTTTTCGGCGCGGAGTTGCGGGGTCATGGCGGGCCTTTATGTTTCACAATTTGGATGCTTGCACAGATAATGTAACGCTTTCAAGAGAATTGATCGGCGGCTCTCTTGATTTGAGCGGCGAAGGGCGCAACTGTCAAAACATGACAGTGCATATTCATCCCTCACACCCGCAGAATGAACGCGCGCCCGAACAGGTTTCCTTTCACCGGACGGAGCTTGGTCCGATCCTGTCGCTCTATGGGCGCATGGTCGCGGCGGGGGAATGGCGCGACTATGGAATCTCTTCGCTGCGCGAGGTCGCGGTGTTTTCAATCTTCAGACGCACTGCAGAGATGCCGCTTTACCGGATCGAGAAACGCCCCAAGCTGCGGTTGAAGCAAGGGATGTACGCGGTGATCGGGTCCAATGGACAGGTGTTGCGCCGCGGTCAGGATCTGGCTGCCGTGCTGCGCGTGCTGGAACGCAAGATGATCCGCGCCGTCGACCCCTAGACCGCCGCGCTGGTCGAGGGGGCGGATGGATTTAAGGCCATTTGGAAGGGCTGAGCCGTTTGTGCCCGGTCAGCGGGCCGTCGGTTTTGGCGATACGGGTCAGCGCGTCCTGGATGGGTTCGCGGGTGACGGCCATATGATGCGCATTGGCGTGGATCATGGTGGCGGGGTCGAGGACCAGCGCCACATGGCCTTTCCAGAACAGGAGGTCATTGCGTTGGATGTCGCGCGGGACGGGGCCTGCACCTGCTACGGTGTCGGCAACGCTGATCTGCTGCTGGTCGCTGTCACCGGGGCAGGGAATGCCGCAGGCGAGGAAGGCGGCCTGAACGAGGCCCGAGCAATCGATCCCCCAGCGGCTGTTCCCGCCCCAGAGGTAGGGCGTGCCGAGAAACAGCTCTGCCACGGCGGCGGGATCCGGGAAAGCGTGCGGCAGCGGGGCGAGGTGTTGGGTCGGGATATGGCCAAGCGAGGTTTGGGCAAATCGGCCTTCCGTTCCCGTCACCACAACGCGGCTGCCAAAGCTGAGGCTGCTGACATCCGGTGATTTCAGATCGGCACGCGTATAGGCGTGGGTGGCGGGTGCGGTGACGACGTGAGTCGGGGGGACCGCAGGGCCGATGGCGGTTTCGGATATATAACCGCAGTAGTTGTCCTTGGTCAGTTGCACATAGGCGGTGCCATCGGTGCGATCCAGCACGGTCAGCGCCTCACCCAAGAGCGCTTGTCGGTCGCGGGGGCCGTCGGGGCTGCGGTTCAGATCAACGACCGGTAGGGTGATCTGCGCCGCTGTCTTTTCGGTGATCCGCTTGGGGTCGGGATGCAGGCGTCGGTCGGTCATTTTGACAAGATCGCCCCGAGGCTGGCATGCAGCGCGCGTGTGGCCTGACCCACGCCGCCTTTGGCGCGGGCAGGGGCGGCGCTTGGTTGCCAGCCGTAGATGTCGAAATGCGCATAGGCGCTGTCGGTGACGAAGCGACGCAGAAACAGCGCGGCGGTGATACAGCCTGCGAACCCACCAGAGGGGGCGTTATCCAGATCGGCGATACCGGGTTCGATCAGCGGCTCGTAGGGGGTGTGGAAGGGCATACGCCAGACGGGGTCGGCGTGGGTGGCGGCAGCGGATTCCAACGCGGCGACGAAATCGGGATCGTCGCTGAAATAGGGGGCAAGATCGGGGCCCACGGCGACCCGTGCGGCACCGGTCAGCGTCGCCATAGAGATAATCTGGTCGGGTTTGTCCTCGTCCGCCAGTGCCAGCGCATCGGCCAGCACCAACCGGCCTTCGGCGTCGGTATTGTTGATCTCGACCGTGAGGCCCTTGCGCGAGGTCAGGATGTCTTGGGGGCGGAAAGCATTGCCGGAGACCGCGTTTTCAACCGCGGGGATCAGCACGCGCAGTTGCAGGTCCATCCCCGTGGCCATGATCATATGCGCCAGACCCAGTACCGCCGCCGCGCCACCCATGTCCTTTTTCATCAGACCCATCGATGCGCCGGGTTTCAGGTTCAGCCCACCGGTGTCAAAACACACGCCTTTGCCCACCAGCGTCAGCTTTTTCCCGGTTTTGCCCCAGTTCAGGTCGATCAGCCGGGGCGCGCGGTCGGCGGCACGGCCGACAGTATGGATCAGCGGCAGGTTCTGTGCCAACAGATCGTCGCCCGTGATGACAGAGATCCGCGCCCCGTGTTGATCTGCCAGTTTGCGCGCTGCGGCTTCCAGATCGGGCGGACCCATATCCGAGGCGGGCGTGTTGATCAGGTCACGGGTTAGCATCTCCCCTTCGGCGAGGGCGCGGATGTGATCGGCGTCGATCCCAGCGGGCGCAACAAGGCGGGCGGCCATCGGCGATTGCGTGGCATAGCGGTCAAACCGATAGGACGCGAGCAGCCACCCCAGAGCCTCCACCGCGAGCTCTGTCGCGGGCAGGTCGGCGTGCAGTTCATAGTCGCCCTTGGGCAGCTTTGCCGCGGCACCTGCCAGATGGAAGCGCCCCCGTTTGCGGGCGCTGGCCGTGCCGTAGCCCGCCAGAGCCATGCGCAGCGCGCCATCTTCGCCCGGCAGCGTCAACGCCTGCCCCAACGCGCCGGTAAACCCCTGTGCCGCGACCCAAGTGCGTGTGGCATCGGATTGCCCGTCGAGCCAGTCAGGCAGGGCATCGGAGGCAATCAGATGCAGCGGGATCGCAGCGGAGGAGGGATCGGCGAAGAGAGCGGACATAGGGCTGGGCCTTTCGTGCGTGATAGTCGCGCGCAGCCTAGACGTATCCTGTGGCGCTGCAAGCCCGTCAAAGGGTCACATCCTGCGTGTCCCAGATCGCGGTCAGCGACCGTTCGCCGATGCGGATAAGTCGCGTGAGCGTCGCCCCGATCGCGACGTGACTGTTCTGGTCAATCGCGCAGATCACATCCCCCGCGACGTTTGCCAGCTTTTGCAGCCCCACCTGTTCGGCAATCGCAATCAGCGACCGGCAGTTTTTACGCAGCTCAAGCCAGTTGGATGCCTGATACAGACGGTCGCAGTGGGACATGCGCAGGGCCAATTCCTCCATCGCGCGACAGACGACATCTTCGGCCCCTGATTCACCCAGTTGGTCATACAGGATACCCAGACGTTCCTGATCTACGCGGACTTGTTCGACTGGCCGCATTTGCAATACATACATTTGAGTCACCTCATCATTACGCCCCCACAGCGCATCTGCACTATGTCGGCCAATTGATGTCCAATTCGTTTACGGCCGTGTGCGTTTTCGCTCGAATGTGATGCGAATTCAGAGTATTTTGGCTAAAATTTAGTAAAGGCGAGACAGAGATGGATAACGCGAAACCGCTCCCGAATTATCTGGTTCAACGGTATCACGGATGGAAAGCAACCAGTTACGCTGAAAACGAGGCATGGTACCGCCGTTTGGCCACCGACGGGCAGCATCCTCGTGCGATGATCATTTCGTGCTGCGATAGCCGCGTGCATGTAACATCGATCTTTGGGGCGGATCAGGGTGAATTCTTTATTCACCGTAATATCGCCAACTTGGTGCCACCTTACCAGCCTGACGGGCAGCAGCACGGGACGTCGGCCGCGGTTGAATATGCGGTTCAGTCGTTGAAAGTCGCGCATGTTATCGTGCTCGGTCACTCCAGCTGTGGCGGTGTGCAGGGCTGTCTGGACATGTGCAAAGGCAACGCGCCAGCGCTGGATGCTAAAGACAGCTTCGTCGGTCGGTGGATGGATATCCTGCGCCCTAAGTACGATGCGGTATCGGACATCGAAGACCCGAAAGAGCAGGCGCGCCAGCTTGAGAAACACGCTGTTATGACCTCTCTTGAGAACCTGATGACGTTCCCCTTTGTGGCGCAGCAGGTCAAAGCGGGCGAGCTGACGTTGCACGGCCTGTGGCACAACATCGGCGAGGGCGGGCTTGAGTGCTATAGCGCCGATAAAGAGATGTTCCGGCCCGTATAATGGGCTGGTCTGACAGGGACGGTTCCGGCGGCACCTGCGCGTGATCGTTCCTGCGCTTTTGCTGACCGTGTCGATCATTGGTACGGTCATCGCGACCTCCCAGCCGGTTTGGGGGGATCTGGTTTTGCTGGCGGGGCCTTGTGCCATCGCCAGCGCCATCTTGCTCCTGCGCGAGGCCCGGGTCTGGTTGGCGGGGCAATCCCGGCGCAGTGCCCGTGGGGCGGTGGTGATTGACGGATCAAACGTCATGTACTGGTGGGGTGGTACGCCGCTGATCACGCCAGTGCAGGACGTGGTGCGCACCCTGAAAGACCTTGGCTTCAAGACAGGCGTGGTCTTTGATGCCAACGCAGGGCATCTGCTGACGAACGCTTACAAAGATGATGCGGCGCTGGCGGCGATGCTGAAGCTGCCGGTGGATCAGGTGATGGTCGTGCCAAGCGGATCGCCGGCCGATCCCTTCATCCTCACCGCCGCGCGCGAGATGGGGGCGGTTGTCGTGAGCAATGACCGCTACCGTGACTGGGCCGATGACTTTCCCGAGGTGCTGCGACGCGGGCATCTGATCAAGGGCGGATACCGGCAACAAGAGCTGTGGTTCGACTTTGCCACGCTGTCAGACAAACAGAACGCCGCCTGATGGCCAAAGCGCCCGCGGCAGCGTTGATCTGAACATGCCCGACATGAAAAAGGCCAGCGCATCGCACTGGCCTTTCCCGACATAAAGATCAGGGGGCGCTTAGCCTTTTTTCAACACTTCGCGGCCCAGCAGTTCCGCGATCTGCACGGCGTTCAATGCGGCACCCTTGCGCAGGTTGTCGCTGACACACCACAGGTTCAGACCGTTGTCGATCGTGCTGTCCTGACGGATGCGGCTGATGAAGGTTGCGAAATCGCCCGCACATTCAACGGGGGTGACATAGCCACCGTCTTCGCGCTTATCGATGACCATGATACCGGGGGCTTCGCGCAGGATGTCGCGGGCCTCGTTCTCGTCCAGATGCTCTTCGAACTCGATGTTGATCGATTCGGCGTGGCCCACGAAGACCGGAACGCGGACACAGGTCGCTGTGACCTTGATTTTGGGATCGACGATTTTCTTCGTCTCTACCATCATCTTCCACTCTTCTTTCGTGTCACCGCTATCCATAAAGACGTCGATATGCGGGATCACGTTAAAGGCGATCTGTTTGGTAAATTTCTTCGCGGGCTTGTCGTCGGTGGGGTTGTAGATCGATTTGGTCTGGTCCCACAGTTCGTCCATGCCGTCTTTGCCCGAACCGGACACTGACTGGTAGGTCGACACGACAACACGTTTGATCGTGGCGCGGTCGTGCAGCGGCTTGAGCGCGACAACCATCTGCGCGGTCGAGCAATTCGGGTTCGCGATGATGTTTTTCTTGGAATAATCGTGGATCGCGTCGGCGTTCACCTCTGGCACGATCAGCGGGATATCGGGATCGTAGCGGTACAGCGACGAGTTATCGATGACCACGCAACCGGCCTTGGCGGCCTTGGGCGCGTATTTTTTGGTCGCTTCCGAACCGACGGCGAACAACGCCATATCCCAGCCCGTGAAGTCGAACGTATCCAAGTCTTTCGTCTTGAGCGTCTTGTCGCCAAAGCTGACTTCGGATCCCATAGACTTGCGCGAGGCAAGTGCCACGATTTCGTCTACAGGGAAGTGGCGCTCGGCCAGAATGTTCAGCATTTCACGGCCCACATTGCCTGTGGCACCCGCGATGACGACGCGATAACCCATCTTAAAACTCCAATACTAAAATGTGATGGTGCGGGCCTCTTATACCGCTTGGGCCCGCGGGGGAAGGGGGCGCGGCCTATTCGCCTGCATCGCGGGAAAACAGGTAGACGAACAGACCCGCTGCCATGAGCGCGGCAAACAGGGTGAAAATCATCACATAGGGGGCCTGCGCGGTGACGGCGGGCTGGCTGGCCGCATAGACGCGGCCCGACAGGAACTGCGCCACGCCAACGCCACCAATGCTGCACAGGTTCAACAGGGTCATGCCCCGCCCGACCAGCTGCGGCGGCATAAAGCTGCGGCCGTGGGCGATGATCACCGCATAGGTCGCGCCAAAGAAACCGACAGCGGCCATCAGCGCGGTGGCAAGAATGATGCCACTGTCGGGGAAAAGCATAAGCGCCACCAAGGCCGCGAGGTTCAGCGCCGTGCCCCCGACAATCACCCATTTCGTGCTGCCGATCACGCGGTCCAGCGGGCCATAGGCGAGGCTGCCTGCCACCATCGCGATCCCCATCAACAGGGTCGCCCAGCCGATCTGGTGAGCGTTCGCGGCAAAGACATCCTCGAAATAGGGACCGATCCAAAGCCCGCGCAACGCTCCGACCTGGGCGTAGCTGACGCTCATGATGGGAAAGATGAACCACAGCGCCTTGATCTTGAACACGCCAAGAAGGCTGCCGCGTTGTTCCCCTTCGGGGGTGGCGGGGTCGCGCACGACGCTCCAGATGCCAATCGCCGTCAGCGTGGTGATGGCGCAAAGCCCCCAAAGCGACGCGCGCCAGCCGATCGTTTCCGCCGCAATCGCCATCGGATAGGATGCGACGAGATTGCCAAGCGTGCCGATGCCCACCATGATAGAGGCGAGCACGACAAAGCGGCTTGGTGCGAATTCACGCGCAAAGATATAGTAGGCTCCCATCAGCACCGGCGCACAGCCGATCCCGATCAGGACCATCGCCAGATTGATGTGCAGCGGCTGCGTCGCCACCGCGAACAAAGCCGCCCCGCCGCCTCCGCCCACCAGCAGCAAGCTGGCCGCCGTGCGCCGCGGCCCGACTGTATCCAGCGCCCATCCCACAGGCAGTTGCATCGCCGCAAAGGAGAAGAACCAAAGCCCCGACGCAAAGGCGAGGTCTTCGGGCGTGGCCCCCAGATCAACGCGCAGTGATGGGCTGAGCACGGCCAGAAAGGCACGGAAAAACTGGCTGAGCACATAGCCCAGCCCCAACAAAGCTACCCCGCGTGTCATGTCAGTGTGTCACGCCATTTGCCCGCAAGCGCTTGCGCCGCGTGGCTGAGCAGCAGAACATCCGCCCCGACCGCAACAAACTGCGCCCCGGCCTCAAGCGCGTCGCGGGTCATGTCGTCGTGGGTCGACAAGATGCCCGGTGCCTTGCCCGCCGCGTGTATCTTGTGCAGCGCGGTCATGATCGCGTCTTGCACCTCGGGGTGGAGCGCATTGCCCATGTACCCCATATCAGCCGCCAGATCCGCAGGGCCGATGAACACGCCGTCGATCCCGTCGACCGCGAGGATCGCATTCAGGTTCTCAAGGCCCTTCACGCTTTCGACCTGCACCAGCAGGCAGATCTCGTCATCCGCCGTGGTGCCGTAATCCGCGATCTGCGAGAAACGCGCGGCGCGGGTCAGCGCATAGCCGACACCGCGGTCGCCGTGAGGCGGATAGGTGACATCGCGCACCAGCTGGCGGGCTTGATCGACGTTATCCACCATAGGCACCAGCAGGGTCTGCGCCCCCGCATCCAGCATCTGTTTGATCAGATAGGTCTCCCCCACGGGGACGCGCACGACGGGGTGGCTGTCAGAGGCTTCAAGCACCTGAAGCTGCGCCATGATAGAGCGCAGGTCGTTCGGCGCGTGCTCTCCGTCAATGACCAGCCAGTCAAAACCGGCGGTCCCCATCAGTTCGGCGCTATAGGTGTCCGCAAGGCCCAACCAGCAGCCAAAGACGGTGTCGCCTTGTTTCAGAGCCTGTTTGAATGCGTTGAAGGGGGCTGGCATGGGCATGATCCTTGATGCTGTTTCAGCGTACCCTAGGGTCAAGCATCACGGAGTGTCCAGAGGGGGCGCTGCCCCCGTCGCGCAGGCGCGACTCCCCCGGAGTTTTCAGGGTAAAATGAAGAGTTCAGATGACCTTGATCACGTCTTTGTCGATGGCCAGCATATAGCCGCGCCGCGCGATATTCTTGACCAGCAGTTCCGACACGATCTGGTTGCCCAATGTATCGCGCAGACGTTTGATGCGCGTGGCCCCTGCTGCCTCGTCGCAGTCAGCGGCGGTCCGGCCCGAGATCATGCCCTCGATCTCGGAGCCTGAGAGCACGTCGTCATCCATGCGCGCTTCGGCAAGGACCGACATCGTTTCCATCGCGGCGGCGGTCAGTTTGAAGCCGAGGTTGTTGAGATAGACGGTGTTTTCCTCGCGGCTGATCAGGAGCGAGTTTACTTGTATCCCCACCCGTTCGATCTGCGCCATGCGGCGGTTGAAGCCCACGAGCATGATCAGGAACACCAGCGCCGCGACCAGCATGGCCGTCGCAAAGACCAGCAGCACGATGATCACGATCCGGTAGCTCGACAGGGTTTCTGAAAACGCGGTGCCCGATTGTGCGAGAATTTCAAGCAGTTTGATTTCGGCCTGAGTCGTCAGATCGTCGTTCTCGACAAAGATGCGTTCGACCTGCGCGTTAAAGGCATTGGCGTCGGGCAGGGCCCATAGCAACAGCCCTGCGCCGATCAGAATGATCGCCACAACGGCCGCGATACCACCGCCGACAAAACGCCCGCCCGTGCGGCGCATCTCAGAAGCGGAGGAAATTTGGTCCGGCACTCGCTTTCCTTTGGTTTAGGCCATCCTTGCCAAAGACAGAGACGATCGTCAGCAACGTCCAGCCATTTGCAGCCAGCCGGTCCGTCAATTGGGCCTGCGCCGAGGCACGGCTGCAGTCACCGGATACCTGCGCCACACCATAATGCAGGCGCAAGGGGTTTTCCTGCTTTGCCTTGTAGTCGGCAAAACATTCCGCCGCTTGGGCAGAGGGGGCGGAGAGGGCCAGAAGCCCCGCAGCAGCCAGGGAAAGGAGGATGTGTTTCATGACGATCAGACTGCGCCTATCCGGGCGGATATTCAATATCCATTGGGTCTGTACCGCTTTGTTATTCGATAACAGGGGGGTGTTATTGCCTGTCTGAGGGGGGTGCGGCCAGTTTGATCCCACGGCCTCGCTCTTGATGGCTTTGCATGGGGTGCTTCCCATGTTGCCCCCAACCGAAAGGATCAGACAATGCGCTTTACATTGCACCATAAATTCATCGCCTCGATTGCAGCCGCAGCCGTCGCTATCACCGCCTTGACTGCTGCCCCCGCCGCCGCGGGCGACCGCAACAGGGATCTGGCGAAAATCGCGGTCGGTGTTCTGGGCGTGGCCATTGTCGGTAAGATCATTCACGACAAGAACAAGCGCGACGAAGAACGTGCCCGGCAGGAAGTGTCAAAGCACCGCCATGCGCCAAACACTGTGTACCGCGCCCCACGCCCTCCACGGGCCGAGCGCGTGCCCGTCTACCGCGCGCCGCAATCGCGCCACCGGGTAGAGCCGCGTCCGCTGCCCAAGGGCTACAAGCGCAAGCAGCATCACACCCATGCCAATGCCAAGCTGCTGCCCAAACAGTGTTTCCAGAGCTTCGACACGCGTCGCGGTCAGGTGCTGATGTTCGGCCGCCGCTGTCTTGAGAATAATTTCCGTCATGCCAACCGTCTGCCGCAGCAATGCGCGCAGCAGATCCGGACCCATCGGGGCACCCGCTATGGATATGACGCCCGCTGCCTGCGCGGCGCGGGATACAGTTTGGCGCGCGGTTAATCTCAGCGTGCCAATACCGGGGGCATTTCGATGCTCTCGGGTGGGGAAGGGAGGGATGTTCGGGCATCCCTCCCTTTCTTATGTGCTGTGGATATCTTTTGCGATTGTGACATCGCAGTCTTTGCAAGGTCACAATTCGCGTGGGCGGGGCTTGAGCTTTGGCGCGGGTTGGGGTTTTCACGGATCATGAAACCAGATTTTGAATTTGAACGGGCCGCCCATGCGCGCGGCTTTGAGCGGGTCGCCGGCGTGGACGAGGTGGGGCGCGGGCCCTTGGCGGGGCCGGTCACTGCCGCTGCGGTGGTGCTGGACCCGGATCGCATTCCCGAAGGGCTGAACGATTCAAAAAAGCTGACCAAACCTGCGCGAGAACGCCTGTATGAAGAGCTTTTGCAGGTTGCGGATGTCAGCGTTGCCCATGCCTCGGTCGAAGAGATTGAAGAGCTCAACATCCTGAGGGCGAGCCACCTTGCCATGCTGCGCGCGCTGGAGGGGCTGAAGACCCCCGCCGATTATGCGTTGATCGACGGCAATATGATCCCGCGCGATCTGACCTTGCCTGCCGAAACCGTGGTCAAGGGAGACGCCCGGTCGCAGTCGATTTCCGCGGCCTCAATTGCGGCCAAAATATGTCGAGATTGTGTCATGTTGTCCTTGGCGCAACAGCACCCCGGATATGGCTGGGAAACCAACATGGGATACGGGTCGAAAAAGCACATGGAGGCGTTGCAGAAAATTGGTGTGACCCCACACCATAGACGTTTGTTCAAGCCCGTACACAACATGTTGTATCAAGATAAATAACTAACCACTTGATTCAAAAAAGAAATTGACCAGGAATCGTCTGTCGGGGCATCTTGTGGATAACCAAGAGCACACAATGTGCCGGGCAAGAGGCAGCTATTATGAAGACGATGACCAAGGGTGCGGCAGCACTCCCTTTAAACACGATCATTTCTGGCGACTGTATCGAAGCGATGAATGCGCTTCCGGCAGAGTCGGTGGACCTTATCTTTGCAGATCCCCCCTATAACCTGCAGTTGCGTGGCGACTTGCATCGCCCCGACAATTCAAAGGTGGATGCGGTCGATGATGCGTGGGACCAGTTTTCCAGCTTTGCCGTCTATGACAAGTTTACCCGCGAATGGCTGAAAGCCGCGCGGCGTCTGTTGAAACCCAATGGCGCGATCTGGGTCATTGGCAGCTATCACAATATTTTCCGCGTTGGTGCCGCATTGCAGGATGCGGGTTTCTGGATCTTGAACGACGTGGTGTGGCGCAAGTCGAACCCGATGCCGAACTTTCGCGGCAAGCGCTTTACCAATGCGCACGAAACCATGATCTGGGCCGGCAAGGACGAGAATTCCAAATACACCTTCAACTACGAAGCGTTGAAAGCGCTGAACGAAGGTATCCAGATGCGCAGTGATTGGGTGCTGCCGATCTGCACCGGTCACGAACGTCTGAAAGACGAAATGGGCGATAAAGCGCATCCGACGCAAAAGCCCGAAAGCCTGTTGCACCGTATCCTTGTGGGGTCCACCAACCCCGGTGATGTCGTGCTTGATCCGTTCTTTGGCACTGGCACCACAGGCGCCGTTGCCAAGATGCTGGGCCGCGACTTTATCGGGATCGAACGGGAAGACGCGTATCGCAAGGTTGCCGAAAAGCGGATCAAATCCGTGCGCAAGTTCGATAAGGAAGCGTTGCAGACCACCACCTCGAAGCGCGCCGAGCCGCGCGTGCCGTTTGGCCAGCTGGTTGAACGTGGCATGCTGCGCCCGGGCGAAGAGCTTTATTCCCTGAACGGCCGGTATTCCGCCAAGGTTCGTGCCGATGGCACGCTTGTCGGGAACGAGGTCAAAGGATCGATCCACCAAGTCGGTGCGGCTTATGAGAAAGCGCCAAGCTGCAATGGTTGGACATATTGGTGCTACAAGAAAGACGGCAAACGCGTGCCGATCGATATCTTGCGCCAGCAGATCCGGGCAGAGATGGCCAACTAGGCCTCTCCCCACTTTCACACCCTATTTACGAACACCGCCGGTGTCCTTGCCGCCTCATGAGAAGGCGTGCCCATAAGGACACTCACCTTGGCCCCGCCTTTCATTGGCGGGGTCTTTTTCGTTTCAGGCGGTCACGAAGGTTCAGCGATGTTCAGCGGGGATAGGGGGTCTTGCCCGCGTTATACTCGGCCCAGTCCGTGATCTCGGGGTAGTAGGTCCGGCGCCATTCCCGCACCCGCGGATTCATCACACGCCGCCAGACCCAGGGCATCATCGCGGCCATTGTCATGACGGGGTAGCCATAGGGCAGCTGCGGCGCTTCTGCGTCGCCATAGGTTTGCAGCACGGGAAACCGCCGGTCGGGTTTATAGTGGTGGTCGGAATGGCGTTGCAGATTGATCAGCAGCCAGTTGGACGCCATATGCGCTGCGTTCCACGAATGACGCGGCTGGACGTGTTCGTATTTGCCGTCACCCAGATGTTTGCGCGTCAGACCGTAGTGTTCGATGTAATTCACCAGCTCAAGCTGCCAGATCGCCACGCCCGCTTGCAGCAGGAACAGGCCCAGCCCGACCCAGCCGCCAAGGACCACGGCGAGGATCAGGCAGCCTGCTTGCAGCGCCCCATATTTGAAAAACGGGTTGCTCAGGTCGGTCCAGGGTTTGCCCTTGCGTGCCAGCATCGCTTTTTCGGCCTGAAAGCTGGACACCAGAGATTGCCGCAGCACGCGCGGGTAAAAGCGGTGGAACCCTTCGTTATAGCGTGCGGTCACCGGATCGCGCGGGGTGGCGACATAGCGGTGGTGCACCAGCAGATGTTCAGACCGGAAGTGCGAATACAGCACCATCGCCAGCAGTGCATCGGCCCAGAAGCGTTCGCGTCTATTGCGTTGGTGCATCAGCTCGTGGGCGTAGTTGATCCCGATGGTGCCCGTCATGACGCCGACGCCGAAGAAGACGGCGGCTTTCTCCCAGCCGGACAGATGCGCGGCCTGTGGCACGTACCATAGCAACCCGAATAGCGTGAGAAACTGCACCGGCATCCACGCGGTCGTAATCATGCGATACCAGAACAGGTCGCCGTCTGACGCGTCCGGATCGGCGTTATCAAGGTTCAGCCCCGCGATCGCGTCGATGATCGAAAACAGATACCATGTGACCTGCGGCATCAAGATCACGGTCCAGCCGCCGACGGTGGCGGAGACCCAGACCAGCGGGATCAGCGCAAAGGACAGGGCAAAAGGCAGCGCACGCCGGAACTGCGACAGCTGGTCGGTGCTTATGTTTGTGGTGGGTGAGGTCATGCTGCACGGCCTTTTCGGGTTATCTGGCCCAAGGGGATCGGGCAAAGCTTTGGCTGCGATAAACTATGCCGCGCCGCCGCTACCGGAGCAAGTCATAGGCTTTGCGCATCACCGTGGGCAGGTCCGACGGGCGGAAATCATCCCGCACGACAAAGTGCCCGCGTGCTGGCACCGTGTCATTCGGTAGGCGCGCGTGCATGACGGTCAGCATCAGGTGGAAATGCGTGAACGTGTGCCGCACCTCCCCCGCAAGGGGCTGCCAGTCGGCAGGCGCAGGCGGTGTGCCTGCGGGGCGTGGGCCTTCTGCCTCGATCCAGTCCGTGCCGGGCCAACCGAGCATACCGCCGAGCAACCCTTTGTCGGGGCGCGTTTCAAGCAGCCAGGCACCATCCGCGCGCTGCCCCAGATAGACCGTGCCATGCCGGATCGGCTTCGGCTTCTTCGGTGTCTTCTTGGGCAGTTCGGCCGCCGTGCCATTGCGGCGGGCAAGGCAGGGATCGCGCCACGGACAAATGCCGCAGGCCGGGGATTTGGGGGTGCAGATCGTGGCCCCCAGATCCATCACCGCTTGGGCGTAATCTCCGGGACGGGTGATTGGGGTCAGCGCCTGAGCGCGTGCCATGAGGTCGGGCTTGGCGGCGGGCAGGGGGGTGTGGATGTCATAGAGCCGCGCCATCACCCGTTCGACATTGCCATCCAGCACGGTGAACGGCAGATCAAACGCGATGGAGGATACGGCCGCAGCGGTATAAGGGCCAATCCCCGGCAGCTTCAGCAAGGCCGCGTGGTCGGCGGGGAACCGGCCGTCATGATCGGCCATCACAGCGCGGGCGCATTTCAACAGGTTGCGGGCACGGGCGTAATAGCCCAATCCGGCCCATTCGCCCATCACATCCGCATCCGCAGCCGCTGCCAGATCAGCGACCGTCGGCCAGCGCGCGGTGAACCGCTGGAAGTAGTCGCGGACGGTTGCGACGGTGGTTTGTTGCAGCATCACCTCGCTTAGCCAGATGCGGTAGGGATCGGGGCGCACGCCCGCCGCCCGCGCCGCTGGCGGCACGCGCCAAGGCATCGCACGCGCATGGACATCGTACCATTCCAGAAGGATCAGCGGGAGGTCGCCGGAGGGGTCGGTGTCACGCAATGTTTATAACCTTTTCGGTTGGGTATGGCTGGTGATACGAGGCGGGATCGCTATGTTGTGGCTAGTCATTCGGGAAAGATAGTCATGGCGCCACGGCGTACCAGTACAAAAGGGTTCAAAAGGACGGATAGCCTGCTTTCGGCCAAGATCCGTCAAGCGAGCGAGACTCGTGGCTTTGCCCAATCCCGTCTGTTGACCCAATGGGCCGAAATCGTCGGCCAGGACGTCGCGGCCATCTCGCGCCCTGTTGAGGTCAGCTATGGCCGGGGCGGTATGGGGGCAACGCTGACCTTGCTGACGACAGGGGCAAATGCGCCCATGCTGGAGATGCAGAAGGAACAGCTGCGCGCCAAGGTGAACGCCATCTACGGGTTCAACGC
Source organism: Sulfitobacter sp. SBS6 (assembly GCF_048285585.1). Classification (NCBI taxonomy): domain Bacteria; kingdom Pseudomonadati; phylum Pseudomonadota; class Alphaproteobacteria; order Rhodobacterales; family Roseobacteraceae; genus Sulfitobacter; species Sulfitobacter sp. SBS6. The sequence continues at coordinate 135,377 of NZ_JBLWBA010000004.1, read as the reverse complement.
GATTGCGCGGGTGCGGGTGACCCAGACGGCTGCTACCGGCTTTGCCGAAGGCCAGGTCGCTTTTGCGCCGCAACCCAAGACCCATCCCGAACCGCCGAACGACCCCGTCTTGCAACAGCGTGCTGCCGAAACCGTCAGCCCTGTCGCGAACGAGGCCCTGCGCGATGCACTTGCACGTCTGGGCGAGAACATATTGAACAAGACCAAACGCTGAAAAAGGAAATCACATGAAACCGACATTCCCCATCCTTGCGGCTGTTGCCGTAGCTGCCGCAGGTGGCTGGTACGCTTTCAGCGGTACAAATGCCGTGAACAGCACACCGATCAACCCGCTGGTCAGCGCGGCCAACGCGCAGTCAGCCGACACGGCAGAGGCAGATGCACCTGCTGCAACCACCGAAATTCAGGACATGACATTGGGCAACCCCGATTCAGCGGTCCAGATCATCGAATACGCATCCTACACCTGCCCGCATTGCGCTGCCTTTGACCAAGGCCCGTTCCAGCAGCTCAAGGCGGATTACATCGACAACGACAAAATCGGCTTCACCTACCGCGAGGTCTATTTTGACCGCTACGGCCTTTGGGCGTCGATGGTGTCGCGCTGCGGTGGCGAGGACAAGTTCTTTGGCATCACCGACATGATCTATGCCGGTCAGTCCGAATGGGTCCGCGCCGGAGAGCCTGCCGCGATCGTCGAAGAGCTGCGCAAAATCGGCCGTCTGGCCGGGCTCGACAATGCTGAGCTGGACGCCTGTCTGCAAGACGGTGAAAAAGCACAGTCGCTCGTCGCATGGTGGGAAGAAAACCAGAAGGCGGATGACATCAACAGCACGCCAAGCTTCATCATCAACGGCAAGAAATACTCCAACATGCCCTATGCCGAGATGAAAGAGATCATCGACGCGGCGCTGGAAGAATAATGGCGGCCCCGCTGGCAGGGCTCAAGGTTATTGAGCTGGCACGTATTCTGGCAGGCCCTTGGGCCGGTCAGACGCTTTCGGATCTCGGCTGCGAGGTGATCAAGGTCGAAAGCCCGGCGGGCGACGACACCCGCCAGTGGGGGCCTCCGTTCATCGAGCGCGGGGAAGATAAATCCGCCTCGTATTTCCATTCGGCCAACCGGGGCAAAGCCTCGGTTGTTGTCGATCTGACCACCGATGAAGGTCAGGCCAAGATGAAAGAGCTTTTGGCCGATGCCGACATCCTGATCGAGAATTTCAAAACCGGCGGGCTTGCCAAATACGGGATGGATTACGCCAGCCTGTCCAAGCAGTTCCCCAAGCTGATCTATTGTTCGATAACCGGTTTCGGGCAGGACGGCCCCTATGCGCATCGCGCGGGCTATGATTTCATCATCCAAGGCATGTCCGGTCTGATGTCGATCACGGGTGAACCCGACCGTCAGCCGCAGAAACACGGCATGGCGATCACCGATATCTTTACCGGCATCTATGCCACCACGGCCATTCTGGCAGCGGTACACCAGCGCAGCCAGACCGGCGTGGGCCAGCATATTGATATGGCACTGCTGGATTGCGCTGTTGCGGTGACGGGCAATCAGGCGATGAACTATCTGACCACGGGCAATGCGCCGACGCGGATGGGCAACGCACACCCGAACCTGACCCCCTACGAGGTGTTCACATCCTCTGACGGGCATCTGATCATCGCCACGGGCAATGACGGGCAGTTCCAACGGCTGTGCCGGATGCTGGGGCTGGATGATATGGCAACCTCGGCAGACTATGCCAAGAACGCCGACCGCGTCGCCAACCGGCCCGAGATGATCCGCCGTTTAAATGGGGCTACCAGCCAACGCACCCGCGACGATCTGCTCGCCGCCTGCGAGGCAGAGGGCGTGCCGGCCGGGCCGATCAACGACATGGCCGATATGTTCGAAGACCCCCAAGTCATCGCGCGCGGCATGAAGGTCGAACTGGACGGGGTGCCGGGCATCCGGTCGCCGTTCAAATTCTCGGGCGCTGAACTGGCTTTGCATCGCGCCGCGCCAAAGCTGGGGCAGGACGACTAGGTTCGCCCCGAGATGCCGCCCGGGCTTCGCTAGAAGCTCTGGCGGTTATGCCGGTTTCGGCAGTCGATCCAGCGCGGCAAAAAGCGCGTTTTCAGGATCGAACTCCAGACGCACCGGCAGGGTTATCACCTTCATTCTGAAAGACGCGGGCAGACGCACCGCGTCTTTTTCCGTTGTGACCAGCTGTGCGCCGCGCAGGGCGGCATCCGCCTCTAGCCGTCCCATCAGCGCAGGGTTCAGCGGCTGGTGATCCTCCAGCGCTTCGGCGTGGACAATCTCTGCCCCCAGATCGCGCAGGGTGGCAAAAAACTTCTCGGGGTGGCCGATGCCTGCGAAGGCCAGCGCGCGGGTGTCGGACCAATCCATCCCCGTTTGCAGGGGGGCGAGTTCGGCACGCACATGCGGCAGCTCGTCGGGCAGGTCGGTCGCGTCAAACTGCGCCTGATCTTCTGCGCCACCGATGGACAGCACGATATCCGCCCGCGCCAGACCCGTAGCAACGGGTTCGCGCAAGGGGCCTGCCGGCAGGCACAGCCCGTTGCCAAATCCCTTGGCCGCATCCACCACCACAATCGATAGGTCCTGATGCAGCGCGGGGTTCTGGAAGCCGTCGTCCATCACAATCACCGATGCCCCCGCTTCCGCCGCGGCCTGCGCCCCCGCTGCGCGATCCTGCGCAACCCAGACATCGGCAAAGGCGGCCAGTAGCAGCGGTTCATCCCCCACCTGCGCGGCACTGTGGCGCGACGGATCAACCTGCACCGGTCCCTTCAGCGTGCCACCATAGCCGCGCGACACCACATGGGGCGTGTGATACCTGTCGCGCAGGTGTTCGACGACAGCCATGACCGTTGGCGTCTTGCCCGTGCCCCCGGCGTTGATGTTGCCGACGCAGACCACCGGAATATCCAGACGCAGCGGCGTGCCCGCCGCCAGCCTGCGGGCAGTGGCCTTGGCATAAAGCGCGCCCAGAGGTTGCAACAGGCGCGCGCGCCAATCGGGCGTGGGACGGTGCCAAAAGGCGGGGGCGCGTTTCATGATGTGGCCTCTCGCTGGTCAAGCGTTTCCTGCACAAGGTCGATCACCTTGTCGGTGACGCCCGCACCGCGGCTGATCACATCCCACCCCGCCTGCGCCATCGTCGCCGCCTGATCTGGCGCGATCAGCCGGTTCACGGCGGTACCAAGCGCTGTGGCATCATTCACGATCCGCGCGGCTCCTTCGGCAGCCAGCCGGGTATACAGCGGCAGATACCGCCGGACTTTCGGCCCGTACAGCACAGCCGATCCCAGGGCCGCGGCCTCGAACGGGTCACAGCCACCGCTGCCGTTGATCAGCGAGTTGCCCAGAAAGGACACAGGGGCCAGCCGGTAAAACAAGCCGATCTCTGCCGGATCATCGGCGATCATCACCTGGGTCGAGGCGTCGGGATAGCCCGCGTCGCCCCATCGCAGCACGCGAAAGTTCTGATCCTCCATCCGCTGCGCGAAAACATCGGCCTGCTTGGGGTCGGCGGGCGCGAGGATCAGCAACAGCCGGTGAGATAGGCGGAGCCCTTGGCGGTGCGCGGTGAGCACGGTGTTCAGCTCACCCTCGAGCACCTGATTGGCGAACCAGATCGGACGCCCCACGACCGCAGCCGACAGATCGGCCAGATCGGAATCCATACAAGGCAACACGCGGCCACCGGCCTGAAGGGCGGGGGTCAGCTCTATGTCCTTGCGGGCGAGCCCAAGCCGGACAAGCCGTTGCATCCCCGCCTCCGACCGCGTCATGATCGCCGAGAAATGCATCAGCAGATCGCGGGTCAGATCGCGCAGCCACCGGTCGCGCCGCCCGTCAAAGCCGTCGCTGTCGGCATCGATCAGGAACATCGGGCAGGCCTGTGTGGTCATCTCTGCAATCATATTCGGGTGCAGACGCCCCCATGCCCAGACACAGGCGTCGGGCTGCCAGTAATCGATAAAGTTTTTGGCAAGCGTCGGGTGGTCCTCGGGCAGGGTATCGATCAGCACGTCGGCTTCGCTACACGGCGGCAGGTCCACCGGCACCAAGGCTTGGGGAACGGTGATCAGAACACTCAGCCCCGGACGGCTCCGGCACAGGCGAATGGCCAGATCCTGTATCGCGAACAAGCTGCCGGGTTCGGGAGCGTGGCACCAGACCAGCTCTCCGGTGGGGCGCTTGGCCACGGGGGTGAATGGCGGCACGCCCCCGCGACCGGTAAAGGCGCGATAGGCCGACAGCCCAAGCGACCGCGCCATAAGAGTTTACCCCAGTTCTTCGGTAGAGGAGGCCGCAGCCTCTTCGTCGCGCAGACGGTGCAGATGCGCGATAAAATACCGCATATGCGCATTATCGACCGTGCGCTGTGCCTCGTTTTTCCAGGCGTCATAGGCGCTGGCGTAGTTCGGAAAAATCCCGACGACATGGATGTCATCGACGTTTTTGAACGCGGTACCGGTGGGCGAAATCAGTTCGCCCCCAAAGACGAGGTGCAAGCGTTGGGTCATATCGCGGTCCTTTGTTTTCAAACAGATGGCCTTGGGGGCAATCTAAGGGGTGGCTTGGGTCTGGGCAAGGCCGCTTAGCAGCGCCGCATGGACGGCATCGCCCCCCGCGACGACACCGTTCAGGCGTGGATCGGGGTTGTTGAACCGCAGGGGTTGCCCTGTGCGGTCGGTGCATTGCCCGCCTGCTTCGGTGACAATCAGCGCCCCTGCGGCGATGTCCCATTCCCAGCTTTTGCGCAACGTGACCATGCCGTCAAAACGACCCTGACCCACCAGCCCCAGCCGATAGGCCAGCGACGGACGGTGCGCGCGTTTGAAGCCGGGGTCGCCCTTGGTCCAATGCTGCATTTCCATCACCGGTTTCGTGGCCAGCACGGTCGCCTCGGGCAATGTGGCGATGTCGGAGACAGAGATGCTTTGCCCGTTCAGGGTCGCACCGGCCCCCGCCGCCGCGGCATAGAGCCGGTCGAGCATGGGCAGGAACACCACCGCCGCCGTGATCCTCCCGTCGCGCGCAATGGCAAGGGAATGGGACCAGGTGTCGGACCCTTCGATAAAGCTGCGTGTGCCGTCAATCGGGTCGACGATGAACAGATCACGCTGCCCCAGCCGCCGTGTACCGTCGTCGCTTTCCTCGGACAGCCAGCCATAATCCGGGCGTGCCGCCGTCAGCGTTTGGTGCAGCATCGCGTTCACCGCAAGGTCAGCCTCGGTCACCGGACCGGCATCATCGGGCTTGTCCCAACGCTGCGCGGTCTTGCCAGTGAAAGAGGTCGCAATCTCGCCCGAGCGGCGTGCGGCCTTGATCAGAAGTGAGAGGTCATCAAGCGCCGGCAAGGGTCATTCCCGAGACAAGAAGCGACGGCACAACGCGGCTCAGATGCGCGCGCGCGTCATTGGCCGGTACGATCGATTGCAGCATATCACGCAGATTGCCCGCGATGGTACATTCGTTGATCGCGTGGGTGATCTCGCCGTTTTCGATCCACAGACCGGACGCCCCACGAGAGTAGTCGCCGGTATTGGGGTTGATGGTCGACCCGATCATCGACGTCACCAAAAGGCCTGTGCCCATATCGCGGATCAGGTCTGCGCGGGTGGCATTGCCCTGGGACAGCGCGATATTCCATGTGGCCGGACCGGGGTTCGAACCGGTGCCGCGTGCGGCATTGCCGGTCGGGGATAGCCCCAGCTTGCGCGCGGTGGCCAGATCAAGGGTCCACCCCTGCAACATCCCGTCGTCCACGATGGTGCGGCGCGACGTGGGCAGCCCTTCGCCATCGAACGGGCGCGAACCTGCGACGCGGGGGCGAAACGGGTCTTCGATCAGGGACATGCCCTTTGGCAGCACCTGTTCGCCCATAGCGTCGCGCAGCCACGAGGCACCGCGTGCAATCGCCGTGCCGCTGATCGCAGACAGAAGATGCCCGATCAGCGCCGAGGAAATACGTTCGTCAAACAATACCGGATAGCCCCCCGTGGGCGGTTTGCGTGCACCCATGCGTTCAAGAACGCGCTCACCGGCTTTGGTGCCAATGTCTTCGGGGCTGCGCAGGTCGGCCTGGAAGATGCGGCTGTCGCCGTCATAGTCCCGCTCCATTCCTGTGCCGGTGCCGGCGATTGCAACGCAGGACAGCCCGCGGTCGGTACGGCGGTATCCGCCTTCGAACCCGTTGCTTGCCGCCATAAATACCTGTTGCGCGCCATAGCCCGCACCCGCGGACTGCACCTGACTGACACCTTTGACGGCTAGCCCTGCGGCCTCGGCGCGGGCGGCGTCATCCTGCAGCGCTTCGGGCGAAGGCTCGGGCGCGGGGTCGTAAAGCTCAAGCGCCTCGACATCCCAATCCGTCGCCAACTGGTCGGGATCGGCAAGACCAATGTAGGGATCTTCGGGGGCCTCTTTCGCCATTGCCACCGCGCGGATCGCCATTTCCTCGATCGTGCGGTCCGATGTGTCGGAAGCAGAGACATTGGCAGAGCGTTGCCCGACAAAAACCCGCAGCCCGATATCGACGCCTTCGGCGCGTTCGGCCTGTTCCAGCACCCCGCCACGCACATCGACGTTCACCGACGTCCCGCGCACGGCCATCGCATCAGCACTATCCGCACCCGCTTGACGGGCGGCATGCAGCAACGACTTGGTCAGCGCCTCAATGGATTGCGACATGGGGGGATACTCCTTGAATGGGTGAAAGACTGCTAGCGCCCCTGCCGCAGCTGTGCAAGGGACGCCAGTCGCTGGAGGGCCGTGGCCGCAAAGGGTTACTTGATCCGCTGCCCATTGGCGAGGATTTGCCCGTCGCGGGTAAATTCGAGCTTGGATTTCAGCGTATCCTCCTCACCCTCGGCCGGGACGGCGAACATGCCCATCATCATACGCGCACCCATCGCCATCTGCGCGGGCAGCAAGCCCGAGGACACCAGCGTATCGATCAAGGTGTTCCCGCCCACCAGCTTGAGGTCAACAGCGCCCGACGGCTTGAGCGCCGTGGGGTCGCTCTCGTCATGCTCGAACGTGACCGCGCCATTGCCGGTCAGCTTGGCCCCCAGTGCATCCACGATCAGCGCATTCAGGTTCACGCTATCCAGCTGTGCTGGCACCTGTCCGGTCTCGGCCATTCTGGTCGCGGCCTCGGGGTCAAAGTAATCCATCAGCAGCCGCGCCTTGCCGGACACATCCAACGACAGGTTGGCCGGATCGCGGGGCAGGGTGCCTTGCGGGTTGATCATGCCCCAGACCATATCCGACATGGTGAACCCTTCGAGGTTCAACCCAAGGGCCACATCCTGCGCATCGTCGGTCTTGAGCACCGGCGCGCTCAGGTTGAACGCCGCATTATCAAGGCCGAAGGACAGAAGGAAAGGAAACTGCTGCGGCTGCACTGACAGCGCCATGCCTTGACGCGAACCGGCATAGCTCATGCCGTCGGAGCTGGTTTCAACCGTGAAACGCCCCCCTTCAGAGGCGACAGCGGCAGACATACTGCCATTCTCGGGATCTTCGATGTCGACCGTCATGGTGCTGTTGCCGCTGGTGAACGTGCCCGCGCCGGTCATACCTGCCCGCAGCATCGCGGCCATATCACTGGCCTGCGCAATACCAAGCGGCAAACGCCCGTCGCCGTCGAACGTCATATCCGTCGAGGTGCCGTTGATCGTCGCGATGGCGGGCTCTTTGGGGTCTTTGAAGCGCATGTCAAACGTCATCGACGCAATGGACCCGTCCTGCGCATAGGTGCGCATATCGTCCAGCACCGATTTAGAGGCGTATTCGACGTTGTTCAGCACCACATTCAGCGACGCGTTGTCGGGGCCGAAGGTCTCGTCGCCCACCGTCATCTGATCCAGCGTCAAGCCTAGAAGACCGGCAGCATAGGCGCTGCTCAGGTCGGTCGGCGTCCCGCTCACGCGCATGTCCTGGCCGGTCTGGTTCACGACAAGCGCTGCGCGCACGCGGTCTTCATCCGGGTCGGTCGGGGTGATTTCGAACACCAAGGGCATTGCGTCGGGCATGACCACCGACACGGTGCCATCATCGTTTTGCACAAGGCTCAACTGTTCAAGCGACATCGAGATCTGGCCCAGATCAGGCTCGCTCGTCAGATCAAAGCGGACATTGCTCACCGCGAGCGTATCCCCGGATACCTTTTCGGTGGCCGTCAGCGCATAGCCCATGCTTTGCATATGGTCCTGCCAGTCACGCCACACATCCTGCGGCGTCACATCCGCCAAAGCGCTGGACGAGGTGAAAAGAACTGAGAGGGCGGCACTGCCGAAGAGAGGGCGGATCATGAAAAATTCCTTTGTCGCAAATCGCGGGCGGCTATCCGGTGACAGCGCGGTTGCGCTAAAGGTAAGCGCCCGACGCCACCTTACAAGGCAAAGCGACCCGCGCCAATCTGCGATGTTCCGCCCGCGGGGGCGCTTTTGATTGGCGCTGGCGGATGTTGTTGCTAACGATGTCACCAAACGCCGTGTACGGCAGGCCCCGTGCGGGTCTTATTGATGACAAAGGGAATTATACGATGGATATGACAGGTAAAACCGTGATGATCACCGGTGCCAGCCGCGGGATCGGGGCCGAAGCGGCACGGGTTTTTGCAGACGCAGGGGCGAATGTCGTGCTGATGGCGCGGTCTCAGGACGCGATTGCCGATCTGGCGGGCGAAATTGGCAAGCAAGCCATCGCGATCCCCTGCAACGTGGCCCGTTTCGGTGAGATGTCCTCGGCGGTGGAAACGGTGCTGGGAGCCTTTGGCGGCGTCGATGTGCTGATCAACAACGCCGGTGTGATCGAACCGATCTCGCATCTTTCCGCGTCGGACCCTGACGAATGGTCGCAGGTCATCGATATCAACCTCAAGGGCGTCTACAACGGCATGCGCGCTGTCTTGCCCGTGATGAAAGACGCAGGCGGCGGGTCGATCCTGACCATCAGCTCGGGTGCCGCGCATCACGCCATCGAAGCCTGGAGCCACTATTGCGCGTCCAAAGCGGCGGTGAACATGATGGGCCGGTCGATCCACCTGGAGGAAGCCGCGAACGGGATCCGCGCCATCGGCCTGTCGCCGGGCACGGTCGCAACCCAGATGCAGCGCGAGATCAAGGCAAGCGGCATCAACCCCGTCAGCGAACTGGCATGGGAAGATCACATCCCCGCCGATTGGCCCGCGCGAGCCCTGTTGTGGATGTGCAGCGCCGAGGCCGACAAATACTGTGGCGAGGAAATCTCGCTGCGCGACGAGGGCATCCGCAAAGCGATTGGTCTGGTATGATCGATTTCGACCGCGAAGGCCCCGTCTGGGTCGCGACGATCAACCGGCCGGACAAGGCGAATTCTCTCACCCACGAGATGCTGGTCGCCCTGGCCGAGTTCATGGAAGACGCCCAAGCCGCCCGCGCGGTGATCCTGACGGGTACTGGCAAAGTGTTCAGTGCTGGTGCCGATCTGGACGAGGCGCGCGCGGGGCTCGCTGTCTCTGACATATGGGAGCGGCTGTCGGGCGCGATTGCCGCGCTGCCGGGGCTGAGCATCTGCGCGCTGAACGGGACGCTGGCGGGGGGCGCTATGGGGATGGCCTTGGCCTGCGATCTGCGGATCTGCGTGCCCGGGGCCAAATTTTTCTATCCGGTGATGAAGCTGGGGTTCTTGCCGCAACCCAGCGACCCCGCACGTATGGCAGCCTTGATCGGCCCTGCGCGCAGCAAGCTTATTCTGATGGGCGGGCAGAAGATCACCGCCGAAGAGGCACTGACGTTCGGCTTGGTCGATCGTATTGTGCCAACGGAGGAGTTGATGCAAAGCGCACGCGATATCGTCGCCGATACCGTTGCCGCCACGCCCGAAATTGCCACCGGGATCAAAGCGATGTGCGCCCCGCCCGAAACCCCTGCCGAGATGCCCTAGTTCAGGCGGCTAGATAAACGGGACAAAGGGCACGCCGCAGCTTGCCAGCAGTGTAAGGCCCGAGATGATTAAAATGATGCGCATATTCTGTCCTTTTATTGGAATAAGCACGATCGTCGTGCATTTGGTTTAAGGTCAAGTTAATGGTGCCGCTGTAACTCACAGCTATATCCTTAACCCGAATGGAAGAGCACGTCATGACATCAGAAAATTTGCCCGCCCGCCGCGGGGTTGTCATCGGCGCGGGGCCTGCAGGGCTGATGGCGGCCGAAATGATGGCCGCGGCAGGCTTGGCTGTGACGGTCTGCGATCATAAGCCATCCGTCGGGCGCAAGCTGTTGATGGCGGGTAAATCGGGGCTGAATATCACCAAGGCCGAAGAACACGCCAAATTCCTGAACGCTTTTTCGACGGCGAAAGAACCGCTTGAACCCATTCTTAACAGTTTCGATGCTACGGCGGTGCAGGAATGGGCCAAGGGATTGGGGCAAACCCTGTTTACCGGCTCTACCGGGCGGGTTTTCCCGACCGTGATGAAGGCGTCGCCGCTGCTGCGTGCGTGGCTGGCGCGGCTGGCCGATTCAGGTGTTGCGGTGAACACCCGTTGGCGTTGGACCGGATGGGAAGACGGCGCGCCGGTGTTCGATACGCCAGAAGGCATGAAAGGCTTGCCGGCCGATGTCACTGTGCTGGCCATGGGCGGGGCAAGCTGGTCACGCTTGGGGTCCACCGGTGCCTGGGCTTTGCCGCTGCGCGACGCGGGCGTCGATATCGCGCCTTTTGCGCCTGCCAATGCAGGAATCGCGATGAACTGGTCGGCGCATATGGAGGCGCATTTCGGCGCGGCGCTGAAAGGGATCGGCTTGAAATCAGGCACCTACCGATCCCGGGGGGAGGCTGTTATTTCCGCCCGCGGATTGGAAGGCGGCGGGATCTATACCGTGTCGCGCGGGCTGCGTGAAGGGCACCCGCTGATGCTGGACCTGCTGCCGGACCAATCCCGCGAGGCGCTGGTCGAAAAGCTGGCTAAGCCACGTGGCAAGATGAGCGTGGCAAACTATCTGCGCAAAACGCTCAAACTGGACGTGGCCAAGATTGCGCTGCTTCAGGAAATGGCGCGCCCCTTGCCGGCGAACGCGACTGACTTGGCGAGGTTGCTGAAAGCGCTGCCGGTGAAACACGCAGGGCTGCGCCCGCTGGACGAGGCGATTTCCACCGCAGGCGGGGTAAAGCTTGATGCGCTGGATGACGGGTTGATGCTACACGCCCGCCCCGGCGTTTTCGTTGCAGGCGAAATGCTGGATTGGGAGGCCCCGACGGGCGGGTATCTGATCTCGGCCTGTCTTGCGACAGGCCGATGGGCCGGCCAACACGCTGCCGCTTGGGCGCAGCGGGATTAACCTTCGCGGGTGGCGGCGGCCTTGAACGCGGGGCGGTCACGCATGGACTTGGCCCAATTTCCCAGCTTGTCATCCACCCGCGCAAATCCCGCGCCGATGGACCAGTTGATGCAATGAGTCGCCAGCAAATCCGGTATGGTGACTTCCTCCCCCATCAGGAACGGCCCGTCCAACCTGTCTGACAGGATCGCGGCGGAGCGGGCGAATTCGGCTTTCAGGCTATCCTTGATCTCGGGAACGCGCTGTTCCTGCGGGAAAACAAAGCTGTGTTTCGCCGCAGCCCAAAGGATCGCATCCATTTCGTCGATCAGCCAGAAGGTCAGCGCATCCTGATGCGCACGGGCCGCGGTGCCAGGGGGGGCGGTCAGCGCGCCATGCTTGTCCGCCAGATACTGCATGATCGCGACAGAATCGGTCAGCACGTCGTCGCCGTCCACAAGTGCGGGAATTTTGCCGGACGGGTTGTATTGCTTGGCCTCGTCCGAACGTGGCGCACAGGGCAGGTGATCGTAGGGCTGGCCCAACTCCTCGAGCATCCACATCACCCGCATCGCCCGCGATTTGGTTGCCCCGATTACCTTATACATCGACATTTCCTCCCAAGAATTAACCTGAATTTAGCGTTGTGCCCCCAGCATGGCGAGGCGGATAAAGGCGCGTTCGACCAGCGCCATCGTCGGCGCGTGTTGGCCTGCTGACCGAAGCGTCAGGTCGGTGTCTGTCAGCACGGTCAATGCGGTTTCCAGTTTGGCCGCACCCCAGTTTTTGGCCTGACGCATGGCGCGATCGCGGTCGCGCACACCCCAGATCTGGCCGCCCGGATTGCTCGCGATGCGGTAAAGAGTGCGGAAATGACGTGTCGCCATTATGATCAGCGTCACGGCGTTCACCCCTTGGGCCTGCAGCTTGGCCATCACGGGGCCGATGTCGCCCGCGCGCGCCTCTGCCACGACGTGGAGAATGTCGTCGACCTCTGCCTCTGTCGAGGTGGGGGCGCAGTTGGCCACATCCTCTGCCGTGAGCGGGCCTGCGTCGCCGATCTTATAAAGCGTGATTTTATCGACCATTTGACGAAAATCGCCCGGATCAAGTACCCGCGCCAGTTCACTAAGCGCCCCCATCGCATCCGCCTCGGGGCTGAGCTTTGCTTCGGCAAGCACGCGTTCAATCTCTGCCCGGTCGGGCGGATTGTCGTAGATCGGGGTGGCGAAAGCGTTCTTATGTGCCTCGAACGCCTTGAGCACCTTGGAGGTCTTTTTCAGATCCCCCGCCGACACGACGATCTGCGCGTCGCCCGGCTGCCAGTCGGCCAGCGCATCGGTCAGGATTTTGGCGATATTGTCGTTGGCGTCTTCCACAAAAGCCGCGCGCGGCCCCGGAAAGAAACCCACGGCCTTGATCGCGTCCAGCAACATGGGCGCATCCCGCCGCAGGTCAGCGGCCTGAATACGGGTCAGGCGCATTTCTTCTTCCGCATTGGGGCCCAGCAGGTTTTTCAGGAAACTCTGCCGTTTCAACGCGACGCGCATCGCATCGCCGCCATAGATCAGCAGCCCGGTCTTAGTCGGATCGGGCTTGGCGAAATAGGCATTCGCGTCGCGCGGGGGCAGCTTCATGGGGTCAGATCGGCCGCGTAAAGGCGGGTGACCAGCTGGTCGGCCAACATGACCATCAAGCGTTTTTGGGCATCCCGTTCTGCTGCGAGCGTTGCAACAGTCGAACCGGTCGCGGAATAGCCGGTAAAGTTTTCGACATTTCCTGATACCTCGATCTGACCACTGCTGAGGTTGCGCAGGGCGAAATCGACCTTGCCGACCAGATTATACCGTGTGGTGTTGTCTTCGCTGTCGATCGCCAACCCCTCTTCCGAGGTATCGACGGTCAGGGCCAAAGCATAACGAGGACTTGCGGCGCGGCCCAACCGCGTCTCGATCTCGCGAACGAGCGTGTAGGAATAGGCATCATTCGGCGCGTCGACCTGCACCGCGTTTTGCAGCGCCGTGCCAGTGCCGCCGGGGCCGTAAACGGGTTGAAACCCGCAGGCCGCCAGGACCAGCAGTGGCAATGCGATAAGAAAACGGCGGTTAAGCAACGACATTGACGATCCGTCCGGGCACTACGATGACCTTTTTGGGCGTGGCCCCATCAAGGGTACGAATGACAGCTTCGTGGCTCAGCGCGATCTTTTCAACCTCTTCCTTTGGCATATCGGCAGGTACCTGAATTTCCGCGCGGCGTTTGCCGTTGATCTGGATCGGCAGGGTCACCGTATCGTCGACCAGCATCGCCTCGTCTGCTTGCGGCCAAGTCGAGGTGGTGATCAACCCGTCGCCGCTTTGCGCGGTCCAGATTTCCTCTGCCAGGTGGGGCGTCATCGGGGCCATCAACTGGGCCAGCGTCATGATCGCTTCGCGCTGTGCGGCTTTGCCTGCCTTGGATTTCTGCAACGTCGCGGTAAAGGCATAAAGCTTGGCAATCGCGGCGTTGAAGCCAAAGGATTCCACACCCATCGTGACATCGTGGATGGTCTTGTGCATCGCGCGCAGCAGATCGTCGTCGCCGGTGCCTGCGGCGCTGTCGTCCATCTCGGCGATGCGGCTGCTGATGTTCCACACGCGGTTTAGGTGCTTATACGCCGCTTCTGCCCCAGATGCGGTCCATTCGACATCGCGTTCGGGGGGCGAATCGGACAGGACGAACCAGCGGGCGGTATCCGCCCCGTAGTTCGCGATGATCCCCAGCGGGTCGACCACGTTTTTCTTCGACTTCGACATCTTGGCCGAGGGGATGATTTCAACCTCTGTCCCATCGGCGAGTTTGCCGTCGGTCACATCTTCGGGCAGGTGATAGACGGGGCGGTCATTTGCGTCGCGGGTCTGGTAAATTTCATGTGTTACCATGCCTTGCGTGAACAGCGCGTTAAACGGCTCAATCGCTTTTTCAGGCAGGTGGCCGGTAATCTGCATCGCGCGGGCGAAGAAGCGCGAATACAGCAGGTGCAGAATCGCGTGTTCGATGCCACCGATATATTGGTCCACATTCATCCAGTATTCCGCATCCGCCATATTGGTCGGCGTGTCAGCGCGTGGCGCGGTGAAGCGGGCGAAATACCAAGAGGAATCGACGAATGTGTCCATCGTATCGGTTTCGCGTTTCGCGGGCGCACCGCAAGACGGGCAGGCGCAGTCGCGCCACGTGGGGTGTCGGTCCAACGGATTGCCGGGCGTGTCAAAGCTGACGTCATAGGGCAGTTCGATCGGCAGGTTCTCTTTCTTTTCGGGCACCACGCCGCAGGTGTCGCAATGCACGACCGGGATCGGGCAGCCCCAGTAGCGTTGCCGGGACAGGCCCCAATCGCGCAGGCGGTATTTGGTCACGCCTTGGCCCACCCCCTGCGCTTCGCAGGCGTCGATGGCCGCAATGATCGCCTCTTCGCCGGTTTGCCATTTCTCGCCGGCAAAACCGCCATTGTAGTACACTTTTTCGGATTTCGCTGGCACGAAGGGCGCGGCGAGCTTTGGGTCTGCGTCCTCGGACGGCAAGAAGGTCGACGTGATCGGCAGCCCGTATTTGGTGGCGAATTCAAAGTCTCGTGCGTCATGGGCGGGGCAGCCAAAGATCGCCCCCGTGCCGTAGTCCATCAGGATGAAGTTCGCGATATAGATGGGCAGTTCCCACGCGGTATCGAAGGGGTGGCGCACACGCAGGCCGGTATCCATCCCCAGCTTTTCGGCAGTCTCGATCGCTTCTTCGGTTGTGCCACCCTTGCGGCATTCGGCACAGAAGGCCGCGATTTCGGGGCTGTCTTTCTCGAGCAGTTTGGCCAGCGGATGATCGGGGGAAATGCCGACAAAGCTTGCGCCAAGCAGGGTGTCGGGGCGCGTGGTGTAGACTTCGATCCGGTCGAAACCTTCTGGCGCGTCGATGGTCGAGAACGCGAATTGCAGACCGCGCGATTTGCCGATCCAGTTCGCCTGCATCAGCTTGACCTTCGCGGGCCAGTTATCGAGCGTGTCCAACGCATCAAGCAGCTCTTCCGAGTGGTCGGAGATTTTGAAGAACCATTGCGTCAGCTCGCGCCGTTCCACCAGCGCGCCGGAACGCCAGCCGCGCCCTGCCTCGACCTGTTCGTTGGCCAGAACGGTCATATCGACCGGATCCCAGTTCACGATGGCGTTCTTGCGATAGACCAGCCCTTCCGACAGGAAATCGAGGAACAGCGCCTGCTGCTGGCCGTAATATTCAGGGTCGCAGGTGGCAAATTCGCGGGACCAGTCGATCGACAATCCCAGCGGTTTCATCTGGTCGCGCATGTCGGCGATGTTGCCATAGGTCCAGTCTTTGGGGTGACCGCCAATGGCCATCGCGGCATTTTCAGCGGGCATCCCGAAGGCATCCCAGCCCATCGGATGCAGCACGTTATGCCCCGTAGCGATCTTGTAGCGTGCGATCACGTCGCCCATCGTATAGTTCCGCACGTGCCCCATGTGGATGCGCCCCGACGGATAGGGAAACATCTCAAGCACGTAGTACTTCGGCTTGTCGGCCTTGCGTACCGCTTGGAACACATCGTTCTTTTCCCAGGCGGCTTGCCAGCGGGCTTCGATTTCGGCGGGGGAGTAGGAGGGCATCTTGGCTGACCTTATCAACGAAAAACGCCGGGCGAGCGACTAGCGCGTGGCCCGGCGTGATAATGGGGAATAGACGGGTGCGGGCTCAGAATTTGGCGTCGGCAATGCGCATTTCACGCGCACGGCTCAGGATCGCGTCTTCGACCGCGCGAGAGGTTGCTTTGCTGACCGTGCGGCCGCCACGGGTTTGCAGCGCGATGTTCAGCGACCGTGCATCAAGCGCGGGATCATCAATCAGGACCGTCGCGCGATAGGATTGGTTGCCCCCCGGGGGGGTGCCATAGCCGGTCACGATCACACCGGTATAGGGGTCGATGGATTGCACTGGCAGGAAGTTGAGAACTTCGAGCGACGCGGACCACAGGTATTTGTTGACCGACACGCTGGTGTCATTGTCTTTGCGGTTGAAGATCGCCCAAATGGTGTTGTCTGGGTTCGTCTCGACATAGTTGGGGTTCGTCGGAGACAGCCCGAGGTTCGGGTCGTTGTCGTTGGGCGGGCCGAAGTTCAGGCCACCGCATGCGCCAAGCGCTGAGACCACCACGAGGGCTAGTGTAGATTTGAATACCGAACTGCGCACCATCTCGACCGTCCTTTGCCTGTTTGCGCACAGGTCTATCCAAGCGGGGTTCTGTGGGCAAGCGCAATGTCAGTATATACTAGAGTACAGGGCACCTGTGCATCTGCGTTCTTGGCCCGTCCGTGCTTTCTGCGGGTGTGCGCAACTGTGACATAGCTGCATCACAGTTTTTTCCAATGATGCCAAGGCTTCCGCGATCCTTGCCAAAACTAGGGCAAACGCTGAAAACACCTCTCATACCTTTACCGGATTCCCCGGTATGGGCATATGAATTCAAACCGAGGGATAACTCATGAAAAAAGTTCTCTTCGCTACAACAGCTCTGGTTGCGACCGCTGGCGTTGCAGCTGCAGACGTTACATTCGGCGGCTACGGCCGTTTTGGTGTTCTTTACCAAGAAAACGACTCCGGCAACGATGAAACAAACGTAACAAGCCGTTTCCGTCTGCAGATCGACGCGACTGCTGAGTCCGACATGGGCGTTACATTCGGTGCACGTGCACGTATCCAGCAGAACAACTCCGACACACAGCAGTCCATCGACGACGGCGACGACGGCATTCTGGGCAACGCGGATGACTTCGCTGTTGCAAACGGTCCTGCCGGCACAGGTATCAACGGCGTACGCTTCTTCGCGCGCACCGGTGGTTTCGAAGTTGGCGTAGGCAACATCTACGGCGCTCTGGAATCCATGCCTGGCATGTACGAAATCGACCTGGGTCTCACCGGCCTGTCGTATGAGTACACAGCATACAACTTCCGCGGCGACGCGTACTCCTCCGGTGGTGACGGCGCAGCCGGCTCTAACGGTGTTGAAGTTCTGTACTCCATGGGCGATCTGAAAGTACACATCTCTGCTTCCGACACAAACGACCGTGTTGCAGGCTACGTTGCGTACACATACAACGGCATCACATTTGCTGCCGCTGCTCAGGACTCCGACTCCGAGTCTGACACTGACTACGCTCTGTCCGTCGTAGGTAACGTTGGCCCAGCCACAGTTTCCTTGGCATATGCTGACAACGGCGATGACAACGACATCACCGGCACAGGCGGCAACGGCGACCACTACGCCCTGACCGCGTCCTTCGACATCGGCGCAGCGACCAACCTCGACGTTTACGTTGCAGACGCTGACTACTTCGAAGAGACTTCCTACGGTATCGGCGCTCACCACGATCTGGGTGGCGGCGTGTCCCTGCGTGGCGGTGTTATCAGCCGCGGCGACGACTCGATCCGTGCCGACATGGGTGTTCGTTTCACTTTCTAAGTTGAACGATACAGTCTAAAAGAGGGGCAGGCCGTTGGTCTGCCCCTTTTCTTTTGCGCCAAGCTGTTGTTCTGTGCGCCCTCAACAACAAGGGCCGACTGACATGAGCTTGCACGACATCACATCCCGCATCGCCAAAGCCGAAACCGACGCAGGCCGCGCGCCGGGCAGCGTCGAGCTGATCGCCGTGAGCAAGGTGCAGCCGGACGCGCGCGTTGCGGCGGTGCTGTCGGAAGGTCACCGCTGTTTCGGCGAGAACCGCGTGCAGGAGGCCGAAGGCAAATGGCCCGCTTTCCGGCAGGAGTTTGACGGCGTCAAGCTGCATCTGATCGGCCCGCTGCAAAGCAATAAGGCACGTAGCGCGTTCGAATTATTCGACGTCATCCATACGCTTGACCGCCCCAAACTGGCGCAAACCTTTGCGCGGCTGGCGCAGGAAATGGGGCGCTGTCCTGACATGTTCGTGCAGGTTAACACCGGCGAAGAGGATCAGAAGGCCGGTGTTCTTCCAGCGGATGCCGACGATTTTATCAAGGAATGTCTGTCGCTTGATCTGCCCGTGCGGGGGCTGATGTGCATCCCGCCGGTTGATGAAGAAGCCGCGCTGCATTTCGCGCTGCTGGCCAAGATCGCGGCGCGCAACGGGTTGCAGGATTTGTCGATGGGGATGAGCAGCGATTTTGAAAAGGCCATCGCGCTTGGGGCGACCCATGTGCGCGTCGGCTCCGCCATCTTCGGGGAACGTACCGCAGGCTAGACGATCAACCTGCTGTACCGGGTCAGCCGCACGGCGATCTGGTGCAGATGCGCGCGTGAAAAGGCGACGCAGCCTTCGGTGGGATACCCCGGACGACGCTGCTGGTGGATAAAGATCGCCGACCCGCGCCCTGCAACGGCATCGGGCCAGTTCCAATCTGTCAGGATCACCAGATCGTATAGGGGGTCGGCACGGCGCAGAACCTCGTGGCTGTGCGGGTAGGGGGTCTGCACAAGGCTGTTGTAGTCGTCCTGCGTCCCATCATCAGACCAAAGATCACGCGGCCCGATCGGCATCGCCCACGGCACAGGGGCGGGAATGCGGTCGGGACGGTAAAGCATCCCGACGATGCGGTGAATGCCTGCGGGCGTCGCCTTGTCGCCCTCGCGCTTATTGCGGGTGATACCGGTTTTGCCGATGGTGCAGGGGTAAAGTTGCCCCTGAAACCGGACGCCCCGCGGCGTAAGGACCAGATCGTCGGGTGTCACAGAAGGTGCCCGGATTTGGCGGCTTTTGTGGCAAGGTAGGCGTGGTTGTGGCTATTCTCGCCGACCTTGAGAGGGACGCGCTCTGCGACTTTGATGCCGCTTGCCTCCATCATCTCGACTTTGCGGGGGTTGTTGGTCAGCAGGCGCACCGACGAAAACCCCATTGATGTCAGGATGTCCGACCCCAATCGAAAATCCCGTTCATCGTCTTCAAAGCCCAGACGGTGGTTCGCCTCGACCGTGTCAAAGCCTTGATCCTGAAGGGAATAGGCGCGCATCTTGTTGGTCAGCCCGATGCCGCGCCCCTCTTGGTTGAGGTACAGCAACACGCCGTGCCCTTCCTTGCCCATCTGGGTCAGCGCGGCATGCAACTGCGGCCCGCAGTCGCA
Source organism: Sulfitobacter sp. SBS6 (assembly GCF_048285585.1). Classification (NCBI taxonomy): domain Bacteria; kingdom Pseudomonadati; phylum Pseudomonadota; class Alphaproteobacteria; order Rhodobacterales; family Roseobacteraceae; genus Sulfitobacter; species Sulfitobacter sp. SBS6. Next base: position 115,904 of record NZ_JBLWBA010000004.1, on the reverse strand, counting down.
TTTCAGACTGCCCATGATATCGCCGGTAAAGCAGGCCGAATGCAGCCGCGCGAGCACGGGTTTGCTGCGGTCGGGGCGGCCGATTTCGATGGCGTAGTGTTCCTCCCCGCCGTCGTCGGGGCGGAAAATATGCAGACGTCCGGCCTCTGACACCTCCATCGGGAGACGCGCATTCACCACCGGATGCAAGGGGCTGCGCGCGGCAAGGATCGGTTGTGCCGCGCTCAGGTTGATCATCGTCAGGCCGTTTTGCTGGGCGAACTGACCTGCATCCGCAAGGTCGAGTATCACAGCAGCGGGCAGCAGGCGCGCTGACTTGATCAGATCAATCGCCAAGCCGTGCGGCGTCGCATCGCCCCCACGTGCGCAGGCCAGCGGGCCTTTCAGGGGGCTGCGCAGATCGTCCGCCGGATCCGCGATGGATTTCAACCATCGCAACGTGGCGTCCCGGGGCAGGAGAACGCGCGCAAAACTGCCGTCGTAGGCGCGCGCTTTCAGGGTTTCGGCGCGCCGGGCGCTGATCACCAACACCGGTTCGCCACCCATGGCCAGCAGCCCGGTCAGCCGCGCGGGCGTCAGCGTTTCGGCAGCCATAACCAGAACCGGCCGCGATCCCGCCAGTACAATGGGAACGCCCAAACGCAGGTCCGCACGGGCGCGTGCCAGTTGCTCGGTTATATCGGGCCCAAAAACCATGATTTGAAATCTTTCATGTTATGTTGTCACATTTCTTACTGCAGAAACCGGCGGATTGAAACATTGCGCGACAATTTCGCACGGTCGTGTGATCAAACACCTGCTACTCTTGCACGCACGGCTTTGTGAACACATCTAAAGTAAAGTTGTAGAGGATGAGTTGATATGGCCCAGCTAAAGAAAATCTTGCTCGTAGATGATGACGACGACCTGCGCGACGCGCTGAGCGAGCAATTATTGCTGACCGAAGACTTTGATGTATTCGAAGCAGGCAATGGCGCAGACGCCAAAACCCGCGCCGCCGAAGCATTGTATGATCTGGTCATTCTGGATGTTGGACTGCCGGACATCGACGGGCGTGACCTGTGCCGCGACCTGCGTACCCAGGGCGTGAAAAGCCCGATTCTGATGCTGACGGGGCATGACAGTGACGCGGATACGATCATGGGTCTTGATGCGGGCGCGAATGATTACGTCACCAAGCCGTTCAAATTCCCCGTTCTCTTGGCGCGCATCCGGGCACAGCTGCGCCAGCACGAACAATCCGAAGAGGCGATTTTCCAGCTTGGGCCCTATACGTTCAAGCCGTCGGCCAAGTTGCTGATCACCGAAGACGACAAGAAAATCAGGCTGACCGAAAAAGAGACGAATATCCTCAAGTTCCTCTACCGTGCTGCCGCGGGCGTCGTCCCGCGGGACACGCTTTTGCACGAGGTCTGGGGCTATAACGCCGGTGTCACGACGCACACGTTGGAAACCCACATCTACCGTCTGCGCCAGAAGATCGAGCCTGATCCCTCGAACGCAAGAATTTTGCTAACTGAATCAGGTGGATACAGAATTATTTCATAATTTTGGAACCCAAGCGGGTGCCACTCGTTATTCCTGCGAGAGACGGGGTTTTCATGACCCGTCGATCGGTTTGAACCCGAAGTTTGTATCCGGGAAATGATACATACCTCCCTGTTGGACTAGGCCGGGCCCTTGTGCCCGGTCTTTTTTTGTCCGCAGCCCGGAAGTCCCGGGAATTCGGCATGGTGGACGCTGCGCATTTCGCGGTAGGGTGCGCGCGATCTGACCCAAGGGAGCTGCCTCATGCCTTTCACGCTGGCCACATGGAATATCAACTCTGTCCGGTTGCGCGAACCGATTGTGCTCAAGCTGCTGGCTGAACATGGGCCGGATGTGCTGTGTTTGCAGGAATGCAAAAGCCCGGTCGACAAAATCCCCACCGCGGCCTTCATCGAAGCGGGCTACACCCACATGGTGGCGCGAGGACAAAAAGGATACAATGGTGTGGCAATCCTGTCGCGTCTGCCCTTGGTGGATGCCGGTGATCAGGACTTTGCGACGCTGGGCCACGCGCGCCATGTTGCGGCAAAGCTCGAAAACGGGGTGACGGTGCATAACTTCTATGTGCCCGCTGGCGGCGACGTGCCCGACCGCGAGGTGAACGAGAAGTTTGGCCAGAAGCTCGATTATCTGGCGGACATGCGCGACTGGTTCCACGGCGACAAACCCGAGAAATCCATTCTGGTGGGCGACCTGAACATCGCACCGCGCGAGGATGACGTCTGGGATCACAAGAAGCTGCTCAAGGTGGTAAGCCACACACCGATAGAGGTCGAAAAGCTGGCCGAGACGCAGGACGCCGGTGGTTTTGTTGACGTAACGCGGCAGGATATCCCGCAAGGCAACCTGTACAGCTGGTGGTCCTACCGCGCTAAGGATTGGGATGCGGCAGACAAGGGTCGCCGGTTGGATCACGTCTGGGCAACCCCCGATATCTCGGGCGCGGCACATTCCAGCCGCGTGTTGCGCGACGCCCGTGGTTGGGAAAAGCCCAGCGACCACGCCCCGGTCTTTGCGACATTCGACCTTTGAAATAGACAGACGCGCCCTCATATAAAGGGCAACCCCAAGCGAGGATTTTGATATGATGGATTTGAACCTTTCCCCCGCCGGTGCCGGTGATGCCGATCTGATCAAAGACACGAGCGAAGCGACCTTCATGGCCGATGTTGTCGAGGCATCGCAAACGGTGCCGGTGATTGTCGATTTCTGGGCTCCGTGGTGCGGCCCGTGTAAGACCCTTGGTCCAATGCTCGAAGACGCGGTGCGCGCGGCCAAAGGCGCGGTCAAGATGGTCAAGATCAACGTTGACGAGGCCCAACAGATCGCAGGCCAGTTGCAGATCCAGTCGATCCCGACCGTTTATGCTTTCTTCAAGGGCCAGCCGGTTGACGGGTTTCAGGGGGCCCTGCCACAGTCCGAGATCAAGGCGTTCATCGACCGCGTGATCAAAGCGGGCGGCGGCTCTGCCCCCGGTGAAGAGCTGTCAGAGGCCGTGGCCGCCGCGGATGACATGCTGGCCGAAGGGGCGGCGCAGGACGCGCTGGACACTTTTGCCGCGATCCTGGGCGAAGACCCGAACCATGCCGGTGCTTATGGTGGGATGGTGCGTGCCTATATCGCGCTGGATCAGCTTGATCAGGCCGAAGCGCATCTGAACGGCGCACCCATCGAAATCTCGAAAGCGCCCGAGCTTGAGGCCGCGCATGCGCAGCTTCAACTGGCACGACAGGCAGCCGATGCGGGCCCTGTGGCAGAGCTTCAGGCGGCGGTGGATGCCAATCCTGATGACATGCAGGCGCGTTTCGATCTGGCGCAGGCGCTTTATGCGCATGGCGACACGCAAGCCGCTGTGGACCAACTGCTGACGCTTTTCGGCAAGGATCGTGAATGGAATGACGGGGCCGCCAAGACGCAATTGTTTACCATTTTCGAGGCGTTGAAACCCAACGATCCGATTGCCCTGAATGGTCGTCGTAAACTTAGCTCTATGATATTTGCATAAGGCTGTGCGCGCCCTAGGTATGCTTACATGATACAGCAATCGGACCTGCCAGACACAATCGCGATCTTCCCGTTGTCGGGCGCATTGCTGCTGCCGCGCTCGCGGTTGCCGCTGCATATCTTTGAACCGCGCTATTTGCAGATGATCGAAGACAGTCTGAAAACGCCGGGGCGTTTGATTGGCATGGTGCAGCCCAATGTGGTGCCGGGGCGCGACGGTCCGGGGCTGCAAACCATCGGCTGCGCAGGACGGATCACCCAGTTCTCCGAGACAGAGGACGGGCGCTATATGATCACCCTCGCGGGGATTTCGCGTTTTCGGGTGGTGAAAGAGGTCGAAGGCTTCGCGCCCTACCGCCGTTGCGATGTCAACTGGGACGGGTTTGAACGCGATCTTGGCAAGGATGAACAGGACAGCAGTTTCGACCGCGATAATTTCCTGAACACGCTTGGCCGTTACTTCGACGCGCGAAACCTGTCGGCAGATTGGGATACGTTGCAAGAGGCCGACGATGAACTGTTGATCAATTCACTGTCGATGATGCTGGATCTTGACTGCGAAGACAAACAGGCCTTGCTCGAGGCACCATCCCTCTCTACCCGACGCGAGACGTTGCTGACGTTGATCGAATACACCCTGCGGGGTGGCCAAGAAGGGGAGATGATGAATTGAACGCCGAAGAGATACCATTCGACCGCCGCATGCTAGAGGCGCTGATTTGCCCCCGCACGCAGATGCGCCTGACCTATGACGCCGACAAGCAAGAGCTGATCTCGGACGCGGCCGGTCTTGCCTATCCGATCCGCAACGGTATCCCCGTGATGCTGGTGGACGAAGCGCGGATTATCGACTGACACGGCGGGGGCGGATAGCGCCCTAAAGCGCCTTACCCTGCATCAGACGGGGCAGGGTGCCCGTCAGACCCGCCGCCTCGCGCATGAAACCGCGACGGGCATCGGGCAGGGCGTTAATCGCGGCCATTCCCACATCACGTGCAAGACGCAGCAGCGGGTTGTCGTTGGAAAACAGCCGGTTGAAGCTGTCCGTCGCCAATGCCAGCGCGGTGTTATCAAAGCGACGCCACAGCTGATATTGCTCAAGCACCGTGGTGCTGCCGACATCCTGCCCGCGCCGTTGCGCATCAGCGATCACCTCTGCCAGCGCGGCGACATCGCGCATGCCGGCGTTCAACCCCTGACCGGCAATCGGGTGCACCCCATGTGCGGCATCCCCCAGCAGCGCGACACGCGGTGCCACCATCGAATGCGCCAGCGACAGGCTCAGAGGGTAAGTGTACCGCGCACCGGCAAGGGAAATCTCGCCCAGAAAATCACCAAAACGCGGGCGAAGCACGTCGAGGTATCCCGCATCCGGCAGCGCGTGGATATGCGCTGCGTTGGCGGCGGTCTCGCTCCAGACGATGGAGGACCGGTTTTCGGTCAGCGGCAGGATCGCCAGCGGACCGGGGGGCATAAAGAACTGATGCGCGACCCCGTGATGCGGCTTTTCATGGGCGATGGCGCAGACCAGCGCGGTTTGCGCATAATCCCAGCCGATGCGTTTGATCCCCGCCCGCGTGGCGGCGCCCGAGGCGCGACCATCCGCGCCGACAACCAGACGCGTGCGCAGGGTCTTACCGTCTTCCAGTGTCAGGGTGACGCCCGCCGGGGCGGCGTCTTGCGCGATGACCGTTTCGCCGTCCAGCCGCGCGATGCGGGCCTCAGCGCTCACGGCTTCTGCCAAGGCGCGGCGCAGGTGGCGGTCCTCGACCATATGGCCCATCGGCCCTTCTTCGATCTCTGCGTGATCGAAATGCATGAAGAAAGGGGAGGGGCCTTCGCCCGCGCGCCCGTCCGTCACTTTGATCTCAAGCATCGGTTGCGCGTGGGGTTTCACGCCCTCCCAGATCCCGAGCGCCCCGAGCATCCGTGTCGAGGTCAGCGCTAGCGCATAGGATCGCCCGTCAAACGCCGCATCTTCCCGCGTGGCAGCGGGCAGCCTGTCGATCAACGTGACCCGCAGCCCGATCTGCGCCAAAGCCAAGGCAAGTGTCGGGCCATTCAGCCCCCCACCGACGATTGCGATATCTGTATCAAAATCCATAGCTTTAGATATGGGCGTGCGGCAGGGATTGTCCATGCGCGCTGGCGTCGCTACCGTCCCTTTTCCAAAGCATTATTCGAGGAAGCAACATGCAAGAGTGGTTAACCATGACAGCCGCAGATCTGGGACGGGGCATCGGGGACGGCCAGATCGACCCTGTTGTGCTGTGCCAGACCTATCTTGACGCGATCGACGCCCACCCCCTGCGGGATCGTATCTATGCCCGCGTGACCGCCGAACGGGCCCTGGCCGAAGCCGGTGCCGCGCGGGATCGCGCGCGTGCGGGCCAGCGTTTGTCGCCACTGGACGGGGTGCCGATCAGCTGGAAAGACCTGTTCGACACCGCCGGCATCGCGACAGAGGCGGGCAGCGCCCTGCTGAAAGACCGTGTGCCGGACCGCGACGCGCGCGTGTTGGCAAATGCCACCGCGATGGGGTTGGTCTGTCTGGGCAAGACCCATATGAGCGAGCTGGCGTTTTCGGGGCTCGGATATAACCCCAGCACCGCCACCCCCCCTTGCGTGAACGATGAAGGTGCCGTGTCGGGCGGGTCGTCGTCCGGGGCTGCGGCCTCTGTCGCTTTCGGTCTGGCAGCGGCGGCGATCGGGTCGGATACCGGCGGATCGGTGCGGGTGCCTGCCGCGTGGAACGATCTTGTGGGGCTGAAAACCACCTCGGGCCGTGTGTCGCTTGAGGGGACCGTGCCGCTGGCGGCCAAGTTCGACACGGTGGGCCCGCTTTGCCGCTCGGTCGAGGATGCGAGCCTGCTGCTGGCGCTCACCGAAGGGTCCAAGCCGATGGACATGGGCAGCACCGACATCGAAGGGCGTCGCTTTGCGATCCTGCGCACGGTGGCGTTCGACGACATCGAAGACGCCCCCGCGGCGGCTTTCGACGATGCCGTCGCGCGGCTGAAGGAAGCGGGCGCGGTGATCGAGGACATCGATTTCGACCCTATCAAAGAGGCGATGCCGCTGAGCGGGTGCCTTTACACCGCCGAAGCCTACGGCCTGTGGCGCGACGTGATCGAGGCGAACCCGGATGCGATGTACGGCGAAATCCTTGAAAGGTTCCGTCTGGGTAAATCCCACTCCGGCCCCGATTATGTGGCAGCCTGGGCCAAGATCGACCAGATCCGCGCGGCCTATGTGAAAGCTGTGGCGGGCTATGACGCGGTGCTGATCCCCACCGCACCGCTGTTGCCCCCCAAGCTGGACCGGCTGGAAACCGAGCATGACTATTACGTCTCGGCCAACCTCATGACCCTGCGCAACACGCGTATCGGGAATCTTATGGGCCTGGCGGCGGTGACCCTGCCCACGGGCACCCCATCCTGCGGGATCATGCTCATGGGCCAGCCCTTTGGCGAAGAGCACCTGCTGCGCATTGCCGCAGCCGCCGAAGAGGCATTGGCCTAAATGACACAAACCTTGCCCTGCGTCCTGCAATGTCTGGACGCGGGGCAAGCCCTTGGGTACTCTGGAACAAACGGGGCGTGAATGATCCCGAACCCGAGGCAGTGAAATGATGTACCCCGAGCGGTTTTCGAACCTTCCGGCCCACGCGTGGCCGCGCCTGCGCGCATTGCTTGATGCGCATGAAGGCGGTGGCACGCCGATCCACATGACGATTGGCGAGCCGAAACATGCTTTTCCGGCATGGGTCACCGATGTGATTGCCGAAAATGCTGCCGGATTTAACAGCTACCCGGCCAACGACGGCACGCCCCAGTTGCGCGGCGCGATTGCCGGATGGATCAACCGGCGCTACGGTGTGGAGGTGGATGCAGACACGCAGGTGATGCCGCTGAACGGCACCCGCGAAGGGCTGTATAACGCCGTCATGGCCACCTGTCCCGAGACGAAGAACGGCCGCAAGCCCGCCATTCTGATGCCGAACCCGTTCTACCAGGTCTATATGATCGCCGCGATTTCCGGTGCCGCTGATCCGGTGATGGTGCCTGCCACGCGCGAAACAGGGCATCTGCCCGATTTTGCCAGCCTGCCCGAAGATGTGCTGAACCGGACCACCGCGGCCTATATCTGCTCGCCCGCCAACCCGCAGGGGGCCGTGGCCACCCGCGCGTATTGGGCCGATCTGATCGCGCTGGCAGAAAAATACGATTTCAAGATTTTCGCGGATGAATGCTATTCAGAGATCTACCGCGACACGCCGCCCGTCGGGGCGCTACAAGTGGCGCAAGATGTCGGGGCCGACCCGGATCGTGTGGTGATTTTCCATTCGCTGTCGAAACGGTCGAACCTGCCCGGGCTGCGGTCCGGCTTTGTCGCGTCGGGTGCCAATACCATGCGCGAGATCAAGCAGCTGCGGAACTATGCCGGTGCACCGCTGCCGTTACCGTTGCAAGCGGCGTCGGCTGCGGTCTGGGACGACGAAGCCCATGTGGCCGAGAACCGCGCGCTTTACATCGAGAAATACGAGGTCGCCGACCGTATTCTCGGCAACGTCCCCGGGTACCAAAGCCCCGAGGCCGGGTTCTTTTTGTGGCTGCCGGTGGAAGATGACGAAGCTGCGGCGCTGAAACTCTGGCGTGAAACCGGCGTGCGGGTGCTGCCGGGCGGCTATCTGGCGCAAAGCGTGAACGGCGAAAACCCCGGGAAACAATATATTCGGGTGGCGATGGTCGCCCCAAAAGAAGAGACAACGCGCGGGATCGAAGCGATCCGCCGCTGTCTCTATCCAGAATAAGACGAGGGATCAGAGCAATGGCATATCAGACACGTGGGCGCGACCCTTTGCTAGACACCAACATGGCCGAAGCGATCGAAAAACGCGGCAAGGAGCTGCTGGGCCTCGGGCTGATCGCCCTGGGCCTTATGGCCGCCATGATGATCGGCAGCTACACCCCTGACGATCCCAACTTTATGGTGTCCACCGATGCGCCGGTGCAGAACTGGCTGGGGCGCATGGGCGCGTCGCTGGCCGCGCCTTTGTTCATGATCGTGGGCTGGGGCGCGTGGTCTGTCGCGGCAATCCTGCTGGCCTGGGGCGCACGCTTTGCCCTGCACCGCGGCGAGGAACGCGCCGTAGGCCGTTTGATCTTTGCCCCGATTGCTGTCGCCTTGTGTTCGATCTACGGGGCAACGCTGACGCCGGATGCGTCTTGGCTGCAAACCCATAGCTTTGGTCTGGGCGGGCTTTTTGGCGACACGGTCATGGGTGTGATCCTGACCGTCCTGCCGATCGGGTCGACCTTTACGATCAAGCTGATGTCGCTGTTGATGGGCGTGGCGATCCTTGCCTTTGGTGCCTTTGTTGTCGGCTTCACCCGACTTGAACTGCAACGTCTGTTCCGCTTCATGCTGGTCGGGCTGATCATGGCTTATGCCGGATTGATGACCCTTCTGGGGCGTGGTGCGTCGGGGGCGGTTGCAGCTGCGCAGGGCATTCAGGCCCGCCAGCTTGAACGCCGCGAACGCAACCGGATCGAGGCCGAGGAGAACGCGCAATTCGCGGCCAGCCAAGGGTACTATGACGACGAACTGGCCTATAGCGACGCGCCTGCACCTGCGCCAAAAACCGGCCTGCTGTCGAAAATGCCGACGCTGGTCAAACGCGCCGACCCGCTGCCCGAACCTGAACTGGTCGAGACATGGGCTGAACCCGAACTGGACGAAGCCCCCAGCAGCGACCGTATCAAATCCAAGATCGCCGATGTGATCAAAAGCCGCGTGCGCACGGGCGGGGCTGTGCATACGGCCACCACCGCCCCCTTGACCCGTGGTCGCGGGCGTGGCCCTGACCCGCTTCTGTTGGATACCACCGCCCGTGGTGCCCGCCGCGAAGAGCCGCCATTGACCGGTGCGCCGGCCCCCTCCCCTACTCGGGCGGAGCCGCCTTTAACCGCAAGCCGTGCACCTTTGGTCGCGGAGCGCCCCGTGCTTGAGCTAACCCCCTCCGAACCGGATCACGACGCGGATATGGCGGTTCTGGATGATGAACCGATGACCGACAGCCACCTGCCACTGCAAGAGGCAGAGCGGGAACCGGCCATGCAGATCCCCGTGGCTCAGCCGCGCAAGGTGGTGCAGCCGCAGATGCGCAAGCCGGTGCAGCCCAGCAAACAAGCTCAGGCCGAGGCACAGCCTGCGTTGACCTTTGAAGACACGCACCCTGGATTTGAACTGCCGCCGCTGAACCTGCTGGAAAGCCCGGATAATGTCGAACGCCTGCACCTGAGCGACGACGCGCTGGAAGAGAACGCGCGCATGCTGGAAAACGTGCTGGATGACTATGGCGTAAAGGGTGAAATCGTCGCCGTCCGTCCGGGCCCCGTTGTCACCATGTACGAGCTGGAACCGGCACCGGGCCTCAAGGCGAGCCGTGTGATCGGTCTGGCGGACGATATCGCGCGCTCTATGGCGGCATTGTCGGCACGTGTGTCCACCGTGCCGGGGCGCAGCGTGATTGGCATCGAACTACCCAACGAGAACCGCGAGAAGGTCGTGCTGCGCGAAATTCTCGCCGCGCGTGATTTCGGCGACAGCACCATGCGTCTGCCGCTGGCCTTGGGCAAAGACATTGGCGGTGACCCTGTGGTCGCGAACCTTGCCAAGATGCCTCACCTGCTGATCGCGGGGACCACCGGTTCGGGTAAATCTGTGGCGATCAACACAATGATCCTGTCGCTGCTGTACAAGCTGACGCCGGAAGAATGCCGGATGATCATGATCGACCCCAAGATGCTGGAACTGTCGGTCTATGACGGCATCCCGCATCTGCTGTCCCCCGTTGTGACCGACCCGAAAAAGGCCGTTGTCGCGCTGAAATGGACCGTGGGCGAGATGGAAGAGCGCTATCGCAAGATGTCCAAGATGGGCGTGCGCAACATCGAAGGCTATAACGGTCGTGTCCGCGAGGCCCTGGCCAAGGGAGAGATGTTCAGCCGCACCGTCCAGACCGGCTTTGACGAGGATACGGGCGAGCCGATTTTCGAGACGGATGAATTCAAGCCCGAAGCGCTGCCCTATATCGTCGTGATCGTGGACGAGATGGCCGATCTGATGATGGTCGCGGGCAAAGAGATCGAAGCCTGCATCCAGCGTCTGGCACAGATGGCGCGGGCCTCGGGTATTCACCTGATCATGGCGACACAGCGTCCTTCGGTCGATGTCATCACCGGCACGATCAAGGCGAACTTCCCGACGCGGATTTCCTTCCAGGTGACCTCCAAGATCGACAGCCGTACGATCCTGGGCGAGATGGGCGCCGAACAGCTCCTTGGCATGGGTGACATGCTCTATATGGCGGGCGGGTCCAAGATCGTGCGCTGCCACGGCCCCTTTGTCAGCGACGAAGAGGTCGAAGAGATCGTGAACCACCTCAAGGCCTATGGTGAACCTGATTATGTGTCGGGTGTGGTCGAAGGGCCATCCGATGACCAAGAGGGGAACATCGACGCGGTTCTGGGGCTGGGCGGCAATACCGACAGCGAAGACGCGCAATATGACACGGCCGTGGCGATCGTTGCAAAAGACCGCAAATGTTCGACATCCTACATCCAGCGGAAACTGGGCATCGGCTATAACAAAGCCGCGCGTCTGGTCGAACAGATGGAGGACGCGGGCCTTGTTTCGCCAGCCAACCACGTGGGCAAGCGCGAGATCCTGATACCAGAGCAGGGGTAGCGCGCAAAAATAATCGGAACGTCATTGCGACGCCGGGGGTTGGCTTGGGAACAGGCCAGCCCCTTTTGCATTTCGGGCGTGTTAGGCGATATCCTGCTGCGTGATATCGTATATCATGACGCGAAGCCCTATGTCGAAGGCAAGGCACTGGAATAAGAATAGGAAGACTATGATGCGTTTTGTTACCACCACCGTTCTGGCCATTGGTCTGGGGTTGGCAGCTGTGATGCCCGCCGCCGCCGACAAACTGCCGCTGAACGCGATTTCCGGCTATCTTAACGATCTGAAAACCGCCAAGGGCGAATTCACCCAGATCAACGACGACGGCTCGATCAGCACCGGCACGATCTACATCAAACGTCCGGGCAAAGTGCGCTTTGAATACAACGCACCGGATTCGGGGATTGTCGTGGCGGGCAGCAATACGGTTGTGATCTACGACAAGAAATCCAACCAACCGGCAGAGACATACCCGCTGTCCAAAACGCCGCTGTCGATCATTCTGGCCGCGAATGTGAACCTTGGTCAGGCCAAGATGGTGACGGGGCATAACTATGACGGCACCGCGACCACCGTGCGCGCCCAAGACCCCGCGCATCCTGAATATGGCAATATCGAGCTGAAGTTCACCGGCAACCCGGTCGAGCTGCGCCAGTGGATCATCAACGACGGCAACGGCACCAAGACCACCGTGGTTCTGGGCGACCTGCAGAAGGGCGGCAGCCTGCCCAACAAACTGTTTGACGTCGGCAGCCCCGGTCAGGTGAACCGCTAAGGAAAAAGGGCCCCGAACATACGTTCGGGGCCCTTTCTTTATCCGGTGTGGGTCAGCTTACCAACGTGACAGGCGACACCCTGCAATCTGCTGCTGGTACATATCGGAGCGCGCGCGCACCTTGCGGGCCACAGCGACCAGCCAGGGTTTCGAATTATAGCTTTGGCGCGCATAGCCTGTGTTGCCTTCGTGATAGGCCAGATACTGGTTTTCCGCGTCATGCAGGGGGATACCGTTCTTGTCGCGGCTCTTGTTCATGTACCACCCCATGAAATCCGACGCGTCGTTGATCCGGTCTCGCTTGGCGCGGAAACCGCCAGCTTCGGCCAAATATTCATCCCATGTCGCATCAAGCGCTTGGCTGTAGCCAAATGCGCTGGACTGGCGGCCCATGGGGATCACGCCGATGACATAGCGGAACGGCGTACGGGCGTCCGCGATGAATTTGCTTTCCTGATGGATCGTCGCCATCTGCACATGGACAGGCACGCCCCAACGGCGTTCAGCTGCACGGAATGCGCGGTAATATTCTGGGCGCTCTTTGAGAATCGCACATGCGTTATCAAGGTCTCGTGGGGCACTGGTCGGACCGCCACTACATGATGCCAAAAGCACAGCAATTATCAGGGCGCAAAAGGTTCTGCTCATCGGCCTCTCGCTTTTATCGTGTTTTTATTACATTTAGTTTATCAGATTGCCCTGCCGACGCCCACCAGAAATTACAGCAGAAACCCCAGCATAAGCGGTAAAGCGGCAACCGATAGCACGGTAGAGACGACAACCAGCCCCGCGACAGACTGCGCATCCGCACCGTATTTCTCTGCCAGCAGGTAGGATGTCACCGCCACCGGTGTCGCAACCTGCAAGACCAGCACGCCAAAAGCGATTTTATCAAGGTCAAAGAACCAGCCCGCCAAGGCGGCGATGCCGATGCAGATCGCAAGCTTGATCAGCGACAACACCACCGCGCGCCCGATCCCGCCGGGGGACAGCCGTGCCACGGCAACGCCCAATGTGATCAGCATAATCGGGATCGCCATCTGACCGAGCAGGGACAGCGTATTGGTCAGAAACACCGGCGTTTCCCAGCCTTGCACCAGAAACAATGCGCCCAATGCCGTGCCCCAGACCAGCGGTTCACGGATGACCTTGCCAAGGGAGCCAGAGCCCGCGACCAGCCAGATGCCAAAGGTGAACGACCAGATGGCCATAATGGCAAAGACCACAACGGCATAACCCAACCCCGTGTCGCCAAAGGCAAAAAGCGCGAGCGGCAGACCCAGATTGCCGGTATTCCCGAAAATCATCGGGGCCAGATACGTCCGCCGGTTCAACCCGAACACGCGCACGATCACCGCAGCCAGCAGCGTCACCCCGCCATAGGCCGCCACTGTCGCCAGTGACAAAGCGCTCAGCGCGGCGGGGTCGATCTGCGTTGTCATCAGCGACACGAAAATCAGGCAGGGCACCGATAGGGTCATCGCCAGCTGGGTCACAAACTGGATGCGATACTCGAACCCCAGCTTTACCCAGGCAAAGCCGATCCCCGCGAGCAGGAACACAGGAGCCACAATTTCAAGCACTGTCAGGACGAGGTTCACAAACTGTTTCCTTGGTTACGCGTCGCAGGATTGGACAAAAGCCCCTTGAAGGGACTACGAACGAACGGTAGGTGCACCGATGTTATGATAAGAACGCGCGCGAAATACCACTTGGGCCAGATCGTCCGGCACAAAAAACATCCCTTCCGAGGGGTGATTTTTGACGTGGACCCCGAATTTGCCAATACCGAAGAATGGTACGAAGCTATTCCGGAAGACAGCCGCCCCGAGAAAGACCAGCCCTATTATCACCTGCTGGCCGAAAACGAACAAAGCTACTACGTGGCCTATGTGTCCGAGCAGAACCTCGTGGCCGATTACTCGGGCGAACCTGTGGACCATCCCGATATCCCCGATCTCTTCGGCCCGTTCACCGATGGGGCCTATCCGCTGCACTTCCAGCTGAACTGAGGCAAAGCGTGGGTGACCCGCGCCCTGCATCCTTGTTCAATAGCCCAGGGCACAGCCATCCTTGCGTGCGTCGCTCGCCCCCTCCAGCAAACCGTTGTCATGCAGCTGGATCGCCTGCGCGCCGCCGATGGCTGTGGCCGGAATTTCGACCTTATGCCCCATCTCGGCCAGCTCGGCACGGACCGCATCGCTATAGCCGCGTTCGACCTTGAGGATGCCATTATCGGAAAACGCGCGGGGGGCGTCGATGGCGGCCTGAGGGTCTAGCCCGAAATCCGTCAGGTTAGAGACAAACCGCGCGTGGCCATTGGGCTGGTAGGCCCCGCCCATCACACCAAACGGCATGATCACCTTACCGTCGCGTTTGATCATCCCCGGAATGATCGTATGCATCGGCCGCTTGCCGCCCTTCAGCTCGTTCGCGTGCCCTTGGTCAAGGGTGAAACCCGCACCGCGGTTTTGCAGCAGGATACCGAATTTATCCGACGCGATGCCCGACCCGAAACCGTGGAAGATCGAATAGATCAACGACACGGACATCCCATCCTTGTCCACCACGGTGATATAGATCGTATCCTTATGCACCGCCTCTGACAGGGCGACGGGGTTGGGCATGGCTTTCTTCGGGTCGATCAACGCCGCCAGCTCTCGCGCCGTTTCGGGCGCAAGCATATGGGCCAGACGTGCGGTATGGTCCGGGTCCGCCAGAAAACGATTGCGTGCATCATACGCCAGCTTGGCGGTTTCCGCCTCGATATGCACACGCTCCGCGCCCCAAGGATCCATGGATGCAACGTCGAAATGCGACAGCATGTTCATCATCAACAGTGCAGTGGCCCCCTGACCGTTCGGCGCATGTTCCAGCACCTCAACGCCCTGATAAGTGGAGGCAAGGGGCTCACCGGGGGTGCAAGCGGTGGCGGCGAAATCCTCTGCCTTGTGCTTGCCCCCCATAGCATTGAGAGAGGCGACGATATCTTCGGCCACCTCACCGGAATAGAAGGCATCGCGCCCGTCCTTGGCGATGCGACGCAGGACTTCGGCCTGTCCGGGGGCGCGGAAGATGTCGCCGGTCTTTGGGGCCTCGCCGCCGGTCAAATAGAAATCGCGTGCGGCCCCCTGCAAGGTGCCCGCATCATTACCCCAATCAAAGGCGACACGTGCCGCGACGGGTACGCCTTCTTCGGCATAGCGGATCGCAGGGCCAAGAATCGTGTCCAGACCCATGGTGCCGATGGTGTCGGACAGGTGGCAAAACGCGTCGATCGCGCCGGGAATGGTCACGGCATGGGCGCTGCGCAGTGGTACCGTCTTTTCACCAGCGTCGCGCAAATGGGCGGCATCCAACGCAGCAGGGGCGCGGCCCGATCCGTTCAGCGCGTGCACTTCGTCGCTGCCCGCTGGCGAATACAGCACAAAGCAATCCCCACCGATTCCGGTCATCTGCGGCTCGCAAATCCCCAGCAGCACGGCACCGGCAATCGCGGCATCCATCGCGTTGCCGCCCCGCTCAAGAATATCGACAGCGGTCTTTGCGGCCAAAGGATGGGACGTGGCACACATGCCATTGCTCGCCAGAACGGGGGATCGTCCGGGAAGGTGGAAGTCGCGCATGTCATTGGCCTCAGGTTGCTGTCATCGGCCTGAGCGTAGCGCGGTGCAGGACGGGCGGGCAATCACTAAAGGGCAGTTGGGCACTTAAAGGGGAGCTGGGTACATAAAGGGGAGCTGGGCACAGTAAATGTGCCTCGGCGTTGCGTACTGGGTGGGGGCTATTAAAACGCAACGCCGAGGGAAGCCATATGCAGCTACAGAACCGACGTTGCCCGCAAAGCTGGGCGGAATTATGAAACCTTTGAGGCGCTATTGCGAAGCGTTGCTTCAAGCTGCCCCAAAGGTGACCAACACTTAACCCTTGGCGGCAAAGGCCCCCCTTGTGGCGGCCCCCCGTACCCAGCTTATCCCGCGGCAAGCGGAATGCGCAGCGCCAGCAGGTTCATATCACCGGTGCGCGAATATTCCAGCTCGCAGCTCAGCAACCGGATCAGGCTCCAACCGAATCCCCCTTCGGGCAACTCGCCTGCAAGTTTCAGCACATCGAATGCTTCACCCGGGGGGAGGGTGAACCCCGGCATCGGTTTGCCCAGATCGGTGATGCGAAACCGCAAGTCATCAGGCGCATAGGCCCCGCGCACCCCGATTAACCCCGCTTGGGGCAATCCGGCATAGGCGTGTTCAACCACGTTATTCAACGTCTCGGCCAGCACCAGTTCCACAATCTCGAGGTTTTCTTGCGATAGCCCCCGATCGGCCAGTTCTGTGCGGATATGTCCAAGGGCCGCGCGTACCGCATCGGCAGAGGCTTCCAACGTCACCTCGAACCCATAGGGGGTATCCGCCTGACCGACTGTGCCTTCGTTCCGGTTCGGGGCGCTCATGCGGGCACCTGCGCGGCCAATGCGGCGTCCAAGGTGGGGAAAAGGGGAAAAACGCTGTCCATCCGCGTTAATCGGAACACCCGATCAACCGAGGGCGTCAGCCCCGCCAGCGTCAGGCTGCGGTCCGGCAACAGAAGTTTCAACGTCGCCACCACCGCGCCAAGCCCGCTGGAATCAATAAAGGTCACCTGCCCCAGATCCAGAATAACCACAGGTGGCCCATCTTCGATCATATCCCGCATGGCTTCTTTAAAGGCGCGGGCAACGGCGGCATCAATACGGTCTTCCATCACGGATATGATTTGCAGCTGCCCTTCTGTTCTGGTTGAGAGTTTCATATGGTCATCTCCAAGGTGTCCCGGACGCCAGAAGACATAGCGCCGATACCTTACCAAAAGGTGATCATTTCCCGGGGAGGGGACGAAATGGAAAAAGTCGTGATAGCAGGGGCTGCGCGGACGCCGATGGGCGGGTTTCAGGGGGCTTTTGCCGATCTGACCGCGGCCGATCTGGGGGGGCACGCGATCAAGGCGGCGCTGGACGGTGCCGGCACCAATACTGTGGACGAGGTGCTGATGGGCTGTGTGTTGCCCGCAGGGCAGGGCCAGGCTCCCGCGCGTCAGGCCGGCTTCAAGGCAGGTCTGGGCGAAGAGGTGCCGGCGACAACGCTGAACAAGATGTGCGGCTCGGGGATGAAGGCGGCGATGATCGCCTTCGACCAGATCGCCTTGGGTCAGACCGATACCATGATCGCCGGCGGGATGGAGAGCATGACAAACGCGCCCTATGTGTTGCCGAAAATGCGCGGCGGCGCGCGGTTGGGGCACGGTCAGGTGATCGATCACATGTTCCTCGACGGGTTGGAAGACGCCTATGACAAGGGCCGCCTGATGGGCACCTTTGCCGAAGACTGCGCCGAGACATTTCAATTCACCCGCGCTGTGCAGGATGACTATGCGCTGGCCTCCCTGTCCCGCGCGCTAGAGGCGCAAAGCAGCGGCGCGTTCGATGGCGAGATCGCAGCGGTTGATCTGAAATCGCGTAAAGGGTCGGTCACCATCTCGGCGGATGAACAGCCCGGCAACGCACGGCCCGAGAAGATCCCCGAACTCAAACCCGCCTTCCGCGAGGGCGGCACAGTAACGGCGGCGAATGCGTCTTCCATCTCGGACGGGGCGGCGGCATTGGTGCTGGCATCTGAAACAGCAGCCAAATCCCAAGGGTTGAATGTCCGCGCGCATATCCTCGGCCACGCCAGTCACGCGCAGGCACCGGGGCTTTTCACCACCGCGCCCGTACCGGCGGCGCAGAAACTGCTGGACCGGTTGGGCTGGCAGAAAGACGACGTTGATCTGTGGGAAGTGAACGAGGCCTTTGCCGTCGTGCCACTGGCCTTCATGCATGAAATGGGGCTGTCCCATGACATCGTGAACGTGAACGGCGGTGCCTGTGCGCTTGGCCACCCCATCGGGGCCTCTGGCGCACGTATTATCGTGACCCTGCTGAACGCACTGGAAAAACGCGGGCTGAAACGGGGCATCGCGGCGATCTGCATTGGCGGCGGTGAAGGCACCGCGATTGCGATCGAACGCCCCTGATTTTCCAAATGGACTAAATCCTCGGGGGTCGGGGGGCAGACAGCCCCCCGGTCCGACAGTAACAAAAGGCAATTTTATGCGCGTTGACTATCCTACCCTCTCCAAAACCCTCCACGCCTTGACGGACGGCGAAACCGACAGCGTGGCGCTGATGGCCACCGTCGCCTGCGAGGTGCACCACGCCGACGACCGCTTTGACTGGACGGGGTTCTACCGTGTGACCGCGCCAGAGCTGCTTAAGATCGGGCCCTATCAGGGCGGGCATGGCTGTCTGGTGATCCCCTTCGCGCGTGGGGTGTGCGGTGCTGCCGCGCGCACGGGCGAAACGCAGCTGGTTGCGGATGTGGATGCCTTTCCGGGCCACATCGCCTGCGCGTCCTCCACGCGGTCTGAACTGGTCCTGCCCGTTTGGAACGGCACCGGAGAGCTGCTGGGTGTCTTTGATATCGACAGCAACCAGCCCGCCGCGTTTGACCAGACCGACGCCGACGAACTCGCCGCGATTTTGAAATCCGTTTTCGCAAACGTCTAGGCCGGTGATCCTGCCCGTCGATCAAAGGAAATGTCATGAGCTTTGACGCTTGGCTCGTGTTTGCCCTGTTCTGGGTGGTGTTTGTCACCACGCCGGGGCCGAACGCGGTGAACTGTATCAGCAACGGGATGAACCTGGGCTTTGCGCGGGCGATGGTGGGCGTGCTGGCGATCCTGACGCAGGCCTCGCTGTTTCTGGCGCTGTCAGCGATTGGCGTGACGGCGCTGCTGACGGCCTCCGCCACGGGGTTCTTTGTGGCCAAGATGATCGGGGCAGGGTTTCTGATCTATCTGGGCGTGCGCGGGCTGGTCCTGGCGGGCAAGCCCGTGGTGATGGAGGATCGCCCCGCCGCGTCGGTCTATTGGCGTGCCTTTGCGATTGCGACGATCAACCCCAAATCGGTCGCCGGGTATCTTGCAGCCTTCAGCCAGTTCGTGCAGCCGGATGTCCCGATCTGGGACCAGATGATCGTGATCGTGCCGACGGCGCTGACCCTGACCGCGGCCAGCTATACCGGGTTTACAGCGCTTGGGGCGGGGCTGGGGCGGGCTGCCTTGGGGGCGGTGTTCAACGTTTGGTTCCGCCGCGTGATGGCCGTTAGCTTTATCATCTACGGGGTGCTGTTGGGCAGCGCGCATACGCCGATGCCTAAGGGGTGATCAAGGGCTGATCCCGCGCGCCTGTGGGGCAAGTGCCCTTGGGTCAGTCTTTCCCTCTGGCCCCTGCGGTCCTGCGGGCGTAAGCAGACCCCAAGGAGACACGATATGCGCAACCCAGATACCCTATCCAACACCCAGCCCGCCCCGCCCGAGGACACGCCCCAAGGGCTTGCCTTTGCGATCGGGGCCTATGGTCTTTGGGGGTTTCTGCCGCTGTACATGAAGGCCATTGCCCATATTCCCGCGGCAGAGATTGTCGTGCATCGGGTCATCTGGTCTGTGCCCGTGGGCGCATTGGTGCTGATCCTTCTGGGGCGCACCGCCACCCTGCGCGAGGCGTTCCGGTCGCCGCGTACCTTGGCGATGGGCTGTGTCACGGCGACGCTGATCTCGGTCAACTGGGGCATCTATATCTGGGCGGTGAACTCGGGTCATGCGCTGGACGCGGCCTTGGGCTATTACATCAACCCGTTGTTCAGCATCTTGCTGGGGGCGCTGCTGCTGGGGGAACGTCTGTCGAGACTTCAGCTTGCGGCAATCGGGCTCGCAGCCGTCGCCGTCGCGATCCTGACGCTCGATTCCGGTCGCTTCCCTTGGGTCGCGCTGAGCCTGACATTCACCTTCGGCCTGTATGCGCTGGCGAAAAAGCGGCTGCCGATCGGGCCGAACCAGGGTTTCCTGCTTGAGGTCCTGATCCTGCTCGCCCCTGCGCTGGCTTATCTGGTTTACCTGATTATGACGGGGCAAAACCACTTTGGTCAGGGCGTGCCGTTTAATACGTGGATGCTGGTGGGCTGTGGCGTGGTCACGGCGGTGCCGTTGATCTTTTATGCCAACGGAGCCAAGCGGCTGCGGCTGTCGACCATCGGTATCTTGCAGTATATCGCGCCGACGATGATCCTCCTTTGCGCGGCGCTGGTCTTTGACGAACCCTTTGGGCGGGCGCGTATGATTGCCTTTCCGCTGATCTGGGGGGCGCTGGTGATCTATTCGATCTCGCTGTTCCGGCAGATGCGGCACAAACCGGCGTGACAAGGGGGGAGGAGGGGCGCAGACATGTCGCGCCCCTCGATCATTATATCATTCGCTCAGGACAGCGCGTCCTTGAAGGCGAGGAAGCTGGGGTCTTTCATCACCCGTGCGTTCATCGCCTCACGTAGGGCACCGATGGATTTATAGGGGCGCATCACCACCTCGAATTTGGCGATCAGACCGTCGTCACCCAGGGTGATCAGATCGACGCCAACGGCATCCAGATCCCCGATCTTGCACTGGAACTCCAGCGCCCAATCTGTCCCTTCCCCCATGATCCGGCGGTATTTGAAATCGCTAAAGACATTGCCGACGTGCCCCAGAACCGCTGCCACAGGGGCGCGGCCGGTCCAGGTCTTGTAATATGTCGGCGGCATGAAGGTGACGTCTTCCGCCAGCAGCGGGGCGATCTTTTCCGAATCCCCCTTGGCGACAACATCAATCATCTTGGTAATAGTAGGATGCATTCTGGGTCCTTTGGTACAGATTGGCTTGAAAACCTACCCTAACTCTGAGACGGACACTTATGGAAACAGAATATAATCCGCCCCAAGATCCGCTGGTTGTCCTGCATGAAGACGCCGAAGTGTTGCTGGTCGACAAGCCCGCGGGCTTGCTGTCGGTGCCGGGCAAGGGGCCGCATCTGGCCGATTGTCTCATCGCGCGGGTGCAGGATGCATTTCCGGACGCGCTGCTGGTGCATCGTCTGGATCGGGACACCTCGGGCGTGATGATCTTTGCGCTGACGCCCCATGCGCAGCGCCATCTGGGATTGCAGTTTGAAAAACGGATGACACGCAAGACCTATGTCGCGCGGGTCTGGGGGGTGCCGCAGGAAAAGACCGGCACCATCGATCTGCCGCTGATCGTGGATTGGCCGAACCGCCCGCGCCAGATGGTCTGCCATGAAACGGGTAAACCCGCACAAACCGACTGGCGTGTGCTGAAAGACGAAGGCGACACCGCGCGGGTGCGCCTTAGCCCCAAGACAGGGCGCAGCCATCAGCTGCGGGTGCATATGCTGAGCCTCGGCCATCCGATTCTGGGCGATCCGTTTTACGCTACGGGGCCCGCGTTGGCATATCCGCGCCTGATGCTCCATTCAGAGGAACTGCGGTTCAACCATCCTCAGGGCGGGCATTCGACCAAGATCCGCGCCAAGGCACCGTTCTAAAGGCCATAGGGTGCAGACGAAAAAGGCCACCCCGCAGGGTGGCCTTGGTTTTTACAGCGTGTCCGAAGGACAGCTTATTCAGCGGCCCAGCCAGAGACGGCCTTGATCTCGGTAAAGTCCTCGATCCCGTACATGCCACCCTCGCGGCCATTGCCCGACTGCTTCATGCCGCCAAAGGGCGACCCTGCGGCGCGGCTTTGGCCGTTCATCTCGACCATGCCCGACCGTAGCTGACGCGCCAGACGGTTGCGACGCTCGCCATCTTGCGACTGGACATAGTTGGTCAGGCCGTAAACCGTGTCATTGGCGATCTGGACCGCTTGCTCTTCGCTGTCGAACTTCATGATCGACAGAACCGGCCCAAAGATTTCCTCGCGCGCGATGGTCATGTCGGGGGTCACGTCTGCAAAGACAGTGGGTTTGACAAAGAACCCGCGGTTCAAGCCGTCGGGACGCCCGGTGCCGCCCGCAACCAAACGCGCGCCTTCGTCGATGCCCTTCTGGATCAGGTCCTGAATCTTGTTGAACTGCGATTCATTGACCACGGGGCCGATATGACGCCCATCTTCGGAGGCAGGACCAACGGTAACCTGCGACGCCACAGCGCCTGCTTCTTCGACGGCTTTGTCATAGACATCCGACTGCACCAGCATACGGCTGGGGGCGTTACACGACTGGCCAGTGTTGTTCATCATGTGCAGCACGCCGCGTTTGACAGCCTTGTCATCCGCATCGTTGAAGATGATGTTCGCGCCTTTGCCGCCCAGTTCAAGGTGGACCTTTTTCAGCGTATCCGCCGCCGCTTTCGAGATCAGCGTGCCCGCGCGGGTGGAGCCGGTGAAGCTGATCATGTCGATGTCTTTATGCGACGACATCTGGCTGCCGACACCGACGCCATCGCCGTTCACAAGGTTGAATACCCCTTTGGGGAAGCCTGCCTCGTCGATCAACTCTGCAAAGATCATCGCGTCCAGCGGGCTTTCCTCGGAAGGTTTCAGCACCATCGTGCAGCCCGACACGATCGCCGCGCCGACCTTGAGCGTGATCTGGTTCATCGGCCAGTTCCACGGCGTGATCAGACCGGCAACGCCCACGGCTTCGCGGATGATCCGGTCATTCGGGGCGTGATTGCCAAGCGGCTGTTCGAATTTGAACTCTTTCGCGGCCTTGATGAAGTTGCTCAGGTGATAAGAGCCGGCACCAACCTGCGATGTACGGGCCAGATCCATCGGCGCACCCATGGCCGTGCTCATCGCTTTGGCCAGATCCTCGGCGCGGGCCTGATAGACCTCTAGCAGCTTTTCCAGCAGAGCGATGCGTTCCGCCGGAGGCGTCGCCATCCAGCCGGGCAGGGCGGCCTTGGCAGCGGCAACCGCGGCATCGGTATCCGCCTGATCCCCAAGCGAGATGACCGCGCAGGGCTCCTCTGTGGTGGGGTCGATCACGTGATAGTCATTCGGCTTGGCGGGGGATACCCATTCACCGTTGATGTAAAACTCGCGCTTCTCCAGCATGGGAAAACTCCTTTTGTCATGCGGTGCCGGGGACGTTTCCCCCAGCCTGTTGCGCGTACCATGTCACCACATCTGGGGACCCGCAAGTGAGGGGGTGAAACCGGCAGCGCAACGTCCTACATAAGTGGAGAACGACAAACCGAAACCATGAAGCCGGAGAATATTATGTCCTTGCGCATCAACGATACCATCCCCGATCTGACCGTCGAAACCGATCAGGGCACGATCAGCCTGCACGACTGGGTGGGCGACAGCTGGGCGATCCTTTTTTCGCACCCAAAGGATTTCACGCCGGTCTGCACCACCGAATTCGGGGCGGTCGCACAGCTTGCCGACGAATGGGAAAAGCGCGGCACCAAGGTGATGGGCATTTCCGTGGACGGTGTTGAAGAGCACAAGAAGTGGAAAGGCGATATCGAGACCTTCGCCGGTGCCAAAGCGGGCTTTCCGATCATCGCGGATAACGACCTGACCGTTGCCAAAGCCTTCGACATGCTGCCCGCCGACGCTTATCTGCCCGATGGCCGCACCCCCAACGACAGCGCCACAGTCCGCGCCGTATTCATCATCGGGCCGGACAAGCAGCTGAAGCTGTCGATGACCTACCCGATGACCGTGGGCCGCAACTTTGCCGAGGTTCTGCGCGCGCTGGACGGGCTGCAAACCTCGACCGGCAAGGGCGTGGCGACACCGGCGAACTGGAATGTCGGCGACGACGTGATCATCCCCGCAACCCTGTCGGATGACGATGCCAAAGCGAAGTTCGGCGACTTCAACAAGATCCTGCCCTACCTGCGCACGACAAAAGCGCCCAGCTAAGGGCCGGATCTCAGGCTTTCTGAGGTCGCAATTTAACCTGCGTGCGATACCACGCCCGCTTTAATTCCCGCATCAGCTTGCCGCTGGTGCGGGTTTTTTGCTGGATGGTCGACCCGCCGATCTGGTTGGCGATTTCGCTTAGCCCATTGGGAAGCAGGGCGTGGAGCTTTTGCCCCGTCACCCAATGCATCTGCAGCCATGTATCGACAGGGCGGTCAATCTGGGTCGATCCGTCAAGCAAGCGCTGCGCGGCGTCGCGCCCCACCACCTGACAGCAACACTGCAAGCCGATCCGCTTGGGCAGGATCAACGCCATATCCCCGTCACGCGCCACGACATCTGCGGGCAGCTCTCGCATCTTGGGCGGCAGGCGCAGGTACATATCGGGCGTCAAATTCTGGTGGATAAGCTGCAACGCGCGGTCCAGCTCTGGCCGCGACACGGCGAGGTCATCCTCGACAATCATCGCGCAATCCCAGCCCTGATCGACGATCATCTGCCAGCATTTGCGATGGCTTTGAAAGACGCCGATCTCGGCCGGTGTCAGGGCGAAGGGATAGGACGGGCTGTGCAGGTTGCCAGAGTGGGTGCGCACATCTGCGACCTGCGTAGGGTCGCGGCCATTTACCGCTTCGACGACCTGCGCATCGGGCAGATCCTGCAGCAACCGCGCGACATTGGCGTGCCGCGCGGTGCTGGTGGACATATGGATGATCAATGATTTCATACGGTTTGATCCCGAGCTTGGCGACGTTCTCAAACCGTTTAAAATCACTGCTCGGCGTTAAAGGTGAACAGCTTTTCGCCGTTGATCGTATAGCTGTCGATCAGGTCTTTGGCGCGGTCGCCGACCAGCCAGTCTTCCAACTGGGCCGCGGCGTCTTTGTTAACATGCGCGTGTTTCTCGGGGTTCACCGGAATATAGGCATATTGGTTGAACAGCACCGGATCGCCTGCAAAGAGGATTGCCAGATCGGCCTTGTTGTCAAAGTTCAGCCAGCTTGCGCGGTCGGACATGATATAGGCTCCCATCCCTGCAGCGGTGTTGAGGCTCGCGCCCATGCCCGCGCCGACAGCTTTGTACCATTCACCGAATGTCGCGGGGTCCAGATCAGCACCGGCCCAAAGCGAGAGTTCTTTCTTGTGGGTGCCGCTGTCGTCGCCACGGCTCACGAAAGGCGCCTCGGCCGCTTCGATCTTGGCAAGCGCGTCCTTCGCAGCCTCTGCGTCTTTGATCGCGGCGGGGTCGTCATTTGGGCCGATCAGGACGAAATCATTATACATGATCTCGCGGCGGTGGGTGCCATAGCCATCGGCGACAAAGGCCTCTTCGGCTTTCTTGGAGTGTACCAGAATGGCATCGACGTCGCCCGCTTCGCCCAAGCGCAAGGCTTGACCGGTGCCGACGATCAGCAGTTGCACGTCAAGGTCCAGATCTTCTTTGATGGCGGGCAGCAGAACGTCGGACAGACCAGAGTTGTTGAAGGACGTGGTGACAGCCATTTTCATGGTGTCCGCCTGCGCAGCCGTGGTGCCAAGTGCGAGAACAAGAGCGGTAATCAAGGATTTCATATCAAAATATCTCCATTCAGGAACGATTTGAATTCCGGGGTCTGCGGGGCGTCAAACGCATCGGGCGCCGGGCCAGCCTCGTGAATGCGACCTTTAAACAGAAACAATATTTCAGTTGCAAGGCGCCGCGCCTGACCCAGATCATGGGTCGCCATCACGATGCGCGTCCCTGACTGATGGGCAGACTGCAACAGCGCCTCTATATCCTTGACGGAGCGGCCATCCAGATTGGCGCAGGGCTCATCCAGCAGCAGCATCTCGGGGGTGCGGATCAAGGCGCGGGCGAGGGCGAGCTTTTGTTTCTCGCCACCGGACAACCCCGTCGCAGGGCGATCCAGCGCGGGCGTCAGGCCGATGCGAGCCGCCCATGCCTCTACCGCTTTGTTCACCTGCGCCTTGGGCTGGCCAAGTATCGCCAGCGGATAGCCCAGATTGGCGCGCACCGACCGGCGCAGCATCACGGGGCTTTGGAAAACATAGGCCTGCCGCATCCGCGCAAGGTCATCCGGAACGGCCCATGTAACCGTGCCCGTCGACAGCCGTTCAAGCCCGTGCAGCGCCTTGAGGAATGTCGTCTTGCCCGCGCCATTGGGCCCCAGCAGGATCGTGAAGCCGGTTTTGCCAAGGGTCAGGTCCAGGGGGCCCAGCAATCGCTTGCCGCGGCGGGTGACGCTGACATCGCGCATATGGGCGGGCAGCAGGGGGGTCACCATCTGCCCTCTCTTTCTGTGCGCGACAGTGCGTGGATGATCAGGTTTACGGTCAGCGCCAGCGCGATCAGCACAAAGCCCAGACCAAGCGCCAGTGCGAAATCACCCTTGCCGGTTTCCAGCGCGATGGCGGTGGTCAGCACGCGGGTGGCGTGGTCGATGTTGCCGCCCACGATCATGATCGCGCCGACCTCCCCGATGGCGCGGCCAAAGCCTGCCAGCGCCGCCGTCAACAAGGCCCGCCGCCCGTCCGAGATCAGCGTCAGGATGCGCCGCGTCGGGGTGGTGTTCAGCGAGATCAGCAGATCGTGGTATTCGGCCCAAAGATCACGCATCGCCTGATGGGTGATAGAGGCGATGAGCGGCGTGATAATGATCACCTGCGCAATGATCATCGCCGTCGGCGTGAACAGCAGCCCCAGCACCCCGAAGGGACCGGCGCGCGACAACAGCAGATAGACGATCAACCCCACCACGACGGGCGGCAATCCCATGAGGGAGTTCAGCACCGCAATCGCGGTACGGCGGAAGCGGAAACGGCGGATGGCGAGCCATGTGCCGAAGGGCAGCGCGATGGCCGAGGCAATGACCAGCGCCGTCAGGCTGACCTGCAACGACCTGAGCGTAATCTCGATCAGGTCGGGATCGCCGGTGACAACCAGCCAGAACGCAGAAGAAAGGCCCGCCCAGATATCATTCATCGGGCGGGCCGTCGGAGTTTGCTATGCATAGGATGCGGTCTTAGTCGCCCAGCCGGACATTGCGATCAGACGAGGTCTGCTCGGCCGCGGAGAACCCTGCGTTGTCCAACGCAAAGTTCATGCCCGCAGCAAGGATGACCAAGGCGACGATGGCAGTGATAAAAGCTTTCATTCCGTACCTCGTTGATGCGCATTGGCACGTTGGGTGGGGGGCGTTGGGTGCATCATATCACTCTGCCGGCTGCGTGCCAGAGGCAGGTTTACCCTGCTTCGCGACAACTTCGTCGGCCCAGATGCTGTGGTGCTCGCGCGCCCATTCAAGATCGACATCGCCCGACCCCATCGCCTCGAACGCGCCTTCCATGCCGAGTGTCCCGATATAGATATGCGCGATGATCACAGCCATCAGGACAAAGCTGATAACGGCGTGCCACAGCTGGGCGTATTGCATTTCCTCTTGCGGGGTCAGCGTGGCGTCTATTGTGCCAAGCCCCAACAGTTGCGGCACGCCCATGTCATTCAACAGCGCCAGCGTAGGTTCGAACATCGTCAATTCGAACGGGAAGAGCAGCGAGATACCCGAGACAGAGATCGAGGTGCCCAGAATGATGACGGCCCAGAAGATCAGCTTTTGACCGGCATTGAACTTCTTGGCGGGGGGGTGACCCTTGCCGAAGATCCCGCCGCCCTTGAGGATCCAGTTGATGTCTGTGCGATCCGGTAGATTGTGGACGATCCACATGACGAACACCATCACCAGCCCGAGCATAAAGGCCCATGACACGTTGTTGTGGATCCACTTGCCCGCGATGGCGAAGGTCGAAAACGCCTCGTGGCCGAACAGCGGGATCAGCAGTTTGCGCCCCGCAAGCGATAGCAGACCGGTGATGGCCAGCAGGATGAACGAGCTTGCAATCAGCCAGTGGCCGAAGCGTTCGATGAATTTGAACCGTTCGATGGTGATACCCGCGCGCCCGTGTTCGATACGGATACGTCCGCGGATCAGATAGAAAATCGCCATCAGCACGACGGTGACACCCAACAGCAGGCTGCCATAGGTCAGCAGCGGGCCGTGACGGAAGTTCAGCCACCACATGCCGCCGTCCTGCATGAGAACCTTGGCCGCAGGTCCGCGGTTGCTGGCGCGCGCGTCGGGCAGGGCGTCGGCCCGGATCTCGCGCCACAGGTCGGCGTCGGATGCGCTACCAAGCGGTCCAAGGTGAGATTCGGCCGGGGGCGGGTTGCCCTCTAGCGGTAAGGGAAGCTCGGCCCCAAAGGGCACGTCCTCGCCGCGTTGGCGGGCCATGATGTCTTCAAGCGACTGTTGGCCCGGTTGCAGGACCGAGGCATCGCCCGAGGTGTCCTGCGCGGCGGAAAGACCGGCAAAGGACACAAGAAATATGAGAGGCAGCAGAACGCGCAGCAATGTCATCGGGACCTCCGACAGGATAAAGATAGTTGGCCCGCCAGCAGCAGGTGCCAGCGGGCCAAGGAAAGCATGAATATGCAAAGGGGGGATTAGCCGCCCTTTTGCTCGTATGCCGTGCCCCAGCCCCAAGCGCCCGAGCCAAAGCCGCGCGCGACAACGCGTTCGCGGTAGATGCCCGAGACGACATCGCCGTCACCGGCCAGCAGCGCTTTGGTCGAACACATCTCGGCGCAGATCGGCAGCTTGCCTTCGGCGATCCGGTTGCGGCCGTACTTCTGGAATTCCGCTTCGGAGTGGTTTTCCTCGGGGCCACCGGCGCAGAAGGTACATTTGTCCATCTTGCCGCGCGACCCGAAGTTGCCCGCCTGTGGATACTGCGGCGCGCCGAAGGGGCAGGCGTAGAAGCAGTAACCGCAGCCGATGCACAGGTCTTTTGAGTGCAGAACGATGCCGTCGTCGGTCTGGTAGAAGCAGTCTACAGGGCAGACCGCCATACAGGGCGCATCGGAACAATGCATACACGCGACCGAGATCGACCGCTCGCCGGGTTGGCCGTCCTGAATGGTGACGACCTTACGGCGGTTGATGCCCCACGGTACTTCGTGTTCGTTCTTACAGGCCGTGACGCAGGCGTTGCATTCGATGCAGCGTTCGGCGTCGCAGAGAAACTTTGCTCTTGCCATCTTGATAGTCTCCTTACGCTGTCCAGATTTTGCAGAGAGTAGCTTTGGTCTCTTGCATCTGAGTTACTGAGTCATAGCCATATGTTTGCGCGGTGTTGGTGGATTCACCCAGGACGTAAGGGTCGGCCCCCTCTGGGTATCTGTCCCGCAAATCAACGCCTTCCATGTGGCCGCCAAAGTGGAATGGCATGAACGCCACGCCGCTTTCGACACGTTCCGTGACCATCGCCATCACCTTGACCTTGCCGCCTTCGGGGCCTTCGACCCAGACATCGGCACCGTCACGCACACCCAGATTGTTGGCGTCGCGGGTGTTGATCTCGATGAACATGTCCTGCTGAAGCTCGGCCAACCAGGGGTTGGATCGGGTTTCGTCGCCGCCACCTTCGTATTCGACGAGACGACCAGAGGTCAGCACGATCGGATAGTCCTTGGAGAAGTCATTCTCTTGGATGGACTTATACATGGTGGGCAGGCGCCAGAACTTCTTGTCGTCATAGGTCGGGTAGTCGGCGACCAGATCACGACGGTTGGTGTACAGCGGTTCGCGGTGGATTGGCACCGGATCGGGGAAGGTCCAGACCACGGCACGGGCCTTGGCGTTGCCGAAGGGGGCGCAGCCATGCTTGATCGCGACACGCTGGATGCCGCCCGACAGGTCGGTTTTCCAGTTCACGCCACCGGTGTCGGCGATATAGTCCGACGGGGTCTCGCCGGTCTGGGATGTTTCACCGACTTCCTCATCCGGCTTTGCGTTCGCCGGTTGGCCTTCGGGATAGCCCGCAACATAGTTGATCACGGCCATCTCTTCGTCGGTCAGATCTTTGTCCCAGCCCAGCTCACGCAGCATGGCCATGGTGAACTCGGGGTAGCCGTCCTTGATCTCGGAACCAGCGCTGTAGACGCCTTCGGCCAGCAGGTTGTCCCCGTCACGTTCCACACCGAAACGGGCGCGGAAGGTCAGACCGCCTTCGGCAACGGGCAGCGACATATCGTACAGGTTCGCTGTGCCGGGGTGGTTCATCTCGGGTGTGCCCCATGCGGGCCAAGGCAAACCGTAGAAGTCACCGTCGGCCGGTCCGCCTTTGGCGCGCAGCGTGGTGCGGTCAAAGGTGTGCTGGTTGGCCATGTGCATCTTCATGCGCTCGGGGCTTTGTGCGGTGTAACCGATGGTCCACATGCCGCGGTTGAACTCGCGGGTCAGGTCCTCGATGTTGGGTTCGTCCCCGTCCAGCGCGATGTTCTTGAACAGACGGTCGCTGAAACCGAACTTGTCCGCGAACAGCTTGATAATCGTGTGGTCGGGCTTGGATTCGAACAGGGGCTCGACGACCTGATCACGCCATTGCAGCGACCGGTTGGACGCGGTGACAGAGCCGCGGGTTTCGAACTGGGTCGTTGCGGGCAACAGATACAGCCCGTCTTGGCGGTCCTGCATCACGGCGGACACCGTTGGATATGGATCGACAACGACCATCAGGTCGAGTTTCTCCATCGCGGTGACCATTTCCTTTTGACGGGTCTGAGAGTTGGGCGCGTGGCCCCACAGAACCATCGCGCGGGTGTTGTCCGGCTGGTCGATATTTTCCTTGTCTTCCAGCACGCCGTCAATCCAGCGGCTCACGGGGATACCAGTCAGGTTCATCATCGAGGTGTCGTTGAACGACGCCTTGGAGAAGCGGGATTGCAACCATTCAAGGTCTTCTTCCCAAACCCGCGCCCAGTGGGCCCATGCCCCTGCGGACAGACCATAGTAGCCCGGCAGCGTATCGGCCAGAACGCCCAGATCGGTGGCACCCTGCACGTTGTCGTGGCCGCGGAAGATGTTTGTGCCGCCACCCGCGGTGCCCATGTTGCCAAGAGCCAGCTGCAGGATGCAGTACGCGCGGGTGTTGTTGTTGCCGTTGCTGTGCTGCGTGCCGCCCATGCACCAGATCACGGTGCCGGGACGGTTGTTGGCCAGGGTGCGCGCAACACGTTCAAGCTGCGACGCGGGTGCGCCGGTAACGCGTTCGACTTCTTCGGGTGTCCACTTCGCGACTTCGTCACGGATCTGGTCCATGCCCCAAACGCGGGTGCGGATGAATTCCTTGTCTTCCCATCCGTTTTCGAAGATGTGCCAGAGGATACCCCAGACCAGGGCCACGTCCGAACCGGGACGGAAGCGGACATATTCATCCGCGTGGGCCGCTGTACGGGTAAAGCGTGGATCGCACACGATCATCGGCGCGTTGTTCTGCTCTTTCGCTTTCAGCAGGTGCAGCAGCGATACGGGGTGCGCCTCGGCAGGGTTGCCGCCGATGACAAAGATCGCCTGGCTGTTGTGGATGTCGTTGTAGCTGTTGGTCATGGCGCCGTAGCCCCATGTGTTCGCAACGCCCGCAACGGTGGTGGAGTGACAGATACGCGCCTGGTGGTCGACGTTATTGGTGCCCCAATAGGCCGCGAACTTGCGGAACAGATACGCCTGTTCGTTGTTATGCTTGGCCGAGCCGAGCCAGTAGACGGAATCGGGACCGCTTTCTTCGCGGATCACGTTCATCTTGTCGCCGATCTCGTTGATCGCCTGCTCCCAGCTGATCCGGACCCACTGGCCACCCTCTTTTTTCATCGGGTACTTCAGGCGGCGTTCACCGTGGGCGTGTTCGCGTACCGACGCCCCTTTGGCGCAATGCGAGCCAAGGTTGAACGGGCTGTCCCAGCCGGGTTCCTGACCCGTCCAGACGCCGTTCGACACTTCGGCGATGACGGTACAGCCAACCGAACAGTGGGTGCAGACAGATTTGATCGTCTCTACCGCGCCGCTGACGGCGGTGGCAGCTGACGCTTGTGTGACAGAGCCCGCGGTCGATGCGATCGCCGCAAGGCCGCCGATGGCCAGACCGGATCCGCGCAGGAATGCGCGACGGTCAACGGATTTTTCCGCGATGTCGGATAGCATGCCCGCCCGCTGGGGCCGCCGTGCCATCCCGTTGGTCTTTTTCCGAAGCATAATAGTCTCCCTTGATGCCCGCGTGCTCTGACCGCGTGGGTCGGACCGGGGCTGAGTTTCCCTCCCGCGGTGGTTAGGCGCGCGGGTTGTTGATCATTGAATTAGAAGCGTGTGCTTTCCAGATAGGCGCGGGTGTGCGCGGTATCTTGCATCTTGTCCGATTGCAGATCGACTGGCTGCGCCTCGGCGGCGGTGCCGCTGCTGGCCACGGCAACGGCGGCTGCCGGTGCGGCTGTCCCTGCCAGTTTCAGGAAATTGCGGCGGTTGGTGCCTTTGGTATCCTGGGTCATGGGTTGTACCCCTTTCCTTGGTTATGCGGGGGGAAGCCCCGCCTGATGTAGTGCGGTTATCCCGCCGTCATACGAAATGCTTCGCGTTCAATGTCCATGAAGGCGCTGCCGACTGCGGCAACCCCGGCATATAGGACGGAGTTCTTGGCCCCTTGCAGGTCGGTAAAGAAGTGACCCGCCCAAGGCGCGATGTGTTTGTTGAAAAACGCCCGCTGCGTGGCGTCGCTGGCCGGAGCCCCAAAGCGCCCGACGATCATACCGCCCATCATCTCCATCAGG
Organism: Sulfitobacter sp. SBS6; assembly: GCF_048285585.1. Lineage (NCBI taxonomy): Bacteria > Pseudomonadati > Pseudomonadota > Alphaproteobacteria > Rhodobacterales > Roseobacteraceae > Sulfitobacter > Sulfitobacter sp. SBS6. The sequence goes on along the minus strand of NZ_JBLWBA010000004.1, from coordinate 83,391 downwards.
GATGCGATGTTGTCTTCGGGTTCAAAGACATTCTCGGCGCGGCTGATGCGCTGTGCGGCCATATCGCTGCGCAGGGCGGCGAGGGGCTTTTCGTTCAGAAAGCCGGTCAGGTAGTAGCTGGCATAGGGCAGCAACTCGCCCCGACCAAGACCAATGAACAGCGCGTTGAATTCGGTTTGCACTTTCTTGGGCGTCATGGCCTTGGCCACACGCGCAAGCCCGTTGATCGCCTCGCCCAACGGGCTGTCATCGCCGGACAGGCCGGCGGTCTGGTCCAGCAACATCTGATCCGCAGGGCGGGCCAGCATCACGCCAAGGTAATTGTACAGATCGGCGCGCAGGCGATCTTCGGCAGAGACTTGGGTGGCTTGGGCGGCAGCGGTCATGCGCTTTGCTCCTCAAAACGAAAGGCCATGCGGCGCGGGGGCAGGGCTGCGGGTTCTTCCATCGCTGTTTCGGCGACGGGGGGCTCTGCGGGGGTATCCGCTTGGACCACGGCGACGGCGGGTGCGTCGACCTCTGGCGGAACGACGGGCGGGGTCTGCTCTGTTTCAGCAGGTGTTTCTGCCGCATCGGTGGTGGTGTCGAGCGACGCCGCAGCCTTGCGCGCGACATCTTCGATATGACGGCGCAGCCCCTTGCCAACCTCATAGCTGGTGGTGAAATTCGTCACGGCAGAGGCTTGGGTATAGTCGTCAGCGTAGTCGACCAGATCATCCAGACAGGCCAGCGCCGGATCGGACACCCACAGTTTGCGCAGCGCACGGCGGCGCAGGTGTTCGGGGATGGCACGCGCCATAAAGGCCGAGAAATCATCGCCCGCTTTCAGCGTGTCAGGGTCGGGCAGATCAAACTCGGCCAGCAGTTCGGCGTCGGATTTTTCCGCCAGCGTGGCCTGATGCTGCGCCTCTGCCTGCTCTGCGGCGGCTTGCTGCGCGGCGGCTTCCTCTGCCTTGACGGCAGCGCGGCGGCGGTCCCAGAAGGATGTGTGACGGGTCATTGTGACGACCCCGAACGCGACGTGCGCGGTGCGCGGTAGACATCGGTTGTCTGCGAGATGCGCGCGTCCCCGATCCCGTCTTGCTTCGGCTCTTGGTATTTGTCGCGCCGACGCTTCACAAAGGCTTCTTCTTCGTGGTGCGTGTCGACATAGGCGCTGATCCAGGCATGCACCTGCGGGGTCATCATGACCTTTTCGACGATATCCTCGCCATTGTCGCTGTAATCCTGCGCCTCATAGGGAGAGGCGGTGACCATCACCACCTCAAGCGGGCGGGCAGGGTCGCGGGTTTCGCGGCAGATGACATAAAGGCAGGGCACATTCGCGGCGAGCCCGTGCACATAGGCTTCGGTGTCAGAGCGGTACAGCGTTAGCGGCACAGTGGTCACGTGATAGTCGGACACCTCGCCCTCGGTACGCAGCAGCTTCCAGTCGGCGGGGTCGGCACCGGGCAGGACACAAACCGCACGCCAAACGACCTTCGCCCATTTCGTCACGCCGGGTGACTTGCGAAGGACTACCCCGACGGGCATCGTTTGCGCTGATTTAAGCGGTGCGTTCAATTTGGTTTCCGATGATGTTTCAGGCGTTTCCGGCCTCATATTGACGTAATCATAACGCGTATCAAAGAGGATTCTAGGGTTGAATCACACAGTTTTGTGATTGCTGCAATGCGGCATTTCCCATGCGTCAGCATTTGCCATATTTGACTGGGGTTTCTGCCTTTCCGACTGTTTTTGTTAGGTAATTCATGCCGTAGGTGCGAACAGCCCTTTTGCGGGACGCAGGGGCAATTAGGGGTTTGCGGCGGGTCGCGAACACCACTAGCTTGGCGTGCGAGCGCTGACAGCGCCTTGCCGCTTGACCCATCCCATCCGGTGCTGTCCCCGAGGAGATTATGGAAAAGACTTTTCTGCTGTGCGACTGTCTGGGCAGTCAGGATATTGACGCGCCTGCCTTGTCAAAGGCGACGGGTCTGCCGTGCTCCAAGGTCTATAGCTGTCTGTGCACCGACCAGATCGGCACCGCGGCAGAGGCGATGGCCGCGGGCAACACCGTGATCGCGTGCCAGCAGGAACGCCCCCGTTTCGAGGAGCTGGCCGCCGAGATCAACGCAGAGGTGCCCCAGTTCGTCGATATTCGCGATCGCGCCGGCTGGCACGACGATCAGGGCGACGCGACGCCCAAGATGGCCGCCCTGATGGCGGAGCAGCAGCTTGCCGCACCGGCACCACGGGTGATGGATGTCGTGTCTGAGGGCACGTGTCTGATCATGGCCCCGCCCGCCCTCGCGCTTGAGGTGGCAGAGATGGTGGCCGATACGCTTGCGGTGACGGTACTGTGGCAGGGCGATTATGACGGGGCGGTTGATCCGCGTTTTGACGTGGTCAAAGGCGATCTGCGCAAGGCGTCGGGCGCATTGGGCGATTTCAGCCTGACCTTTGACCAGTTGCAGATGTTGATCCCCGGTGGGCGCGGCGCGCCTTCGTTCACCGCGCCGCGGGACGGGGCCAAGTCGCAATGCGATATCATTCTGGATTTGACGGGGAATACATCGCTGTTTCCCGCGCCGCACAAACGTGACGGCTATCTGCGGGCCGATCCGGGCAGCAAGCCCGCCGTGGCAGAGGCCGTGCGCGAGGCCATGCAGATGGTCGGCACCTTTGAAAAGCCGCTTTACGTGCGGCTGAGTGAAAGTCTTTGCGCCCATTCGCGGGCCGGGCAGCCCGCCTGTTCCAACTGTCTGGACCTTTGCCCGACGGGGGCGATCACCTCGGCCGGTGAACATGTGGCGATCGACCCGATGATCTGCGCGGGTTGCGGTAGCTGTTCTGCGGTTTGTCCTTCGGGGGCGATCACCTATGACGCGCCGCCCGTGGATACCCTGTTCCGCCGGTTGTCGACGCTGGCATCGACCTATCGCAAGGCGGGTGGCACCGCGCCGCGCTTGCTGGTGCATGACGACGACCACGGGGCCGAAATGATCCGCCTTTACGCGCGTTTTGGCGCGGGCTTGCCGGTTGATGTCATCCCGCTGGCCGTGGATGCGCTGGCAGGGTTTGGCCATGCGGAGATGCTTGCCGCACTTGGCTGCGGCTTTGCACATGTGGATGTATTGCTGTCGCCGCGTACAGAGCGTGACGTGATCGAGGTGCAGGCTGACATCGCCCGCGCGATCAGCGGCACCGATACGATCCGTCTCATTGATGTGGCCGACCCCGATGCGCTGGAAACCGCACTGGTCACCGAAACCGCACAGCCCGCGCATGACACGCTGCTGCCTCTGGGCACCCGCCGTCAGGTCGCACGGCTTGCAGGCAAGACCCTTCAGCCCGAGGCCAAGGTGATCGACCTGCCCGACGCCGCCCCCTATGGCGCGGTGCTGGTGGATACCGATGCCTGCACGCTCTGCCTGTCCTGTGTGTCGCTGTGCCCGTCCGGGGCGCTTGGCGATAACCCCGATCTGCCCCAGCTGCGCTTTCAGGAAGACGCCTGCCTGCAATGCGGGCTATGTGCGAACGTCTGCCCCGAGAATGCGATTACACTAAAGCCGCAGTTGAACCTGACCGCGCAGGCCTTCACCCAAGTGGTGCTGCACGAGGAAGAGCCCTTTGCCTGTATCGAATGCGGGTCGCTTTTCGGCGTGAAATCCACGGTTGAGAAGATCACCGAAAAGCTGGCAGGAAAACACGCGATGTTCGCCTCGTCCGAGGCGGCGAAGATGATCCAGATGTGCGACAACTGCCGGATCAACGCGCAGTACCACGCGCAGAACAATCCGTTGGCTGGCAAAGAACGCCCGCGTGTGCGCACATCCGAAGACTATTTCAGCAAGCGCAAAGATCACTAAGCGCTGTGCCGATCCACCCAAAGAACAGGAGAAAATCATGAGCGATGATTTCAACATGTCGATGCGCAAGTTCCTCAAGCAGGTCGGTGTGACCTCGCAGCAGGCGATCGAAGAAGCGATGCGCGAAAACGGCGACACCGGCGGCAAGACATTCGAGGCCAAGGTGGTGCTGACCATTGACGGGCTGGACCTTGAACATGTCGTGACTGGCAAGATCCAAGGGCAGTCCGAAGCGTGAGCGTCACCCGTGATGCCGTACTGGCCTGCCTGAAAACCCTGAATGATCCCGTCTCCGGAAAGGATATTGTAGAGCTTGGGCTTGTGAAGGCACTGACCGTCGACGACGGCGCGGTGCGCTTTGTGCTTGAGGTCAACCCGAGCCACGCCGACGCCTACGCCAAGCTGCGCGACGAGGCCGACGCCGCGGTGAAGGCGCTCGAGGGCGTTGCCTCTGTCTCGGCCGTGCTGACGGCCCATTCCAAGCAGGCACCGCCGCCCGACCTGAAGTTGGGGCGCAAGTCCGAACCCGCGGGGCCCGAGAAGATCCCCGGCGTGGACCGGATCATCGCCATTGCGTCGGGCAAGGGCGGGGTGGGTAAATCTACCGTTGCCGCGAACCTTGCCTGTGCGCTGGCCGCCGAAGGGCGTCGCGTGGGCATGCTGGATGCCGATGTCTACGGCCCCTCGCAGCCGCGGATGCTGGGCGTGTCCGGGCGGCCTGCGTCCCCCGATGGCAAGACGATCCTGCCGATGCGCAACTTTGGCGTGACGATGATGTCGATCGGGTTGATGACCAATGACGATCAGGCGGTCGTCTGGCGCGGCCCGATGCTTATGGGCGCGTTGCAGCAGATGATGATGCAAGTCCAATGGGGCGCGCTGGATGTGTTGATTGTTGATCTGCCCCCCGGCACCGGCGATGTGCAGATGACGCTGGCGCAAAAGGCCCATGTGGACGGCGCGATCATCGTCAGCACACCGCAGGATGTGGCGCTGCTGGATGCCCGTAAGGGGATCGACATGTTCAACCAACTGAAGACCCCGATCCTCGGGATGATCGAGAACATGAGCACGCATATCTGCTCTAACTGCGGGCACGAGGAACATGTCTTTGGGCATGGGGGCGTCGCCGCCGAGGCTGAAAAGCTGGGCGTGCCTTTGTTGGCCGAGATTCCGTTGCATCTGGATATCCGTGTCGCGGCTGACGGGGGCGCGCCGATTGTGGTGTCGAAACCCGACAGCACGCAGGCCGAAGGCTTCCGCAAGGTGGCCAAGGCCCTGATCGCGGGCGGGCACGCATGAGCGACAGCCCCGTCTTCCCCCCTTTGTTGACCGGCGCACAGGCGGAGGACCCGTTCGCTCAGGCCTGCGCAGAGGCGCGGCAGGGGTGTGATGCGGGGCTGGTGCTGTATAATCTGGGGCCAAGCGTATTGCAGGCCGCCATCGTCTTTGCGCCCGAGGTGCCGTTGGCCCAAGCGATGGCGATGCTCCCGCTTTGTGCGGTGGGCTTCCAGAACGCGCTTGGCGCGCTCGCCCCGCCAGAGGTGGGGGTGCATCTCGCCTGGAACGGCGATCTGCGTTTGAACGGTGCGATCTGCGGCCAGATGCGGGCGGCGGCGTCTGATACAGACCCTCATCACGTGCCCGATTGGCTGGTCGTTGCGTTTCACGTGAAGCTATTGCCGCAATCCGACACGCCGGGCGAAACGCCCGATGTCACCACACTTTATGGCGAGGGGTGTGCCGAGGTGAGCCCGGTCGAGCTGCTAGAGGCCTGGGCGCGGCATATGCTGGTGGCGCTGAACCGCTGGGATGACGAGGGCGCGGGCCCCTTGCATAAGGAATGGACCGGATTGGCCTGGACCATGGGAGATCAGATCACCCATGGCGATATGACGGGCGACTTTACCGGTATCGACGAAAACTTTGGCCTGCTGCTGAAAACCGATACGACCACGCATCTTATCCCTCTGACCGACCTGCTGGAGCCAACCCCATGAGCGATCTCTTCCTCGCCCGCGCCATCCACTTTGATGAAAGCGACCGCAATGTGTTCCACACGCCAGCGCGCACGGGCGAATGGTGCGTCTCTGGCGGGTTTGAATTTTCGAACTGGTCCGAAGGTGATCTGACCGGCAAGGCGCGGCAGGCCTTCGCGAATGGCTGGATGGGCGTAGAGACGTTTGGCCGCGTCACCTTTGTTGCCGTGACCAAAGCCGAACCCTTCGAGGTTGAAGCGATCACCTTGCAGCTGATGAAGCATTTCGTCGAGATCTATGGCGCGCCATCGCCCGAAGCGGCCCGCCCCGTCGCGGAAGAGGAAGTCGCCCAGATGATGGAGCTTTGCGCCGACCACGCGCCAAACACCTTGCTGACCGTCGCACGCGAGCTTTCAGACAGCGGTGTGCGCGAAAGCTATCGTTTTATTGAACCGCAGGATGCGGGAATTGACCAGTTTGCGGTACACGGATCGTTAGACGATGACGATCATGGCGGGCACGGCCATTCTCACTGACAGTTAACTATACGAAACGCCCTGTCCGGCTATCCGGTCGGGGTTTTCCCTGATCTGGGCCCGGATCGGGCCAAACATTCCCCAAAATAAATAGAATCAACGCCCTTTTGCATGAGGGTGACTCGCCTGCTTTGCGCGGCGAGATGCGGGTTTTCGTCTGCAATCACCGCGCGAATTGCGTGTTTCGCCATCGAATTGATAGCGCCGCATATACGGACGGGTAGGGGGCTGCCCAGCAGATCAAAAACCTAGCCCTAAGCGAGAATGCACCCCGAGACATTTCCCCTGATGATGAGTTCAGGACAGCCCAAACACTGGGCCGGTTCATCAAAACCGCCGGCGGTGGTCGGCAACTAGGGGAAAAAATTATGACTTTCAAAACTCAACAAATCGCCCGTGCACTGCTTGCTGGTGTCGCGATTTCTGTCGCCGGCGTGCCGGCTTTTGCTGACGCACTTTCCAGCACATTTTCTTTCCGCATCGTCGAAACCAATGACGGTGGCGAAGAGGAGTTGATCGAGCGGGGCACCGTCCGCCCCGGCGAGGTCATCCAATACCAACTGCAGCACGAGAACACGACTGCAGACGCACTTGCGGGGATCGTTATTGCGGCCCCCGTACCCGAAGGGGTCACCCTGACGCTTGGCGCACAGAGCACATCGATCAAGGCCGTGTTTGAAGTCCAGGCTGATCTCGACCCTGAAAACGATGGCCTTGAATGGTCCACACTTCCCGCCACCCGCATGGTCGCCGGTGCAGATGGCACACTCCAACCAGAACCACTTCCTGAGGATCAGATCGCTGCCGTCCGTTGGACGCTCAGCGAACCTTTGGAGTCAGGCGAAATCGCACTCAACAGCTATCGGGTGCGCGTCAATTGATCGGGGGGAACCTGATCCAATTTACCTAATCTAGATAAATCAAAGGAATGACTAACGTGAAACATCAATCTTTCTTCATGCGCTCTGCAAGCGCGATGGCGGTGACTGCCGCATTTGGCGCAGCCGCTTTGGCCGCCGCACCAGAAGCCGGGTCCGTGATCGGCAACCAAGCGGTTGCGACCTATACAAACCAAGCCGGCGATACCATCACGGTCACGTCGAACACGGTTGAAACGATCGTTCAGCAGGTTGCTGGCGTGACATTGACCTCGGACAACAACGAAACCATCGCACCCGGTGGTAAAGCCTTCCTGCCGCACATCGTTACCAACGAAGGGAACGGCGCAGACTTCTTCGCACTGACCGCAGTAGAGACAGACACAGGCACGCTCGATACCTCTGCCATCGTCTTCTATCCGGATGCGAACATGGATGGTGTCGCGGATAGCGCCACACCGCTGACCGAAACGCCAACATTGGCACCGGGCGAGCAGTTCGGCGTCGTCATCGAAGTCTCTGTCCCCTCCAACGCAACAGGGTCGGACAGCATCACAGTGACCGCAAGGTCTGATCTTGATGGCACAGAGACAGCCGTCAACACCGATACGCTAACCATCTCGAACGACGCCATTGTCGAACTGGTCAAGTCCATGGTCGCTGATGCAGCGTCCGGCGGTAACCCCAACATCGTCGATGCCGGCGATACCGTGAGCATCGAGCTGACATATTCCAGCACCGGTCTGGCTGCTGCGAACAACTATACCGTCGATGACATTCTGGACGGTCGCCTGGCCTATGTGCCCGGTTCGGCACGGTGGTCTGACGCCGCGGGTATTCTGGATGACGCCAACGGGTCTTCTTCGGTCGATGCGACCAATGGCTCCGGCGAGACAATCGCCTTTGATACCAACGGCCAGAGCGTCAACTTCAACATCTCGAGCGTCGGTTCCGGCCGCTCCGGTAGTGTGACGTTCCAAGCTGTGATCCTCGACACTGCTGATGCGGGTATCATTGAAAACGTCGCCACACAGGAAATCGACAACGTTGCCTTCCCACCCTCGAACACAGCTTCGATCATTGTGGATGACCAATTCGCGGTCTCTATCGCTGATACAGCCATCGACGGTGCTGGTGCAGCGGATCCAACGACGGCTTCGGCAACAGATGATGACGCGGCAAACAACGATGTCGTGACCGAAACTGGCGATGCGGCCCAGGGTGGCACAGTGAAGCATGAATTCGTGCTGACCAACCGGTCGAACCAGACCGACAGCCTGACGCTTGATGTCAGCAACATCGACTACCCCGCGGGCACAACCTTCCGCTTTGTGGGTGCAGATGGTGTGACGCCGATCATCGGTTCCGTCGGTCCGCTTGCTGCGGGTGACAGCGCCAAGGTCACCTTGATCGCAACACTGCCAACAGATGTGGCCCCAACGGCTGCTGCCAACTTCAACGCCACCGTATCCACTACCTCCGATGCCTCGGGTGTTTCCGATACATCGACAGCGACCTTCACCGGTGCGATCCTTGCCTCTGCCGTTGATCTTGAGAACGCAGTCGCAGGCTCCGAAGGCGATGGCCTTGACCCCACCAATGCCGGCGCGCCTTGGGTGAACTATGCCACCGACCCCGGTGCACCGGTCACCTACGACATGGTCGTTGAAAACAACGGCCCGGTATCCGACAGCTACAACCTCTCGCTGGCACAAGCGCTGCCCGCCGGTTGGACCGTCGAATTCCGCTCCGCTGACGGGTCCGCGATCAGCAACACCGGGACCATCCCTGCTGGTGCAAGCGATACCTTCACCGTTGTGGTAACCCCGCCGGCAGATCAGGCACCGGGTGACACATTGGTCGACATCGCGCTGGTGTCCTCTGTCTCGGGCCAAGGCGACCGGATCGTCAACGAAGTGACCGTGAACGAGATCTACAACGTAGAGATCATCGATGACCAGAACGCCCAGGCCTCGCCCGGTGGTATCGTCGACATGGTGCACACCATCACCAACACCGGTAACGTTGCAATCACCGAAGGAGCGATCAACGACACAGGGTTGAACAACTTCTCGGGCGCTTTGTTCTGGGATGCAAACGGCAACGGTGTGATCGACCCCTCCGAGCTGGTGATCGACAACTTTGATGATCTGACGGACGGTGTATCGGCTGGTGTGAACGGGCTTGCCCCCGGTGAAAGCATCTCGGTTATCTACCGTGTGCAAACACCATCGACAGCGACAAGCGGTGTGACCGAAATCGGTACCATCAGCCTTGACCCCTCGCTGAACGGTGGCACAGCGACCGACGCGGATACTGCTGACAACGCAGTAGAAGACCGGATCGTGATCATCTCTGGCGACGTCACGCTGAGCAAGTACCAGTACATCGACGCCAACTGCGACGGCACCGTCGGGACCTTTACCAAGACCCGTCAGGACGTCTCTCCCGGTCAGTGCATCCGCTACAAAGTGGAAGCTGAAAACACCGGCTCTTCTCCCGCTGCAAACGTCATCATCTCTGATGCCGCCCCTGCCTACACATCGGTAACCGACTGTGGTGGCACATGCAGCGAGACGCTCTTCCCGGCAGGTAGCACCGCCACAGTCACCTCGAGCAACATCTCGAGCGACCACGGCACGGTCCTTCCGGGTGGGTTCGCCACGCTAGAATTCACCGTTCAGGTGGACGAGTAAACGAACCCCAGGTTTCCCCGGAGCACCCTTCCCCCCCTCGCTCCGGGGGAACCACACTTCCTCTCCTCTTAGAAAAGATAGAACAGGGATTGATCAAATGGACCGCAACTTTCACAAAACCGCCCTCCGCATGATGTCGTGTTTCTGGATCGTCGCGCTGGTGATCTCCCTCCTGCCGCACGGCGCCGCTGCCAAGCAGGTACCCGCAGGCACCTTCATCCGGAACGTCGCGCAGACCACCTACTTTAACGAAGCGCTGGGCATCATCGAGACTGTATACTCGAACGCCGTAGACGCCAAAGTAGCCGCAGTGCCTGCGCTGGATGTCAACGGATACTCCGAACTGATGCTGACCCGTGGCGCGATGGCGCAATACTACTTCGAGGTCGCCAACATCGGGAACGTCCCACTGAACGCCGCCATGACCATGCAGCACCAAGAGGGTGCCGGCATGATGAACGACGCCCGCCTTGTCTATGACGCGAATGCCAATGGCCGCATCGACAATGGCGAAGCCACGATCAGCGCAGGCGCGCCGATGTTCATGGATGTGGGCGATAGCGCTCAGCTCATCTACGAATTCCGCACCTCCTTCTACGCCACTCCCGCCACGTTGATGCAGTCGGTGTTGTCGGTATCTGCCACAAGCACAACAGGCTTCGCGGCCCGTCGCATCCTGACGGGTGCCGCAGCTGGCAAGACCACCATCATGGGCAGTTCGCTTGAGCTGCAAAAGGAACAATCCGTCCGCGAGATGGAAGACGAAACACAGCTGACCTACACGCTGCGCCTGCGCAACGACTCGGACGGTGATGTGCTGGCCTATGGTGACGTACACGGTGCCCAGATCCGCATCGACGGGGCCGCCGCCACAGGTGTTCTGCTGCGCGACGAGGTGCCCCTGAACGCCCGTTTCCACAGCATCACCGACCCAAGCGGCATGGTTGCCCTGTATCACGCGGCGGGCGATGCGCGTCATGATTACCAGACTGCGCGCCCCGCTGGCGAGGTCGACGCCGTGGCCTTCTTTCACGAGGGCGACTACGAAATCGGTTTTGCCCGCGACCCCGCGTTCACTGTGACCGTGCCCATGAACTTGGGCGACGTAGAGGTCGCCAACACCGCCCGCAGCTTCGTGAAAATGGAAGATCGCACAGTTGATGTAGACTCTAACACAACAGTTTACAGCCGCGATGCTGCCGGGACCGGTGCCCTGCAATTTGAACATCCTGAAACCGCAGCAGACCAGCCTCATGCTGTGCCAAACAGCGATACCCGCCTGCGTCTGACCGCCGGTGCGTGCAACGAAACGATGTCCGCAGATCGTGCGATCATCACGCTGCGCAGCTTCCTGACCGGCGATGTAGAGCGTGTGACCGCCACGGAAACAGACCCTAACAACGGTGTTTTCCTTACCGCCGCCGTTCCTATGGCGCGGATGGATGTGCCCGTATCCGGCGACAATGTGATCGCGACCACCGACGGTGACCGTCTGATCGCCACTGCCGATTGTGCCGGTGCCGCGCTGCAAGACGAGCTGCTGATCACCCCCGGTAACTTCCTGTTCAATGCGCTGACCAACGAGCCGATCGGGAATGTGGCCATCGCGCTGATGGACATGAACAGCGGTGCCGAAATGGCGCGCCGTATGACCGATGCCCGCGGCTTCTTCAGCTTCGGTGACATGCCTGCCGGTGAATACCAGTACGCCGTGATGAACGCCCCCGCATGGGACGTTCCTTCCGTGCGCGCCGACTTCCCCGGCTTTAACCGTCGTGTTGCGGGGGCCGGTTATATGGCAAGCTTCCGCCACGCCGGTGGGATGCTCGACATCTCGGACATTCCTGCGGACCCACACTATGGCGTGCCGCTGGCGCTGGACAAGCAGGCCGACAAGGATATGGTCGGCGCGGGCGAGTTCGTGGTCTACACCCTGAACTTCACCAACAACATGAACCAGGCGCTGATCGGTGCCGAAATCATGGATCGCCCCGCCTATGGCAGCCAGCTGGTTGCAGGGTCGGTGACCTTCAACGGCGAGACAATGGAAGACCCTGCCGTCGATGCGTCGGGTGACATGACCTATGACCTGGGCATGCTGGCCCCCCTGTCGAGCCACGAGCTGACCTATGTCATGCAGTTCACCGCAGCCGCCCGCGAAGGCCGCAACGAGAACACCGCGGTTCTGACGGGTCGTCAGGCGGGCACCGGTACCGTGATGCAGTCCCAGACTGCCCGCGCGATGGTCAAACTGAACAACAGCGGTGGCGTCTTCGCCCGTGAAGCCACTGTCATCGGGTCGGTCTTTATGGACTGTGACAAAGACGGTATCCGTGGCGACCACACTGAACCAGGTATCCCCGGCGTCCGTATCGTGACCCAAGAGGGCCTGTCGGTTGTGACCGATATGGATGGTAAATACTCCCTTTTCGGTCTGCGCCCCGTGACCCATGCGTTCCTTGTGCAGGACGAAACCCTGCCCGTTGGTACCGAAGTGACCGTAACCCGCACCAATGATCTGCTGCGCGGTGGGTCGCGCCTGATCCCGCTGCGCAAGGGGGAACTGCGCGCCGAGCACTTCGCCGTGCTGGACTGCACCCCCGAAGCGATGGCCGAGGTTGACCAGCGTCAGAAGTACTTTGCCGAGCAGCCGCAATCCAACGCGCTGACCGCTGCCGACCTGCCGATTGAAGGCCAGCGTGCGCCGGTACGTTCGGTGCGCAGCGAAGCCGGTGTGGCGACCACCACGCAGCTGAGCTCGCGTCTGATGCAGCGTCTGGATGAAAACCGCGCGGCGAACTCCGTCTCTGAGAAAGCGTCCGGCAAGGCACAGCGCCAGTCGCTCGAGATGCTGATCAAAACGCTGGACGATGCACCCGGTTTCGTGGACCTGACCGATGGTCAGACACTGGATCGCCGCACCCAAAGCGTGCGCGTCAAGGGCAAGGGCGATCTGTCGCTGGGCCTGCTGGTGAACGGCCGCGAGCTGAGCAGCGACCGCGTAGGCGAGCGTACAAGCTTCGAGAAGAACAACACGCAGGCACTGGATTTTGTCGCGGTGAAACTGGACGCGGGGCAGAACACCCTGACGCTGGTCGGCCGTGACGGTTTCGGCATCGAACGTGTCCGCGAGGAAATCACCGTGGTTGCCCCCGGCAAGCCCGCCAAATTCGAGGTGATCATGCCCGACACCGCGCCCGCATCGCCGACCGACGTGATCCCGGTTGTGGTGCGTGTGCTGGATGCCCGTGGCATGCCTGTACCTGCCTCCGGTACCGTGACACTCAGCGCCAAGCTGGCCCTGTGGGACGTGGCCGACATCCGCGAAGGCACCCCCGGCGTGCAGGTCTATCTGGACAACGGCGAGGCCACCTTTGGGCTGATCCCGCCACAGGTTGCAGGCACAGACCGTATCACCATCAGCGGTGCCTTTGGCCGCGCCGAAGAAACCATCACGTTCACCCCCGATCTGGACCAGCGCATCATGGTTGGCGTGATCGAAGGGGCCGTGGCCTTGGGCGGCGCGAAGGGTGAGCTGCTGGACGCGGATCGTTTCAGCTCTTTCGAAGACACAACCACCGGTCTGCGGGGTGAAGTGTACCTTAAGGGCGTGATCTCGGGTGATGCGCTGCTGACACTGCGCTATAGCTCGGACCGTGACACCGAAGACCGCCTGTTCCGCGACATCCGTGGCGACGAGTTCTACCCTGTGTATGGTGACAACTCCGAACGTGGCTTCGACGCGCAATCCTCGGAAAACCTGTACGTTAAGGTCGAGAAGGGTCGTTCGTACATCCTTTACGGTGACATCGCGATCGAACCCGAAGCCAGCGCGCTGAAGCTTGACGGCATGCGTCGTGTGGTGACCGGTGCCAAAGCCCATTGGGAAAACGACAAGGTCGGCGTGACCCTGTTCGGTGCCCGTACTGCCCAAGAGCAGCGCGTGCAGGAATTCCTCGGGCGTGGTGTGTCCGGCCCCTATGACCTGGATCTGGACGGCTATGTACAAGGCTCCGAGCGGGTTGAACTGCTGGTGCGCGATGAAGAGGGCGGGGATGTCATCTCGACCACGCCGCTGCGCCGCGGCAGCGACTACCTGCTGGACTTCTTTGGCAACTCGATCACTTTTGACGATGCGGTGCGCCAGTTCGACGGTCAGGGCAACCCTGTGTCGGTGCGCGTCACCTACGAAGTCGATGTGGAAGGGGCCGACCGCTACTGGCTCTATGGCGGTGAGGTGAACCTCGCGCTGACCGACCGCACCACCGTTGGCGCACGTATCGTGCATGCCGATGCCGACCGTGGCAATACCGCCCGCGAGCGTCTGCACTCTGCCTATATCCGTCACGAGGGGACGCAGGGTGGCGTGTGGGAAGCCGAGGCTGCGCGCTCCGAAGATGCGAATGGCGTATCGGATACGGCCTACCGTCTGTCCTACGACATCCGCAAGGAAACCGGACACTTCAACTTCGAGATGGTTCACACCGGCGAGAAGTTTGCCTCGCGCGGCGGTCTGGCACTGCCCGGCACCACCCGCGCACGTCTGAACTACGGTTTTGAGATCGACGGGACCAGCGACTTTGTTCTTGGTGTGGACTATGTACGTGACCGCACCTCTGACATCGAGCGTCTGACCGTGGATGCCGTCTATGCCAAAGAGTTCAGCACGAATTTCAAAGGCTACATCGGGCTGGAGTATCGCCTGGATCACACCGCAACCTCGAAGAAGGCCCATCCCGGTCTGATCCTTGGCGGCCACTGGACCCCTGCGAACCGCCCCGGCACCGTCATCACCGCAGAGCTGCGTCACCCCTTTGGCGGCTCGGACCGCCCGACCGAGCTGACCCTGGGCATGTACCGCGAGCCCGTGCCCGGCTGGCGTGCCTATAGCGAGGTCGAAATGACCTTTGGCGACGACAGCATGGCCACACACTCCAAGCTGGGTTTCTCTTACGACCTGAATGACTGGCTGCGCGGAAGCACCGATTTCGTCAAAGGTCTGGGATCTTCGGACACCATGTTTACCCAGGTGATGATGGGCAAATGGGCCATGAACGGGAACACCAGCTTCAGCTTCGGGATTGAACATTCCCGCAGCATGGAAAGCGACGATCACCGTCTGACCAGCGTTGCCCTTGGCGCGAAGTGGGGGTCCAGCGCGGAAAGCTGGGTGGGCGATGCCGATGCGGACACCACCTTTGAAGACAGTGGCAACACCCATTACGCCAGCTTTGGCATCGCGGGTAAGATCACACCTGACTTCACCGTGCTGGGCCGTACCCGTGTTGCACTGGACAAGCGCGACGGTCGTGACCACCGCCGGATCCGGTCGCGTGCGGGTATCGCCTACCGTCCGGTTCACGATCCACGCCTCGAAGTGCTGGCATGGTACGAGCACCGCATCGAACAGCGCGAGACCAAATCGGTGACCCATATGTGGTCCGTAGACGCGGCCTATGAAGTAGACGCCGACCTGCGCCTGAACGCGAAATACGCGGGTCAGTCGCAAAAGCTGACCACCCTTGGCGGGTTCTCTGCCCGCGCCACCACCCAACTGGTGCAGGCTGGCTTTAACTACGAGTTCGGCGACAACCGGTTCCAGATCGGCTTGAACGCCGCGCATTTGTGGGACAACCAAGGCAATGCCACCAACGGTATCGGCGCAGAGATTGGGTTTGCCCCCACCAAAGGTGCGCTGGTTGCATTGGGCTATAACCGCGCGATGAACAAATCGGCCCTGCGCAGCGATCTGTATCAGGAAGGTTTCTACCTG
This sequence comes from Sulfitobacter sp. SBS6, assembly GCF_048285585.1. NCBI lineage: Bacteria > Pseudomonadati > Pseudomonadota > Alphaproteobacteria > Rhodobacterales > Roseobacteraceae > Sulfitobacter > Sulfitobacter sp. SBS6. The sequence continues at coordinate 67,678 of NZ_JBLWBA010000004.1, read as the reverse complement.
CGCTTCAAGCTGCTGCTGGATAACTCGCTCTGGGACCGTCTGGACAGCTTTATGGAAAGCTAAAGCCAAACGGGACTAACCCGTCACGGCACAAAAAAAGCCCCGGCACATAGGCCGGGGCTTTCGTCATTTCAGAACGGGTGGAGAAGCTTACGCTTCGCCGCCTTCTTCTTTCTTGATTTCTTCGCCGGTTTCCTGATCGACAACTTTCATCGACAGGCGCACCTTGCCGCGATCGTCAAAGCCAAGCAGCTTCACTTTCACTTCCTGACCTTCCTTCAGAACATCCGAAGGGTGGTTCAGGCGGCGGTTTTCGATCTGGGATACGTGTACCAGACCGTCGCGCTTGCCAAAGAAGTTCACGAAGGCACCGAAATCAACGATCTTGACGACGGTACCGGTGTAAACCGCACCTTCTTCAGGCTCGGCCACGATGGACCAGATCATGTCATAAGCTTTCTTGATCGAGTCGCCGTTTGGCGATGCGATCTTGATGATGCCTTCGTCGTTAATGTCGACTTTCGCGCCGGACACTTCAACGATCTCGCGGATCACTTTACCGCCGGACCCGATCACTTCACGGATCTTGTCGGTTGGGATCTGCATCGTTTCGATGCGAGGGGCGTGAACCGAGAATTCACCCGCGCCGGAGATGGCTTTGTTCATCTCGCCTAGAATGTGCACACGGCCCGCTTTGGCTTGTGCCAGAGCTTTCTCCATGATCTCGGGCGTGATGCCGGCGATCTTGATGTCCATCTGCAGCGACGTGATACCTGCTTCGGTACCGGCCACTTTAAAGTCCATGTCGCCCAGGTGGTCTTCGTCACCCAAGATGTCGGACAGGATCGCATAGGAGCCGTCTTCTTCCAGGATCAGACCCATGGCAACACCCGCGACGGGCGCTTTCAATGGCACACCTGCGTCCATCATGGACAAGGAGCCACCGCAAACCGACGCCATCGAGCTGGAGCCGTTCGATTCAGTGATCTCGGACACAACGCGGATGGTGTAGGGGAAGTCGGTGGAGGCAGGCAGAACCGCCTGCAACGCACGCCAAGCCAACTTGCCGTGACCGATTTCGCGACGGCCGGGGCCACCGACACGGCCAACTTCACCAACCGAATAGGGCGGGAAGTTATAGTGCAGCATGAAGTTGGATTTGAAGTTGCCGTGCAGCGCATCGATGAACTGTTCGTCATCGCCGGTGCCCAAAGTGGTCACAACCAGACCCTGTGTTTCGCCACGTGTGAACAGCGACGACCCGTGTGTACGGGGCAGGATGCCGGTTTCGGCCACGATGTCGCGGATTTCGTCGGTCTTACGGCCGTCGATACGCTTACCGGTTTTAACCACGTCACCACGCAGGATGGACGCTTCGAGGCCTTTCAGAGCGGACCCGAGGTTCGCGTCTTCCAGTTGCTCTTCGGTCAGCGCGGCTTTGATTGTTTCGCGGGCAGCGGCAACAGCGGCGGTGCGCTCTTGCTTGTCGGCGATTGCAAAGGCGGCGCGCATAGCGTCTTCGCCAGCAGCTTTGACAGCTGCGGACAGGTCCGAATAGTCAACCGGCTGGAAGTCAAACGGCTCTTTCGCGGCGTCTTCGGCCAGATCGATGATCAGGTCGATAACAGGCTGGATCTGCTCGTGCGCGAATTTCACCGCACCCAGCATTTCTTCTTCCGACAGCTCATAGGCTTCGGATTCAACCATCATCACGGCTTCTTTGGTGCCGGCGACAACCAGATCAAGACGTTGATCAGGGTTCAGGCGCAGGTCCTGCATGTCGTCGACGGTCGGGTTCAGAACGTAATCGCCATCCTCGAAACCAACGCGGCAGGCACCGATCGGGCCGCGGAACGGCGCGCCGGAAATGGTCAGCGCTGCGGAGGCAGCGATCATCGCGACCATGTCGGGATCGTTAACCAGATCGTGGCTGAGAACGGTACACATCACCAGAACTTCGTTTTTGAAGCCGGGAACGAACAGCGGACGGATCGGACGGTCGATCAGACGGGCTGTCAGGGTTTCCTTCTCGGTGGGGCGGGCCTCACGCTTGAAGAAGCCACCCGGTACTTTACCGGCGGCATAGTATTTCTCTTGGTAGTGGACGGTCAGCGGAAAGAAGTCCTGACCGGGTTTTTGCTGGCGTGCAAAGGTGACGTTCGCCATGACGCTGGTTTCGCCCAGTGTCGCAATCACCGAACCGTCTGCCTGACGGGCCACTTTGCCAGTTTCCAGTGTCAGCGTCTCTTCGCCCCACTGCATGGATTTTTTCGTTACATTAAACATCTACGTTTCCTGTTTCGGCCCGGATCGGGCCATTTGCGTAGAGGGCATATTCCCCCTGACTCCGGTATCTTCTTTGTCGGGCGCTGGAGTCCGGGCGCCGGCTTTCAGATTGTGCGGCCATACAGCAGTTTGCCTGCGATGGGAAGGGAAGCGTTGCCCCCTACACGCGGCCCTGCACGCCACAGATTGCAAGCCGCAGCAGAGCGGCAAGGGGGTCAGCCTGACAAGGTCTTGAACATCTTGTAGTTTTGCAAGCTGACCCCGCCTTTGGTGACAATATTGGGGGCCTCGACGGTCCAGCCCATACGCGTGAAAAATGGCTTTGCCTTTTCGCTGGCAAAGGTCCGAAGACGTCGCGCGCCGAATATGCGGGCACGGTCTTCGATGGCAAAATACACAGTGCGCCCCACGCCTGTGCCCATATGATCGGGGTGCACAAAGGCCAGATCGATCAGCCCCTCGCGGTCAAGGGTCATGAAGCCCGCCATACGGTTGTCTATCTCGGCCACGATACCCGACACGGTATCAAACCGCCCTCGCCATGTGGCGGGTGCGGGGGCTTTTCCGGCCCAAGCGATGCGTTGTTCGGCCGAATACACATCCGCGGTGCCCTGATGCACCGCAGCAAAGAAAAGCAGCGCGGCTGCATCGGTATCTTGCGGGGTGAGGTCACGCAGGTTGATTGGCATAGGCTCTCCTTGTGGCGCACATCACTAAAGCACAGGGGGAAACGAAAAAACCGCCCCCTGTTGCCAGGGCGCGGTTTTCATCGTTGTGGCGGTGCAGCGCTGGTTAGCGGCGCAGGCCCAAACGTTTGATCAGGTCCTGATAACGCGCGTCATCTTTACCTTTGACATAGTCCAGAAGCTTCCGGCGTGTCGCAACCATTTTCAAAAGGCCACGGCGACCGTGGTTGTCTTTCTTGTGGGTTTTGAAGTGCTCGGTCAGCGTTGCGATGCGCGAGGACAGAATGGCAACCTGTACTTCGGGCGAACCGGTGTCGCCTTCTTTGGTGCCGAATTCTTTCATGACGCGTGCTTTTTCTTCTTGCGTAATCGACATCGGGGTCTCCTTTTCGAAGGGTTAAAGTGATGGCACAGGCCGGGATGTCGTCCAGCACAGGCCCATGGAGTATCACCCGCTGACAGGAATCATCGGGCGATGGGGGCGTATAGGAAAGTTTCGCCCCCTTGGCAAAGGATTAATGCGTCGCGGGGCGCGTTGGCTTCTTTGCCCGTTGAGAGGGCATCGGCGGTTCAGCCGCGCGTTAGCCCCGCAGCGAGGGCCGAGCTGAGGGGGATAAGCGATAGGTCGCCCGGCATCAGCAACTGGTCCGACTGCACCATGGCCACAATCGCCCCGTCCATTGATATCAGATGGGAGTGCAGATCCTCCGGATCCGGTTCAACTGCCACCTTGGGCGCTGTCGCGGCTGCATCGCTGTCGTCCCAGACCAGCAGCAGACTGTCATCTTCTATGTCGAAACTGCGGATATCGACGATGCCATCGGGGCTGACCCAATCGCCAAGGATCACATCATCACGCCCTGCGCCCGGGGTCACCGTGTCGTTTGTTCCCGCAAGGATCACATCATCGCCGCCACCGCCATTCAGGTAATCCCCTTCGTCGATATCGGTGACGCGCGCATCCTGCCGGTCCGGATCGACGGTGCCGTCAATCGTATCGTTCCCCCATCCACCAAAGAGCGCGTCTTGCCCGCGCCCCCCAATCAGCAAGTCATCGCCCAAACCGCCCATCACGGCGTCATCCCCGCTATCCCCGAAAAGCGTATCACCCCCGGCAGAGCCGTTTAGCGTATCGTGGCCCGCGCCGCCCTGCAGGATGTCATCGTCATTATGGCCGGTAAGCCCATCCGCATCCTCGGCCCCCGCCAATAGATCATCGCCATCATTGCCATGCAGGTCATCGTTGCCCGCGCCGCCCCTCAATGTATCATCGCCGCTGTCCCCAAACACGGTGTCATCGCCATTGCGCGCCTCCACAAGGTCATCACCGCCATAGCCCGCGATCTGATCGCTGCCGCCCGAGCCGATAATCAGGTCATCCCGGGGGGTGCCGGAGATCACATCGCCGGCCGGTGCATCTTCGTCGGTGGTTGTCTCCTCCTCCTCGACCCCGATGTCGATAAAGGCGGCGGCCCCGACGGTGATCAACCCCATTAATCCGGCAAGAAACAGCATGTGCAAACCCGACCCTATTGCCCGCATCACGCGGGGATACAGATGAAACAGCCCCAAAACCCAAGGCCGCATCAGCACCATAGAATCAAGAAAGTTAAGCTTGCCCTAAAGGCCCCAGAAAATCGGTTCCTGAGCATAGCGGATATACAAAGGATGCTTGGGATGCCCGTCCTTGGACAGGCCCAAATGGTACACGGGCGTTTGGCTGCGCGACAGCAGTTCTTGCACCTGCGCACCCCGTCCAAGATGTGCGCCATGGGTGCCCCAAGCCGCGATCACCTGATCGGCCCACAAGATACCTTCGTTCAAAATCATATCGTTATCAGGGCCGACGGGGTCTTTGGCCTGACGCATCAGCTTGGGGCTGGTTTCGCGCCAGGCAAAGATATTGGTGACCTGAAACCCCCCGAAGCCCAAGGCGCGGGCACGGCGCTCGCACCGCTCGACCGTTGGGTCGTTTTCGATTTCCGTCGCTTTTGACGGATTTAGCATGACGAACAGCACCCGCTCCGCCTCGGGGGTCCAGACGCGGGTCAGACTATAGCGGTAGTTTTCGCAGTCCGAATAGACAGCCGTCGAAGGCGCATCGCCCTTGGTATGGCTGCGCGTGATCACGCAGAACCGGGCTGGTTGAACACACGCGACGGATGCAATTCGCCCGCCTTGAAACGCCCAACAGCAACGGCGCGGCCCTCAAACGACGCCCAGACCTCGTCGCCATATTCAACGTCATGGGCGATCACCATACCGGGGTTGCCGTTGCGCAGACGAGTGGCCCCTTCCGGCGTGGCTTTCACCTCTGGCAGGTCCTGCAACCCTTGCTCTAACGGCAGCAAATGCGCGTCCAAAGCGTCTGTGCGCGCCATATCTTCGATCTGCGCCAGCGTCAGCCCTTCAGAGGCCTCGAACGGGCCCGACCAGATGCGGCGCAATTCGCGCACGTGGCCCAGACAGCCCAAGGCTTGTCCCAGATCGCGCGCAATCGACCGGACATAGCCGCCCTTGCCGCACACCATCTCCAACGTCACGTGGTCGGCATCGGGGCGGTCCACCAGCAGCAGCTGTTCGACAAAAAGCGGGCGGGCGGCCAGATCCATCGTTTCACCGTCGCGCGCCAGTTTATAAGCGCGCTGGCCGTCGATCTTTACGGCGGAAAACTGCGGCGGCACCTGCTGGATGTCACCGATAAACTTGCCCAAAGCATCCTTGATCGCGTCGTCATCAGGCCGCAGCTCCGAGGTTGCGATGACCTCGCCCTCGGCATCATCGGTATTTGTCGCGATCCCAAGGCGGACCGTGAACTCATAGGCTTTCATCGCGTCCGTGATAAAGGGAACCGTCTTGGTTGCCTCGCCAAGCGCGATCGCCAGAACGCCGGTGGCTTCGGGGTCAAGGGTGCCCGCATGGCCCGCCTTATTCGCGTTCAGCGCCCAACGGACTTTGTTCACCACGGTTGTAGAGGTCGGGCCAGCGGGCTTGTCCACCACCAACCACCCCGAAATATCCCGTCCCTTGCGCCTGCGTCCCATATCAAATGCCCTTAACTGATTTGCCCGCCTCCTATCAAAGGTCCGGCAAGATTGCCCAGAGACTCTGGCTTCCAAATGGTGAAAAATCCTCGCCGAAGGCAAGAAAACTCTTGTTGCGCTACGGTGCGTCGGGCTTCACGACGCCAATGATAGGGCCAAGCGCGCTAAAGCCCAAGTCATTGCGGCCCAGATCGGGTGCGCGCATCCTCGAGATATTGCCATCAAAATAAAGCGCATTTGGCAGCTTTAGGTGATCCCGGAACAGCAGCGCGAAATCATAGAAGTTCACCGTCTCGTTCGAGATGGCAAAAACCGCGCGTTTGCCATCGGCGCTGGTACCAACGCCGTTGCGGATATAGCGCGAGGTGCCATCTTTCAGAAAGCGCGGGTGCATCTTGCCATCGATCACCAACATCGGTCCCGATTGTGTGGCGCTGCGGCAGTCGGGGGCGTCGCGCAGAAAAGCTTTGGTTTCGATCACATCGGCACGCCCGTCGCGCAGGCAGAGCACGCCATTGGGCAGCAGGCCAAAGTTACCGGGGCCGTCGCTGCTGATCACCTGCTGATATTCTTTGCCGTTCTCAAGGTAATAGCCCACCGGCGCACGGGTATCGTGATACATGCCCGCGTTCATCGCAAAGCCCAGCTGTGCGCCGCGCTTTTTCAACGCCGTATTCAATGTGTTGAAATACCCATGCGGTTTGCCGTCCGCATCGTAGAGGAACAGCTCAAGCCGGTCCTGCGTCAGGTCGACGTGGCACAGGGTATAGCCGGTGCCGTTGTAGGTCAGGGTTTCGCAGGTTTCGGCTTGGACGGGCGCGGCGGCCCAGCCCATGAAGCCAAGCGCGGCCCAGAACCGTTTCACGCGTCTTCCGATCCGCGGTCGGGGGCGTCAGCATCGCGGCGCACCACGTCCTGCGCCAGCATCCGGCGCGTTTCGTCCATACGGTCGAATGTTTCGTCCAGTTGGAACCGCAGGTCCGGTGCGTATTTCAGGACCAGCTTCTTCGCCATCAACCGGCGGAGCTCGCCCTTGTTGCGCGCCAGCAGCTTAAGCACGTCTTCCTGACCGTCTCCGCCCAAAGGCAGCACATAGGCCGTTGCGATCTTCAGGTCGGGGGAGGCGCGTACTTCGCCCACGGTGATCGACATCCGGTTCAGCTCAGGGTCGTGGACATCGCCACGCGCCAGAACATCCGATAGGGCGCGACGAATGGTTTCGCCTACGCGAAGCTGCCGTTGCGACGGGCCTGAGCCCTCATGAAACTTGTTCTTTGCCATGCGCTTCATCTAAGGGTTCGCTGAGGTTTTGCCAAGCAGATCACCACGCGCTAAACCGGAACCGAATAAGGAGCATAACATGAGCGATACACCCGGCATAGTGATTACAGGGGCTTCGGGCCGCATGGGCCAGATGTTGATTGGGCAGGTTTCTGCCAGCGACAGGGTGCATCTGGCGGGTGCGGTAGAACGTGCCGGGCATGCGTGGGTCGGTCAGGATATCGGTGTTGCTATGGGCGGCACTGCTGTTGGCGTGATCGTGACCGATAACGCGGCAGAGGCGATGCAAGACGCGCAGGCGGTCATCGATTTCACCGCTCCGGAAGCGACACTCGCCTTCGCCAAGATCGCGGCTGACGCGGGTGTGGTTCATGTTATCGGCACCACCGGTATGACCGACGCGCAGATCGGCGCGCTGGACGGACCTTCAACGCAGACGGTGATCGTGCGGGCGGGCAACATGAGCCTGGGCGTTAACCTTTTGACCCAGTTGACCAAACGTGTCGCGGCCGCGCTTGATGAAGACTTTGATATCGAGGTGATAGAGGCGCATCACAACCAGAAGGTCGACGCGCCGTCGGGCACTGCGCTGATGCTGGGCGAAGCCGCCGCGGAAGGGCGCGGCGTCGCGCTGGCGGATGTCTCTGACCGCGGGCGTGACGGGATCACCGGTGCGCGCAAGCGGGGTGACATCGGGTTCACAGCGATCCGCGGGGGCGACATTGTGGGCGAACATGACGTGATGTTCGCTGCCGCGGGCGAGCGAATCATCTTGCGCCACATCGCGTCGGATCGCGCGGTTTTTGCGCGCGGTGCCATCAAAGCTGCCGTTTGGGGGCAGGGGAAACCTGCCGGAGCCTATGATATGCTGGACGTTCTGGGCCTGAACGACTGACGCCTCCTGCCGCCCTGTCACTTAACCGTGGTGAAACTATCTTAACCTCTGGCCCGTATATTCATGGGAACAATCTGGTTGGAGGGTGTGATGAAAAAACTGACGTTACTGACCTGCGCAGCGTTCTTTGCGCTGACCGGGGCCGCTTGGGCAGAATTCCAGAAACTGGACAGCCAGCGCGATTTCGTTTCGGTGGTGGAGGGTAAAACACTGACTCGCCCGCTGGTCGAATTGCGCGTCACCGAAAGCGGCGGCATATCGGGTACAGGTGCCGTGTGGGACGTGTCGGGCCAATGGGTCTGGAAGGGCGGGTATTTCTGCCGAAGCCTGATCTGGGGCGATGACGACCTTGGCTACAATTGTCAGGAAGTCGCTGTAAACGGTGGGAAAATCCGCTTTACCTCGGATAAGGGGGCAGGGCAGTCAGCGGTCTTCTCGTTGAAGTAGCCTCGCCTATGTTCAAGCGCCACAGGGCGCTTGGCCGTAATCTTGATCTGCGCGACGCATTGTCAGCGCATAGGGAATTCAGCGCATGGGGAAAGGTGTCTTAAAAATCGATAGCGATGCCCTTTTTCTCCCAATCGCCATAGCGGACAGGTTCTGGTCCGTCGCGACCACCAAGCTCTGTCGGCAGGTCCAGTGCCTGCGCGGCCTTGCGGCGTTCGGCGGCCTCCGCCAGCGCGCGTTGCGCGGCGGCGGGAAGCTCTTGTACCATCGGCATCGGATCGGGCGTGGGTTCTGGGGGAATATCCGGCCCGGGCTCCGGCATGGGTGTCGGATCATGGGGTGGGCTTGGCATGGGGCGTTTGCCGGCTTCGGTCATACTCTCATCCTCTTGAGGCCACTGTCCCCTTGATATACGCCGGAACCAAGCCCAGACAACCCGGGCACCCCAAAGAAGAAAGCGTATCGCATGTCAGACACCGGCGTTCAGGCCCGCAGAAGTGCGGTGTACCTTTTGGATATGATCCTGGGGGAAGAACGTCTGATGTCAGAGCTCTTGTCGGCGGGGGCGTTGGACAAGCTGCCCCCCGATGACCGCGCACGGGCGCAGCGTTTGGCAATGGATACCCTGCGCGGAATGGAACGCGCCGACCGTCTGTTGCAGAAACACCTGTCGAAATACCCGCCGCTGACCGTGCGCAACGCGCTGCGCGTCGGCACCGTCGAACTGTGTCAGGGCGGCGCTGCCCACGGCGTGGTGAATGCGATGGTCGAACTGGTCGCGACGCATAAAAAACTCGGGCACCTCAAGGGGCTGACCAATGCCGTTTTGCGCAAAATCGCCGCCGACGGCCCAGAGGCATGGGAGGCCTTGCGCGCGCCGCGCTTGCCAAAATGGCTGCGGGGTCCGCTGACCGAAGCCTGGGGGCCCGACGCGATGACGGGTATCGAAGCCGCGCATTTCGCAGGTGCGCCACTGGATCTGACCGCGAAACGAGATCCTGAAAGTTTGGCCGCGGCCGTGGGCGGCACCGTCTTGCCCACCGGTTCGGTGCGCGTCGCCGATGCGGGGCAGGTCACCACCATGCCCGGTTTTGCCGAAGGCGATTGGTGGGTGCAGGACGCCGCCGCGGCGCTGCCCGTTAAAATCCTTGCGCCACAAAAAGGCGAGGCCGTGCTGGACCTTTGTGCCGCACCGGGGGGTAAGACCATGCAGCTTGCCGCCGCAGGTGCGCAGGTGACGGCGGTCGATAACTCCAAGCAGCGGATGCAGCGGGTTCGGGAAAACCTTGCACGGGTGCATCTGCCGGCCAAAGTCGTTGTCGTCGATGCGCGCCGGTTCGAGGGGACGTTTGACGCGATTCTGCTGGATGCGCCTTGCTCTGCCACGGGCACGATCCGTCGTCACCCCGATCTGCCCCACGCCAAGGATGGGTCCGAATTCGGTGATCTGATCGAGCTGCAGTCGGAAATGATCGACCATGCGTGGTCCCTGCTCAACCCCGGGGGGCGCTTGATTTTCTGCACCTGCTCCCTGCTGCCCGACGAAGGCGAAGTGCAGGTCGACGAGGCGTTGGAACGTCATGCGGATATGCGGGTCGACCGCGACGCTTTGGCTGTGCCCGGTGTTGATCCCGCGTGGACAACCCAAGAGGGCGGCCTGCGTTTGCGCCCCGATTACTGGCCTGAACTGGGTGGCATGGACGGGTTTTACATCGCCTGCCTGCGCAAGGACGCCTAAAGACCCAACCTGACGCGGGCGGATTTGCGTCGCCCGCAAAAACCCGTGTCAAAATGCGGTGACTCAGGTGGCAACAGCGGCTAACATCCGCAAAACGCCAGCAGAGCGTACAAGGGCAGCCGCATGACAAGTACCAGCTTCAATGCGCGAAAAACGCGTTTTCTAAACCGGTGGCACGCCCGTGCCGCGACCAAGACGCGTACCCAAGCGAGGGGATTCGTTTCCTCTCCCGAACCGCGCACCATTGGGTCTTTTGCGCGGGGTCGGCAGCTGATCGCGGGCAACCTCCTGTTTTCCGGCAGTCTGATCGAAGCGCCAGACGCGTCAAGCCTGTGGGAAGTCGCCACGCCGGATCAGGATTTCGCGCGTGATCTGCATGGTTTCGCCTGGATGGATGATCTGGCTGCGGTTGGCGACGTGCGCGCCCGCGGTACGGCGCAGCGTTGGCTTTGGGGCTGGATCGACCATTACGGCAAGGGCCGAGGCATCGGCTGGACCCCTGATCTGACCGGCAGGCGGCTGATCCGCTGGATCAACCACGCGCTGTTTGTACTGCGTGGCACCTCGCAAGACGAAAGCGATGTCTTCTATCGCTCGCTGGTCGAACAAACTGATTTCCTGTCGCGTCGCTGGCATGCCGCAGCCCCGGGATTGCCGCGGTTCGAGGCGCTGACCGGGTTGATCTACGCCGGTCTTTCGCTTGAGGGGCAAGAGTCGCGCGCCGATCCTGCGATCAAGGCACTGGCCCGCGAATGCGAGGCGCAGATCGATGCGCAGGGCGGCCTGCCCACCCGCAACCCCGAAGAGCTGTTGCACGCATTTACCCTTCTGACATGGGCCGCCGCCGCGCTAAGCGATGCGGGACGCGGCACGCCAACTGCGCATATGGAGGCGATCGAACGCATCGCGCCCACCCTACGCACCCTGCGGCATTCCGACGGCGGGCTGGCGCGGTTCCATGGCGGCGGGCGCGGTGCCGAAGGCTGGCTGGATCACGCGCTGGCCACGGCGAAGATCAAGACGCGCCAGCCGGACGGGCTGTCGATGGGGTATGCGCGCCTGTCCGCAGGGCGCACCAGTGTGATCGTCGACGCCAGCCCGCCCCCCGGCGGGGCCGCATCGTTCAATGCCCATGCCTCTACGCTTGCGTTTGAACTGACCAGCGGGCGGCGCCCTTTGGTCGTGAACTGCGGGCCGGGCGATTCATTTGGCGCTGATTGGCGGCGGGCGGGGCGTGCGACACCGTCGCATTCTGGCCTGTCGCTTGGCGGCTATTCCAGCGCGCGACTGGCAGAGCCCGACCGGCACACGGGCGCCGAGGCTTTGATCGAATGCCCGACCTATGTGCCCGTCGAAATCGGCTCCGTCGGGGACGGCACCCAGTTTCAGGGCGCGCATAATGGCTATGTCGCGGGCTTTGGCCTGACCCATGCGCGCAGCCTGGAACTGACCCACGACGGTCGCGGCCTCGCGGGGGAGGACATGCTGCTCGCGATAGAGCCCGCTGAAAAGCGTGTCTTTGATCGGGAAATGGATGCGGTGAAGCTTGCCGGTATCCCGTTCGAGATTCGTTTCCATCTGCACCCGGATGTGGATGCCACCGTCGATCTGGGCGGGGCGGCAATTTCCATGGCCCAGAAAAGCGGCGAAATCTGGGTGTTCCGTCATGATGGGACGCATAAACTGTCTTTGGAACCAAGCGTTTACCTTGAGCGCAACCGGTTGAAACCCCGCGCGTCGGTGCAAATTCTGCTTAGCGGGCGGGTCGTCGACTATGCCAGCAGGGTCAGGTGGTCCTTGTCCAAAGCGCAGGAAACTGCGATTGGCGTGCGAGATTTATCGCTCGACGATCCATATGATGACCAAGACTGACCAAAGGAACCTCCCCGATGCCTGATCTTCACCCCGTCTCCCGCGCGCTTCTTTCCGTATCTGACAAGACCGGTCTGGTCGAGCTGGGGCAGGCGCTCGCGGCGCATGGGGTCGAATTGCTGAGCACCGGCGGCACCGCCAAGGCGCTGCGCGACGCAGGTCTGGAGGTCAAGGATGTGTCCGAGGTCACCGGCTTCCCCGAGATGATGGACGGTCGGGTCAAGACGCTGCACCCCGTCGTGCACGGTGGGTTGCTGGCGCTGCGTGACAATGACGAGCACGTCGCGGCGATGGACAAGCATGACATTGGCGCGATCGATCTGGTTGTGGTGAACCTGTATCCCTTTGAAGAAACCGTCGCCAAAGGGGCGGAATATGCCGAGGTGATCGAGAATATCGATATCGGTGGCCCTGCGATGATCCGCTCCGCCGCGAAGAACCACGGTTTTGTGAATGTGATCGTCGATGTCGAAGATTATGCGACAGTGATCAACGAACTGTCCGAGAATAACGGGCAGACCACCTATGCGCTGCGCCAGCGTTTGGCGCAGACGGCCTATGCCCGCACGGCGGCCTATGACACGGCTGTCAGCACATGGATGGCCGCGCAGGTCGGGGACACCCCGCGTCGTCGTACCGTGGGCGGCACGCTGGCGCAGACCTTGCGCTACGGCGAGAACCCCCACCAGCAAGCGGCCTTCTACACCGATGGCTCGGCACGTCCCGGTGTTGCTACGGCGACCCAGCATCAGGGTAAAGAACTGTCGTATAACAATATCAACGACACCGATGCCGCCTTTGAACTAGTCAGCGAATTCGATCCGGCCAAAGGGCCTGCCTGTGCGATCATCAAGCACGCCAACCCCTGCGGCGTGGCGCAAGGCACGTCGATGGTGGATGCCTATACCCGCGCGTTCGACTGCGACCGCACCAGCGCCTTTGGCGGGATTATCGCGCTGAACCAGACGCTTGACGCCGAAACCGCCGAGGCGATCAGCGCGATCTTTACCGAGGTCGTGATCGCGCCGAACGCCACACCCGAAGCGATGGAGATTTTTGGCAAGAAGAAGAACCTGCGCTTGCTGACCACTAACGGTCTGGCCGATCCGGCCCAGGCCGCGTTGTCGTTCCGTCAGGTGTCGGGGGGCTATCTGGTGCAGGACAAAGACGTTGGCCGCATCACCATGGATGACCTGAAGGTCGTGACAAAGCGCCAGCCGTCCGATCAAGAGCTGTCGGACCTGATGTTCGCCTGGACCGTCGCGAAACACGTGAAATCCAACGCGATCATCTACGTCAAGGATGGCGCGACCGTGGGCGTCGGTGCCGGCCAGATGAGCCGCGTCGACAGCACGCGTATCGCCGCACGCAAAGCGCAGGATATGGCCGAAGCCATGGGCTTGTCCGCACCGCTGACGCAGGGCTCTGTCGTCGCTTCCGATGCGTTCTTCCCCTTTGCTGACGGGTTGATCACTGCCGCAGAAGCAGGGGCGACAGCGCTTATCCAGCCCGGCGGGTCGATGCGGGATGACGAAGTGATCGCAGCAGCGGATGAGGCCGGGCTTGCCATGGTCTTTACCGGCATGCGCCACTTCCGCCACTAACCACGGAAAGCGGTCGTTATGCGTACTATTTTTTGGGCCGGTTTTGCGGCGTTTCTTGCGGATCAGCTTAGCAAGTATCTTGTCGTGCATACGATGGAGCTTAGCCGTATCCGGTCCATCGACGTATTGCCGCCGCTGATCAACTTTCGCTACGGCGAGAACCGCGGGATCAACTTTGGCCTTTTCGGTGATGGGTCCGACGCAAGTCGTTGGATCCTCATCGGGCTGGCCTGTGCAATCTGCGTGGGCGTGCTGATCTGGGCAAGCCGCCAAACCATGAGCCTTTGGGCCAATATCAGCGCAGGTCTGCTGATCGGGGGGGCGTTAGCCAATGTGGTTGATCGCCTGATCTACGGCTATGTGCTTGATTTCTTGAACATGTCTTGTTGCGGTATCAATAATCCTTTCGTGTTCAACATCGCCGATATCTTCATTTTTGCGGGCGCTTTGGGGCTGATTTACTTTACCGGCGACACCAAAAAACCGGCGAAAGCCACACCGAAAAAGGCCCGGAAAAAAGGCCAGTGACAATTACCGCGTGACTGCGATATTGGTACAAAGACCTTAACAAGTCCTTAAGGAGATCCGTCATGCGCTTTGTCGCCGCTCTTGTCTTGCTACCGCTTGCCCTTGGGGCCTGCGGCAACACTGGCCTGCGGGACATTCGCAGCACTGCGAAAGGGCCTGACGAATTCATGGTCCAGCCCTCTAAACCCTTGCAGCAGCCTGATAGCTATAACGCGCTGCCCGTGCCAACGCCGGGGCAGGCGAACCTGACGGACCGCAACGCGATTGCCGAAGGGGTTCTGGCCTTTGGCGGCACACCGCAAAGCAATGCAACAGGCATCCCCGCCTCGGATGCCGCGCTGGTGCAACAGGCCAGCCGCATGGGCGTGTCGGCGAACATACGTCAGGAACTTGCCGAAACCGATGCTGCGTTCCGCAAGCGCAAGGCGCGGTTCACGCAGATCAAGATCGTGCCGACAGATCGCTACGACCAAGCCTACAAACGCCAGATCCTGGATGCCCCCCGCGAGGCCGCGCGCTGGCGTCGGGCCGGTGCACGCACGCCCTCCGCCCCTCCGGCAGAGTGACGCTGGCCGAATTACAATTCTGTTAGGTCCCTTGATCACCCCGTGGGGTGGCGTAAGTAAGAGGTCTCAGGACCCTGCTCAAAGGACCGACCATGATCAGATTACCGGCCCTCGGGGCCCTATTGGCGCTTGCGCTGCCCACCACAGCCGCGCTTGCGCGTGACAACGAAGACGTCACGCATTTCACCTTGGACAACGGGATGGAGGTCGTGGTCGTCGAAGACCACCGCGCCCCCGCTGTGCAGCAGATGGTGTGGTACCGCGCTGGCTCGGCGGACGAACCCAAAGGGTCGTCGGGCGTGGCGCATTTTCTTGAACACCTACTGTTCAAAGCCACCGACAAGATGGAGTCGGGCGAGTTTTCAGCGACGGTTGCCAAGAATGGCGGGCGCGATAACGCCTTCACCAGTTATGATTATACCGCCTATTTCCAAAGGGTTGCCGCAGACCGGCTTGAACTGATGATGCAGATGGAATCCGACCGGATGAAAAACATCCGTCTGACACCGGAAAACATCGCGACCGAACGGGATGTGATTATCGAAGAACGCAACCAGCGCACCGAAAATGACCCGAGCGCGCTGTTCCGTGAACAGCTTAATGCCGCGCAATACCTCAACCACCGCTACGGCACGCCGATCATCGGATGGATGCACGAGATGCGCGCGCTGGACCTGCAGGATGCGCTGGATTTCTACAAGCTGTATTACTCCCCCAACAACGCGATCCTTGTCGTCTCGGGCGATGTAGAGCCTGAAAACGTTCGCACCCTGGCAGAGCAATATTACGGCAAGATCCCCGCCAATCCGGATCTGCCCGACCGATCGCGGACGCAAGAGCCGCCACAGACCGCCGAACGTCGCCTGATCTTTCGCGATGACCGCGTTGCACAGGAATACGTCAGCCGGTCCTATCTGGCGCAGGAACGGGATCCCGGTGACCAGAAAACCGCAGCGGCCCTGACCATGTTGGCCGAACTGCTGGGCGGTGGCACCACATCCTATTTCGCCGAAAAACTGCAGTTTGACGCGCCTGTCGCGACCTATTCAGCGGCGTTCTATAGTGGCCAATCGCTGGACGATACGACTTTTAACCTTGTCGTTGTGCCGCAACCGGGCGTGTCCTTGCAGGACGCCGAAGATGCCATGGACGCCGCCATCGCGGGTTTCATGAAAGACGGGGTGGATGCCGAGCAACTTGAACGGATCAAGCAACAGGTCCGTGCCGAACAAATCTATGCCCGCGATAACGCCGACAGTGTCGCTAACCGCTATGGCAGCGCCCTTGCCATCGGGTTGACCGTGCAGGACGTGCAGGATTGGCCGGATGTGCTTGAGGCCGTGACAGCCGAAGACATCATGCAGGCCGCCAAAGATGTATTTAACCGCGAAGCCTCCGTCACAGGGTGGCTGATGCGCGAAGAGGTGACGGAATGAGACTGTTTTACGCAATCGTCCTGACGGTTCTGGCCGCGCTGCCCGCCCGGGCAGAGGTCGACATCCAAGAGGTAACTTCCCCCGGTGGCATCACCGCGTGGCTGGTAGAGGAACATTCGATCCCCTTCGTCGCAGTTGATGTGCGCTTTCGCGGCGGTGCATCGCTGGATGCCCCCGAAAAACGCGGCGCAATCAACCTGATGACGGGCCTGCTGGAAGAGGGGGCCGGTGACATGGACGCACGCGATTTCGCCCGTGCCGCCGAAGGGCTGGCCAGCAGCTTTCGGTTCAGCGTGGATGACGACGCGCTCTCCGTATCCTCGCGGTTTCTCACCGAAAATCAGGACGCGTCGATCGCGTTGTTGAAACAGGCGTTGCAGACGCCTCGGTTTGACCCGGATGCGATTGAACGGGTGCGCGGGCAGGTGCTTTCGGGGATCCGCTCCAGCGCGAAAGACCCGAACGATATCGCGCGCAAAAAGATGGACGAGCTGCTGTATGGCGATCACCCCTACGGCTCGCCGCTCAGCGGGACTGAAGAAACGGTGACCGCTCTGACACGCGATGACCTTGTCGCGGCACATAAGGCTGTGCTGGCGCGCGACCGTATCTTCATCGGTGCGGTGGGGGACATCACGCCAGAAGAGCTGGGCCTGATGCTTGACGAACTGTTGGGCGATCTGCCCGAAACCGGTGCGCCGCTGCCCCCACAGGCCGAGGTCTCTATCCCGTCGGGCACCACGGTCGTCGATTTCCCGACGCCCCAATCCGTCGCGATTTTTGCGCAAAAGGGCATTTCCCAGAAGGATGATGATTTCTTTGCCGCGACCGTGTTGAACCAAGTGCTTGGCGGTGGATCGTTTGAAAGCCGTCTGATGACCGAAGTGCGCGAGAAACGCGGGCTGACCTATGGCGTCTATTCCTATCTGGTGCCGATGGATCTGGCTGAAACATGGCAAGGATCGGTCAGTTCGGCGAACGACCGGATCGGGCAGGCGATGGATGTGATCAAGGACGAATGGGCCAAAGCCGCGGCCGAGGGCGTGACCCAGCAAGAGTTGGACGATGCCAAGACCTATATCACAGGCTCCTACCCGCTGCGTTTTGACGGCAACCAGACCATCGCGAGCATCCTTGTGGGGATGCAGATGATCGACCTGCCCATCGACTATATCGCCACGCGCAACGACAAGGTCGAGGCGGTGACGCTGGACGATGTGAAACGTGTTGCCGACGACCTGCTGGACCCTGACGGGCTGGCCTTTGTTGTTGTCGGCCAACCCGAAGGGATCGAGGCCACGGCGCAGGACAACGACTGACCGCTGCTTTCACCACAGGACTAGACACAAAAAACGGGCGCTTCTCAGCGCCCGTTTTTCGTTTCAGGACATCGGCAGGCTATTCGCCGTAAGGGATCCAGATATTCTTGACCTCGGTCGCGGCGTGCAAGAACGCTTTGCCTTCACCCTCTGCGCCGTCCCAGTCGCGCGCCATACCGTTGTTGACCCATGTGCGCTTCAGGTTTTGCGCGCTGGCCCGCTCAACGGTTTCGCTTTGCGCCTTGTCGCCAAAGCTCCAGACCGCATCCACGTCCATATGCCGCGCCAGTGTTTCGGCGATGTCGTTCTGCGGCCCGGTCAGGATATTTACCACACCCGCCGGCACGTCAGAGGTTTCAAGCACCTGCACGAAATCCGTCGCAGCAAGCGGGAAGGGGCCGCTGGCGGACAAAATGATCCGGTTCCCCATCGCAATCGCCGGTGCCATGCAAGAGATCAGCCCCAGCAACGGTGCCTCCGCCGGGCAAAGCGCACCAATGACGCCCACAGGTTCCTTCATGGCAAGCGCCACGCCGCGGATCGGTACACCATGCACCTGCCCATCATACTTGTCGGCCCAGGCCGCGTAGGTGAACAGACGTTTGACCGCGAGATCGACTTCGGATTTACCGGTTTTAGCGCCCTGCATCGCATCCAGACGCCGCGCGAATTCATCCCCGCGTGCCGCCAGATTTTCAGCGATATAATAGAGGATTTGCGCGCGCAGATGACCGGTGGTCTTGCTCCACCCCTTTGCGGCATGAGCCGCTTCCACGGCATTGCGTACATCCTTGCGCGACGCGAGCGAGACATGGCCCAGCAGATCGCCGGACTTGCCCCAGACCGGTGCGGAATATCCGCTGTCGGGGCGGCTTTGCTTGCCGCCGATATAAAGCTTGGCCGTCCGGTCGATCGGGTCCGCTGGCGTGCCGCTGCCGGAAAAGGCCGTGATCTCTTTCAACGGTTTTTGCGTGGTTTTTGGACGGGTATAGGCCGCCAGCCCTTCCCAGCCACCTTCGCGGCCAAAGCCGCTTTCGCGCACACCGCCAAAGCCCGCCGCCGCATCCATCATATTGGTGCCATTCACCCAGACGATGCCCGATACCAGCTTGGGCGCGATATCCAGCGCGAGGTTGATATTCTCGGACCAGACCGTCGCCGCCAGCCCGTAGCGGGTGTTATTGGCCAGCTCGACCGCCTCGGCAGGGGTGCGGAAGGTGGTGGATACCAGCACGGGGCCAAAGATCTCGTCCTGCATCAAGGGATCGGCAGGGTTCATGCCGGTGATCAATGTGGGCGGATAATAGCATCCGGTCGCGGGGACATCGCCTGCGGTAAACACCTCGCCACTGGTGTTGACGGCGACCATTTCGGTCACGCGCTGCACCTGAACGGGGTCCACCAGCGCGCCCACATCCACGGATTTGTCCAGCGGATCACCGACCCGCAGCTTCACCATCCGCGCCCGCAGCTTGGCATAGAACCGATCCGCCACGGGCTCATGCACCAGCAGGCGAGAGCCTGCACAGCAGACCTGCCCCTGATTGAACCAGATCGCATCCACCAACCCCTCGACGGCCGAATCCAGATCCGCATCGTCGAACACGATATAGGGCGACTTGCCCCCCAGCTCGAGCGTCAGCGCCTTGCCGCTTCCGGCGGTCGCCTCGCGGATGCGCCGCCCGACAGGGGTCGATCCGGTAAAGGCGATCTTGTCTACTTCAGCCTGCACGATCATCTCGCCCACGGCACCGTCACCGGTGACAATATTGACGACACCCTTGGGCAGGCCCGCCTGCACACAGATATCGGCAAACAGCAGCGCGGTCAGCGACGTATACTCCGCCGGTTTCAATACCACCGTATTCCCCATCGCCAAAGCAGGGGCCACCTTCCACGCCAGCATCAGCAGCGGGAAGTTCCACGGGATGATCTGCCCGCATACGCCAAGCGCTTCTGCGTCGGGTAGCTCGGACTCCATCAACTGGGCCATGCCCGCATGGTAATAGAAATGCCGCTGCGCCAAGGGCACATCCACATCGCGCGCCTCGCGGATGGGTTTGCCGTTGTCCAGCGTTTCCAGCACGGCGAACAACCGGCTGTGTTTTTGCAGCAACCGCGCCAGCGCATAAAGGAACCGCGCCCGTCCGTGCCCGCCCAGCTTGGCCCATTTGGGCTGCGCCTTGCGCGCCGCGGCAACCGCGGTGTCGACCTCTGCCTGGCTGGCCTGCGTCAACGTTGCCAGCACATTGCCATTGGCAGGGTTGCGGCTTTCGAAATCATCCCGCGCCTCGGTGAACGCGCCGTCGATGAAATGCCCGAAACGGCTGTCCTGATCGACCAGCCACGCCAGTGCGTCAGCGGCATTTTCCGGTGCCGTCCCATAGTCCATGGTTTCATAGATTTCGGACACGCTCATGGGTTCACCCTTTTCAAAATACTCAAATCCGACATTGGTTTCACGCGGCTCAGCTGATGGCGTGACGATGGCTTGCGGAATAGCTGCCCGACACATGGTGGTCGAGCTGACGTTCGATGTCGCCCAACAGCGACGAGGCCCCGAAACGGAAGAGGTCGGGCTGCAACCAGCGGTCGCCCAATTCCTCTTTCATCATGGCTAGATAGACCAGTGCGTCCTTCGCCTTCGATATCCCGCCCGCGGGCTTGTAGCCAACGCGAAAGCCGGTGCGGTCGAAATAGTCGCGGATCGCGCGGATCATCACGAGGGTTACGGGCAGGGTCGCATTAACGCTTTCCTTACCGGTGGAGGTCTTGATGAAGTCAGCACCCGCCATCATGCAGATCAGCGAGGCACGCGCGACATTGCGCAGGCTGCCCAACTCTCCGGTCGCGAGGATCGCCTTGACATGCGCATCGCCACAAGCGGCGCGGAAGGCACGCATTTCATCATACAGCGCCTGCCAGTCGCCTGACAGCACATGGCGGCGTGAAATAACGATGTCGATCTCGGCGGCTCCGGCGGCGACGCTCATCTCGATCTCGCGCAGACGCAGCTCGAACGGGGAGAGACCGGCGGGAAATCCTGTAGAAACGGCGGCAATCGGGATGCCGGTGCCCTGCAGTGCTGCTTTGGCGGGGGCGATCATCTCGTGGTAGACACAGACCGCGCCCACGGTGATCTGCGACATGCCAAGCGCGTCCAGCAGCGCGGGCGCAATCGGTTGACGTGCCTTCGCACAAAGCCGCTCGACACGGCGGGCGGTATCATCCCCTGACAGCGTGGTCAGGTCGATACAGCTGACAGCGCGCAGCAGCCACGCGGCCTGATAGTCTTTCTTCACGGAACGGCGCGCGGGCAAACCCGCGGCGCGGCGCTCCACCGCAGAGGAGTTCACCTGCACGGCGCGCACCCAATCCATATCCAGCGGCATCCCCGGATTGCGGGGTTCCGTCACCTGTGGCAGGTGGCTTTGGGCCAGTTCGGTCGGGTCATATACATGCGTGGACATGGGCGCTTTCCTGTCTGATCAGACAGGCAATGTGCCACGGGGCAACGGCGCAATGCAAGCATCGCGCCCTCACGTCACATCCGCCAGCGGCGTTCAGCTGCCGCGATAGGTTGAATAGCCGAACGGCGATAGCAAAAGCGGCACGTGATAATGCGCATCCGCATCCGAAATGCCAAAGCGGAGGGGGATCTGGTCCAGGAACCGCGGTGCTTCGGGCTCCGCTCCGATGGCATCAAGATAGGCCCCGGCTTCGAACACCAGCTCGTAGGTGCCAGCCGCAAACTGGCCCTTGGGCAAGATCGGCGTGTCAGTGCGACCGTCAGCATTAGTGGTCATTTGCACCAGCTTCATGCGGTTGGCCCCCTCGATCCGGTAAAGCGTGATTTCCAGCCCGCCTGCGGGGTGGCCGCGGGCGGTGTCCAGAACATGCGTCGTCAAGTAGCCGTTTGCCATGGGTGGGGTCTTTCCTGATCCGTTGGACCCTTACGATAGGCGGGTGTCGGGCTAGGTCAATGGCGGATTGATGGGCGGCTTTCTGGGCGCGTCCGCGCTGAAAGAGGCGGTGATTCGGGCGATGGTGAAAAATAATTCGCCTACCGAATCGTTTTTGCTTGAGCCGCGAATCATCCTGCGCCTATATGGTACACAACATTCAATCGGAGGTGTTGCCTGCCAGCGACCCATACAATCCGAGTATGTATTCTGGGGGACAGAATTCTTATGATCGGGCAAGTCGCACGTGGTGCGACGATCATTGGGCAGGGGCCGACAGGACTCGTGTTGCATGGCGCAGCAAGAGCGGCCCCTTCCACTCACTTTCCCGCCCGATATGCCCCCCGTATGTGTTTGAGTTTCAGGCCGGCCAGCGCCTTAGAACTTTCGCTATAAGAGAGCAGGGCCACTCGAGCCGATCTGGCAGCCGGCCGACCTTTCGGGAAGGGTTGGCTGGCTGTACATTGCGAAAAATCAGTGCCAGAAAACCGTTGGTTGACTAAAACAACGGCCCGCAGCGCGCGGTTTCCCCGCGCGCGCAGGCGCTGACCAAAGGACGATCCCATGACACGCTACCCTCGTGATTTTCACGGCTACGGCCCCACACCGCCTGATGCACAATGGCCGGGCGGCGCGCGGATCGCGGTGCAATTCGTGCTGAACTACGAGGAGGGCGGCGAGAACTGTCTGCTTCACGGGGATGCCGCGTCAGAGGCCTTCTTGTCCGAGATCGTCGGGGCCGCCCCTTGGCCGGGGCAACGCCACTGGAACATGGAATCCATCTATGACTACGGCGCGCGGGCGGGCTTTTGGCGGTTGCACCGCCTGTTCACGGGTGCCGAGATCCCTGTTACCGTTTATGGCGTCGCCACCGCCTTGGCGCGGTCCCCGCAGCAGGTAGAGGCGATGACCCAAGCCGGTTGGGAAATCGCAAGCCACGGGCTGAAATGGATCGATTACAAGGATCACACCGCCGAGGTTGAAAGCGCCGATATGGACGAGGCGATCCGCCTGCACCGCGAGGTCGTCGGCACAGCGCCGCGTGGCTGGTACACGGGGCGCAGCTCTGTGAACACGGTCGCGCTGGCGGCAGAGACGGGGGCCTTCGACTATATCTCGGATACATACGACGATGATCTGCCCTATTGGATGCAGGTAGCAGGGCGCGATCAACTGATCATCCCCTATACTCTTGATTGCAACGATATGCGCTTTGCCACGCCGCAGGGCTTTAATTCGGGCGATCAGTTCTATGCCTATCTGCGCGATACCTTCGATGCGCTTTATGCCGAAGGCAGCGCCGGGCAGGCCAAGATGATGTCGGTCGGGCTGCATTGCCGTCTGATCGGGCGGCCCGGACGGATACAGGCGCTGAAACGCTTTATCGACTACATCAAAGGGTTCGAAGGCGTCTGGACGCCGCGCCGCATCGACATCGCTGACCATTGGCGTGTCACCCATCCGCCTCAGCCGCGCCTGCGTCTGGATCAAATGGACCGCGCCAGCTTTGTCGCGAAATTCGGCGGGGTGTTCGAACATTCAGCGTGGATCGCCGAACGCGCGTATGATCTTGAACTTGGGCCCGCGCATAACTCTGTCGCGGGGATACATAATGCTTTGGCGCGGATGTTCCGGTCGGCGACGCGGGCGGAACGCTTGGGCGTGCTAACCGCGCACCCCGATCTGGCGGGCAAGCTGGCGGCGGCCAAGCGGCTGACGGCTGAAAGCACGCAAGAACAAGCCAGCGCCGGGCTGGACGCCTTGACCGATGCCGAGCGCGCCCGCTTCGAGACGTTGAACAGCCAATACGTCGCGAAACACGGGTTTCCCTTTATCATCGCGGTGAAGGATCACGACAAGGACGGCATCCTGCGCCAGTTCGAGACCCGCATCGCCAACGCAACCGAAGATGAATTTACCACCGCATGCGCACAGGTCGAACGGATCGCACGGCTGCGGCTGGAGGATATGCTATGACCTATGCCTTCCCCCCCGGCGGTCTGCCGGATCAGACTGTCTCTCCTGAAAGCACGGCTGTGTTCACGGACGCCTACGCGGTGATCCCTGCCTCGGTGCAGCGGGACATCGTGACCAGCTTGCTGCCCGGATGGGTGAACACACGCGCTTGGGTGCTGGCGCGGCCGCTGACAGGATTTGCCGAAACCTTCGCGCAATACGCGGTAGAGCTTGCCCCCAAGGGTGGCAGCGACACACCCGAGCCGGACGCGCAGGCGCAAGCGGTCTTGTTCGTGGCCACAGGCCGCGCGCGGTTGACGCTGGACGGGCAGGGGTATGATCTTGTGGCAGGGTCTTACGCCTATATTCCCCCTGCGGCCAAATGGACGCTGTGGAACACCGGCGATACGCCTTGCGGCTTGCACTGGGTGCGCAAGCGCTATGTGCCCGTGGACGGCTTGGATGCGCCGGAAGCATTCGTGACCCATGACGACGAAGTCGCACCGATTGCCATGCCCGATACCGATGGCGCTTGGGCGACCCAGCGTTTTGCGGACCCAGGCGATCTGCGCCACGACATGCACGTCAATATCGTGACCTTCCAACCGGGCGGGCGCATCCCTTTCGCAGAGACCCATGTGATGGAACACGGGCTTTACGTCATTCAGGGCACGGCGGATTATTTGCTGAACCGCGTCTGGGTGCCGGTTGAAGCGGGCGATTTCATGTGGCTGCGTGCTTTCTGTCCGCAGGCCTGTATCGCAACGGGGCAAGAACCCTTCCGCTATCTGCTGTATAAGGACGTGAACCGCCACATGCCGCTGTCGCTATGAGCCCGCGCGAGATCACTGTGCAGCCCCTGACCGCAGATGCCTTCGCCCCTTTCGGTGAAGTGCTGGACGCCTCGGGCGCGCCGGACCGGATCATCAACGCGGGGCTTTGTGGGCGGCACCATGATCTGGCAAAGCTGGATTTCGGGCCCGACGGTCGCGCGGGCATCAGCATCTTTAACGCGCAGGCCCGTCGTCTGCCCTACCAGTTGGACCTGCTTGAACGGCATCCCGAAGGGTCGCAAGCCTTCCTGCCGCTGACGGGCGCGCCGTTTCTCGTGATCGTGGCACCCGACGAGGGCGATACCCCCGGCACACCGCTGGCGTTCTTGACGGCACCGCATCAAGGCGTGAACTTTCACCGCGGGACATGGCACGGCGTGCTTACCCCTTTGGCAGAGCCCGGGCTTTTCGCCGTGGTGGACCGCATCGGCACCAGCCCCAACCTTGACGAATACCCGCTGGACCCGCCTTATGTGATCAAGGGGTAAACCCCGCAGATAATCGGACCGCACAAATAGCGGCCAGTGATCAACAAGGGACATTTGATATGACACGCCACGCCATCGGCACGCCGGAACAACTGCGCGACCCCAATTACATGCCGCCGCTGTATCGCGCTATTCCTCTGGGTGTTCAGCACGTGCTGGCGATGTTCGTGTCCAATGTCACCCCCGCCATCATCATCGCGGGCGCGGCGGGCTTTGGGTTCGGGTCGAACTCGCCCGACTTTCCCGAACTGCTGTACCTGATCCAGATGTCGATGCTGTTTGCCGGTGTCGCGACGCTGCTGCAAACGCTGACGCTGGGGCCTGTCGGGGCAGGGCTGCCGATTGTGCAGGGCACGTCTTTCGCGTTCATCCCCATCATGATCCCTCTGGTGGCGGGCAAGGGTGTGGACGGGCTTGCCGCGCTGTTCGGAGGGGTTGTGATCGGCGGTATGTTCCACGCCTTTCTGGGGCTGTTCATCGGCAAGATCCGATTTGCGCTGCCGCCGCTTGTCACGGGGCTGGTGGTCACGATGATCGGTCTGGCGCTGGTCAAGGTGGGGATCCAATACGCTGCCGGTGGTGTGCCCGCGATTGGCACGCCCGCCTATGGCAGCCTGCTGAACTGGTCGGCCGCGCTGGTGGTGATCTTTGTCACATTGGGGATCAAGTTTTTCACCCGTGGGATGCTGTCGATCTCGGCTGTGCTGATCGGCTTGATCGTGGGGTATATCTATGCGCTGGCCGTGGGGATGCTCAGCTTTGGTGACATCAGCGGGTCGTGGTCACGCTCTGCCGCATTCGCGCTGCCCAATCCGCTGAAATACGGGTTCGAGTTCTCGGCAGCGGCGATCATCGGCTTTTGTCTGATGGCGTTTATCTCGGCGATTGAAACCGTGGGTGACGTCGCCGGGATCACAAAGGGCGGCGCGGGCCGCGAAGCGACCGACCGCGAAATCCAGGGCGCGACCTATGCCGACGGGATCGGGTCCGCCGTCGCCGGTCTTTTTGGGGGGCTGCCCAACACATCCTTCAGCCAGAACGTCGGCCTGATCGCCATGACAGGCGTGATGAGCCGCCACGTCGTCACCGTCGGTGCGCTGTTCCTGATCCTCTGCGGGCTGGTCCCCAAGGTCGGCGGCGTGATCCGCACCATCCCGATCGAGGTTTTGGGCGGCGGGGTTATCGTGATGTTCGGCATGGTCGTGGCCGCCGGCATGTCGATGTTGTCCGATGTGGACTGGAACCGCCGCAATATGGTGATCTTTGCCATCTCGATCTCGATCGGTCTGGGGCTTCAGCTGGAACCCGGCGCGGTGCAACACCTGCCCGACACGGCCAAGATCCTGCTGACCAGCGGTCTGCTTCCCGCGGCCCTGATTGCTATTGTACTGAACCTGCTTCTGCCCGAAGAACTGGCAGAGGAATCAACCGAGGAAGTCTCGGGCGGGTTGTCGGGCAGTTCCAAGGGTAAACTGCCGCATACACCCAAGACGCTACACTAAGGAGCCACCCCATGTACGATATGGCCGCCATTGGCGCTTGGATCGAGTTTGCCGTTCGCTGGGTGCATGTCATCACGGCCATCGCGTGGATCGGGTCGTCGTTCTACTTTATCGCGTTGGATCTGGGCCTGCACCGCGACCGCAACCTCAAAACCGGCGCGGACGGAGAAGAATGGCAGGTCCACGGCGGCGGGTTCTATCACGTGCAGAAATATCTGGTGGCCCCCGCGCAGATGCCCGACGATCTGATCTGGTTCAAATGGGAAAGCTATTCGACGTGGCTTTCCGGCTTTGCCTTGTTGATCTTGGTCTACTACCTCGGGGCGGAATTCTATCTTGTCGATCCCACTGTCGCGGAACTGGCGAACTGGCAGGCAGTGGGGATTTCCCTGTTGTCGCTTGGCTTTGGTTGGCTGGTCTACGACCAGATCTGCAAAAGCAAATTCGGCGATAACAACACACGGCTGATGATCGGCCTCTATGTGATCCTTGTGGGTATGGCCTATTTCTATACCTCGGTCTTTTCGGGGCGTGCAGCGTTGCTGCATCTGGGCGCGTTCACCGCGACGATCATGTCGGCGAACGTGTTTTTCATCATCATGCCGAACCAGCGGATCGTGGTGGCCGACCTCAAGGCGGGGCGGGTGCCGGATGCGAAATACGGCAAGATCGCCAAACAGCGCAGCACACATAATAACTATCTGACCTTGCCGGTCATCTTCCTGATGCTCAGCAACCACTACCCGCTGGCCTTCGCATCCGAGATGAACTGGCTGATTGCGGCACTGGTGTTTCTGATGGGGGTCACGATCCGCCATTACTTCAACAGCCTGCACGCGCGTCAGGGCAATCCGACATGGACATGGGCGGTCACCGCGCTGTTGTTCGTCACGATCATGTGGCTGTCGACCGCGCCGATGTTCCGCAGCGTCGAGCCGGAAGAGGCCACCGGCCCCGCACTGCGCTTTGCCCAGGCCGAAGGGTTTGACCGGGTGCATGATATCGTGCGCGGTCGGTGCAGCATGTGTCATGCGGCAGAACCCGCGTGGGACGGGCTGCTTTGGCCGCCGAAATCCATCCGGCTTGAGACAGAACATCAGATCGCCAGCGCGGCCAAACAGATCTATTTGCAAGCAGGCGTGACAGATGCGATGCCCCCTGCCAACTTAAGCCATATGCAGGCCAGCGAACGCGCCGAGATCGTCGCTTGGTTCAATGCAGCCACACAGGATTAACCTCGCCGACGAGCGTTAACCATCCGTATTCGCGGCTTTCAGAATCGCGCGCCTCTATGCTAGGTCTAGCCGCATGGCGCATCCAAACCCCAATATAAGCGAAAATCGCCCGGTGATCCGGCAGCTCGACGACTCGGCGATTAACCGAATCGCCGCCGGAGAGGTGGTTGAACGCCCTGCCTCAGCGGTCAAGGAGCTGGTCGAGAACGCAATCGATGCGGGCGCGCGGCAAATCACGGTCGAATATGCCGATGGTGGCAAGACGCTGATCCGCGTCACCGACGACGGCTGCGGCATCGCCGCGGACGATCTGACGCTGGCGCTGTCCCGGCACGCGACCTCGAAGATCGACGGGACGGACCTGCTGAACATCCACACCTTCGGTTTTCGCGGCGAGGCATTGCCCTCGCTTGGGGCTGTCGGGCGGCTGACCATTTGCAGCCGTGTTGCCGGACAGGACGGGGCCGAGATTTCGGTCAACGGCGGCGTGACCGGCCCTGTGCGCCCTGCTGCGCTGAATGGTGGCACGGTGGTCACGCTGCGCGATCTTTTCTTTGCTACGCCCGCACGGTTGAAGTTCCTGCGCACCGATCGCGCCGAAGCGCAGGCGATCTCTGACATCATCAAGCGGCTGGCGATGGCGGAACCCTTCGTGCGTTTCACCCTGCGCGATGTGTCCGGAGACGGACCGGGCCGCGAGGTGTTTCGCGCCGAGGCCGAACAGGGCGATATGTTCGCCGCGCTGCACGGGCGTTTGGCGCAAGTGCTGGGGCGCGAGTTTGCTGAAAACGCGCTGGCCATCGATGCCGAACGCGAAGGGCTGCACCTGACGGGCTACGCGGCCCTGCCGACCTATTCGCGCGGCTCTGCCGTGACGCAATACCTGTTTGTGAACGGGCGTCCCGTCCGTGACAAGCTGCTGGTGGGGGCGTTGCGCGGGGCCTATTTCGACCTGCTGAGCCGTGACCGCCATCCCGCCGCCGCATTGTTCGTCGATTGCGATCCCAAGCTTGTGGATGTCAACGTCCACCCGGCCAAATCCGAAGTGCGCTTTCGCGATCCCGGACTGGCACGCGGGTTGATCGTATCGGCGCTGCGCCATGCGCTGGCGGATGCGGGGCACCGTGCCTCGACGACCGTGGCGAATGCGACTTTGGGGGCGATGCGCCCCGAACAGCCCGGTGCGCGGGTGTATCAGATGGACCGCCCCTCGCTTGGTGCGCGCAGCGCTGCCTATCAGGCGCAAGCGCCCGAACCCGGCTTTGCCGAAACCGCCGGCATGTGGGGCCGTGTTGAAACGCCCCCCCAGTACGAGGCTGGCGGTGCTGACGTCCAGACCCACGACACTCAGACCCATGACGCACACGCTCCCGCCGCTGAACCCGCGCCGGACTTCCCCCTTGGGACCGCGCGGGGACAGGTGCACGAGAATTATATCATCGCACAGACGGCGACGGGCATGGTCATCGTGGACCAGCACGCAGCGCATGAACGACTGGTCTATGAAAAGCTGAAACGCCAGATGGCCGAAAACGGTGTCGCGGCGCAGGCCTTGCTGATCCCCGAGATCGTGGATCTGTCAGCGTCGGACTGCGCGCGGCTGCTTGAGGTCGCGGAAGACCTCGCGCGCTTTGGACTGGGGATCGAACCCTTTGGCGGCAGTGCCATTGCCGTGCGCGAAACGCCCGCGATCCTTGGCACGGTGGATGCCAAGGCGATGGTGCTGGATATCCTTGATGAGCTCGCCGATCAGAACGAAAGCAACACGTTACAGGCCCGGATCGAGGCGATCCTCAGCCGTGTGGCCTGTCACGGTTCCATCCGTTCGGGCCGCTGGATGCGGGGCGAGGAAATGAACGCGCTGCTGCGCGAGATGGAGGCGACGCCCCATTCCGGCCAGTGCAACCACGGCCGCCCCACCTATGTCGAGCTGAAGTTGAGCGATATCGAACGTCTGTTCGGACGCACATGATCCAGCTTGGCGGTGAAACCTACGCGCTGACAGACCCTGCCATGCTGCTGCTTATGGGCGGCGGGGGCGTGGTCTTGCTCGTGCTGATCCTGCTGGTGATGGCGGTTCGTGCCGCGGGGCGGTCGGCGCGGGTGGCGGCCCCGCTGGCGCGACAGATGCAGATACTGGGCGGCCATGTGCAACAGCTTGGCATGGGGCAGGAACAACTGCGCGGGGGCTTGCAAACCGTGTCGGATACCCAAGCCAATGCACAGGCCCAGATGGTGCAAAGCATCGAGGCCCGCATGGCCCATGTGCAGCAGCAAATGCAGGACCGGCTGGCCGAGAACGCGGCCCGCTCTGCCCGGTCCTTGGCCGAGATGCAGGAACGCATGAGCGCGACACTTCACGGTTCCAGCAAGCAGACGACGACCAGCCTGACCCAGCTACAGGAACGGCTGGCCGCGATTGACAAGGCGCAGGACAATATCACCAAACTGTCGGGCGACGTGTTGTCGCTGCAGGATATCCTGAGCAACAAACAGACCCGTGGCGCATTCGGTGAGATCCAGCTGCACGATATCGTCTCTAAGGCGCTGCCAAGTGACAGCTACACAATGCAGGCGACGCTTTCCAACGGCAGGCGCGCGGATTGCCTGATCCATCTGCCGAACCCGCCCGGCCCGATCGTGATCGACAGTAAATTCCCGCTTGAAGCCTATGAAGCCCTGCGCCGTGCCAAGACGGAATACGAGGTCAAGGATGCCGCCCGCGCCATGCGGGTCGCGGTCAAGTCGCATATTCAGGCGATCACCACGAAATACATCATCGAGGGCGAGACCGCGGATGGCGCGCTGATGTTCCTGCCCTCGGAAGCCGTCTATGCCGAGCTGCATGCGAACTTCCCTGAACTCGTCCGCGAAGGCTTTGATGCGCGGGTCTGGATCGTATCCCCGACCACCTGCATGGCAACGCTGAATACGATGCGCGCGATCCTCAAGGATGCGCGGATGCGGGAACAGGCAGGGGCCATCCGCAAAACGCTCAAGATGCTGCACCGCGATGTCGAGATCGTGGTCGAACGTGTGGGCAAGCTGAACACCCATTTCGGGCAGGCCCGCGCCGATCTTGAAGGCTTGGGCACGGCTGCTGAACGCGCGGGTAAACGTGCGGCCAAACTGGATAATTTCGATTTCGAAGAACTGTCAGAGCAGGATAATCGCGTTGTGCCGCTTTCGCGCCCTGACAAACGGCCCTGACGGGCTATCTAAGCGAGGAGCCACGACAAGGGTGTCACAAAAAGTCGTAGTTAGTGTCTGATTAACTGCAACTCATGTACCGTCCAGCCCGTGTATCACCGAAAGTGCCGATACAAACCTGACAGACTGGAAATTCTCGCCTTATGCCATTTGAAGCCATCGACCCGCCACAGAATAACTCTTTGGCAGGCCACCGAAAGATTGCCGTCATCGGCGCGGGTATTTCCGGCATGGGGGCGGCGCATATGCTGGGCGACGACCATCAGGTGACCTTGTTCGAAAGCTGCCCCCGTCTGGGGGGGCACGCGCGCACGAAGATGGCGGGCAAGAACGGCGACCAGCCTGTAGATACGGGCTTTATCGTGTTCAACTACGCCAATTATCCCAACCTCGCCGCGCTGTTCAAAGAGCTCGACGTGCCGGTGGTCAAATCCAACATGAGCTTCGGGGCCTCTATCGACGGGGGGCGGTTGGAATACGGGCTGATGACGCTGGATTCGATCTTCGCGCAGCGACGCAATGCGCTGAATCCGAAATTCCTGCGTATGTTGACCGATATCGTGCGGTTCAACAGCACGGCGACCAAGCTGGCGCAGGACCGTACGCTGACCATCGCGGGGTTCTTGGACAAGCTTGGCGCGGGTGAATATTTTCGCAAATACTACCTGACGCCGCTGTCGGGCGCGATCTGGTCGACGCCGGTGGACAAGATCATGGATTTCCCCGCCTACTCCATGATCGACTTCTTCGAGAACCACGCCTTGCTTAGCCACACAGGCCAGCACCAGTGGTATACGGTTAAGGGCGGGTCGCAGGAATATGTGAACCGTCTGGGGGCGTCGCTGACAGCCAAGGGCGTCGACATTCGCCTTGGCACGCCGGTGCAATCCGTCCGCCGCACGCCCTTGGGCACAGAGGTGAAAACCCATGGCGCGGAATGGGAAGCCTTTGACGAGGTCGTCTTTGCGAGCCATTCCGATGATACGCTTGCCCTTTTGGCCGACCCAAGCGCGGCAGAGCGTGCGGCCTTGGGCGCGGTGAAATACCAGCCCAACGACCTGGTGCTACATGCCGATGCCTCTGTTATGCCCAAGCTGCGCAAGACCTGGGCTTCGTGGATCTATGCCGAGGATCAGGGCCAAAAGTCCGACCGGATCGACCTGACCTACTGGATGAACTCGCTGCAACCGATCCCGATGGACGACCCGCATTTTGTGACGCTCAATACCAAGCGCCCGATCCGCGAAGAGCTGATCTATGATCAGGTCACCCTGCGCCATCCGGTCTATGATCTGGGCGCGCTGGCCGCACAAGAGCAGGTGCGCGCCTTCAACGGCACGCAGAACACCTGGTTCTGCGGCGCTTGGATGAAGCATGGCTTCCACGAGGACGGGCTCTCTAGCGCTGTTGACGTGGTGCAGGGGCTGCGGGCCAAGACGAAGGTCGCATTGGCCGCAGAATGAGCGCCGGCGTCGATCATATCCGTGGTGTGACCTATCATGGGCGCAAGGGAGCGGTCGAAAACAGCTTTCGCTATTCGGTCGATTACGTGGTTCTGGATGCAGAGGCATCGCTGCAAACACCAGCGTTGTTCGGGCGCAACCGCGGGGCCGTGACGTCGCTGTGGGACGAAGACCACGGCGGCACCAAAGGCGCGGGTCGCGGGGCCGCGTGGGTGCGCGATGTTCTGGCGCAGCACGAAGTCACGGGCGTCGCGCGGATAGAGCTGATGGCGCAACCGCGCGTTCTGGGGCATGTGTTCAACCCTGTCAGCTTTTGGCTGTGCCACCGCGCGGACGAGGCGCTGATCGCCGTGATATCAGAGGTATCGAATACCTTCGGTGACCGGCACAGCTATCTATGCCACCACGATGACCTGCGCCCGATCACGGCCACTGATCATCTGCACGCGACCAAGATTTTCCACGTATCGCCATTTCAGCCGGTCGAAGGGGGATACAGTTTTCGCTTTGATATCCGCGCCGACCGTATCGGTGTCTGGATCGATTATACCCAGTCCGAAGGGGGCTTGATCGCCACCCTGACGGGCCGTCGTGGCCCTCTCACGAACCGAGCAATCCTGTGGTCGCTGCTGCGGCGTCCCTTCGGGGCGCGGCGGGTGTTGGCCTTGATCCACTGGCAGGCACTAAAGCTGTGGTGGAAAGGCGGCGGCTATCGCCCGCGTCCTGAACCGCCAGTGAAAGACGTGTCGGGCACGTGACCCGTTCGGCACATCAACTGCCTGCCTATGCGCTGTTTGCGTCGCTTCTGGCGGCGGCGGGGCTGCCGATTTATATTCACGCACCCAAGTTCTTTGTTGATGAATACGGGGTGTCTCTTGGGGCTTTGGGCACGGTGCTTTTTGCGCTGCGCCTGTTGGATGTGGTGCAGGACCCGCTGCTGGGGCGGCTATCGCAAGCCTTGCGTCACAGGCGCGGCGCGGCGGTCGCCGTCGGTGTCGCCCTGATGGCTGTATCGATGTTTGCCCTGTTCGCAGTGCCGCCCCTGCTGCCGCCGCTGTTGTGGTTCGCGCTGACACTGACAGGGGTGTTTTCGGCGTTCAGCTTTCTGACGATCTGCTTTTACGCGCAAGGGGTCGCCAAAGCCGCGCAACTGCCCGGACGCGGACATCTGGTGCTGGCGCGCTGGCGCGAAACGGGGGCGTTGCTAGGCGTCTGCGCGGCCTCGGTACTGCCTGTGATGCTGGGGCTGGTGATGGGGGCCCCGTTTACAGGGTTTGCCATCGGTTTTGCCGCACTTGGTCTGGGCAGCGTCCTTGCCATGCGGGGCGAATGGCGCGGCGCGGATATCGCGGGGCCGACGGGGATCGTCGTGGTGTTGCGCGATCCGATTGCCCGTCGGTTACTGCTGATCGCGCTGTTCAATGCGGCCCCTGTCGCGGTCACATCTACGTTATTTCTGTTCTACGTCGAAAGCGTGCTGCGTGCCCCGGGGTGGGCGGGGGCGCTGCTGTTGCTCTTCTTTCTTTCGGCTGCTGTGGCCGCGCCGTTGTGGGGCAAGCTGGCAGAGCGTTTCAGCCCCAAACCCGTCATGCTATCCGCAATGGGCTTGGCGATCCTTGTGTTTGCAGGGACTTTGCTGCTGGGGGCGGGGGATGTGGCGTGGTTCGTGCTGGTCTGCATCGCCTCTGGCGCGGTGCTGGGGGCCGACCTGACACTGCTGCCCGCGATGTTCTCCGCGCGGATGGCGGTGGTCGCCCCGCAGGCCGCCGAGGGGTTCGGGCTGTGGTCGCTGGTGTCGAAATTCGCCCTTGCCTTCGCGGCGATAACGCTACTTCCCACCCTGCAGGCGTCCGGCTTTGACAGCGGTACGACGGGCAATGGACCGGTGGCAATCTCGACGCTCATATGGCTCTATGCTGGCGTGCCTTGCGGGCTCAAGCTGTTGGCCATCGGTTTTCTGGCCGCCACGCCGATGCAAAAGGATGATGAAGAATGATGGACATGTTGCAGTTTGCTCTGGGGGCCGCAGTGGTGGCCGCAATCTGGCTGGCGCGGCGGCGGATCACCGATTTCCCTGCGCAAAAGCCGTCGGATTATGCGGATGACTACACTGTCTTTGACATGAGGAAACATCTGGACGGGGCGATGGTCTGCGAAGGCGTAATCTTTGGCCCCGCGGGGCGGGTCACCAGCAGTTTCGTGGCAGATTTCAACGTGACATGGGACGGCGACACCGCATGTATCGAAGAACATTTCGTCTATGACGACAACACGACCCAAGACCGCACATGGACGATCACATTGGGCGAGACGGGGCATTTCACCGCCACCGCCCCGGACGTCAAAGGCACGGCCAAGGGCCGCAACGTCGGTGCGACGGTGCAGTCGAAATACACCATCAGGCTGCCCGATGACGTGGGCGGGCACCTGCTGAATACCGTGGACTGGATGTATCTGACCGGCGATGGCACGATCATCAACCGCAGTCAGTTCCGAAAATTTGGGGTGAAGGTGGCCGAATTGGTCGCCACCATCCGCAGAAAGGACGCAGCATGACCGAATGGACAGGAAAACGCTATTGGCTGATCGGGGCGAGCGCCGGACTGGGCGAAGCGCTGGCACATAAGCTGGGCCGACTGGGGGCCGAGGTCATCGTCTCTGCTCGGTCCGAAGGCAAGCTGGCGGCGCTGGTCGATGAACTGCCCGTTTCCGCCAGCTACCAGACCATCGACGTGCAGGATATCGACAGCATCCGCGCCGCGGTCAAAGCCGTCGGGCCGGTGGATGGCGTTGTCTATCTGGCGGGGGCCTATTGGCCCTTTGGGGCCAAGGAGTGGGAGCCGGAGCATGCGACCACAATGATCGATGTGAACCTCACCGGGCTGGTGCGCGTGATGGGCGAAGTGGTGCCCGATATGGTCAAGCGCGACGCAGGCCACATCGTGATCACCTCTAGCCTGACGGCCTATCGCGGGCTGCCAAAGTCTATCGGCTATACGGCGTCCAAGGCGGGTACCTTGTCCTTGGCGGAATGTATGCACGCCGACCTGCGCAAGACCGGCGTGAAAGTTCAGGTGATCAACCCCGGTTTCATCCGCACGCAGCTGACCGACAAGAACGACTTCAAGATGCCTTTTTTGATGGAGCCCGAGGCCGCCGCGCAGCAAGTGGTCGAGCATATGAGCGGCAGCAGCTTAAAGAAAAGCTTCCCCTTCGGGTTCTCGCTGTTCTTCCGGCTGGCGCAGTTCCTGCCCGACGGCATCTACTACCGTCTATTCGGGTGACCCGATCGGGCGCGTGATCCGCCCGATCTGATCGCGTCACACGGCGGCGCTGTGTTCTTCAAACAGCGCATGGGCCCGCACCCAGACCGGCGAGGCATCTTCCGCCAGTGCCGAGAGCGTCGGCAGCAGCTGCGCGGCGTAGTCTTCAGAGCTTTCCAGCGGCAGCATCGACGGCAGGTTGTCGATCGCGGTGACATCCAGAGGTGGGGTGTCATGCACGCGTAAGGCGGGATCTTCCCATGTGGTCGCGCGGTCATAAACCGGCACGGGGTTGAAGTCGCTGTCGGGATCGCAAGCGATATCGCCGATCACCCGCAGCGCGCGATCCCTGTCCAGCGCGCTTTTGGGCACGAAAACCGGTGTCTGCGGCCCCGCCAGAATGCAGTTGAAAAACAGCACATGCTGCAAAATCTCGGGGAAGGGGCCGCCGTGGGCGGTCTCCTTCATATCCCATCCGGTGACATTGATCCCCAGACGGCCGCAAAGATCGGCGGCACCGCTGCCCACCCGACCAAGTGCGCCGATGACCAGCGCGTCGGGCGTGGCGAGCCCGTCGATCTCTGCCGCGAGGTCGCGGGTCAGCGCATCGGCGTTGGGGTAGGGGGTGATGGGGGCGACAGCTTGCCCACGGGTTTGGGCGGCCCAGCATTTGACGGCCACCGCCGCCCCCGCGAACCCTGCCCAATAGCCAAAGGCGGCGACGCGTCGGCCTGTCTCGTCGGTCAGATACTCAAGGTCCAGCAAGGTGCCGCCGCCCGCCTTGAAACGTTGTAACAGGATACGCCCCGCCGATTGGCCCTTGTAGGCGTGACCGAACATGATGTGCCGGTGCACCAGCGGTGTGCCGTCCTCTGGCAGTTCCTTCAGGCCAAAGATGATCGCATCGGCAGGTGCGTCGGGCCAGCTGTTCTGTGGCGCGATGGTGCAGCCCGTGGCCGCATAGGCATCGGTCGCGATCACGCGGCTGTCCGAGGCTTCGACGGTGACGCGAAACCCCTGTTCCATCAACGCGGTAACCCCTTCGGGTGTGATGCCGACGCGGGTTTCATTGTCGCGCTGTTCGGCGCGAACCCACAGATGTGGCGCGGTCATAGCATCCCCTTGTCTTTCACCGCTGCCACGCTGGCGCGGGCGGTCATCTGCTGCATGAATGTCGTGATCTTGGGGTAGGCCGCCGTATCCACGCCGTCGCCCTCAAGCCAGTTGCACACGACGAACAGATAGGGATCGGCTAGGCTGAAATCCTCACCCAACACATAGGGCCCGCGCAGGATATCGCTTTCGACAAAATCGGCACAGGCGGCCATGGTTTCGGGCACCTGAGCCGTCATATCCTCGAAGCTGGATTGTTGTTTGGCCCACCGCGATCCGCGCATCTTGTGGGCATGGGCGACATGCATGGTCGAGGCGAGGTAGTACATCGCGCTGCGCATCTGTGCGGCGGCGGTCGGGTCCGTGGGGACCAGCCCGGCTTTGGGCGCAATGGCAGCGACATAGTCCAGCAGCGCACCGGTTTCGGTCAGGATCGTATCATCCTCAAGCCGCAGCGCAGGCACGCGCCCCTTGGGGTTGATCGCCAGATATTCGGGTTTCGTCTGCTCAGCCGTGGCAAAATCGACGCGCACCGGCTGATAGGGCAGGGCGGCTTCTTCGATGGCAATCGCCACCGCGACAGAGATGGTTCCGGGCGTAAAATATAGCGTAAGCATCGTTTTGCCTTTTAGATATGGGTCTGCGCGACACGGCGTGCGGGGGTATCAAGATGGGGCACCGCGTTGAACAACACCGGCGACCAGTGGCCGCCAATGGGGAACAGCCGGTGCATCGACGTGTGCATGATCGCCAGCGCGATGCGCGACATGGCCGGAATGCCCAGCCCCATCGCCTGCGCCATCACCATCGAGATCAGCCCCCCAGAGGTCACGACCAGCGCCGGCCCGTCCCCGTCCGAGATCTCTGATAGCACGGATTTGATGCGCCCTTCGAAATTGGCGTAGCTCTCGGGCGGGTTTTCGAGTTTATCGCTTTTCCACGTCTCGAACACCAGCGGCAGGTGGTTGGTGAACCCGCCCTGTTCCGTGGGGAAAGGGATGCCGTGCTGCTGCTCCATCATGGTGGCGAGTGTGAAATACTCAAGCTCGTTCAGCCGCGCGTCGCGTATCGGTTCAAGCCCGGTGTTCATCCCCTCTGCCGTCTCGATATGGCGGCGCAGCGTGCCGGTATACAGCCGCGTGTGGTGGGTTTCGGACTGGCGCAGGTGGTCGCCCAGCCACGCGGCCTGTTCGTGGCCAAGCGGGCTTAGCTTGTCATAGCTGATTTCGTCCTTGGCCTGGGAATTTGCCTGACCGTGACGGATGAGGGTAATGTGGGACATAGCGCGCCTTTTTCTGTTGCGCCATTGATAGGCAAGCCATGCGCGGGTGGAAAGCCTGCCCGCCCCTCGCATGTCGATTTTTTGCAAGCGGCCCCCCGCGTCGCGTATCGGAAACGCCGGTGGCGCAAAAACGGGGCAGGGTGTCGGGAATATGACTGCCGTCGCATGCGTGCCCTGCCTATACTGCGGGGCGGTACAGGAGGGTTCCCCATGGCGGATAAGGTAAAATTCACGCTCGACGGCGAAGAGGTCGAGGCCGACACCGGGCTGACCATCTGGGAAATCGCCAATGGGCGCGGTCTGAAAATCCCGCATCTGTGTTTCACGCCGGAACCGGGGTATCGCCCCGATGGCAACTGCCGTGCCTGTATGGTCGAGATCGAAGGCGAACGCGTGCTGGCCGCCTCCTGCCTGCGCGAACCGAGCGACGGTATGGTCGTCACCACCAACAACGCGCGCGCCGAAAATGCCCGCAAGATGGTGATGGAACTGCTGGTCACCGATCAGCCCGCCCCCGAAGTCGCCCACGATAAATCCAGCCACCTGTGGGACATGGCCGCAATGGAAGGTATCTCGGAAAGCCGCTTCCCCAAGCTGGAAGAGGGGCGCATCCCGTTGCTCGACGACAGCCATGTGGCGATGCGTGTGAACCTTGATGCCTGTATCCAGTGCAACCTGTGTGTGCGCGCCTGCCGCGAGGTGCAGGTCAATGATGTGATCGGGATGGCCGGTCGCGGGCATGACAGCTATCCGGTGTTCGACATGGCCGATCCGATGGGCGCGTCCTCTTGTGTGGCGTGCGGTGAATGTGTGCAGGCCTGCCCCACGGGGGCGCTGATGCCCGCCACGGTTGTCGATGACGCGCAGGTCGGTGACAGCGCCGACTTTGATAGCGAAGTCGACAGCATCTGCCCGTTCTGCGGTGTCGGCTGTCAGGTGTCGCTGAAGGTCAAGGACGGCAAAATCAAATATGTCGAGGGCATCAACGGTCCCGCGAACGAAGGGCGGCTTTGCGTCAAGGGGCGCTTTGGGTTTGACTATATCCACCATCCGCATCGCCTGACCAAACCGCTGATCCGTCGCAAGGACGCCCCGCCCAAGGGGTTGAACGTGGACCCGGGCAATTGGCAAACCCACTTCCGCGAAGCCACCTGGGATGAGGCGCTGGATTTCGCTGCGGGCGGCATGAAAAAGATCGGCGGCGCGGGTGTGGCGGGCTTTGGATCAGCGAAATGCACGAACGAGGAGGCCTACCTGTTTCAAAAGATCATCCGGCAGGGCTTTGGCCACAACAACGTCGATCACTGCACGCGGCTGTGTCACGCCTCATCAGTGGCCGCGCTGATGGAGAATGTCGGTTCCGGTGCCGTCACCGCGACCTTCAACCAGATCGAAAACGCCGATGTTGCGATTGTGATCGGTGCCAATCCGACAGAGAACCACCCCGTCGCGGCGACCTTCTTCAAGCAGTTCGCCAAACGCGGCGGCAAGCTGATCGTAATGGACCCGCGCGGCCAAGCGCTGAAGCGGCACGCGTCGCATATGCTGCAATTCCGCCCCGGCACCGATGTGTCGATGCTGAACGCGATCATGCATGTGATCGTCGAGGAAAAGTTTTACGACCAACAGTATATCGAAGCCTACACCGAAAACTGGGAGATCGAGAAAGCCCACCTGAAAACCTTCACCCCTGAAAAGATGTCCAAGATCTGCGGCATCGACGCAGAGGTGCTGCGCGATGTGGCGCGGACCTTTGCGGGGGCGAATGCCGCGATGATTTTCTGGGGGATGGGCATTTCGCAGCACATCCACGGCACCGATAATTCGCGCTGCCTGATCTCGCTTGCGCTGATGACAGGACAGATCGGGCGACCCGGCGCGGGGCTGCATCCGTTGCGGGGGCAGAACAACGTGCAGGGCGCGTCTGATGCGGGGCTGATCCCGATGTTCCTGCCCGATTACCAGCCGGTGTCTGATGATGGCGTCCGCTCTGCCTTTACCGAGGTGTGGCAAAGCAGCGATTTCAGCAACAAGAAGGGCCTCACCGTGACCGAGATTATGGACGCGGTGCATGACGGGGATATTCGTAGCCTCTATGTGCTGGGTGAAAACCCGGCGATGTCTGATCCCGATGTGGAACACGCCCGCGATGCGCTGGCCAAGCTCGACCATCTGGTGGTGCAGGATATCTTCCTGACCGAGACCGCGAATTTTGCCGATGTGATCCTGCCCGCCAGCGCCTTTGCGGAAAAATCCGGCACGGTGACCAATACCAACCGTCAGGTGCAGATGGGCCGCCCCGCGGTGCCGCCGCCCGGCGACGCGAAAGAGGATTGGTGGATCGAGGTTGAACTGGCCAAACGCTTGGGGCTGGGCTGGACCTATACCGACCCGAGCGAGGTTTTCGCCGAGATGAAGCTGAATATGTCGTCGCTCAATAACATCACTTGGAACAGGTTAGAGAGCGAAGGGGCGGTGACCTACCCGTCCACCAGCCCCACCGATCCGGGGCAGGCGATTGTCTTTGCCGATGGCTTCCCCCGACAGGACGGGCGCGCACGGTTTACCCCCGCCAGCATCATCGCGCCTGACGACGCACCGGATGACGACTATCCGATGATCCTGACCACGGGCCGGCAGCTTGAACATTGGCACACGGGGTCGATGACGCGGCGGTCCTATGTGCTTGATGGGCTAGAGCCCGAGGCGAACTGTTCGCTCCACCCGTCTACCTTACGCAAGCTGGGGGTAGCGCCGGGGGCCTATATCCGGCTGACGACCAAGCGCGGGTCGATCGAACTGATGGCCCGCGAAGACCGCGCCGTGTCGCCCGATATGGTGTTCCTGCCCTTTGCCTATGTCGAAGCGGCGGCAAATATCCTGACAAATCCAGCGGTTGACCCCTATGGAAAAATCCCCGAGTTTAAATTCTCGGCCGTGAAAGTAGAGGCCGCAACAGCCCCCCAACCCGCGGAGTAACCATGCAGATCAACCCCGACCGCTTTCTCGCCGACCTTCACAAATTGCGTTCGTTCGGCGCAGCGGGGGTGGGCAAAGGGGTGGTCCGCCCGGCCTATAGCGACGCCGATGTCGCCGCGCGGGACTGGCTGGCCGATCAGATGCGCGATGCCGGACTGCGGGTTGAAATGGACCAGATGGGCAATCTTTTCGGCTTGGCAGATGGGCCGTCGCTATTGATGGGGTCGCATTCCGATAGCCAGCCCGAAGGCGGATGGCTCGACGGCGCGCTGGGCGTGATTGCCGCGCTCGAGGTCGCCCGCGCCGCAGCCGAGGCCGGCGGCCCCGCGATCTCTGTCGTGTCTTTTCAGGATGAAGAGGGGCGCTTTGGCGTCACCACGGGCAGTGCCGTTTGGGGCGGGCATCTGGATCAGGCCGCCGCCGATGCGCTGACCGATCATGCGGGCGTGACCCTTGGCGACGCGCGTCAGGCCGTGGCGCATCTGGTCACGGGCGAGGTGTCGCCCGATCTGTTCACCGGCTTCGTCGAGTTGCATATCGAACAGGGGCCGACGCTGGATACCAGCGGCGAACAGATTGGCGTGGTCACCGATATCGTCGGCATCCGCGACATGAAGATCACCTTTGACGGGCAGCAGAACCATGCGGGCACCACACCGATGCACCTACGGCGGGACGCGTTTCAGGCGGTCTCTGCCTTCAATGCCGCGTTGAATGACCGGCTGCGCAATGTCGTCACACCGCAGACCGTCTGGACCATCGGCCATGTCACGCTGCATCCAAATGCATCCTCTATCGTGCCGGGGCGTGCGGTGTTTTCGATGCAGTGGCGAGATGCGGATGCGGACCGTCTGGGCCGGATGGAACAGATCATCCGCGACACCGCCACCGAGATCGCGGCCCAGCAGGGGCTGGCGGTCAGCTTTGGCACAATGCTGGGGCTGGAACCTGTCGCGATGGACCCGACCCTGCGCACCGCGCTGGAAGCCGGCGCGGAAGAAGTCGCGCCGGGCAACTGGCGCAAGATGCCGTCAGGGGCGCTGCATGACGCGACCAATGTGTCGCGCAAGATGCCGGTGGCGATGCTGTTTGTGCCGTCGATCGGGGGGCTGTCCCATACTTTCGAGGAAGACACGGACGAGGCCGATCTGGCGGCCGGTGTTCAGGTGCTTGCCCGCGCTGTGACGCGGCTGGGGTCAGTGACGTAGATAGCCGCGACGCTCGGCCCGTGTGCGATAGCGGTCTGCCATTTTTGACGCCTCGCGCAGGTTACCGAAACACTGGATCACCGCTTTGGGCTGGCCACCTGCGACGCCCCATTCGCGCAGGACAGAGACTTCGCTGAACAGGTTCATCGCGATTTCGACGCGATAGAACAGCCGTCTCTGGGCGGGGTTGGTCCTGTACAGCAAGCATTCGATCATGGGTAGAATCTAGCGGGCCAATGGGCAGGCGCGCAATAAAAAACGGCAGCGCCCGAGGCAGAAAAGGCAGCGGTGCCATCTGTGGCAGCAGGTGGCTAGGCGTGGCTCAGGCGACGGTTTTACGCAGGGTGATGCTGGTGGGGCGGTCAAACCCCGCGTGCGCTGTGCGGGCATATTCGTAAAAGCCGAGCGCGCGAAAGGTGGCGTGGTTGTCCAACAGCTCCACCCGCGTTTGCAGTTCCAATTGGCCAAGGTGCAGGGCACGGGCGCGGCTCTCGGCGTGGGTGATCAGATGGCGTGCCAGCCCCAGTCGCTGATGGCTGGGGGCGACGCAGAGCTTGCCCAGATAAAGAACCGCCGGTTTCACGCTCAGCACCACACAGGCCACGGGCGGCGCGCCGATCACCCAGATTTCATCCCTATCCGCTGTGGCTTGCAGCGAGGGCAAAGTGGTTTGACCAAGCGAGCTTGGCGGGTCAATGCGCCCCTCCATATAGGCAAAGCAATCGCGCATCAGATGCAGCACGTCGCCCAGATGGGGGCTGTTACCGCTGATGCGACGGGGGGTCAGCTCCATGTGACGTCGCCCAGAAAGATGTAGCCCGCGCCATATATCGTCTTGATCAACTGCGGGTTTTTGGGGTCTTCGCGCAGTTTGGTCCGCAGCCGCGAAATCCGCACGTCCATCGCCCTGTCAAAGCTTTCAGAGGCGACGCCGCCAAGGCTCGACTGCATCTGCGCGCGGCTGAGCAGACGTTTGGGCGCGTCCAGAAACAGGCGCAGCACCTCCCCCTCCGCATGGGAGAAGGGGGTTTCGACGCCGCTTTCATCCTCAAGCGCGTAGCGGTCGAAATGCGCCTTCCACCCGCTGAACGCAGCGACGGTGCCGGCTTGCGGCGTGGGTTTGGCGCTGCGCAGGCGGGCGCGGATACGGGCGACGACCTCTGCCGGATCAAAGGGCTTGATGATGTAGTCATCCGCGCCAAGTTCCAGCCCCGTGACGCGGTCCTGAACCTGTGCGCGGCCCGAGATGATGATCACGATGGCCCCTTGTTCCAGCGCCAGTCGATGCACCAGCGTCAGCCCGTCTGAATCCGGCAGGGACAGGTCCACCAGACAGACATCGGGGGTGTGGGTCGCCAAGGCGGCCTCGAACGCGCGGGCGCGGCTGAACGACAGCGTGTCAAAGCCCGCTTCCTCTAAAGCGTCAGCGAGAAGCGTGCGGATTTCGGGTTCATCGTCCAGAATGGTGACGAGGGGGCGGGTCATTGGGCGGCACTCTCTTTCGGGGCAATCAGCGCGGTCAGATCCGCAATCTCGAAGGGTTTGCGCAGCACAGGGGCAAGGGTTTGCGCCTCGAGAAACTGGGCATCATCGGGCGGTAGCGAGGTCATCAATACCAGCGGCGGCGCATCGGCGGGTAGGCGTTTGGCAAGGTCCAGCCCCGTCGCCTCGCCCACAAGCTGGATGTCGGACAGGATCAGCGCGATGTCGGGCAGATCGGCTAGCAGGGCGGTGGCTTCATCCGCGCTGGCACCTTCGATCACGGAATGGCCCAGCCCCATCAACATGTCTCGCACCAGCGCGCGCAGGTCATCGGCGTCTTCGACCAGCAGAACCAGTCCGGTGGTGGCAGCCACGGCGGGGCGGTAGGGCAGCCGCATGGTCACCTGCGCGCCATGGGCCGTATTGCCAAGGCGCAGATCGCCCCCCGCCGATTTCACCATGTCATAGACCATCGGCAGCCCCAGCCCCGATCCTTCGGCCCCTTTGGTCGTAAAAAACGGATCAAACCCGTGTTCCAGCGCCGAGGGCGAAAATCCGGGGCCGGTATCGCGCAAGACCCATTCGATCCATGTGTCATGGACCTGTCGTATTTCGAGCGAGATCGCCCCCGCAGCCCCGCAGGCATCGCGGGCGTTCAGGATCAGGTTCAGCAGCCCGTCCTGCACCAGACCGCTGTCCAGCAGTACGGGGGTGTCATCCATCTGGTTGTCGATGCTTAGCGTCATGCCCTTGGGCAGGGTGGGGCGCGCGATCAGGGTCAGATCTTCAAGCAGCCGCGGGATATGGGTCGCAGTCGGACGCAGCGTGCGCGCGCCTGTCATATCGGCAATAGAGCTAAGCAACGTGCCGCCCCGGCGCGCCGCGGCAAGGGTGCCTTCGATGAGGGGGGCGGCCTCTGCCGGTTGGCCGTCCAGCCGCCCCAGCCGGGACTGCAGGCCCAGGATGATCGTCAGCAGGTTGGAAAAATCATGCGCCAGCCCCGAGATCACCTGCGCCGCGATTTCGCGTCGTCGGGTCTGCTGCAGGGCGACACGGTTCTGGGTTTCCTCGGTCACATCCAT
The DNA here is from genome assembly GCF_048285585.1 of Sulfitobacter sp. SBS6. Classification (NCBI taxonomy): domain Bacteria; kingdom Pseudomonadati; phylum Pseudomonadota; class Alphaproteobacteria; order Rhodobacterales; family Roseobacteraceae; genus Sulfitobacter; species Sulfitobacter sp. SBS6. The sequence goes on along the minus strand of NZ_JBLWBA010000004.1, from coordinate 22,918 downwards.
CGACAGGATATAGACCCCGCCGTTTGTATCGGGGGTAAAGGCTCCGCGGATGCGCCGGGCGCTCATCTCGTCCGTGAATTCGATCACGGACGGCTTTCCGGCAAAGGCCTGGGTGAGCGAGGGGGCAATAGAGTCGTAGGCCTGCTGACCCAGAACCTCTGCGATATGGCGGCCGATCAGATCCGCGCGCCGCCCCGGCATGACAGAGGCCAACCGCCGGTTTGAATAGGTGTAACAGGCGTTTGCATCCACATGGGCGATATGGGCCGGCATCATTTCTGTGGTCAGCCGCGTGCGGGCTTCGGACAGGGTGAGCTGGCGTTTTGCCTCTTCCAGCGCGGTGTTCATCGCGGCAAGTTCGCGGTTGGTGGCTGACAGTTCTTCGGCGTGGGCCAGCACCTGCCCCGACAGCGCATCAGACCGGGCGCGCAGCAGTGCCTCTTGCTGTTTGGTGCGGGTGATGTCGGTGTAGACGGTGACCCAGCCGCCTTGGGGCAGGGGGGAGCCTTCGACCGAGATGGTGCGGCCATTGGCGCGGGTGCGTTCCATATAATGGGGTTCAAAAGCGCGGGCCTGTTCCACCCTTTCGGCCACAAAATGCGCCACGTCGTCCACGTCACCGTATTCCCCCAACTGTGCCAGCAGGGTGATCGTTTCCTGAAAGCTCGCACCGGGGGTGACCAGCGCTTTGGGGAGGTCGAACATCTGCTGGAACGGTGCATTACACAGCACCAGCCGCAAATCCGCGTCATAGATCGTCAGCGCTTGCGCGATCAGGTTCAGCCCCGCAGCCGTCATGAGTTTTGTCTGGTGATCGTCGATCTGCATGCAGCCTCCCCCCGCGGCAGACTGCACCATCCCCACAGCGCCGCCAAGCGCAACCTTGGGAAATCACGCCTGTTACAATTCGTTAGAATTGAGAAATCATTAGGTAAAAGTTGACGCAGAGCATCAGGTCAACATCATGGTGTGACATCAGAATCGCACCAGCGATCGACCTGCCGAAAAAGAGCAGGGTTTGGGAGGAAGACATTTGGCTCACACGCTCGTGAGCGCCGACGGACCGCAATCGGTTCCGGCGCTGCTGCATCGTAATGCAAAGCAATTTGCGAACGCGCCTGCGTATCGCGAAAAAGAATATGGCATCTGGCAAAGCTGGACGTGGGCACAGACCCGCGACGAGGTAGAAGCGCTTGCGCTTGGCCTGCTGGAGCTTGGCGCGAACGAGGGTGATTTTATCGCCATCATCGGCCGCAACCGTCCCTATCTGTATTGGGCCATGATGGCCGCAGAGATGGTCGGTGCCGTGCCTGTGCCGCTGTATCAGGACGCCAACGCCGAAGAGATGGCCTATGTGCTGGATCATTGTGGTGCGCGTTTTGTGATCGCCGGTGATCAGGAACAGGTCGACAAGGTGCTGGACGTTCAGGATCAGCTAACCCAGTTCGAGCGTATGATCTATCTTGATCCACGCGGATTGCGCAAATACGACCACGCCGCGCTGGACCAGTATAGCGCCGTCCAGGACATGGGCCGCAAGGCACGCGACACGCACATCAAAGAGCTTGAGGCACGTCAGGCCAAGCTGGACTACGACAGCACGGGCGTCATGCTGTATACCTCTGGCACCACCGGCAAGCCCAAAGGTGTGGTGCTGAGCAACCGCAACATTATCGAGACGGCCAAATCCTCTTCCGCTTTCGACAAGCTGCGCCAGACGGACGATATTCTGGCCTATCTGCCGATGGCCTGGGTGGGGGATTTCATCTTTTCCGTCGGGCAGGCTCTGTGGACAGGCTTCTGCACGAACTGCCCTGAAAGCGCGGACACGATGCATGTGGACCTGCGCGAGATCGGCCCGACCTATTATTTCGCCCCACCGCGCGTGTTCGAAACCCAGCTGACATCGGTGATGATCCGGATGGAGGACGCGAGCCGGTTCAAAAAGTGGCTGTTCGACAAATTCATGGCCCATGCGCGCAAGGTGGGCCCCGCCATTCTGGACGGTAAATCCGTCGGTGCGATGGACCGTGCGAAATACGCATTGGGCGAGCTGATGATCTATGGCCCGCTGAAAAACACGCTCGGCCTCAGCCGCGTGCGCGTCGGCTATACCGCGGGCGAGGCGATCGGGCCCGAGATTTTCGATTTCTACCGCTCGCTCGGGATCAACCTGAAACAGCTTTATGGCCAGACCGAAGCCACAGTCTTCATCACCGCGCAGCCCGATGGCGAAGTGCGCAGTGACACGGTCGGCGTGACCTGCCCCGGCGTGGAGCTGAAGATCGCCGAGAACGGCGAAGTCTTCTACCGCAGCCCCGGCGTTTTTGTGGAGTATTACAAGAACCCCGAAAGCACCGCCGATACCAAGGATGCCGAAGGCTGGGTCGCGACAGGCGACGCGGGCTTTATCGAGGAAGGCACCGGGCATCTGCGCATTATCGACCGCGCCAAAGACGTTGGCAAAATGGCCAATGGCAGCCTGTTCGCGCCGAAATACGTGGAAAACAAGCTGAAGTTCTTCCCCAACATCCTTGAAGCGGTGGTATTCGGGAACGGACGCGACGAATGCACCGCCTTTATCAATATCGACCTGACCGCGGTCGGAAACTGGGCGGAGCGCAACAACATCGGCTATGCGTCCTATCAGGAACTGGCGCGGCATCCGCAGGTGATGGACACGATCCAGAGTCATGTGGAAGAGGTCAACGCCTCTATCGCAGAAGACGAAATGCTGTCGGGCTGTCAGGTGCATCGCTTTGTTGTGCTGCACAAGGAACTTGATGCCGACGACGGAGAGCTGACGCGCACGCGCAAAGTCCGTCGCAAGGTCATCGGCGAGAAGTTCGACGATATCATCACCGCGCTCTACGACGGGTCGCCCTCTGTCAGCACGGTTACTGAAGTGACCTATGAAGACGGGCGCAAGGGGTCGATCTCGGCCACGCTGGAGGTGCGCGATGCCAAGGTGTTCGCAGACACCCGCAAGATGGCCGCACAATGAGCATGACATCAGGCGGAGCATGCGGGCGCTGCGGTTGCGCAGTGGATTTTAAGACCATTTGGAAGGGGGCTGCGGCGTGAAAGATATGACCGACGGCTATGTCACAGCGGATGGGCGCCAGATCGGCCCCGTTGTGATGGAAATGAAAAACATCACCCTGCGGTTCGGTGGGGTGGAGGCGATCAAGGATATCTCTTTCGACATCCGTCAGGGCGAGATCCGCGCGATCATCGGGCCGAATGGCGCGGGCAAATCATCGATGCTGAACGTGATCAGCGGGTTCTATGTGCCGCAGGAAGGCGAGGTCTGGTACAAGGGCAGCCGCCGTCCGGCGATGAAACCCTTTGAGGTGGCGCAGCAGGGGATCGCACGCACGTTCCAGAACATCGCCCTGTTCGAAGGGATGTCGGTGCTGGACAACGTCATGACGGGACGTTTGACCAATATGAAGACCGGGATGTTCTGGCAGTCGATCTGGAAGGGCAAGGCGGAGCGCGAAGAGACCGCGAACCGCGAAGTCGCCGAAAAGATCATCGATTTCCTTGAGATTCAGGCGATCCGCAAGACGCCCGTGTCGCGTTTGTCCTACGGCTTGAAGAAACGGGTCGAACTGGCCCGCGCGCTGGCCGCCGAGCCGTCGATCCTGCTGCTGGATGAACCGATGGCGGGGATGAACGTCGAGGAAAAAGAGGACATGAGCCGCTTTATTCTGGATGTGAACGATGAATTCGGCACGACGATTGCCCTGATCGAACACGATATGGGCGTTGTGATGGACCTGAGCGACCGAGTGGTCGTGATGGATTACGGCAAGAAGATCGGCGACGGCACCCCGAGCGAGGTGCGCAACAACCAAGACGTGATCGACGCATATCTGGGGGTTGCCCATGACTGATTTTGCCACTGGTTTTGCGATGGGGAGGGTCTGATATGCCTGAGCAACTGGCCTTTACAATCGAGGTGTTCCTGAACGGGCTGATGGCGGGGGTGCTCTATGCACTGGTCGCCCTGGGGTTTGTTCTGATCTACAAAGCCTCGGGTATTTTTAACTATGCCCAAGGGGTTATGGCGCTGTTTGCGGCCCTGACGCTGGCAGGGATCATCGATGGGCAGGTGCCGTTTAGCCACCTGATCAACGCGATCCTGGGCACGGATATTCACCATTTCGGCTGGCACGTGCCGGCGTTCCTCGCGATTTTGCTGACGATGGTGGTGATGATCGCGCTGGCCTATGCGGTGCAGCGGTTGGTCTTCCGCCATCTGGTCGGGCAAGAGCCGATCATCCTCTTCATGGCGACCATCGGTCTGGCCTATTTCCTGGAAGGGGTGGGCGATCTGATGTGGGGGTCCGACATCAAGTCTATGGATGTGGGGCTGCCTCAGGGGCTGAACACCTGGATCGACGACACCACTTTTAACGCCTTTGGCTACGGGTTCTTTATCGACAACCTGGATATCGTGGCCAGCATCATTGCCGCGTTGCTGGTGATCGGCTTGGTGATGTTCGCGCAATACACCAAACAGGGCCGCGCCATGCGGGCTGTGGCGGACGATCACCAAGCGGCTTTGTCTGTCGGCGTGTCACTGAACTTTATCTGGATCCTCGTATGGTCGCTGGCGGGCTTTGTCGCCCTTGTCGCGGGCATCATGTGGGGCACGAAATCGGGGGTTCAATTCTCGCTTTCGCTGATCGCGCTGAAGGCGTTGCCGGTGCTGATGCTGGGGGGGTTCACCTCTATCCCCGGTGCCATCGTGGGCGGCTTGATCATCGGTGTGGGGGAGAAGCTGTTCGAATTCCTGATCGGTGCGCCTTTCCTTGGCGGTGCGACAGAGAACTGGTTCGCCTACATGCTGGCGCTGATCTTTCTGGTGTTCCGTCCGCAGGGCTTGTTCGGGGAGAAGATCATTGAACGTGTATAGTTTTGGCAACTCCCTGACCGGGGCTTTGCCCCGGAACCCAGGATTTAAAACCATTTGGAACGGGGGGAGCATCTGATGTTCTATCGTGAAGCCGGGGATTTCAGCGCCTCATACGAAGAGGACAGCCAGACGTTTCCGATCAAGTTCGACCGGTATCGCTATTATCTGGTGTTGTTCATCGCCATTGCCGTGATCCCGTTTGTGATCAATGACTATTGGGTGAACTCGCTGTTCCTGCCGTTCCTGATCTACGCCATCGCGGCGATCGGCCTGAACATTCTGGTGGGCTATTGCGGGCAGGTGAGCTTGGGGACCGGTGGCTTTATGGCCGTGGGGGCCTATGCCTGCTACAAATTCATGACCGCCTTTCCCGACGTGAGCATGCTGGTGCATGTGTTGCTGTCGGGGCTGGTGACCGCCGGTGTCGGCGTGTTGTTCGGCCTGCCATCGCTGCGGATCAAAGGGTTCTATCTGGCCGTGGCAACGCTGGCGGCGCAGTTCTTTCTGGTCTGGCTCTTCAACCGTGTGCCGTGGTTCTACAACTACTCTGCCTCGGGCCAGATCAGCGCGCCGGAGCGGACATTCTTCGGAATCGAGATCACCGGACCGAATACGCAGGCCTGGGCGACCTATCTGTTCTGCCTGATGTTCGTGATCTTCAGCGCCTATGTGGCACGCAACCTGACCCGTGGGTCGGTGGGGCGCAAATGGATGGCGATCCGTGATATGGACATCGCGGCCGAGATCATCGGGGTAAACCCGCTGCGGGCAAAACTGACGGCCTTTGCGGTCAGCTCTTTCTTCATCGGCATCTCGGGGGCGCTGTTCTTTGCGGTCTATCTGGGGGCGGTCGAAGTGGGCGAGGCCTTTGGCATCCAGAAATCGTTCCTCGTGCTCTTTATGATCATCATCGGCGGGCTGGGATCGATCTTTGGCAGCTTTGCCGGGGCTGCGTTCCTTGTCCTCTTGCCGGTTGCGTTGAAAATCGTGGGCGTGGACTGGTTCGGCTGGCCGACGGATATCGTGGCGCATCTGCAGCTTGTGATCGTGGGCGGGTTGATCATCATCTTCCTGATCGCGGAACCGCATGGGCTGGCCCAGTTGTGGCGCGTCGCCAAGGAAAAACTGAGATTGTGGCCCTTCCCGCACTAGGGAAGGACGCATGGCCGGGGGGAGGAGACCCAAGGCCGAAGAAGAGACGACCGGGACAACCCGGCAAGATCGGATACATCCAAGGGAGGAAACACCGATGAAACTGAAGATGACTACGTTGGCGCTTGGCGCTGCTCTGGCTGCGGGCCCTGCAATGGCAGAGCTTGTATTCCCGTCGCTCAGCTATCGCACGGGCCCTTATGCGGCAAACGGGATTCCCTTTGCCGACGGCTATGCGGATTACTTCACGCTGCTGAACGAACGTGATGGCGGTATCGGTGGCGAATCGATCCGGATGATCGAATGTGAAACCGGCTATAACACCGAAAAGGGTGTGGAATGCTATGAAAGCACCAAGGGCGAAGGCGCGCTGGTCTATCAACCGCTGTCCACCGGCATCACCTATCAGCTGATCCCCAAAGCGACGGCAGATGGCATCCCTGTCCACTCTATGGGGTATGGCCGGACATCGGCCAAAGACGGGTCGGTGTTCAAGAATATCTTCAACTACCCCACCAACTACTGGGACGGCGCTTCGGTCGCGATCAAGCACCTGCTGGATCTGAACGGTGGCAGCCTTGAAGGTAAGAAAATCGCGCTGGTCTATCACAACTCTGCCTACGGCAAAGAGCCGATCCGCACCCTGGAAGAGCTGGGCAAAAAGCACGGGTTCGAACTGTCCTTGCTGCCTGTTGACCACCCCGGTCAGGAACAGAAATCCCAGTGGTTGCAGATCCGTCGTGAAAAGCCGGACAATGTGATCATGTACGGTTGGGGTGTGATGAACCAAGTCGCCGTGCAGGAAGCCGCGAACATCCGCTATCCGATGGATCAGTTCATCGGCATCTGGTGGTCCGGTTCCGAGAACGACGTGCGTCCAGCGGGTGACAAAGCCAATGGCTACAAGGCGCTGACGTTCCACAACGTGGGCGATGACTTCCCCGTGTTCGACGACATCCAGAAGTATGTTGTTGATACTGGCAAGGCCGCAGGTGCGGGCGACCAGATCGGGACCGCTTTGTATAACCGTGGCCTTTACGCCGCGATGCTGGCTGCCGAAGCTGCCAAAACGGCGCAGGGTATCCATGACACCAAGGCGCTGACACCGGCGCAGATGCGTGACGGCATGGAAGCACTGGAAATCACCGAAGCCAAGATGGCGGATCTGGGTTTGCCGAACTTTGGGCCAGAGTTCACGGTGTCTTGTGAAAACCACGGCGGTAACGGCTTTGGGGCTGTGGCGCAGTGGGATGCTGCTGCCGACAGCTGGAGCCTGATCACCGACTACATCCAGTCGGACCAAGACGTGCTGGCCCCGCTGGTGACCGAAGATGCGCAGGCCTTTGCCGCGGAATCCGGTATCGAACCCAGCTGCTAAGCGCAGCCCTTGAACAAGGGCGCGGCGGCATTGTTGCCGCGCCCGACCCCCACGCCACCTAGTGAAAGAGACACCCATGCTGGATGCCACCCCAACGCCCGACGCGCAGGTCGAGACCCTTCTTGAGGTCAATAATATCGAGGTGATCTATAACTCGGTCATTCTGGTGCTGAAGGGCGTGAGCCTGAAGGTGCCCAAGGGCGGTATCACGGCCCTGTTGGGTGGCAATGGCGCGGGCAAGACCACCACGCTCAAGGCGATTTCCAACCTGCTGCATTCCGAACGGGGCGAGGTCACCAAAGGGTCGATCAAATATCGCAATGATCCGGTGCACAAGCTCGACCCCGCAGAGATGGTGAAACGTGGTGTCGTGCAGGTGATGGAGGGACGGCATTGCTTTGAACACCTGACCATCGAAGAGAACCTGTTGACCGGTGCCTATACCCGCAATGACGGCAAGGCGGCGATCGCCCGTGATCTGGAAATGGTGTACGACTATTTCCCACGGCTGCGCGAACGGCGCAAATCTCAGGCGGGCTATACCTCGGGCGGGGAACAGCAGATGTGCGCCATCGGTCGCGCCCTGATGTCGCGCCCTGAAACGATCCTGCTGGACGAGCCATCGATGGGTCTTGCGCCGCAGTTGGTCGAACAGATTTTCGAGATCGTCAAATCGGTGAATGAAAACGAAGGCGTGACCTTCTTGCTGGCCGAACAGAACACCAACGTTGCCCTGCGCTTTGCGCATTACGGCTATATTCTGGAATCCGGTCGCGTCGTGATGGACGGCCCTGCCGCCGACCTGCGCGAGAACCAGGACGTCAAGGAATTCTACCTTGGCATGTCGGACGAGGGGCGCAAATCCTTCCGCGATGTCCGCAGCTATCGGCGCCGCAAACGCTGGCTCAGCTGATCCAGCGCACGGCCCACAAGTTTTCCATTTCCTGACCACCCAGATGAATTGCGAGTAAGCGACATGGCACAGACGTCCTATTTTGACAGCCTAGAGACCCGCAGCCCCGAGACACGGGCGGCCGATCTTGCCCGGACCTTGCCCGCGCAGATCGCACGGGCGCAGGCGCTGCCGGGCTATGCCGGATCGTTGGACGGGGTCGCGCCAGACACGATCACCAATGTCGAGGCGTTGGCCGCGCTGCCGGTTCTGCGCAAATCCGAGATCGGGAAACAGCAGGCGCAGTCGGCCCCCTTTGGCGGTTTCACCACCAAACCCGCCCATGCGTTTACCCATATCTTCCAGTCTCCCGGCCCGATCTATGAACCCTCGTCCGACGCGCCGGACTGGTGGCGCATGGGGCGGTTCCTGCATGCGGTGGGGATTGGCGAGGGCGACATCGTCCAGAACTGTTTTGGCTATCACCTGACACCTGCGGGCATGATCTTTGAATCCGGGGCGCGGGCTGTGGGGGCTGCGGTGCTGCCGGCGGGCACCGGGCAGACCGAAATGCAGGTCATCGCCGCGCGCGATATCGGCACGACCGCCTATGCCGGCACGCCGGATTACCTCAAGATCATTCTCGAAAAAGCGGATGAGATGGGGGTGACCCTTGGCATCACCAAAGCGGCCGTGGGCGGGGGCGCGCTGTTCCCGTCCTTGCGCGACTATTATGCAGAGCGGGGGATCACCTGTTTGCAAAGCTATGCAACGGCGGACCTGGGCAACATCGCCTACGAAAGCCCCGCCGCCGAAGGTATGATCGTGGACGAGAATGTGATCGTCGAGATCGTGACCCCCGGCACCGGCACCCCCGTCGCTCCGGGCGAGGTGGGCGAGGTCGTCGTGACCACCTTGAACCCCGACTATCCGCTGATCCGCTTCGCCACAGGCGACCTGAGCGCCGTGCTGCCGGGGGCGTCTCCTTGCGGGCGGACCAATATGCGCATCAAGGGCTGGATGGGCCGTGCGGATCAGACCACCAAGATCAAGGGCATGTTCGTACGCCCCGAACAGGTCGCGGCGCTTGTTGCTAATCACCCCGAGGTCACGAAGGCCCGCGTGGTGGCAAGCCGTGCGAATGAACAGGACGTCATGACTGTGCATCTTGAGACGACGGGTGATGACGCGGACAGCTACGGTGCCTCTATCGCCGCGCTTCTCAAGCTGAAGGGCAAGGTCGTGCTGGCCGCGCCGGGCAGCCTGCCCAACGACGGATTGGTGATCGAAGACCAGCGCAGCTATGACTGACCCGTGCTGAAGGCACGCATCCTGACACCGGAGATTCTGCTGCAAAGGCAGGATCACGCCTTTGCACCTGCGCCTCGCGCTACAATTTTCAGTCATCCCGCTGGTATTTCCGACTGAATTAGTCGAAACCGATCGCATGACGACACAGGATATCAATACAAGCCCCGCCGCCGTGAAAAGATCGCGGGATGGCGTGCGTTTGCTGGCGGGGGTTGCGGTCGCGATTGCGGCGACCTGTGCCTTACCGATGGTGGCCGTTTTGCTGGCCGCGCTGGTCGGGGGCACCGATACGGTGCGCCACCTGATCGATACGGTGCTGCTGGGGTACGCGGGCACCACCCTTCTGCTGGTCGCAATGGTGGCCACGGGCACCTTTGCCTTGGGCGTGGGGACCGCGTGGCTGGTGACCATGACCCGCTTCCCCGGTGCCCGCATGCTTGAAATCGCGCTGGTGCTGCCGCTGGCCTTTCCCGCCTATGTGCTGGCCTATGCCTACACGCATATCCTTGACCACCCCGGAATCGTGCAAACGGTGCTGCGTGACGTCACGGGCTGGGGTCCGCGCGACTACTGGTTCCCGGAAATCCGGTCCCTTGGCGGCGCGGCCTTGATGCTGGTGCTGGTGCTATATCCCTACGTCTACCTCTTGGCGCGCGCCGCGTTCCTGCAGCAATCCGCCACGACGTTTCTGGCAGCACGTGCCTTGGGTAGCAGTGCCTGGGCGGCCTTCTTCAAGGTGAGCCTGCCGCTGGCCCGACCGGCGATTGCCGCAGGTGTTCTGCTGACCGTCATGGAGACGATCGCCGATTTCGGCACCGTCGCCTATTTCAGTGTGCAGACTTTTGCGACAGGGATCTACACCAGCTGGTTTTCCCTGTTCGACCGCGCTGGTGCGGCGCAGCTTGCACTGTGCTTGCTCAGTTTTGCGCTGCTGCTCGCGATGCTGGAGCGTATCCAGCGCGGCAAGGCGCAATACCACGATCCGGCGCGGCGTGCCGTGGCGATGCCGCCCGCGCAGCTTAAGGGGTGGCAGGCCGCCGCCGCGATGCTGGCCTGCGGTATTCCCGTTGTCTTTGGGGCGATCCTGCCGGTGATCGTGCTGATCTGGATGGGCATCGGGTCAGAGCAAGACCTGCTGAGCCCGCGCTATCTGGGCTTCATACGCAACTCTGCCACGCTGGCGGGGGTGGCGGCGGTGCTGACCGTGGCCGCTGCAGTCTGCGTGGGGTTCTTCCAGCGGTTGCGTCCGTGCAAGCTGTCGTTCGGTGCAGGCTATATCGCGCGGTTGGGCTATGCGGTGCCGGGCGGGGTGATTGCCGTGGGGCTGATGGTGCCCTTTGCGACCTTTGATAACCAGCTTGATGCCTGGATGCGCAGCACCTTCGACATATCGACCGGGCTGCTGGTCACCGGGTCGATCTGGCTGCTCGTCGCCGCCTACATGGTACGCTTCCTTGCGGCGGCTCTGGGGGCGTATGAGGGGGGGCAGGCGATGGTGCATGCCAATATGGACTCTGCCGCACGGTCATTGGGGGAAACCCCTGTGGGCACGCTGCGCCGTGTGCATCTACCGATCCTATCACCAAGCCTGCTGACCGCGTTGCTGATCGTTTTCGTCGATGTGATGAAAGAGCTGCCTGCAACGCTGATCATGCGGCCGTTCAACTACGACACGCTGGCGGTACAGGCCTACCGGCTGGCAAGCGACGAGCGGCTGGACGGGGCGGCGGTGCCGAGCCTTGTGATCGTGGCGATGGGATTGCTGCCCGTGATCCTGATCTGCCGTCAGGTCGGGCGGCAAAAATAAACATTTCCCTTTGCGTATGAAAAAACCGCACCGGCCCAGGGCCGATGCGGTTCAATGTCATGTCTCTGCCGTGGCAGGCTGGGATTATTCCCAGCCAACCGCGTTAAAGATTTTCTGTGCTGTGGGGATGTTCTTGGCCACTTCGGACAGGTTCACCTCGTCTGCTTTGAACTCGCCCAGCTTCTCGACCGATTCCGCAAGCTCTACACCTTCGACGGCGGGGAATTCGTCGTTCCCAGCAGAGAAGTAGGCCTGCGCGCTGTCGGAGGACAGATACTCGAGGAACTTGACCGCGTTGTCACGGTTTGGCGCATTTGCTGCAACACCGGCACCCGACAGGTTCATGTGCGCGCCGTTGCCTTCCTGGTCGGGGAACACCAGACCGATTTTATCCAGATCGGCGCTCAGCCCGTCTACTTCGGTGCGGATGGCACGGGCAAAGTAGTAGGAGTTCGAGACGGAGATTTCGCATTCGCCCGATACCAGGCCACGCAGCTGGTCGGTGTCACCGCCCTGTGGTGCACGTGCCATGTTGTTCACAACGCCCTGTGCCCATTCGGTGGCTTTCTCTTCACCGTGGTGCGTGACCAACGCCGCCAGCAGAGTCTGGTTGTAGGAGTTGGTGGAGGAACGGATGCAGACCTGACCTTCATAGGCAGGATCGGCAAGATCCAGATAGTTCTGCGGCGGGTTGTCTACCGCGTCCTTGCTGTAAAAGATGATCCGCGCGCGCTGCGAAAAGCCGAACCAGTCGTTGTCAGCGTCTTGCAGGTTGCTGGGGATACGCTCTTCGAGGATGTCGCTGTCAACGGATTGCAGGAGGCCCATTTCCTTGGCGCGGCTCAGGCGGCTGGTGTCGACGGTGATCAGAACGTCCGCGGGGGAGTTTGCACCCTCGGCTTCCATACGCGCCAGCAGCTCGTCTGCTTTGCCTTCGATGCGGTTGATGGTGATGCCGGTCTGCTCGGTAAAGTCGGAATACAGACGTTCGTCTGTGTCGTAGTGACGCGAGGAGTAGAGGTTCAGCTGCCCTTCGGCCAATGCTGGCATCGCAACTGTGGCCATCAAGGCGGCCGTGAAAGCGGATTTCGTCAGAGTCATCAGGTGACCTCCATCTGTGTAAAACCTATAAAAAGAGTAAGAAACAGATTTGAGGGCTGATATCAAGGAATACTTGAGTGAATTAATAGGACAAGCGTCTTGCCGCGAGGGGGCGGCAAGACGCGCGGGATCAGTCGCCGATTTTGTCCTGAGTCTTTGTGTCAAAATCGCTGGCATCGTGGCGTTCGTGCAGCTGCATTTCGGGTTCACCGAAGGGTCGGTTGACCATGCGACCACGTGTAACGGCAGGGCGCGCGTCGATCTTCTTGGCCCATTTCATCAGGTTTTCGTAGGAATCGACATTCAGGAACTCTGCCGCGTCATAGAGACGGCCCAGAACCAGCTGCCCGTACCACGCCCAGATCGCCATATCCGCGATCGAATATTCGCCCGCCATGTATTCGTTATCGGCAAGGTGACGATCGAGCACGTCAAGCTGGCGCTTGGTCTCCATCGCGAAACGGTCGATGCAGTACTTAATCTTGACCGGCGCATAGGCGTAGAAATGGCCGAAGCCGCCGCCAAGATAGGGCGCGCTGCCCATTTGCCAGAACAGCCACGACATACATTCGGTGCGCTGGCTTGGGTCTTTGGGGATGAATTCGCCGAACTTCTCGGCCAGATGCAGCATGATCGACCCGGATTCAAACAGGCGCTGCGGCGCGTCGCCGGACCGGTCCATCATCGCGGGAATTTTGGAGTTCGGGTTGATGTCGACAAAGCCGGATCCGAATTGATCCCCTTCGCCGATGTTGATCAGCCACGCGTCATACTCGGCACCCTTGTGCCCGGCGGCCAGTAGTTCTTCCAGCAGCACGGTGACTTTGACGCCATTGGGCGTCGCGAGGGAATAAAGCTGATAGGGATGTTTGCCGACCGGCAGCTCTTTGTCTGCGGTGGGGCCTGCGATGGGGCGGTTGATATTGGCGAATTTACCGCCATTGCCGGGTTCCCACTCCCATACGGTGGGCGGGGTGTAGTCGGGCAGATCGGTCATGAGATCCCTTTCAGTTCGTCTGATGAAGTCTGAGGAGAACCTAAGCGGTATTGGGGGGATCGCAAGAGGTCAGCACAGATTGGCTGGGGCAGGGGGGAGGCGCGGTTGACGGCGGCCCAAACGAAAAAAGCCGCCCCCGAAGGAGCGGCCTTTCATCAAATGCGCGCGAAGCTTAACCCTGACGGGCTTTGAAACGGCGCTGCGTTTTGTTGATTACGTAAACGCGGCCTTTGCGACGCACAACGCGGCAGTCACGGTGCCGGTTCTTGAGCGAGCGGAGCGAATTGCGAACCTTCATGGTCGTTCTCCTGTGTCGTGGCGCGGGCCAGCGCCGGGTTGCGGGCAGTTCAGCGAGTGCTGAACCATGAATTAGGTGGTGGGCGATACTGGGATCGAACCAGTGACCCCTTCGATGTCAACGAAGTGCTCTACCGCTGAGCTAATCACCCCCTATGTAGCACGAAATTTGCACCCCAAACCAAATCGGGGCGCGAGATATTCGCGCCGGTAGCGGGGTCTATAAATAGAGTCGGAGGCATGATCAAGGGGTTTTGGCTTTGTAAAAACATGCGCTATGATCATTCTTGAAAGGTGCAACAATGCCACACATCGCCTACGAAGTCGTTCGCCCCGATCAAGCCCGTTCCTGCGCGGTGTTTGCATCCCCTCATTCAGGGCGGAATTACAGCTTTTCCTTCCTGCGGTCCACGGTGTTGGACGGGCATAGTATACGCTCGTCAGAGGACGCGTTTGTTGATCTTTTGTTTAATTCTGCCCCCCATTTCGGGGCTCCGTTTCTGATGGCGGGAGCCCCCCGTGCGTTCCTTGATCTGAACCGGTCCCGAGACGAGCTTGACCCGGCCCTGATCGAAGGGGTTCGGCGGCAGGCGCATAACCCGCGGGTTGCCTCCGGATTGGGGGTTATTCCGCGTGTCGTGGCGAACGGGCGCTCGATTTATCAGGGCAAATTAACACTGGATGAAGCACGGGCGCGAATCGCCACCTATTGGGTGCCGTACCACGATATGTTGCAAAGCCTGCTGAACGACGCGCGGGCGGATCACGGGCAGGCGATCTTGGTGGATTGCCATTCGATGCCGCACGAGGCGATGGATGGCGTCGCGCGTATGGGGTTGAAACGGCCTGAAGTGGTCTTGGGTGACCGGTTCGGCGCGGCAGCCAGCAGCGATGTTGTGGATCAGATAGAGGCCGCTTTCGTCAAGGCAGGGTTCACTGTCACCCGCAATACGCCCTTTGCGGGGGCCTATATCACCCAAGCTTACGGTCGTCCGGCACGGGGGCAGCATGCGGTGCAGGTCGAATTGGACCGGTCGCTGTATATGAACGAATCTCTGGTGCGCCCCAACGGTGATTTCGAGGATGTCCAAAAAGCGCTTCGCGGCGTTGTGGCAGAGATTGCGCGGATCCGTCCAGAAAGCCTCGCCCTCGCGGCGGAGTGATCAGCGCAGCGCACGCCCCTTGACGATTGCCTTGTCCCCGAACCGGTTGCGGATGGCATCTGTTGCCCGCTCTGCCTGACCCCGGCGGGCGGCATCCGGGTCCAGCAGGTCGCCCGCGGTATCGGCACCGTCAGCCGCGCTCAGGTCCGAAATGCCACACCCGAGCAGCCGGAAAGGCCCCGGTTCACCAAGCTGGTCAAACAGCCCGCGCGCGGTGCGGTAGATGCGGTCGGCCAGTTGCGTCGGGTCATACAGCGACACCCGCCGCGTGATCAGCGAGAAATCGGCCCGTTTGAGCTTGAGCACGACAACCCGGCCAGCAAGGTCTTTGGCCTTGGCGCGGTCCGCCACCTTTTGCGCCATGCGCCACAGATGGCCGTCCAGAAGGTCAGGGTCGGAGGTGTCTTCGTTGAAGGTGGTTTCGTTGCTGATGGATTTCATCGGTTCATGCGCGGAAACACGGCGGTTGTCTTGGCCGCGCGCCAGATGCCACAGGCGGTCGCCCATACTGCCGAAACGCGCGATCAGATCGGCCCTTTCCCATCGCAGCAGGTCCGCGAAGGTCTGGATGCCGGCCTTGTTCAGGGACCCAAGCGTTGCTGCGCCCACGCCCCAGATCATGCTCACCGGTTTGTCATTCAGAAACCTTTGTGTTTCTTCCTTGCCGATCACTGAAAACCCGTGCGGCTTATCAAGGTCAGAGGCGACTTTGGCCAAAAACTTGTTGTGTGACAGACCGATTGATCCGGTCAGCCCCAGTTCGACCTTCATGCGACGCACCAGTCGCGCAAGCATCACGGCAGGGGGTGCCCCGTGCAGCTTGGTTGTGCCGGTCATGTCCAGAAACGCCTCGTCCAGCGACAGCGGCTGCAGGGCGGGGGTGAGCTCTTCCATCATGGCGCGGATCGCGCGGGAGGCTTCGACATATGCATCCATGCGTGGCTTGATGATGATCGCTTCGGGGCAGAGTTTCAGCGCCTGGAACATCGGCATGGCGGACCGGACCCCTTTGATCCGCGCGATATAGCAGGCGGTCGACACGACCCCACGGCGTCCGCCCCCGATGATCACGGGCTTGCCATTCAGCGCCGGATTGTCGCGTTTCTCTACGGATGCGTAGAAGGCATCGCAATCCATATGGGCGATGGAAAGGTCGAATAATTCGGGGTGTGACGAGATACGCGGGCTGCCGCAGGCAGAGCACCGGCGCGCGGGCGCGATTTCGGACAGGCAGTCTCGGCAGAGGGCGGGCATGGCGGTCAGGTAGGGTTAAGGGCTGGTTAACGCAAGTCTACCCGATCACACGCGAATTCGCCATGCACATACGTGCAGCGTCGAGTAGAGGGAGAAAAGCGGATGCGAGGTGGGGCAAAGAAAGACCCCCGCCTGAAGCGGGGGGAGGTGACGGACTTCAGGAAGAACCAGTCCGTCGGGGAGTATCACCAAAGTAAGGTTGCCATATGAATGTCATAAAACATACACGGAAGTTCCAGTTGCTGGCAGCCAGTTCATGTTTGTTACCGATTTATCACATAGGCGAAAATGCGCTATTTGTTGGGTTTCGCGCATTTCGGCTGCGTTTAGGGCAGCTCTGCCAGCACCGCGCGGGCGGCGGCGGCGGGGTCTTCGGCCTGCCAGATCGGGCGACCAACGACGATGTGATCCGCCCCGTCCAAGATCGCCTGCCCCGGTGCTGCCACGCGTTTCTGGTCGCCAAGGGCCGCCCCGCTTGGTCGCACGCCAGGGGTGACGATCAGCTTGCCGTTGGCCTCGGGTAGGGCACGGATCAGGCGCGCCTCTTGCGGGGAAGCGATGACGCCGTCAGCACCAGCCTCCAGCGCGCGCCCGGCGCGGGTCTGGACCAGATCGGGGATATCGCCCGACTGGATCATCGCCGCGTCCAGATCGTTGCGGTCCAGGGAAGTCAGGATGGTCACCGCCAAAATCTTGGTGCGGGATCCTGCGGCGCCTTCCATCGCGGCACGGACAACATGGGGGTCACCGTGCACGGTCAGAAAATCGAGGTCGAACTGCGCAAGCCCGCGCACCGCTGCCTCGACGGTCGCGCTGATATCGAACAGTTTCATGTCCAGAAAAATGCGTTTGCCGTGTTCCTGGATCAGTTCGTTCGCAAGCGCCAGGCCGCCGCCCGTCAACATGCCCAGACCAATTTTATAAAAGCTCACCGCGTCGCCCAGCTTTTGGGTCAGTTCAAGGCCGGCAACAGCGTGGGGGACATCAAGGGCAACGATCAGGCGGTCATCTGACATGGGGCGGGCTCCGAAGTGATGAGATTTGGCAAACGCCGGAGGCTTACGGTGTTCGACATGACATGTCTATGAAAACAGGGATCGCGCAAAGAAAAAGGCCCGGGCAGCGCAGTCGCTGTCCGGGCGAGTGTCAGAGACGTGCAGGCAGGCAGTTGTCTCTGGATTGGGCGGGACACGCGCCGGGACGGGCGCGCAGGCAGTTCCGCCGAAACTGTAAATCAGGCGGCGCGAAGGCCGGGAAGGTTGGCGACATGGCGCAGCCAAGCTTTTGGATCGAACCGAGGGCGGCCACTGCGTTGTGCGGGCTTCTGGGCGCGGATTTCGGAATACATACCGCCGCGGCTTATATGGCGACGCTCGGCCTGTTTAGTCAGGCCTTTGGCAGCTTGATCAAAGGACATCGTCATCGGCGCGTTGATGGCGCAGGCATATTTGCGGGACCGATCGCCATCGTGGACGGTGACCAAAGCTTCGAAGCATTGCTCTGCCGCGTTGTAGATAACGTCGTTCATCTGAATCTGGCGCGTCTGCATGTTCGTACCTCAAGGATTTGTTGTACTGTTTAAAGTCGGCTCGATTTGTTTTCGTTCATCTGCCAGTACAACGTATGTGTGACTAAATGGTTCCACTGGGGAGCATCCGTCATGTGTATAAATGTAAATTTTCGCTTAAAATCAGTCAATTAACATTTTTGTAATTATTTCTTGCTATGAGCGACAAATTGCGAAACTGCACTTTTCTTGTGGGATTCCAATGTGTTCGCAATGTGGCGAAATCCCACCAGTCTGAAAAATAATCTTAAAAGGTGTATGTTTTTTGTTGACGCTTTTGTGAGGCGACTCTCTTGAATCCCTTCCTTCTGTCCCCAAATTCTATCCCGAGGATCACGCCATGATGTGCTGCAAAGCAGGCATCTTCTCTGTGGTCGCTTTAAGAAAAGGAGAAGCTCATGGACTTGAGCAAGTTCACAGAACGGTCGCGCGGCTTTATTCAGGCTGCGCAAACAATCGCGACGCGTGAAAGCCACCAACGGCTGACGCCGGAGCATTTATTGAAAGCACTGCTGGATGATGACCAAGGGCTGGCGAGCAATCTGATTGCTGCTGCCGGTGGCGATCCTGCACGTGTGACTGAAACTCTGACGCTGTCTTTGGGCAAGCTGCCCAAGGTGTCGGGCGACGCCGCGCAGGTATACCTTGATAATGCCACCGCAAAAGTGCTGGCCGAAGCAGAGACGCTGGCCAAAAAAGCGGGCGACAGCTTTGTGCCGGTCGAACGCGTGCTGATGGCCCTTGCGATGGTGAAATCCGGTGCGAAAACCGCGTTGGATGCGGGTAAGGTCACCGCACAGGGGTTGAACGCCGCTATCAATGATATCCGGAAAGGGCGCACGGCTGATACGGCCAGTGCGGAAGACGGGTATGAGGCGCTCAAGAAGTACAGCCTTGATCTGACGGAACGTGCCCGCGAAGGCAAAATCGACCCGATCATCGGTCGGGACGAGGAAATTCGTCGCGCCATGCAGGTGTTGAGCCGCCGTACCAAGAACAACCCGGTGCTGATCGGTGAGCCCGGCGTAGGTAAAACCGCGATTGCCGAGGGACTCGCCCTGCGGATCGTGGATGGCGATGTGCCCGAATCCCTGCGCAACAAACGCTTGTTGGCACTGGACATGGGCGCGCTGATTGCCGGCGCGAAGTATCGTGGCGAGTTCGAAGAACGGTTGAAAGCCGTCCTGACCGAAGTCACCGAAGCCGCGGGCGAGGTGATCCTGTTCATTGACGAGATGCACACGCTGGTTGGCGCCGGTAAGGCGGACGGCGCGATGGACGCGGCCAACCTCATCAAACCGGCGTTGGCGCGGGGTGAATTGCACTGCGTTGGTGCGACGACCTTGGACGAATACCGTAAGTATGTCGAAAAAGACGCAGCACTTGCCCGTCGGTTCCAGCCTGTGATGGTCAGCGAACCTACGGTCGAGGATACGGTGTCGATCCTGCGAGGCATTAAGGAGAAGTACGAGCTGCACCACGGTGTGCGGATCAGCGACTCTGCCCTTGTGGCGGCGGCGACCCTGTCGCATCGCTATATCACGGACCGTTTCCTGCCCGACAAGGCAATCGACCTTGTGGACGAGGCCGCGAGCCGTCTGCGGATGGAAGTCGACAGCAAACCGGAAGAGCTGGATGCGCTGGATCGTCAGATCATGCAGCTTCAGATCGAAGCCGAGGCGTTGAAGAAAGAGGACGACGCTGCCAGCAAGGACCGCTTGGACAAGCTGGAGAAAGAGCTGGGGGATCTGCAGGAAAAGGCCGATGCCATGACTGCGCAGTGGCAGGGCGAACGTGATCGCCTTGAGGGCGCGCGCGAGCTGAAAGAGCAGCTGGACCGTGCCCGCGCCGAGCTTGAGATCGCCAAGCGCGAAGGCAACCTCGCCAAAGCGGGGGAGCTTTCCTATGGCGTGATCCCGCAGCTTGAACGCAAACTGGGCGAGGCCGAAGAGAACGAAGCCGACGTTATGGTCGAAGAGGCCGTACGCCCGGACCAGATCGCCAGCGTCGTCGAACGTTGGACGGGTATCCCCGCGGGTCGTATGCTGGAAGGCGAGCGGGACAAGTTGCTGCGCATGGAAGACCAGTTGCACAACCGTGTCATTGGTCAGAACCTCGCGGTCAAAGCTGTGTCGAACGCGGTGCGCCGTGCGCGTGCTGGCCTGAATGACGAGGCCCGCCCCTTGGGCAGCTTCCTGTTCCTCGGGCCGACTGGTGTCGGTAAGACCGAGCTGACCAAGGCCGTCGCCGAATTCCTGTTCGACGACGAGAACGCGATGGTGCGGATCGACATGTCTGAGTTCATGGAGAAACATGCCGTGGCCCGTCTGATCGGCGCGCCTCCCGGGTATGTTGGCTATGACGAAGGTGGCGTATTGACCGAAGCCGTGCGGCGCAGACCCTATCAGGTCGTGCTGTTCGACGAGGTCGAGAAGGCGCACCCCGACGTGTTCAACGTGTTGCTGCAGGTCTTGGATGATGGTGTGCTGACGGATGGTCAGGGCCGTAAGGTCGACTTCAAGCAGACGCTGATTGTGCTGACCAGCAACCTCGGGGCGCAAGCGCTGAGCCAGTTGCCCGAAGGGGGCGACATGGCGCAGGCGAAACGGGATGTGATGGATGCGGTGCGGGCTCACTTCCGCCCCGAATTCCTGAACCGACTGGATGAAACGGTGATCTTTGACCGCTTGGCACGTGCCGACATGGCGGGGATCGTCGACATTCAGGTGAACCGTCTGCTGAAGCGTCTCGCCGGTCGCAAGATCGGGTTGGAGCTGGACGAAGGCGCGCGCAAGTGGCTCGCCGACGAAGGCTATGATCCGGTGTTCGGGGCGCGTCCGCTGAAGCGGGTGATCCAGCGCGCATTACAGGACCCGCTGGCCGAGATGATCTTGGCAGGTGACGTGCTGGATGGGGATCTTATCCCCGTGCAGGCTGGTGCCGAAGGGCTGATCATCGGCGACCGCGTGGCCGCCAGCAACCGCGCCAAACCGGATGAAGCGACCGTCCACTAGGTACATAGTATATAGTGTGGTGATGTGATCGGGCAGGGCCGGGGGAAACCTCGGCCCTGTTCGCATGTGTTGCCCTGACATTCCGGTGTGTCTCCTGAAATGTAGCGGATTGCATTTGGTAGGCGCGACAACCCGCAGTAGGCTACCCATGTATATTGGTAAGGAGCGCCTGTTATGGCCTATCGCTGGATCAACACACTCACGGATAAAGACGTCACCCCGCATGCTGCATTTATGAACCGACGTCAGATCATGGGGGGCGCTTTGGCGGGGATCGGGTTGGCCGGTATCGCGGGGCGCACCTCTGCCGCGCCGGAGGGGCTAGAGCCGAACAGTTACGAAGATATCACCAGCTACAATAACTACTATGAATTCGGCACCGGCAAGGACGACCCCGCCAGATACGCGGACCGTCTGACGATTGAACCCTGGACGGTGCAGATTGACGGGCTGGTCGACAAGCCCGGTGCCTATGGGTTCGACGACATCATGCAGCAGATGACGATCGAAGAGCGTATCTATCGTTTTCGCTGTGTCGAGGCGTGGTCAATGGTGGTCCCGTGGAACGGGTTCGAGCTGGCGGACCTGCTGAATATAGCCGGTGTGCAGTCCGGCGCGAAATACGTCTCCTTCGAGACTGCGCTGCGTCCTGATGAAATGCCCGGCGTCGCCTATAATGTGCTCGACTGGCCCTACGTCGAAGGGTTGCGTCTGGACGAGGCGATGCATCCGCTGACGATTATGGCCACTGGCATCTATGGCAAGGATATCCCGAAACAGAACGGCGCACCGCTGCGGTTGGTCGTGCCGTGGAAATATGGCTACAAGTCGATCAAATCCGTGGTGCGGATCACCCTCACGGATACTCAGCCCCCAACCAGTTGGAACAAGGCGAATGCCGGGGAGTACGGCTTTTATAGTAATGTGAACCCCGAGGTCGATCACCCCCGTTGGTCGCAGGCCAGCGAAAGGGTCATCGGTGGTGGGCTTTTCTCCAAGCGGATCCCCACGCTGATGTTCAACGGGTACGAGGCCGAGGTCGCGGAGCTCTATGCCGGTATGGACCTGAGCAAGGATATCTAAACCCGTGTCCTCTATAGAAGTGAGCAGGGCGGTATGATCGATCGCCTGAATACCGTCGCGCGACGTGTTCCGACATGGGTCGTATATATAGTGGGGCTTCTGCCAATCCCGTGGTTGCTGTTTCAGGCGCAGACCGGCGGGCTGGGGGCGGAGCCGATCAAGGCGTTGGAAAAAGAGCTGGGGTTGCTGGCCTTGCAACTGTTGATCGCCGGGTTGGCGATCACGCCCGCGCGGCGCTACCTTCGGCTGAACCTCATCAAGTTTCGCCGCGCCCTGGGATTGCTCGCCTTTATATATGTCTCGCTGCACCTGTTGGTATGGCTGGTGCTGGATGTCGGGATCCTCTCGCAGATCTGGGCCGACATTCTGAAGCGCCCGTATATCACGATCGGCATGGCGGGTTTTGCCTGTCTTGTCCCCTTGGCAGCGACATCGAACAACTTCTCGATCCGCAAGCTTGGGGCCACGTGGCGCAAGCTGCACCGGTTAACCTATCTGGCTGCAATTCTGGCTGGGGTGCACTTCATCTGGCTGGTTAAAGGTTTCCAGATCGAACCTCTCCTCTATATGGCGGCGATTCTGGCTTTGCTGGTGCTCCGACTCCCCAAGCGGCGCTGATTCCGAATTCGGGCGGCGGCGCGGGCCGGGGATTGTGCCGGATTCGGACCGGAGGAGGGGAAACAATCCACATTATCGCTGCGAGTCTGTGGATAACCTGCGCGGGCGTAAGTGATGCGGGGCAATGACGTGTTAGCGTGCGAAATAAAGCTGCGCAAAACGCGAGGCTCGCGGAATTTTCAAAAATCAAACCGTTGTTTTTATAGGAAAATTCGGAAAGTAGCGAAAAACTGTCATAATCCGAAAAAAGGGGTTGCGGGCATTTGGAACAAACCTTAGAACGCCCCTTACCGGAGACGCAGACATGCAGACACGGGGCGCTAGACGGGGACGACGGGCTACGGTTCGGGTCTTACGTAG
>NZ_JBLWBA010000003.1:0-102363 GCF_048285585.1 Sulfitobacter sp. SBS6 | reverse complement strand
CCCATTTCGGAATAATCCTAAGAAGTCCCATGTCTAACACTCCAATAGCTCCCAGCTGATTCAAGCAGGGGCAAGGTTGCACATGGGTCAATTCTCAATGACAATTTCTACAGTTGCCGGGTCAGTTCTCGGTGACAATCAACACACAGGCTGTTTCTACCGCGCGCAGGCGGGCTCCAACCCGGAACGGTTTTTTAGGATGTCGCGCTCCTCCGTCATCCGCGCCAACTCACGCTTGAGCCTGCGGCTCTCAGCTTCATGGTCAACAGATGATGTCAGTGACGCAGCTTTTGCGTAGAGCTTCATCCATTTGTAGAGCGAATATGTACTGACGCCCAACCGCTCCGAAACCTCGCGAACGGCATACCCCCGCACTGTTATCTGATGGACGGCATCGCGCTTGAAATCTTCACTGAAATTTGGCTTCCCCATAACGGCCTCCTTGCCTCAAAGTTAGGGAAAAAAGAGTCTACAAATCTAGGGGCTATTCACGGGTCCAAAATTTCGCGACCACCTTTACCTTGTGCCGGTCCGCTATCTTGCCGTGTTTCTTGATGCAGCCACGTATTGTGTTCCGGATACCCGAATTATGGATTCACAGCCTTGTTTTTATGAGATATTTTGTCGACGTGTTAGATTACATAAGCCCGCGAAATATTTGTACCACTTCAACAGTACCCTTAACTTATGGATCTCTGGTAAGAAGGCGGCAGTCCAATTCTACGGCTAATAACTAGCTAGTTGATTGCCAAACGCATACCCAATATACAACGTACCTACCGCTGATTGTCAGTTTAGGGTTTGGAATTTATGAAAATTACAGTTGCAGGAATTGGCTACGTTGGGCTATCGAACGCAGCCATATTAGCACAGCATAATGAAGTTATTGCCATCGACATTTCTACTGAACGCGTCGAGATGTTGAACGATCGGCGCTCTCCTATAGTTGATAAAGAACTTCAATATTTTCTCGCTACAAAAAATTTAAATTTAACTGCAACCGTGGATCCTTCTAGCGCTTATATAGGCGCGGACTACGTCATCGTAGCGACTCCCACAGATTACGACCCATCTACCAATCAATTTGACACCTCCAGCGTCGAGAAAGTGATAATTGATGTCTTAGCTGTCAATAGTACCGCGACCATTGTAATTAAATCTACAATACCAGTAGGATATACAGCTAAAATCTCATTGGAATTAGGCACAGATCAAATTATATTTTCTCCAGAGTTTTTACGTGAGGGTCAAGCACTTTATGACAATTTATATCCGTCCCGCATAGTTGTAGGCGAACAGTCAGAGCGTGCTCGTATATTTTCGGCACTTATGAAAAAAGGTGCCCTGAAAAAAAATATTGATGTAATTTTCACGAATCCGAATGAGGCGGAGGCGATCAAATTATTTGCCAATACCTATTTAGCGATGCGGGTTGCGTTCTTTAATGAAATGGATAGTTACGCTATGGCCGGCGGGATGGATACTCGACAGATCGTTGATGGTGTTTCATTGGATCCTCGAATTGGAAATCACTATAATAATCCATCTTTTGGTTATGGGGGCTATTGCTTACCCAAAGATACTAAACAGCTACTTGCAAATTACTCCGACGTCCCGCAGAATCTTATACGAGCTATTGTTGATGCTAATCGCACCCGAAAAGATTTTCTTGCAGATCAAATAATTTCTCAAAAACCGAGAAAGGTGGGGGTTTACCGACTGGTAATGAAGACAGGTTCTGACAACTTTCGTCACTCCTCAATACAGGGTATCATGAAGAGGATCAAAGCTAAGGGTATTGAGATTGTTGTGTATGAGCCGTCAATAGTAGAAGATATATTTTTTGGTTCTCGCGTTATCCGTGATTTTGATGAGTTTAAGTTAGGAGTAGATATTATTTTAGCAAATCGCGTATCTCCCGAACTAAAAGATGTTGAATCAAAGGTTTTTTCTCGAGATCTTTACGCTACAAACTGAAGGATACTCGCAGCTCTGCTACAACTTGAGTTGTCTAAACTGAAAAACCCCAGGGGTCAGGGACCACTCTTTTCCGTGTAGCGGCATGAATCCCCGCTCGAAAACCGAGTGATTAACATATCTAATCTTTTTTGGCTGACTAATGCGCAGATTGAAGTGGTCTCACCTTTTCGGACAGTTTTGCAGCTTTCCTAAGGTGCATCATGCTTAGGTTTTATGCTACCTTTTTCTTCTCCAAGCCTGCCCAATATGCGTCGTCGGGTGTCAGCCGATCAAGGGCGGAGTGTGGCCTCTCGGCGTTGTAAACTGTCATCCCGTTCTTGATGACACGCCCGACCTTGAACCCGTCAGTGATTTCTTCGAGATAGATTACCTCCTGCTTCAGGCTGCGCCACAGCCGTTCGATAAAGATATTGCCCAGATAGCGGCCGCGCCCATTCATTGAGATGCGCTTGCATGCCTCGGGCAGCGTGGTGATCCACGCCGCTCCTGTGAACTGCGATCCTTGATCCGTGTTGCATATCTCGGGCGGGCGTCTTTGGCGATTGCCCCCTGCAAAGCCGCGACGCAGAAGTCTGCGTACATCGTGTTCAACAGCCGCCAGCCCAAAACCTTGCGTGTGGCTCAATATTCGATCGCGACCCGATACAAGAACCCGTTCTTGACCGGGACAAAGGTAATATCGGCGCACCAAACTTAGTTGGGACGGTCGATCTTCATCTTCGTCAGCAAGTACGGATAGACAGGGTGCTGTGCATGTGGCTGGCTGGTCCGGGTGTGCTTGTAGCTCACCTCCAGACCCATCTTGGCTATCAAGCGCCTGTCGCGATGTTGCCCAACAACCGTGCCGTTTCTGCGTAGATAAACAGCTGTCGGTTACCGAAGAGCGGATATTTGGTGAAGACCCGATCAATCTTTTTCGTCATCGCCAGCCTTTCCGCGTTGACGTCGCCCGACGCGTCATAGAATGCCGACCGCGAAATTCGCACGAGCTTGTATTGCCGGCTGATGCTCAGTTCGGGGTGATCCCGTTGGGTCATCGCGCGTGTCTTTGCCGGGCTCATCGCTTCAGCCCTTCTGAAAAAAACGTTTTCGACCGCCGACCTCCCGATCTTGGCATGTAGCTCTTTGATCTCTGCTTCCGTCGGGCCGCTTTGCTGGCCGCCAGAGAACACATCTACCATCCCGTTAATAACCTGCCGCTTCCATATGCTTTCTTGGTTCGGATGCAACTGATACCCCGCGGCGATCCCTTGCTTGGTCTTGTCGCCACTCAGCGCTTCCAACGCTACCTTGGCCTTACACTTATCTGTAAACTTACGCCGCTTCGGCAGTTTGTATCCCTTGGGAGGTTTGGAATACACCTTAGCCAGCTGTCCAGTTTTCTGGGACCACTTCAATACAAGCGCCACAATCGGATTGCGATCATGTTTGGTAAGGCTGAAGAATTGGCAGCATGTATCGACCTGCTTCGACCGACCCCCAAAGATCTTCCTATCAGAAATCGCACATGCCGCGCTCGACATCAACAGGCTGTTAATCCTGACACTAGGGAACTAGGGGCTAATCAGTTCCTAGGTGGAACCTTTAAGCTTCTTGGAATTGTTTGACTAGGGAAATTACTACGAGACAGGTTGCTCACCGGGGCCAGTTTTTTAGGGGTTCGACGTTGCTATACGTCTGACAATGTGGAATGTTATGCGGTGGAAGTGTACGATTTTTTGTGAAATTCAATACATAAATAGTTGCGATCAAGCTGAAGTTGGGGGAATGATGAACGTTTGCATAGTTGGGGGTGGTAGCTCGGTATACTCAGTACTGGGGCTCCTTTCACAGAACCCGGGGAATACAATTTCGTTACTAACTAGAAACCCCGAGCTTTGGTCAAAAAACATTAGCGTTGACATGATATCTCAAACAGATGGAACTACTGATGTTCTCACAGGAGAATTTGATCGAGTAAGCAGTGACCCTCGAGACGTTATTCCAAGTGCTGATGTAGTTTTGGTTGTAGCACCTGTATTCGTATACGATGAAGTTGTTGAGAACACAGTGCGATATTTATCACGTGATAAAGATGTGTATTACGGATTTTTATATGGACAAGGTGGAATTAACTGGAAGTTAAATTCTGCTTTCCAGCGCTACAATCTGCCTAACGCCCACTTCTGGAGTTTTGGATTGATACCTTGGATAAGCCGGGTCAAAAAGTATGGAGAAAGTGGCGTTAATTACGGTGCTAAACACCGGAATGTCGTTTTTGCGTCCAGCGATAAGTGTTACGAAGTTCTATCTAAAGGATTCTTCAAAGAGCTAACGGAAAATTATTTTGGTTTTGGATGCGTGCACAGGGCCGAGAGATTCGTTGAGCTAACTCTTTCTGTTGACAATCAGATTATACATCCCAGCCGCTGTTATGGCCTCAGTAGGAGTTCTCCGGCAGGATGGAATGTTGCATCAGATGTACCCATGTTTTACCGAGATTTTGACGAAACTTCTGCAGATACATTAATTGGGCTTGACGGCGAGTTTGAGCTGGTACGCGAAGAAGTACGAAAAGCTATTCCGATGTGCGAATTGAGGTATATGCAAAGTTATCTTGATTTAGAGCGCTTTAGTTACGATTCTGAAAGCGGTGATGTTCGGAGTAGCTTTACAGAGTCCGGAACTTTATCAAATATTGGAACACCAGTTCGCGAATTCGACTGCAAATTTGTCCTAGATGCTCGCCACCGATTTTTTTGGGACGATACATTTTATGGGTTAGACATTATGCAGGATTTTGCCCAGAGGTTCGGCATATCAACACCTCTTACGAGCGACATATCGAGGTGGTGTCGAGAGCAGATGGCTTCGCAAGGGCTTGACTACTCACATATGGCCGCGCGTGTGGAGTATCGGAAGCTGCTGTCAACAGCTCAGTTGTTAGAATAGAACTGTGAGGTGCATCGTATGGCTCTAAATCCTAGTATGTACCCAGGCACCATTCTGTAATGCAATATTTACTGCATCGATTAATACGAAAAATACTATTACAGTCAGTATGGGGTATCTTGTGATTGCGCTAGTTTCGATAGTGATGCGTGTGTACCAAGTAATTGCAACGTTCTGTGCTGCTGTATTATTTGCTAAGGTTCTTGAGCCTGAGGGCTTTGGTCACTATTCCGTAACCTTGAGCATTTCTACAATTGTCGCGATTCCGATCCTGATCGGAATGAACAATTGGTTTACACGCAGTTTTAAAGAGCAAGCATACAGTAATTACCATAATGTTGGGGAGGTTGTTCATATCGGCTTTAAATTGATAGCGTTCTATCTCGGAACGGTGTTGATAGCTTTGATTGCAGTGGGATTTCTGCTCTATATGCTGGATTATATAGATAGAGGGAAATATTTATTACTTTCATGCATGATGATTCCCTTCATTGCTCTAAGTGGGCCTATCTCCGGAGCGCTATTGGGACTGGAAAGACCTATACAATCACAACTAGCAGAGTATGTCGTTCGGCCGACTGCCGTATTAGCCATAGCAGTTAGTTTTTGGTTCAAAATTGCATACCCAACTTGGGAATTAGCAATCTTTTTATGTGCAATTGCTGGGCTTGTTTCTCTTGTAGTACCCCTATTGCTGCTGGTGCGTACTGGACGCCTTACAGTACGAAAGTTTTCCGGCAGTCTCAAACCTCACGCTCGTGCGGTGTCTCTGCTAGGAGCCGCCTCAGGTCTTATAGTGTTCAATAGACAGATCGATACCGTACTTCTGGGATTTATGGTTGATGCTACGGACGCTGGTATTTACCGCGCAGCATCTCAATCAGCGGTTCTGATAACCTTCGGAAGTCAAACCGTTAGTACATTGTATTCGACGCGATTAGTCCCAAGCAAATCTGAAACCAAGAAGAAAACGCAAGAATATCTGACAGAAGCCAAAAAGATGTCTCTCTTGGTTGCAGTATCCGGCCTGATTTTTTTTCTACTATTTGGAAGCTTTTTCTTGGAGTATATGTTTGGTCCGCAATATAAATTGGGTTACCTACCCCTTGTAATATTAGGAGGCGCAAATTGCTTTGTGGCGTATAACGGCGCTATAGGTCAGTATTTTCTTATGAGGGGTCAAGAAGCCATAATTGTTCGAGTATTTTGTAAGGCTACTATTGCGAATCTGATTTTATGCCCAATCCTAATCTACTTGTTCGGAATGCACGGCGCAGTTTCCGCGACAGCAATTACCATTTGCGTGTGGGCAATACTAACTCAGGTTGAATTTTTGAAATACCAAAGGCGGATTTTTTTGTGAAAATTGCGATACTCAAGTCCTTTCCATCAGCCATGGGAAGGGAGATGCATCTAGATTATGTGAGTGCGGCTATCGATCTCGAAATTGAATACGAAATTATCGACCTATTGGGCGACAATTGGGAAGAGATTATTAGCCGGTCCTGCGCTGACGTATTTGTGCATCGACCACCAGACAAGTTTCAAACTGCAAAAAACATTCACGACGAACGTATATATTTCATTGAACATATCTTCCGAAAAAACGTTTCTCCAAGTTATATTGAAACTCTTTCATATGAAAATAAAAGAGTTATGGACGCATTGCTAAAGTCTTACAACCTTCCAAAGGTCAGGTCGATAGTGGCCACGAATACTAACATGTCTCAGCAGTTTCGAGAGAAAAACGTTCCATTCGTATGTAAATCAAATATAGGAAGTGCAGGTAGTGGCGTTTCGGTTTTCCGTAAAAATAATCTTTGGCAGTCGGTTCTGGATTGGCTTGTTTTCGGCGCAAGTAAGTTTCCAGCTATAGGTTGGACAAGGTTTGGAAAATTCCGGGGGTTAATAATCCCCGCCTGGTGGTATCAACAGCGAAACTATCGAATTTTGCAGCAATACTCATCTTTGAAATGGGAATGGAGAGTTGTCGTAATCGGCGATACTCTTTCTGCGCACCAAAAGCTCTTGGCCAAGGGGAAAGCCAGCGGGTCTAATCTCGTAGGCTGGGTGGAACCTCCCAATGAGGTAGTAACCCTAGCTCTAGATTTCATCAAAAAAAGTGGATTTTTTGCCGCCGCTATCGACATTTTCGAAACTGAAGACGGTGATCTGCTAATAAATGAAATTCAAAGTGTATATATGTCTCGTGTTCATTACCAAATGAAATTTGACGGGAAATCTGGCATATACCGGTTAGGTGAAAGCGGCATAATTCGGTTCGAAGAGGGATCGCATCATGAATTCTCGGGTTTCAAATTACGTTTGGCTGAGCTTCGGGACCGTTTCGATGAAAATGGAATTGCTTGTGACGACAGTTAGATTAGCGGATGATAAAACCGCGCCGGGTTTGCCGGAGGTGTTGATTATCACTGAGAACTGAGCCATGTGAACACACCTCCCCGAGGGTCTTGATCGGGGGATTTGGAGTGATCGACATGGGATTTTCGAGTGTCATTCGACGCTAGGCATTGCGTGACAAAATGCCAATCAAGGAGATTGTCCGGCGGACGGGTTTGTCTTGGAACATGATAAAGAAGTATCTGCGTAAAGGTGCGGTGGAACCAGAGTTCAAGACGCCCAAGCGTCCAAGCAAGCTGGATCTCTATGCGGATCGGCTTTCAGCCTAGCTTTTAATCCAGACGTGGAAGTCAGGCAAAGAACGGCGGACAGTGAAGCAAATGCATGCTGATCCGGTGAAGCTGGGATATGATGGCTCCTATTAACGCGTAACAGCTTTCGCCCGGCATGGCGTGAAGATCGGCATCGAGCGGAACAGACGACAGGGCGCGGCACCTACGTGCCTTTGTGTACGCGCCCGGCGAAGCCTTCCAGTTCGATTGCAGCGAGGACTGGGGGCAACATTGGCGGTAAGCGCGTCAAACTTCAGCTCGCGCATATCAAACTGTCACACAGCCGGGCTTTGTTGGTGCGGGCCTACCCGCTGCAAACTCATGAGATGCTGTTTGACGCCCACCAGCATGCATTCCGCGTGTTCGGCGGTGGGCCTGGTCGCGGGTGAGAACGGCGGTGCGAAAGTCGGCCACGGTAGCGGCGGGATGAGCCTGCTGCGGGCGGCATAAAAGTCGTCCAACTTTACCCTTTCTGCTGACAGGGAGGACAGGAGGATTTTCACCGTGGATTTGTATCGGAAGGTTCGGCTGGCCTCTGCTGAGGGCATGAGCCAGCGGGAGGCGGCCCGGCATTTCAATATCTCGCGCGATAGCGTGGCCAAGATCATGGCGTTATCGGTTCCGCCTGGGTATCGGCGGCCGGCACCGGTAAAGCAACAGAAGCTAGATGGCTTCAACGGGATTATCGACGGTTGGCTGGAGGGCGATCGGGACGTCCATCGCAAGCAGCGGCACACGGCGGAGCGGGTGTTCAAGCGGCTCCGCGACGAGCGTGGGTTCACCGGCGGCTATACGATCGTGAAGGATTACATGCGGCAACGCGAACGGCGCATCCGCCCGGTCATGCCCAGGCCGACTTCGGCGAGGCGGTGGTCCTCATCGCCAGCATTGGGCAGAGGGCGCATTTCTTCGTGATGGATCTGCCGCGCGGCGACGCCTGTTATGTCCGTGCCTATCCTGCGGCCACTGCCGAGGCCTGGTTGGATGGCCATGTTCACACCTTTGCGTTCTTCGGCAAGGTGCCGGTGTCGGTGCTCTACGACAACGACCGCCGTCCCCCTCTCGGGCATGCAAGCATGCTCTGCCGGTCAACGGGTTGCGAAGATTCTGCCGGACGGGACACGTCAGAGGGCCACGCTGTTCAGC
Organism: Sulfitobacter sp. SBS6; assembly: GCF_048285585.1. Lineage (NCBI taxonomy): Bacteria > Pseudomonadati > Pseudomonadota > Alphaproteobacteria > Rhodobacterales > Roseobacteraceae > Sulfitobacter > Sulfitobacter sp. SBS6. Next base: position 93,613 of record NZ_JBLWBA010000003.1, on the reverse strand, counting down.
AGCTTCCCGTCACATTACCTGTTCCGTGACCTCTACGGGCGACCCGGCAAGGGCGACGCGGAAGGCCTTGTCGGCTACTCGCGCCGCGACTTCATGGTGCCGATCCCGCGGTTCGCGACCTGGGACGCGTTCAACGATTACCTGGAGGCGCAGTGCCTCAAACGTCAGACGGATGTCCTGCGAGGTCGCCCCGAGACGATTGGTCAACGCCTCGAACGGGATCTGGCCGCGATGTCAGACCTACCCGCGGCGCCGTTCGATGCCTGCGATCAAGCAACCGGACGGGTCAGTTCGCAGGCGCTGGTGCGCTTCAAGACCAACGATTACTCGGTCGCCTACGGACATCGCGACGTCTGGATCAGAGGCTATGTCGACATGGTCGTGATCGGCTGTGGCAGCGAGGTAATCGCACGTCATCCGCGCTGCTACGACCGCGAAGACATGGTTTTCGATGCGGTGCATTACCTTACGCTGATCGAGCAGTAGGTCAATGCACTGAACCCGGCGGCTCCTTTAACGAAATGAGACCTGCCGCCCGCGTTCGCGACCCTGCGCCGCCTGATGGAGGCGCGGAAGATCAAGACAGCACGCCGCGAGTATGTTCAGGTTCTGCGCCTGCTCGAGATCTTCGACATCGACGATCTCCACGCTGCAGTGAAGAAAGCTCTACAACTCGGCGCGGTCGGCTTCGATGCCGTGCACCTTGTCCTCTGCCACGTCGAGAAACGGCCGCCGAAGCTGGCTCTCGATGTTTACCCATACCTGCCGCGGGCGAACGTCGAGACCACATCCGCGGCCAGTCATATGGCCCCGATGTCAGAGGATGCGGCATGACCGTGGCCCCGAAGATCCTGCTTGCGGATCATCTTAAGACGATGAAGCTGTCCACCTTCCTGCGGGATTACGAGAAGCTCGCGCGCCAATGCGCCGCCGAAGGGCTGGATCAGGTCCAGTTCCTGGCGCGTCTGGTCGAGCTGGGATTGATCGACCGCGAGCGGCGGATCAAGGCCGCGAAGTTCCCGGCCCGCAAAAGTCTGGACAGCTTCGTCTTCAAGCCGATCCCCAAGCTCAACAAGATGCAGGTGCTGGAACTCGCCCGCTGCAACTGGATCGAGCGACGCGAGGACGTCATTGCCTTGGGGCCCAGTGAAAACCGGCAATACCTATGTCGCCCTCCGTCTGGGGCTGGCCGCCTGCCAGAAGGGCCTATCGGTCAGCTTCATCACCGCCGCCGCGCTGGTCAACGAACTGATGGAGGCCCGCGACGAACGCAGTCTCATCCGTCTGCAAAAGCAATTGGCCACCATAAAGCTACTCATCATAGACGAACTGGGCTTCGTGCCGCTCTCCAAGACCGGTGCCAAGCTCTTGTTTGAGCTGATCTCGCAGCGCTATGAACGTGGGTCCACGCTGATCACCAGCAATCCGCCCTTCGACGAATGGACCGAAACCTTCGGCGCCGAACGCCTGACCGGTGCCCATCTCGACAGGCTGACACACCACGTCAACATTCTCGAGATGAACGGCGACAGCTATCGCCCCAGCCAAAGCCGCGCCCGAAAGGCCCAAACCGCCACCTGCTCACATCTTGCAGAATTGGTCCTTCGGGCTAATGCGCCGCCACTGGCCTACTTTTGCGCCGCCACGTGGCCGGTTTTGTCTCCGCCGCTGACACATTGCAGCGCAATACCCTATCGGGCAATGGATCCGCCGCACCAGATCAAGGTGCATTTTGTTCTCGCCCTTCGGCTCATAGAAAAGTGACGACCGCGAGATCGACAACAACGCGTATTGCTTGCCGACCGACAAATCTTGAAGGTTCGGATCAATTATCTCGCGCCTCACTTTCTTGCCAAAAAAAATCGTTGGCGACGGCCAACTCTCCGATATTAGCATGCAGGTCTTTGACCTGCTCTTCATCGACTTCCGGTGTTTTACGTCTGCCCCGCTCGAAGACACCTGATGCGCCTTAAAGCAGTTCCCGCTTGCATTGATGGATCATCGTCGGATGTACCCCGAACCGACAGGCTAACTCGCTGACATTTTCCTCATCATTTAATGCTTCTAACGCCACCTTGGCCTTAAACTCTGGGCGATGTTGCTTCCGTTTCGACATATCTGATCTCCTTCGTGTTGAAGATCAGCAGACTACAAATCGCAGCTTACGTCAGTGTCCGATTTTCGAGGGGTAGCTCAGCGAGTTGGCTTTCAACGCGGCTGACAGTTCAATTCGTCAGTTCTCCGCCGCGCTTTGTCGACCATCTGTGGTAATATAACAAGAACTATCACGGCCGCAGTTAACCAGCCCGTTCGATATCGGACTGATGAGCCAATGTTATAAAATCCGTGGGGAGAGTGTGCCCAAATGTAAATCATCAATATAGCTAAAGATATTAGCAGAACACGGGTAATCCACCCGGTTCTTAACAACAAATCGATGCCCCTCCAACATAACAGTAAAAATGACAACGAAACACACACTGCGTCTAGGAAAAAAATCCAAGCCGCAGAAGACGACGACAAATCAAAGATGTCCCAGTAGAAAAAACTTTTAAATGGCTGAAAAAAAAGTGCGAAGCCGCTAGAGATTCCTTGGTAGGTAAACTCATCTCTGGAAAATTCACCTTGGCTGAAGTGAATATATAGGCTGTTAAAGAACTTTGAAATTTCTGGGGCGAAAATAATGCAAGCGAAAAAAGTGAGGCATGTGGCCAATGTGCAAAGCAAAATCCAGAATCGTGCGTTCATAGAGGACAGCTTGAGGCAAAGTAGAACCAAGACTTGTGCGATTCCAAGAGTAGGCTTGTAAACAATTAGAAAAATAATACAGCCTATCGTCAGGAACGTTGTTCTATAACTAGGGCTGATCACTATCTTGATGGAGAGAATCATAGCTATCGCTACAATTGTCTCTTTATTTCCCCCACCCAAGAACATCAACGACCCGGGGGCTACCAAGCTTAAGAATAGTGCATATAACTGTAGCCTACTGAACTTAATCCCATATACGCTCCAATAGATCGATAGGAGTAAGGCTATTAAAAAAACTAGGTCAACAAGCCATTTTTGGACAACAAACATTTTCAACTGATTTACAAGATAGCTAATAAGAAACGCAAAGCTCGAAAAATCTTGCCGGTCCAGAAAAGAACCATCATAATACGCGCTGGAATCGCCAAACTGATAGCTGCCGGACAAGCGAAAATTAATGATTATAATAGCAGCAAGCTTTATCAAAAATGATAAAAATATCAGAAAGTTGATTTCGCTATGGTTACGAGTATACTGGCGGCGCGACGACTTTGTGTATTTCATCAATGCTCTGTCTTTCGGACGCATGCTGCGCTACTCTGTTTAGGTTTCGATATCTTGTAGTCCAATTCTACCAAGGTTTGGCCCATAGGCCAAGACCTTGCAAATGGCGCGTTCCATCATTCAGAAAATTCGGCGGAATCAGATTGAGCAATATTTCCAAGAATTATGGCACGTAATAGTTAATTTGTAATAATTCACACAACCTTTCTATGTACAGAAACGACGATTGAAGTTTCTATTTAGTAAATATCTACAAATGGGAGGTAAATATTTTTAAAATCCAACTCTCGCAGCTTAGCGTACAGAAATGCGGAAAAAGCATTAACTTATTGCCCTACCACCATATTGACCATGTAAGAGCTTAATGATGTGATGCAGATATCGTTAAACGCTTGAGTGAGCCTTTAAAAATATTCCTAATACCTCACCAGATCACGAATCGAATCTATATAAACTTTGTTAACTACCGTTACAGAGTAGTCGCGCTCTGCAATACCGCGAGATCTCAATGAATAGTTTTGTAATTCTTCGGCAGTCATGCGATCAATTTTCTCAAAAGCACGTTGCAGACCTAGTACATCGGGTACAGGAAGCAAAAACCCATTTTGCTCGTTCCGCACAATCTCTCTTACCCCGTCATTGTCGTATGCAACCAATAAGCACCCGCTAGCAGATGCCTCGATAAGACTTCTAGGTATTCCCTCACCATATTGGCTCGGCAAAACCACCACATCAGTCGACTGCAGTAGCGGCGCCATGTTGGTTACGTGACCCAAGTAGGTTATGTTGGTGTTCGCAAGTGCCTCAATAACATCTTTTTCACTCATCCCTCCAGATCCCTCATCGACAGGAAGGCCACATATATAGAACTCAGATCTATTTACCCTTGAGTTTCTTGCTGCTTCAATATAATCTATAATACCTTTCGACAACAAAAATCGGGCCGCAAACATGAAACGACGAGTCGAGTAATTTCGCTGCTTCGCGCGAAACTTTTGCAGCGGTACTCCCGATCCTTTGACCCTTAGTGTAGGGAGTGATTTCCTGACTTTTCGGACAAACTTTTCGTCTTCTTCGTTCTGACAAAGCACAACCGCAGGAATCTTGAGGTACTGCGATAGAACATACTTTTTTAGTTTTACAGATAGCGTCGCTCGGTCACGACCCTTAATAATTTTTGATAGAACTCCAAATCCAGAAACTGTTGCCATTTGTTTGGCGTTGGAAAACAGCTGCGCCACACTTACACATAAATTCGCCATAGGATTGAAACTCAAACATATCGTTGGCTTAACCTGCCGCAATACTTTGATATAGCTGAAGATGTTCCTCGATAAGGCTGATGCTGACTTGCTGCGCGCTGTGTATTGAATCATGTGAAACTCCACGCCAAGTCGTTCAAGGTCGGTTTGATAGGAATTATCTCCTGATACGCATATTACTCTATAGCCATCCGCCAACAGTTGTTCTATCAGCTCGCTCCTAAAATTATAAATGTACCAAGAATTATTTGCTGTGATCATTATGGAGCTGTTGTTTGAGAGCATTTGACGCTTAGCCTTTGAAAACAGGATAGAAAACAGACAAGAAATCTCTATCTCTTTTTATCTCTTTGATCGCTCATTAGAACAAGTTAGTCAAATACAGTTGTAGCGATCAACGCTGACTTGGACCTGTTGCGGTTTCGTGCCGCCCCAGGTGCTCGTTTAGGCCGCCTTGCGTTCGAAAGCGACGGGGCTTTTCCAACCCAATGGTGACTGTCGGCGTTGCGGATTGTAGAAGCCATTGACGTACTCAAAGTTCGCTATCTCAGCTTGAATCGCCCCGGATTTACCGGAGACCTCTAGCTTCATTTCACGCGACCATATCGAGCACGTCGTGCTGTGCATAGAAGTTCTGTTCAGCCTCTGTTGGCGGGATGTTTCCGATGGGACCAAGTAGACGCCGGTTGTTGAACCAATCGACCCAGCCGAGGGTGGCCAGTTCCAGATCCTGCATGTTGCGCCACGGTCCTTGGCGATGGACCAGCTCTGTTTTGTAGAGACCGTTAATTGTCTCAGCGAGGGCGTTATCATAGGAATCCCCGACGCTGCCGACCGACGGTTCGATGCCAGCCTCAGCCAAACGCTCGGTGTAACGAATGGACAAATATTGACCGCCGCGATCCGAATAGTGAACCAATCCACTTTTCTGGACCGGCCGCCGATCATGCAGGGCCTGCTCCAAAGCATCGAGAACAAAATCCGTTTTGGCGGATCGCGAGACCCGCCACCCCACGATGCGATCAGCAAACGTATCGATGACGAAGGCCACATAGACAAAGCCCTGCCATGTCGACACGTAGGTGAAGTCGCTGACCCAGAGAAGGTTAGGGGCTGGTGCTCGGAACACGCGGTTCACCTTGTCACGCGGACAAGGCGCTGACGTGTCAGGGACGGTTGTTTTGACCACCTTGCCCCGCACAGCCCCACGGATGCCAATCTGTTTCATCAACCGTTGCACCGTGCATCTTGCAACCTCAAAGCCCTCACGTTTCAACTGATGCCAGGCCTTGCGCACCCCGTAGACCTGATAATTCTCATCCCAGACACGTTTGATCTCCGGGCGCAGCTCTGTATCCCGCTGATACCGGGCAGAAGCTTTGGCCGGATCAGCGAGGCATGCCAGACGATGGTAGTAAGTTGACGGCGCAATCGGCAACACCCTGCAGATCGACTCGACACCGTAAACAGCCCTTTGATCATCAATGAAGCCGATCATCGCTTGAGTGGGCGGTCGAGTTCCGCCTGCGCAAAATAAGCTGATGCCTTGCGGAGAATTTCATTCGCTTGGCGCAGCTCACGGTTTTCCCGTTCCAGCGTCTTTATGCGATCACGTTCTTCGGTTGTCATTCCGTCGCGCATGCCGCTGTCCTTCTCAGCCTGCTTGACCCATCCGCTCAAGGTTTGGGGAATACAGCCGTTCTTGGGTGCAATGGCCGCGATCGCGCCCACCTGCGTTTCGTAGGAGCCTTGATGCTCGAACACCATTCGGACCGCGCGAGCGCGGACCTCTGGCGAGTAGCGATTTGCCATTTTGCTTTTTGTCATAACCATCATCCTTACTTAAGTTGATGGTCTCCGACAAACTCGGGGCGATTCAGAAGCCCAACACGAGCAGGCCGGCGAAGGGTCACAAGACCTATCCCTACCTGCTGCGAGGTCTGCGGGTGGATCGCCCGAACCAAGCCTGGTGTTCGGACATCACCTATCTGCCCATGCGCCGAGGGTTCCTCTATCTGGTGGCGATCATGAACTGGCACACTCGAAAGGTTCTGTCCTGGCGGATCTCGAACACCCTGGAGGCCGACTTCTGCGTCGAAGCGCTGAAAGAGGCCATTCATAAGTTCGGCCCGCCCGAGATCATGAACACAGATCAGGGATCCCAGTTCACGTCCTTCGCTTGGGCGGATCGGCTGCGGCGTTCCGGGGTGCGGATCTCGATGGATGGGAAAGGCAGGTTCCTCGATAATATCTTCATCGAGAGGTTGTGGCGCGCCCCGAAATACGAGTGTGTCTACCTGCTTGCCTGGGAGACCGGATCAGAGACAAAAGCAGCCATTCGGAAATGGATGACCTTCTACAACCACCAGCGTCCTCACTCAGCCCTCGGCGGCAAGCCACCGGCGCTGGTCTATTGGCAGAAAAATGATATCAATCAACCCGATCGGCAGGTGCAGAGAGTAGCTTAAATTACGCCAGATCCTGTCCAACAGATAGGGAGTAGCTCAGCGTTAGTCAACCTTGACCTTGCCACGGTTACTCACAGCTATGGAGGTCGAAATTAACGCAACTGAACGGTTGTCAATCGCCTGTCTTGTCACCTTGCCCCCCGCCCCTAATAGTTGCCATGGTGATCTTCAGGTCAAGTAACACTGATTGTAATTTAATATACCGAGCATCCCAAATAGCAAGCTTCTCAGGGTCACTCATGTCAACATCGTTTACTTGGGCAAGGCCGCTGATGCCCGGTTTTACATTGAAAATGCCTCTCATGTTTCGCGCATTGTATAATTCTCTTTGCCCCGGCAAACCGGGGCGAGGTCCAATCAAGCTTATCTCATTTTTAAATATATTCCAAACTTGCGGAAGCTCGTCCAACTTCGTTCTTCGTAGAAAGCGGCCAATTGGGGTAACCGAAGCTTGAGAAACCTCATGCGTGCCTGCCTGAACAGTCCCCTGCTGCATTGTGCGAAACTTATAGCACATAAAAATTTTTCCATGCAGCCCTATGCGCTCCTGGGCAAAAATACCGGGGCCAGGAGTACCGAAACGCACTAGAGCCCAGATGATTAAAAGCGCCCACCACAATAGTACAACTACAGCTATAGCGAAAATCAGGTCCATCCCACGCTTTATCAATCCGAAAGCCGCATTCTGCAACTGCCCCTCCGATAATATCACAGCGTTCTGAGTCTCATTTGGCTGGACAACAAATTGCGTCAACTGGCTTGCTTTCACGGAGGGCTTTAACGCTAGCAAGAAGGCTTGCAATGGTTTCTCGAGAAACGAGGGCATACGATTGAGGAAAAAAAGTTTTCCATTCCATTTTTCACCGCGTACGAAAGGAAGGTATACATTGGTTACTTCAATCCCCGAAACCTCGCCGAGGCTAGACACCGCCTCGCGTTTGCTTTTTGCGTATGGAGATTGATTTTGGCTATCCAACACATGGACGGAAGAAATATTGTAGAATTTCTTGATGCCACACTTCGCAGCAGCCTTAGCAGTCTTTAGGGTTAGAGCTACATTAATATCATGGAAATCAGACTCATTTCCTGAAGCGTCGTTATTAAGAACAGATAAGTGAATCAGGGCATCAAAATTTTGTGCATACGCCGGGATTTCAGCAAATGAGCAGCTTTGTATGCTAGGAAAAATTTTCTCCAATCTTGCGACGTCGCGCCCGACGAGGAGCAGCGTATCGCACCGGTTTTTCAAGATAGAGACAATGTTTTGGCCTACGTAGCCGGAAGCACCAGTGATAACGATTTTCAACAAAAACTCCATAGATATATGTCCCGCTTAGTAGTCGGGATAATGCTTAAGTTACGCTGTTAAACCGGTGGAACCGAGATAAACAGTATTATAGGGTAGATAGCTTTGTTATCAGCCAACGTACGTTAGCCTGACCCTACCCGAGATCCACTATCCTGTACGTGATAGCCCTCAACCCGCGCTGCTATCAACTTGCGAAGCCGAACCGTATCGGCATCCATAATCGCTGCATTCAATTCTTGTAGCATCGCGGCGACCTCTATCTGGCTAAGCATACCTTCATGTGCTCGTAGGATCTTAGCATGCGGGGTAGGCAGCAGGCTGTCATCGTCAATCAACAGTTCTTCGTATAGCTTCTCGCCTGGCCTGAGACCTGTTACTTCGATCTCGATGTCACCCTCTCCCGTCTCCGGATCGTTAACCTTCCGCCCCGAGAGCGCGATCATCCGACGGGCGATGTCGATGATCTTCTGTGGCTCTCCCATGTCCAACACGAAGACATCACCACCCTTTGCGTATGCACCAGCCAACAAGACCAAACGTGCAGCCTCAGGGATTGTCATAAAGAAACGCGTGACGTCCTTGTGGGTTACCGTCACCGGCCCCCCGCGAGCGATCTGTTTTTGAAACAGTGGTAGAACCGAACCAGAGGAACCCAGTACGTTGCCGAAGCGCACCATCGCGAATTTCGTTGCAGCATTGCGCGTGTGGACGTCTTGCACCACCAGCTCGGCCATCCGTTTGGTGGCACCCATAATATTTGTAGGTCGTACGGCTTTGTCGGTTGAGACGAGAATGAAGCGCTCCAGCTTCGCGTCAGCAGCGGCTTCGGCGACAACCTGAGTACCAAGCACGTTGTTGCGCGCGCCTTCTAGCTCGTTTTCCTCGACTAGTGGCACGTGTTTATAGGCCGCGGCGTGGAGGACAATCTCGACCCCCTCCTCCGCAATCACGCTGGCTACGCGCGCCTTGTTGGTCACCGACCCAAGGCGGCTGACAATAGGGATACCCGTGGCCTTCGCCTCAGGCTGCAGTTCCTGATCAATCGAGTACAGCTGGAACTCACCTTGTTCAAACAGCACAATTCGCGCCGGGTTACAGTTTAGCAGCTGCCGGCAAAGCTCGGACCCGATCGAGCCCCCCGCTCCGGTCACCATTACAACGCGGCCAGCATAAGTCTTTGCGATTTCAGGCGTATCAAGATCAACCTTATCTCGGCCCAAAAGCTGATCTGGCGCGACGGTGCGCAAGCTATCAGCGAGCCCCTTGCCAGACATCAGGTCCACATACGACGGAAGCACCTGCACTTCAACCTCCTGAGCTCTGAGCTTGGAGATTAACTCGTCCCTACGCTTCTTGGCCATAGATGGTACGGCCAGCAGAATTTGTTCGATATCGCGTGCTTTGATCAGCTTCCCGAGTATAGCCGGATCATGAACAGGCAGCCCAGCAACCATGAGACCGTGCAAGTTCGGGTTGTCGTCGATAAAGAACACGGGCCGCGCTTCGCTCGCCTGCCTCAAGGCGGCTGCCAATTGGATACCCGCGGCCCCTGCCCCGTAGATCGCGACAGGCTTACGGTTGCCCCCACGCTCTGACAACCAGCGCAAGAGGTTCAGCCCCACCACGCGCGCCGCGACGGCGAAGATGCAGAAAAACAACCCCAAAAGAAGCGGTACGGACCGCGGTGCCGACAGTTTCAACCAGTAGCTTAGCATCACCGCGCTGAAAGTAATCAATAGCGACGCTACGCCAATGTTTGACATGGAGTGGGTATCGAAAGCGTTGAGCTTGATCCTGTGGAGCCGCAGTGCCCAGATGACACCAACGCCCCACATTGAGATGACGGGGAACAGCACCCAACTGTCTCTGATCAGCATCCAGGGTGTGCCTGTCCCGTATCGGAAGGCAAAGGCGCAATAGAGGGCAATGGGTACGAACATGCTGTCGATGGCCAGGAAAATGGCCCGCTTCTTCGCCCTCGACAGGTCGTGAATACTGTTCATTTGCATGGCGATAATTTTCTTTGAGTATATATGGTCGTTTGTAATGCGCAGAGGTTACCAAATTACCGTCATTTCAAGAAGGTATTTTTGCGGATCGGCAGCTAGCAGATTGAGTTATACGTCTTACCGTCGTTGGTGCCGCAAGATGTTGGATACTCCTCCCCGCGCCACCCTATATAAAAAGACCATCTAAAATGGAATACGTCAGATACTACGGACAATGATGCGCTGATGTGTCCGGATGAGAATATCTTCCATCCCGACATCGCAAAGAAGATTCATGGACATGGCATCCATGGCCGGCCGATCGTCATCCCGATGACAATTTGCATGGTTGTTCGGGGGCATAACACATAAAGTCGCCTTGTACTTATATTATCACAAATTGTCAGCTGACAATTTCACGGCTTGCCAGAGCCATCAGCATAGGTTGTAGTGAAAATACCCCATCGCGCGACATCTGTGTCAGCCGGCCAAGGTATGCGCCCGGGTTGGGGATGGCTTTCTCAAGCACACGTAAGATAGTGACCGGTTCTGCCCCGCCGCCAATGGAACGTTTGAGTCGATATTGCATGACTGGGCGATCCCGAGTATACGCCCAATTTTCGTATGGTATCAATCTATTAACTGCCCGTCTATCTTTAGACCCTAGTATGCTAATTGTGCGTACGGCTAGCATCGACCAATGCTGAATTCGGTTCGGTCTCGAATATTTCCTTTGTATTAAAGTTCGTAAAACATAAATGACCGCTCACGTTAGATTGCTGTCCGAGAGCGCTTCGTAAACTCGTTCTTGATGTAGGTTCGACGACGGCGTAGAATACGTCATATGGATCACACATACTATCGCAACCTGTCCTCCCGAATATCTGACTGATTACCAGTTCGGTATTTGGGAGTGCCTTGGTGGGACACGGGATTTATAAACCCTTTGGCAGCAGATTACTGTGTCGTTGGCGGTTCAATTCCGCCCATTCCTACCAATACCTGTATGTGAATTTTGAACCTGTTACGCTGCAGTTGAACGTATATCTTCGTTAACGCTAACTTCCTGCTGAATTCGACAGGGCCCTTTCTAACCCAGTATTGGGTTCCGCCTGTACAGATTACGATAACTAATGATGGCTGCAATGACTGTCGTCGGGGTTCCACCCCGTCTTTTTAGCCACCACCACATTCGTTCAGCCATCATGGTTGGCGTGAGTGGATGAGATCCCTATGGCTTGCCGTCATTAGCTATTCAGTTGCGGTGCTCTAACGTCGGCCCCGAAAGAAAATATGTTGCCAGCCGTCATCGGAAAGAAGGCTTTTAGAGCCTGCAAAAAATGCTTGGGTCACATGACAGAGCTCTAACAGAATCGGGCATTTGAGATATATGTCGTTTTACGTATGTACACAAAATACATCTTGTGTTTATTTCTGCGCGCGCAACAAACTGTTGAATTTACGCGAGTTCATGAATCTTAAGTCGCTGATATCTAACCAATTACTTCCGCTACGAATACTTTGCCTCAACACCCTCAAGCCACTCAACAGTTTATCCTAGATTAATCCGTCATATCTGTTAATGTCTCTCAAACAATAAAGACTTGAGGGCATCAATGAGCGGGATTCGAGCCTCCCAGAGATTTGAAGTCATGTCCAAGCGGCTGGGTAACCGGTTGCATGAACATGCGCAGGAAACCTTCCCACCGGACGCTCAGAAGGGCCTCCGCCGCTTTGCCATGCGGGAAGCAGCTGAACTGCTTCGCATCAACCAGAACACCTTCCGACATCATGTGTCGAACCTCGAAGGCTTCCCAGAAGGGATCTTAGAGGGCGGCAATCGCCGTAGCTTCTCTGCAGAGGAGATGGTTGAGGCACAGCGCGTGCTTCTTGAGACTGGGAGGATCAAATCAGAAGAGCATCCGCACAGAAGACCGGGAGAAGCTTGTCAGGTTTTGACGATCTTCAACCTGAAGGGCGGCTCTGCCAAGACATCATCTGTTGCTCACATTGGGCAATTATTAGGTCTACGTGGGTACCGAGTTTTGCTGATCGACCTTGATAGCCAAGCAAGCCTGACGAACCTATTCGGTGTTACGCCCGAACTTGATCCGGATATGCCGACCTCATACGATCTGATCAAATCCGATGATCCGCTTCCCGCGGCAGAAATTATTCGCAAAACGAACTTCCCGACTGTCGACCTGATCCCGGCGTCTATGGACATCATGGAGTACGAGTTCGAGGTCGCACTGAGCTTCAGAGAAGGTACCACGACCTTCCATAGCCGCATCAGGGATGCGCTTGAGCCCGTCCTGAACCGATATGATGTGGTGTTGTTTGATACCCCACCGCAGCTAAACTTCTCGGTGATCTCGGCTCTTTTTGCATCGACTGGCGTACTAATCCCACTGAACGCCTCAATGCTCGATGTCATGTCCCTTGCGAGCTTTCTTGCAATGGCGAGTAACTTGATGGGCGTAGTCGAGACGCATGCCCCCGAACACGGGCTAAACTTCGTAAGACTTCTCATCACACGCTACGAAAATACCGATGGTCCGCAGGTTCAAATTTCGTCTCTACTTCGGACCGTGCTTGGAGATGCGGTACTATCTGCAGAGTTCCTCAAATCAACTGCAGTGGGCGACGCTGCAAATACTCAACAGAGCATATTTGAAGTCGAACCTCGCGATGTAAATCGTCGAACTTACGAGCGCGCGACCGAGTCCGTATCTCGCGTGACGGATGAGGTCGAACGAGAAATCCTCAAGGCATGGGGGCGTAGTGATGGCACGTAAAGTCTTCGGAAATTCCCTAAAGAATGCGATGGGTGAAGCGACGCCTTCGGAAGAAAATTTGGATACGAGCCGCACGAGCCCGACCGTAGCTCGCGCACAGGCATCCATTCTTGAAGAAGATAAACACGCCACACGGCTGATAGACCCGACCGCCATACAGATGTCCGCGGTCATGGATCGCATCGATCCCAGCGATGGGCTGGATGATCTTGTCTCGTCGATCCGTGAGCACGGTCAAAAAGTTCCAGTTTTGGTTCGCAGAACCTCGAATGGATCCCTTGAGATTGTCTATGGTCGCCGCAGGCTTCTCGCCTGCCGCGAACTTAGTCAGAAGGTGCGCGCAACGGTCATGCAGATGACCGACGAGGAAGCACTCATTGCCCAAGGTGTAGAAAACAATGCCCGCCAAGACCCATCGTTCATCGAAAGGGCTCTGTTTGTAGCCGGCATCATTCGGGAACTTGGGAAGACAGGCGAGGCCCGCAAGAACGCCCAGACAGTTGCGTATCGGGCACTTCAGATAGATGAATCGCTTGTTTCACGGATGAACCGTATCGCGACAGGCATCCCTAACGAATTGATTCTGGCTATCGGACCTGCGCACGGTGTTGGTCGACGGGTCTGGGAAAAGCTCTTTCGGCTATGCGAGAAAGACCGCGCAAGAGCCCGCGAAATTGCCGCCGAAATCCCCCGCAACTTACCAGGCCCCGATCGTCTAGAAGCAGCGGTTACCTTGCTGACGGCCACCAAGCCATCTGCACCTTCGGTGAACCCCGATGAGCGCGTGAAGGTCGGGCGGAGAGGTAATCGTATCACCATCGACGCTGATGCAGATCTTGCGCCACGCGTTGAGGAGGCTGTGCGCAAACTGATAATTGAGCTTCTTGACCGCGGTCAAGATGGGCCAGAGTAACAACCCGCTTCTTGACCGCGGTCAAGACGTCAAAAATAATGAGCAGCAAACGAAAGGAGGACCGGCTAGAAAAAGAAAGACCCCCCGAAAGCGATACTTCCGAAGGGCCTCAATTAGTCTCGACACCTAATTGATACTCCTTAATCGAATCGAATTCAACACCGCTGGCGGTGAACGGGGAAGCTTTTTCTTCCGAAACACCATGAAACATCAAAACACAACACGAACCGCCTTGGCGGAACGGATAAACTTGCCCTGCCCTAACCCGTATGAGCTGTTAGGCCCGGTTCGCGTCCTGAGGAAAGAACTCGGCCTGACGAGCAGCGACCTTGCCGTTTTGAACGCACTCATCAGCTTTCTTCCCCGTGAAAGACATGGAAATCTGGATAGCCAGCAGATTGCACTTACCGTCGTTTTCCCATCGAACGCTTCGTTGTCACAGCGCGCCAATGGCCTTGATGAAAGAACACTTCGTCGCTGCCTCGGACGCCTCTCAGCGGCTGAACTGATTGAACGCAAGAGCTCCGCAAATGGTAAACGCTTCCCGTTACGGTATGGTGGTGTGATTAAGGACGCCTTCGGTATCGACCTGGAGCCCTTGATCCAAAGGTATGACACTCTCGCGATGCAGGCGTCGCAGCTTACCGAAGAACGCGAGCACCTACGGTCACTGAAGACCGAAGCCTTAGCACTCCGTGCGTCTCTCCTTCGACAGACATGCCTCGACGAAGGAAAACTCTCTAACCTACACATAATTAGAAATGTCTTGCGTCGAGCGACGTTGACCGTGGACGCAGTTCTAGGCATTATCTCGGAGCTTCGAACTCTGGGAGCCTCCACGGACGCGTGCTACGGTGAGAGGCACACCGTAGCAAATGCCGACGCAGAAGACAGTCTACAAGCTGTCGAACAGCGATCAGATGGACTAGATCCGGTCGAACTGACCGCCACAAACGGACAAAATGTCCGGCACATAGAGTCTACTAAAAAAGATATAAAAAAGTTCGTTGTAACAACCGAGGATCAGGACAAACAAACGACGCGATCTCAGGCAAAAATGAACCGTGACCCTGCAAAGATGGCATGGGCGGACTTCAACCATGTAGCAAGACTTTTCCCAGAACCTCCTCACTCAAAGGAAACCCTTACTCGCGTTCTATATGACCTCGGTCGAATGCTGAGAGTGGGACAAGATAAGTTAAAACGTGGCATCCAAAAGGCCGGCGCAGGCAAACTGCTTCTAGTCTTCGACTACCTGATAGCCCGCTCCGGAACGATTAAGCACCCCGATGCCTATTTCGAAAAGGTGCTATGCACACAACATGACCGCATATGAGTTTCTTGACCGCGGTCAAGAAACTCCGCGAGGTTAAATGGCATGTGAGTTTAAGGGAACGGGAAGTGATTTGCCTCGCGGTTGCTACCGAAATTTATCGTAGAGAAAAACTGATTAAAGACGCCCACAGTATGCTCTGTTTACTACCAAGATATGCGTAGTTTGAACTTCTTATGATCCGCTCTGCCTTGCTGTGCAAATAAGCAAAGAAGTTGTTTGCCTCTTAAAGCACTTATAGCCTTTCGCGATAATCGCCTCAGGGACGTACTGAGCGCTGCAAATGGTGAAGTAGTATCTCAAATTAGCCTCCGAGGCCCCTGCCCTTATGGGGATTTCTACCTGACATGGAACTACGATAGAGTGCATATTGGATTCCCTCGTGAACTTCCGTTGCCTACGTCGGCCTTATAAATACATATGAAAGACTCCGAACGAGATAGATCGTTAGAACACGGGTTCTGCTGCCGTGCCCATCGGTTAGACCGCGGTCTAGTTGATCCTAGTTAGGCAGATGGGTGATCTAACCCCAAGGTCACAGGGTGGGGGGATAAAACCTCTCAAGTTCAACATTTTCGAATGAGCCTTACCGTATCCTGAAAATCTAAATCTCAGTTTAATCCTTCAAAGATAACTTGACCGAGCATTCAGATAAAAAATGCAATTTCAAATTTTCAAACAAGGAAATGCCATGACCAACGACTTTAATATCCCGTCAAAAGCAACCCATATTGAGTTGCCGAAAACCCTCGTTCTTGTCCTCCCTGGGAGTATGTTCGGATCAGCAGAATCCCAATTGGGGCGTAAGGCGCGCGAATATCGCAATGCAGTTGCAGAGGAAATACTATCACACGACGGACACTTTGCGGTGATTGATGGCTTTTTATCGGATGAAATCCAACGAGGGTTTGACGACGTAATCGAGAAAGGGCTCTCCAATGCTATTCTCGCTGCGGAACGCATAGGGTGTCTGAATTCGGTTTCAGCAGTTCGTATGTATGGTTGCGACACGGGCGAGTCAGCTTATGATGGCTGGCAGGAAAATCGTTCATATTGCCTGGATGAATATTTCGATGGACCAGATGACGCAGCGGAGTTCTTGAGTAGGCATCTCGAAACTTCCGAGATCACGGTAACTGGTGCTTGGGCAACACTAGATGACAGCTCCGGTTGCGTGAACGGGGTTGCACAAACTCTCAGGTCCCTTATGCCAAACACCCAGGTGCGGATTAGCGAGACAGCGATCTTCGAAGAATACGAAGATGGAGAGCTCGACGGAACACCGGTCTTCAATACTTTGAAATGACACTGGCCAATTCCCACGCCCTGAATGATTGATGATCATACGAGGTAGAGAGCATTTAACATAATCTGATAAAGCCCTGCAGATGCCGAGTTAGCGCTGCTGGACTTTATTCAGTTATTAAATCTCTAGCGCTCAGCGCCTTCCTTGATGCACCTATAGGTTGCGTTTTGGTTATTTTGCCTCAGTAAACGTAACTCGCAAAACGCGGAAATTTAGTGAGCAGGGGTAATCAAGTAGCGCAAACTTGCGTGATTACGACCTTGCGCTGGTTCAGATTAAATTTCCTCCGTCGCTGACGTACCAGGTCTTGTACTGCACTGCTCTGATAGTGCGACGTCTACAAAATCCTTCTTATCCTCGTTGGAGCCAGCCACACGCTTGGGACGATGGTTCTGGAAGCTTTTTACTTTGTGTTAATGGGCCGTGACAATCTCCTACCAAGAGGGGGATTTAATATGACCCAGGCTACTGATCTCAATAGATCACCATTTAAAAAGCTAAAGCTTGAAACGGCAAAATTAATCTTGGCAGGTTTTCGGCGACCGGCATACGCGGGTGTTTTGCAGCGTCATCCAAAACAAGCGACCTATGCATGCGACTTGCTGCTGGATGCCATAGGAAGAAAAATCCAAGTCAAAGTCGCAGGTGGCTTATCCGAGGACTGCATGTGCTGTTGTGCTGCAGTTCATGGGCTACCCCACTTAATCTCAGCGCTGACGCTGGATCTGATCCACGAATCATCAGCTTCGTTCCCGAGGTATTTAGTAGGGGAGATTGCACTAAACCCAGCAAGGCTTCGGCTCACTCTTTTGCCGTTCCTCGGAAAATCTGATGACCGGACTTGGGTCTGTGTTCTTGAGCATTGGATGGACGAGGCATGCTGATATGAGTGCAGATCCCTTTCTAAATCCATCGACCTTAAAGGGGCGCGCGTCGTCACTTAGTACCTGGGGCTTTGGTCTTTCCATTAACAATCCTCACCCGACGACCACGGGTGAACACTATGTGCAGAACGGTAATTATATAATCGTGGAAGGCATTTCAGAGAAGCGGGCCTCAAATGCTAAGGCTCTGGCGAAAGCTGGTCAAAGTGCCGCAAACGCAGCGCTGTCATGGTGACTGGCTTTCCGATGAAAAGCCTAAAAGATGCAGCCGCTGCCATAGCAGGGCGGAACCCAACGCATTCGGAGCGCTTGTTTTCCGATAGTTTGATCGCTTACGCATTTGCGCAGGAAGCGAACCGCTTGTACGCTCCAGAAGATCTCATTGCTTCGGGTACTTGGCAGAAATATGAGGTGCGCGCTGCAGCTCTTGCTAAAAAAAGCCCGCGCGACAATCCGTATGAGGCTTTCCTTAGGATAGATAGGGCAGGGGCGTGGGAGACCGTTAACACCCGTCAAGCATACAGATCTGCCCTTGTGCGCTTAGCCGCGCAGTCGGTAATCGAAGGTGCTCCCAATTTCTGGAAACACCATATCTCGCAAAAACCAACAGCAAAGGCGACACTCCAACTTTACGAATGGCTTCGCAAAAGCAGTGATAGTGCGTTGGTTGCCAGATTTGTGGCCGCGCAACGCCCGCTTGATAAGACTGAGTATGATAGGTTTAGGAGCGCGGTGGCTTTCCTTATCGCCCAACCGCCGGACCCATCACATCAAGCGCTAAGAAAAAATAAAAGTGTTCGATCGACTAAATCCAAAAGAAAGCCCAACGCCCAAATTGCGTCATTGCGTGCGCTCAATCAGCATCAGGATCGTATACGCAAATCGGACCCGACCTATTGTTGGCTCGATACTTACTGGCGGTTTGTGCTGGCTGACGACAACACCAGCGATTTGCAGCGGGCAACGATTGCGACATTGATTTTGACAGGCTGCCGACCAGTCGAATTTTCATGCCGTTTAGGCATTGAGGTTTCTATAGCAGATGTTGATGCGGCGAAAAGGCTTACGTTCAAAATTCACGGAGCTAAAACGGCTACGAAAAAGGAGATATCGTTAGAACCGAAGGGGCAGGCAATACGCCAGATCACCTTGGGCTGTCACAGTCGTGAAGCGCTTTGGCTACACCGCCACATTTCGCGGTCCGCTGAAAGCCGTTTAGTATTTGGTCAAGCGACGGCTCCGTATTCATTATCTGGAAAGGTGCTATCGATAGCCGAACAGGAGCGGCTATTGACCACTAGTCTTGGGAAACGCGTCAAGAAAATTGGTAGTCGCGCGTTCCCTCGTCTCAAGCATAACGTGACACCATATGTTTTTAGGCATTCATTTGCGGACGCGATGAAGACGGAAGGACGATTTGATGAACGGGCGAGGGCTGCGGCGCTAGGACAGCAAAGCACGCGTACGTTAGGGCATTACGGTGGGTCAAACCGGCGGCGGAAAACACAGTCGGTACGATCCCAACAGATTGTACGTATTGAAGCTAGCAGCCCTGTTCGAGAGTATTCCCGAAGCTTCCCAAACGATGTCGGAACGAATTCTCGCCCAAGGTTGTGAACTGTAACGGCCAAATTAAACCGTCAGTGCCCTATATTTTCCGCGTCCGCCTCAGGGCACAACATTCTCGCGGATAAGTGCAAACCATATCCAGCGCATCGCTCCAAAGTCCACGGCTGCCTATGGGCATGTTGGGTTTGTCTAAACTTGGGAGCAATGCGCTCTGTAAATTAGCTACTGCAATACTCTCGGCCTGGTCAAGCAGGCTATGAAAGCTGGTTTCTCAGCCATTACAAATAGAAGGCTGATTCGCCTAAGGATATGACGGAAATCGCCTAGATAGATCCCATATGTAACATGTTGTAATGAACATAACGTTACAATATGTTACAGTGTTTAAAGACAGGCATTTAAGGCAGGAAGAAATGGCAATTAACCAACAGCGGGTTTTCCAGGCGGCTGAACAATTGATCGAGCAGGGCACTGAGCCGACCAATAGGAACATTCGGGAAGTGCTTGGTGGTGGGTCACTTGAAACCATCACACCGTTACTCCGAGAATGGAAATTGCTCCAAGAGCGATCGGCAGACATACCAAACAGCGTTCACGTGGCCATGGATCATACTCTGAAGCGAGTATGGATCGAGGCAAAAGATCATGCAAAGCGTACCTTTGTTGGGGAACGAATGCTGTTGGAAGCACAGATATCAAAGCTAGAGGATGAGCTTCGTTTGGCTGATGAAGCCAAGGAAAAGACGGATGCGGATATCGCCAAGCTTCAGGAAACAATTAAAGCCAGTGAGGCCGCAGCTGAATTAGCGAAATCACAATCGGCGGAACGTATTGCTGATCTAAAAAGCGCTCTTTCTGAGACGAAGGAAGAAACGAAAGAGGCAAGGGCAAGTGAGCGGGATTTGAACAAACAATTGGTAGCATTGACGAAAGAGGCTTCGGAGATGAGGGTTCTCGCCGAGAAAGCGCAGGCAGATGCAGAACATGCCAATGCCAAGCTGAGGAGCGGCACAAAGTAGGCGAACACTCGCCAGATGGGTCTTGTTCGCGGCCATAGCTGGCAGGAATGCCCAAAGATAAAAGTACCCATCTCCACCTCTACGCAAAAAACCCCCATTCCCGTTAAAACTCACCGGAACCAAACCCCGCAACGCGTGTTATCTCCTCGGAAATAATGATCACGATGTCAATGCTTTACCGGTCGCTTCAGCACTGGTGAAGCTTCCCACTAATGATAGCTAAAGGTGTGAGTATGCAGAGCAAGAATGACGCGATGAGTGAGCTTTGGCGGGTGCTGAGCGGGACGCAGGCGGCCTATGAGACGGCGCTGGAGGACCTTGACGATGGCGCGGGTAAGGATTTGGTGAGCGAGATCACCGCCATGCGCAAAGATAACATTGCTCAGGTCGAGAAATACCTCTCGGACGCGGGGATTGAGACCAGCGCGCTGGAGGAGCCCGATCGGGTCTATTCTGCGCTGGATTGGACCTCGGCCGGGATCGAGGGGCCTGATGGGGTCGAGGCGCAGGTGCGCAAATACGAGGCGGACGTGCTGGACGCCTATGACCGCGCGATCGAGCCCTATGCCGCCGCGGATGCGGAGTTGCAGTTCCTGACGCAGCAGTATGAGGCGCTGAGCGAAAAGCTGGGCGGGCTGACGCCTGACCGCGCGGCGGCGTGATTTTGGTGAGCAGGCGTAAAACCTGCGTAATTTGAAACGATATGTGGCAGCCTGATGCGGATCGGGCTGCCATTTCCTATGGGGCCGCCCGGCCTGAAGATGGAGGAGCATGGCGATGATATCAGCGATCCTTGGCATCTGTTTATTGCTGGTGGTGACGGCAGATGTCGTCATGTCGACGCTGGGGGTGGGGGCGAATGGTCCGCTGGCCCCACGGGTGGCGCGGGGGACGTTTTGCCTTATCCGTCGTTTGCCGAAACAGGATTGGGTGCATCGTGTCTGCGGCCCGCTTGTGGTGGTCAGCATCGGGGCGGCGTGGATCAACTTAATGTGCCTGAGCTGGACCCTGATCCTGTCGGGGCAAGCGGGGTCGGTGGTTTCGCAAAGCTCGGGCGCGCCGGCGGGTCTGCTGGAGAAGGCGATCTATGCCGGGCATTTGCTGTCGACTCTGGGCGGCGGCACCTATGAGAGCAGCGGGGCGCTTTGGGGTGTGGTGGCGACGTTGATCGGCGTGTCGGGGATGGTCGTGCTGACCCTATCGGTCAGTTTCGTCTACTCCACGACCCAAGCCGTCTCCACCGGGCGGGCCATTCTGGCGCTGTCGGATGTGCATCCACCGGGGACAGCGCAGTTCAGCCAGATCCTGCTGCCGCAACTCGCCACGCTGGTGGCACAGATCAAGGCCATTCCCTATGCGCTCTATTTCAGCACGGTGCGCGAGGAACGGCGCCTGCCGCAGAAGCTGGCGCAGCTGAGGGCGCATCCTGAGATGTCGGCGCAGGACCGGCGCAACCTCGACATTCTGCTGCGCGAGCTGCCAGGGTTGGAGCATGTGCCGCAGGATCAATTCGACGAGACATTCGAGGAATGGGCCAAAGGCTACACCCTGCGCCCCGAAGAAGGGTAGGTCGCCCTACACCCCGCCGTGGTCGGATTTCAGATCTTCGCCCTGCTGGTGGATCACCATTTTTTCCGCGGGATAGGGTCTAATCAGGCGGAATGCGTCCTCTGCCGGTGCTGTCAACCAAACCTCGTAATCGTCAGGAGCCAGGATCGCGGGCATCCGGTCGGGGTGGGTGTCCTTCACCAGTTCATTCGGCGTGGTCGTGATCATTGAGGATGTGGTGAGCTCGCGGTACTCCGTCCCGTAATTGCCCGCAAAGCTGCGCCAGATCCCGGCGAGGGCGAAGGGCGGGCGCGGGGTGTCGCCGGTCACGCCAAACCAGACATAGGTCGCCGGATTGCGCCCCTTCGCCTCGCAAAAGCTGGAGGCGGGGATCAGGCAGCGCCGTTCCGTAAAGCTGGCTTTCCAGAAGGGCGAGCTGTGCAGTTTATCATCCCGCGCGTTGTTCACGGCCTTGGGCTGGATCGGCTTGCCGGTTTTCTTGGAGGTTTGCGGCAGCACGAACCCCCAATGCGTGTTGCGCAACACGCGGTTGCCATCGTCATCCAGCGCCACGATGGGCGCCGTGCCCTTGGGAAAGATCGCGGTCAGCGGCTCTGCATTGCCCAGTTGGTCGTCCTCGGCGCGCACCTTGAACAGCTGCCGCATGAGGGTCGGCGCGAGGGTATTGGCGTAAAGGTTGCACATCTTCGGCGCTCCGTTTCCGGCTGTGAGGGGCTTGGGCGTTCTACCCTTACCACAAATCATGCAGGACATTCCCGTAAGGCGATCTAGTTCAACCTTAGGGACACACAAGTTTGCGCGCATTAGAGACAAATAATAAGCCATAGGAATGGAGAGAGCATGACCGAGCCCACGTCAGAAAACGGCGAGATAGAGACTGATTTCGAGGTCGGTCAGGACAATATCGACGGCAGCCTTGGCCCTATCGGCTTGACATTCATAACCCCGTTTTCGTGATCTCGGGGATCACCTCGGTGGTTTCTGTGCTGCTGACGATGATCTTTCCCGATCAAGCGGGGGCGGTCTTCCTCGCGGTGCGTAATTTCGCCACCACCAAGCTCGACTGGATGTTCATGATTATCGTAAACTTCTTCGTCATCTTCTGCATCGTGCTGATCTTTCTGCCCATGTCCAAGGTGCGTTTGGGGGGCGAGGATGCGGTGCCGGAATATTCCTATCCGTCGTGGTTCGCTATGCTTTTCGCCGCTGGTATGGGGATCGGGCTGCTGTTCTTTGGCGTGCTGGAACCTGTCTATCATATGAACGTCTCGGGCCCGCTTGGGGTGCCGTCGCCCATTGCTGCGGATGGGTCGATCATTGCCGAGAATGTAGAAGCTGCCCGCGCCATGGGGCTGGCTGCGACCTTCAACCATTGGGGGCTGCACGGCTGGGCGGTATATGCGATCATCGCGCTGGCCCTGGCGCTGTTCACCTATAACAAGGGGCTGCCATTCTCGATCCGGTCCTGTTTCTATCCGATCTTGGGCGAACGTGTCTGGGGTTGGTCCGGCCATGTCATCGTCATTCTGGCGGTCTTTGCGACGTTGTTCGGCTTGGCAACCTCGCTGGGTCTCGGGGCGCAGCAGGCCAATGCGGGCTTCAATTTTGCCTTCCGGCTCGAAATTTCGACGAATGTTCAGGTGATTATCATCGTTCTGGTCACGGCTGTCGCGCTTGTTTCGGTTTGGCGCGGGTTGGACGGCAGGGTGAAGGTGTTGTCCGAGGTCAACATGGGCGTCGCGATCCTGTTCTTCCTCTTCGTACTTTTCGCAGGGCCGACGCTGATCGGGCTGAGTGGTTTCTGGACTGGCCTGATCGCCTACACGCAAGAGATCATCCCGCTATCAAACCCCTTTGGCCGCGGGGATGATGCCTACCGCGAGGGGTGGACGGCGTTTTACTGGGCTTGGTGGGTGTCCTGGGCGCCTTTCGTCGGCATGTTCATCGCGCGTGTCTCCAAAGGGCGCACGGTGCGGGAGTTTATCGTCTGCGTTCTGCTGATCCCGTCGTTGATCATCTTTGTCTGGATGGGCATCTTTGGCGGCATCGCGATCGACCAGATCCTGACCTCCCCCGAGACTTCGCTGGTGAAAGCCAACGTCATCGACAGCTATTCGCCCGAATTAAGCCTCTTTGGCATGTTGAACGAGCTGCCGTTTACCAAGACCGCATCGACCATCGCGATCGTGCTGGCGCTGGTGTTCTTTGTGACGTCGTCGGACTCCGGCTCGCTGGTCGTGGATACGATCACCGCAGGCGGCAAGATCGACGCGCCGGTGCCGCAGCGGATCTTCTGGTGTGTGGTGGAAGGGCTGATCGCCATCGTCCTTCTGATCGGCGGCGGGTTGTCGGCGCTGCAAGCAGGGGTCACGGCCACCGGCGTGCCGTTCAGCATCTTGATGCTGGTGATGTGCTACACGATCTACAAGGGTCTGCGCAGCGAACCGCGGGCTTGAGGTAGGCAACCGGCGCGTCTGTGGAGGACGCGCCGGTGAAGCCTTAAGACCCCATCCACTTCGGCAGGATGGTGGTGATGATCGGGAAGGCGAAGAGGATTACGATCGTAATAACCTCGAGCAGGACAAACCACAGCGCGCCGCGGAAGATCTGGGGCAGGGGTGTTTCGCGATCAATACCGGCGATGACATAGCAGTTCAGGCCGACCGGCGGCGTGATCAGGCCGATCTCGCACATTTTTACAGCGAGAATGCCGAACCAGATCGGATCAAAGCCAAACGATTGGATCGTTGGGAACATGATCGGGATGGGGATAACCATCATCGAGAAGGCATCGAGGAACATCCCCAAAGGCACAAAGACCAGAAGCAGCATCGCCACGATGAGATACGGCTGCAGACCAGAGCCGACGACTGCCTCGGCCAATTGATTGGGCACCTGAATCAGCGTCAGGAAATAGCTGAAGACGGCGGCGCCGATCATGGTGAAGAGGATCATGACGGTGGTGTCTATGGTCGACCGGAAGCTTGCCACGATACGGCCCAGCATACCCGGCCAGCTTGGGCGGTGCATCACCAGCATGATCAGGGCGACAAAGGCACCGACGGCGCCCGCCTCTGTCGGGGTGACGAGGCCCAGATAGATGCCGCCCATCACAACGATAAACAGCACCATGACCTGCCATGCCTTACCCGTTTCGCGCACGGCCTCGCCCCAGCTGGCGCGTGGGGTGACCGCATGGCGCATATCGCCGCGACGGGCGATGAAATAGATCCCGACCATGAACATGATCGCGGTCAGCAGCCCCGGCAGGAACCCGGCGACCAGCATCTTGCCAGCCGATGTTTCGGTCAGCGCGGCATAGAAAATCAGCAGGACGCTTGGCGGGATCAGCACACCCAGCACGCCACCAGCCGCGACTGCGCCGGCCGAAAGGCTGCCTTGATAGTCCGCCTTCTTCATTTCGGGGATCGCGACGGAGCCTACGGTGGCGGCAGTGGCCACGCTTGACCCCGATGTGGCGGCAAAGCCTGCGCTGGTCAGGATCGCCGCCATAGCCAAACCACCGGGCAGATGCCCGACCCAGCGGCTGGCGACGTCGAACAGCTTTTTACCTACCTGCGCATGATGCGCGAAACTGCCCATCAGGATGAATAGCGGGATGATCGTGAGCGTATAGACGGCGGTGGTGGAGTATGAGATCGACTTGAGCCGCGTCATCAGAAACGCGAAATCCTCGACCAAGACGATACCAACGGCGCCGGACAGCGCCAGCGCGGCAAATACCGGCGCGCCGAATGCCATCAGCAGGATAATCAGTGCGACGGCGATATAGTGGGCAAAGGACGGATCCATCGGGGCTTCCTGACGTCAGTGAAGATCGGGTGATGCCTGCTTTGTCTTAGAAGGCTCCCCGAAGAGAAAAAGTTGAAGGGATTGGATCGCCATCTGGATGAAGGCGAACCACAAGCCCGCGGCCAAGCTGGCCTTTGTCCACCAGATCGGGATCTTGACGTAACCCCAGCGGAATTCCCGGATAGAGACGGAATAAATCGCCTCATGCGTGGCGGGGATCGCCAGCATCAGCAATGCCAGCGCCCCGACCGCCCAGGCCAGCGCGACAACACGGGCGCGGGCGGCGGGGGAGAGCTTCTCTGTCAGGACGGTCACGCGGATATGCGCATCGCCCCGTTGGGCCCATCCCGCGCCGAGGAAGACGACCATCACCAGCGCAAGTTCCGTGAACTCAAAAACGCCGGTGATCGGGCTCCCGGTGAGGGCACGCACCAAGACGTCAAGCGTGGTGCCAAACACAAGGAATGCGAGAAACAACATGGCGACCGCACCAAGCGCATCGGACACGATTTTCAGTAAACTGTTGATTGTTTGCATGATTTGATCCTTCGCTAAAATGCGATCGCCCCCAGCCGATTACGATGCCTGGCTGATTTCGTAAGGGCGTTTCAGCGTTGCTTCGGCGTCGTACTTCTTGATCGCGGCATCGATCAAGGACTGCATTTCCGCGCCATCGATCCCTGCGGGTTTCGCGGTATCCTCAAGCCAGGAATTCACCTGCGCGGGCTGGACCAGATCCTTGGCCATGGCCTTTTGCTCGTCCGAAACGGTGCTTAGCGTCACGCCTTCGGCTTCAGCGGTTTTGACATAGGTCGCAAGCACATCTTCGTAGATCGCGCTGAACTGGCCACCATAGATGTCATCGACAATCTCGTCCGAGACCTTGCGCACATCGTCGGGAAGCCCGTCATACACGCGCTTGTTCATGATGGTCGCAGCGGGGGCGTGAGGACCGTCGCCAATGTCATAGAACTGCGGCGCGATTTCATGCAGTTTATAGGTGATCGCGGTCACGAAATCGAACCCGTAGACCCCGTCGAGAATGCCACGCTCCAGCGCCTGATACACTTCGGGTGCGGCCATGGCGACGGCCGTACCGCCAAGCGCTTCGACCACATCGGCAGAGACGCCGTAGGCACGGATGCGTTTGCCTTTGATGTCTTCAAGTGAAGTGATCGGGTCGCGCAGGATCAGCGGTGCGTAGTTCCAGTTGGTCCAGTAGAGCACTTTTGACCGGTGACGATCTTCCCATTCAGCGTGCAGCGGATCGAATTGGTCGTAGACATCGCGGCAGACCTTTTGCAGCGCGTCGGCGCGGTTCATGCGGAAACACCATTCCAGCCCGCGGGTGACGGGCAGTTCAGACTGGTAGTAACCGGGCGAGATTAACGTCATTTCAGAGGTGCCATCGCGCACGGCACCCAGATGTTCGCCCACCTTGTTGAGCGAACCGGACCAGTAGCGGCGGATGGAAACTTCGCCTTCGGTGCGTTTTTCCAGCTCGTCCAGATACCAGCGGTCGATCCACGATGGGCCCGCGGAATCCGACACGTAGCTGTCGAATTTCAGCGATGTTGCGGCCAGCGCAAGGGACGGCGCGGCCAGCGTAAAGACGCCCGATGCGGCGGCGGCACCGGTTTTTAGGAATGTTCTGCGTTTCATGTTTCTCTCTCCCGATCTGCGCATCAAAGGCTGACGCGCGTTGTTCTGCATCGCGGCTTAGGCCTGATGCTCTCCCTCCAGCTCTTGCGCAATACGTTCGCGCAGGCTGGTTTTCAGGACTTTCCCGTAGCTATTCTTGGGTAGATCCTGAACAAAGTGGTATGTCTTCGGCTTCTTGAACGAGGCCATGCGGCTTTTACACCAGGCATCAAGCTGCGGCGCGTCGCAGGGGACATCACCCGTTGCGACGACAAAGGCCACGACATCCTCGCCCCATTCCGGACTGGGCACACCGATCACCGACACTTCGGACACGTTTTCGTGGGCCAGAAGCGTCTCCTCCACTTCCCGTGGATAGATATTTGTCCCGCCCGAGATGATCACATCTTTCGACCGGTCGGTGAGCGTCAGGAAGCCGGCGGCATCCATCGACCCCAAGTCGCCCGTGCGCAGCCAGCCATCGACGACGGTATCGGCGGTGGCCTTTTCATTACCCCAATACCCTTTCATGAGCGCGTCGCCAGAGACGACGACCTCGCCAACCTCGCCTGCGGGCAGGGGCTGCATGTCACCGTCAACGACCCGTACCTGCACGCCCGCCTGCGCAAACCCGACCGACCCGCGCCGCGCATCTGCGTTGGGGTGGGCGGTGTCGGCCACAAGATCGCGGGGCAGCACGGTGATGGTCATGGGGCATTCGCCCTGGCCGTAGATTTGGACAAACCGCGCGCCGAAAACCGCGAGCCCCTCTTTGATATCGGCCAGATACATGGGACCGCCACCGTAGATGATGGTCTTGATGCCTGAGCCGTCATACCCTGTGGCATGGGCATGGGCGATCTGGCGTTTGATCATCGTGGGGGCGGCGAAAAACACGAGGTTGTCCAGCGCCTGCGCCAGCTCTGCGATCTCGGCCGGATCGAACCCGCCGGACCGGGGGATGACATGGCAGCCCCCGGCGCGGATGATGGGGAAGTGATAGAGTCCCGCGCCATGAGACATAGGTGCCGCATAGAGCGAATTATCGCGGGCGGTGGGGCTGTCCACATCCATTGCATAGGCCAGTGACATCGCGATGAGGTTGCCGTGGGTGGTCATCACCCCCTTGGGCCGCCCCGTGGTGCCCGAGGTATAGAAGAGCCAGGCCACATCGTCTTTGCCCGTGTCGACGGGGGGCGTGATTTCCGCGCCGGGCTGTGACGCAGCGGTCAACGCGGGATCGTGGATGCCGAGTTCGTTGCAGGTATCGCCAAGCTCGGTCCCGCATGCGAACACCGTGCCGGTTTGGGTGACGACAACGCGGGCCTTGGCATCACCGATGATCCACGCCGTTTCGCGCGGGTGCAGCTTGTAATTGATCGGCACGACAATCGCGCCCATCCACAATACCGCGTGCAGGATCTCCAGATATTCGGGGCAGTTCTGCATGAACAGCGCCACGCGGTCGCCTTTTCGGATGCCTAAAGTATCCCCGAGATAAGTCGCCATGCCCGCGCTACGCGCCGCGAACTGCCCGTAGGTCGCGTGCATATCCAAGCCGCAGCGGATCGCCGGCGCATCGGGAGACACCCGTGCGGCCTGAAGCAGCCAATTAGAAATATTCATATGTAATCAGACCTTGCGCGCTTCGAGCACCGAAACATAGTTGGCCACAGCAGAGCCGCCCATGTTGAACAGCAGCCCCAGTTCGGCACCGGGGACTTGCAGATCGCCGGCTTGGTTGGTCAGCTGACGGAAGGCCAGCGCATGCATGGAAACACCTGTCGCGCCAACGGGATGGCCCTTGGCCTTCAACCCGCCCGACAGGTTCACCGGCAGCGCGCCGCCGCGATAGACGGTGCCATCTTCCAACGCGCGCGCGCCTTGCCCCTTGGGGGCCAGCCCCATCGCTTCGTAGGCCAGCAGTTCCGCGATGGTAAAGCAGTCGTGGACTTCGGCGAAATCGATATCCTCAAGTGTGATATTGGCCGCTTTGAACGCCTGTGCGAAGGCGTGTTCGGGGCCTTCGAACGCCAGAAAATCACGGCGCGACATGGGCAGGAAATCATTCACATGCTCCGCCGCACGCATGGCGACGGATTTCGGGAAATGCGCCGCGTTTTCTTCGGTGGTGAGGATCAGGGCCGCGGCCCCATCGGTCACCAGCGAGCAATCGGTCAACCGCAGCGGCGGCGCGATCTCGGGGTTCATATCGGACACGGTGCTGCAATGTTCGAAGGTGAACTCTTTATGCATATGTGCCAGCGGGTTGGACATGGCGTTGGCGTGGTTCTTCACCGCGATCTTGGCCATCGCGTCCAGTGGGCTGCCATAGCGCGCATCATAATCGCGCGCGGCCACGCCAAAGACTTGCGGAAAGCTCAGCGACGCCTCCGCCGGATCATTCTGGTAACCTGCACCGGCCAGCGCCTGCGTGACCTCTTTGGTACTGTGGCTGGTCATCTTTTCCGCGCCGACGACAAGCACCCTGCGCGCTTGACCTGCGCGGATCATGTTCATCCCCGCATGGATCGCGGCCGAGCCTGACGCACAGGCGTTTTCGGCCCGCATCCCCGGTTTGAACCGCAGCTGCGGATAGGCCTGATGGATCAGCGAGGACGCGAAACCGTCTGTCACCATGCCAGAGTTGAAATGCCCCAGAAGAACAGCGTCGATATCATTGGGATCAATGCCGGACTCCTCGACCGCTTCGCGCGTTGCGGCGACGATCAGCTCTTCAAGGTTTTCTTGCAGACGGCCAAATTGCGTGTGGCCGCTTCCGACGATGGAAACTCCGGTGGTCATAATATCCTCCCTGATATGAGGGTCATTTTACGGATGTCAGACCCGCGATCTATTGGTAGAAACACGTAATATGATACGTATCACTACGTAGTGGACTAAGTAGAAATGCAGATGATCGATACCTCTACCACGCAAAAGGCCTCCAGCCTCGGGTTTCAGGAATCACCCGTGGCGCAGATCATCGTGCGTTACCGCCGCATCATCGAGGCCAATAAGGCGGTGGAGCGTTTGTTCGGCTACACGAGGGCTGATCTGATCAACCGGTCGGTGCAGCGGCTGTACCCATCGACCGCCGATTTCAACCAGATCGGGGAGCGTTGCGAAGCACGTATGCGGGAGACGGGCGATACCCATTATGAAGACGAACGCTTTATGCAGGCGTCGGACAAGACCATCTTCTGGGTGCAGGCCAAGGGGGCGACGCTATCCCCGCAAGATCCGTTTTCGCTGATGATCTGGTCGTTCGAGAAAATTGCAGACAAGAGCTATCGGTCTGTCGACCTCAGCCCGCGGGAACGCGAGGTGGCGCATCATCTGGTCAACGGCCGCACCTCGCGCGAGATTGGCGAGGCGCTCAATATCTCGCACCGGACGGTAGAGGTGCATCGCGCGCGGCTGATGCGGAAGTTCAACGTCAAGAATACCGCCGCATTGGTGTCAGAGATTGTCCACGCCTTCTAAGGGCGACTACCCCGCGTCGATATCGTCCAGCGCGACGGCCCCTGCGTTTCCTTCCGTCACAAACACGTTCCGCGCCAGTGGGAACTGGTGCGAGCGGCTTTCGAGGAAATGCATCAGGTAGCCGGCGGTGTTGGGAAAGACCATCAGGTCGCCTGCTTTGACGCCTTGGGGGAAGGACATCTTGCGCCGCGTCAGCCATTCGCTTTCGGTGCAATAGGTGCCGGCGAGGTAGCCTTCGATAGGTTCCTTGCGCGGGCCGGGGGCGGAGACCATGAGCGGGTCGAGCGCGAATTCGGCGAAGCCGGATCGGGATTGGGTGCGGTTCATTTGCACGCCGATCACGGGGGTGCTAGCGCTGTCGCGTTTGCAAAAGGCGACACGGGCGAGGGTCATGCCGCAGCCGTCGAGCAGGGACCGCCCCGGCTCGCACCGCAGGGAGATATGGGCATCCCTCAAATGTGCTGCCACGGTTTGACCGTCCGCCATGTGATCGAGAATGCGGCGCACCCAGTCTTCTTGCACCAGCGATTGGGCGACGGGGTAGCTGTCGACCTTGCCTTCACCGCCGGCTTTGCGCCCCAGTCCGTCGTTATGCTGGGTGATGGGGTCGCGGTCACCGGCGAGGGCGCGGTCAAGCTCGGCCAGCCATGTCTCCCACTCCGCCGCGTCGTCGAGGTAGTTCATCGGGATGCCGCCGCCGATATCGAGGAAGAAGGGCGCGGTGCTGTCGCCCTTGATCTTGTGGATCAGGGGGAGCGTTTGCAGGATGGCGGCGATGCGATCCTCGGCGCTATAGCCGTTGAGGTGGAAGTGCAGCCCGTCGAGCCGGAGTGTTTCCGACGCGCCAATGCGCGCGGCGAGGGTAGGGGCCTGCGTCAGCGGAAAGCCGAAACGCGAATAAAGCTTTGTGCCGTCACGCTCAAACCCGTTCAGGCGCAGGCCGACAGAGACGGGCTTGGTCGCCCCTTCGGCGACGTCCTCCAGCAGCTCCAGCTCATCCTCGTTATCAAGGATCACGGTCACGCCGCCACCCACACATAGGGTCATCAGCGCCCGATCCTTAACGGCGGCGGTACAGACGATCCGGTCACCCGGAAGGCCCTGTTCAAGGCATTGTTCCACCTCCGCATGGCTGGCCGTATCGATGCCGATGCCCATATCCCGCGCGGCCTGCACGTAGCCGAGACATTTATTCGCCTTGCGCGCAAACATGGGCAGGAAGGGCAGGCCATAGTCGGTCACGCAGTCGGTCAGCTGCGCGATATTGCGGCGGAAAGGATCGACCGACTGGACGTTGAGCGGCGCACCAAAGCGGTCGGTCAGCGCGTCGAGACGGGGGCGATCTTGCAGCAGCTCTGCCATCCAGTTTTCCAGCCGCGGGCGCAAAGGCACAACGCCGTGGCAGGGGCTGAAGATCGTTTGGGGGATGGTCATAGGGAATGCTCCAGCGCGTTGGATTGGCGGGCGCTTTGCACGACGGCGGCGGCCCAGTTTTCGGGAAGATCATGGAGTGAGCGCGACAGCGTATCATTGCCAAGCACGCAGCCTTCGGTGGCACGGCCAATGACGGAGAGGCCCTTGGCGATGCCGTCGCGTGTCAGGGCATGCGCGCTTTTATCGACCCTAACACCGCCCATTGTGCCGATGCTGAGCTGCCCGTCGCGCAAAAGACCGTCGAGCGGGGCGGCAAGCGCGGCACCGCCAGCGGGCGGGATCGTGGCGTTGATCGTGACATCTGCCCCGGCCTCGCCTGACATATGGTCAACGCTGACGATGCCCGCCTGTTCCAGCGTGATCAGCTTGCCGATATTCTGCGCGGGCGGGCCGAAGGCGAGCCGCTCCATCTCTGCCGCGATCTGGCGGAAGTGGTGGGCATCGTCGGGGGATAACTCGCGGTGGCTGATCCAGTTGATCAACTGCGGATAGCAGCGGCGCCAGACCTCGGCCAGAGCCCAAGCGCTGTCTTGAGCGCGGCGCCCCATGGCGATGTCATAGCCAATGCGCAGGTCTTGGCGGATCTCGTCGGGGGTGAAGGTGGTTTTGGTCCGGAGGGTGAAGAAGTCGGCGCTGGTGCCGGAAGGGTTGCCCAGAACCTGATCGGCGCATGACAAAAACGGGGGCCAGATGTGGTGGGTAAAGGTCGCGTTTGGGGTGCGCAGGATGTGCGAAAGCGCGGCGCGTTGATCGTCCCAAAAGGCATCGTTTTGCGGTTGGGTAAACAATGCCGCCTCTACCTTGGCACGCATTGGACGACCACTGCGGCTGAAGGGGGCAATGCGGCGCGGCTCCGCGCCCGAGGGGGTATAGGTGTACCCGGTAGCGGAGAGGGTGAAGACCCCGCCGCGCCCTTCGGTCAGTGCGAGCACCGCGTCGATGAAGGTGAGGGCGAAGCCCTTGCAGCGCACGGTAGAGTTGGGCGGCACGGCGGTCTGGGCCAGACGCTGGTCAATCGGGAAGGGGGAGGGGACATGGTTGCGCGTCTCCGTTTTGCTATGACGAAACCCGTCTTGGTGACCGGTCGTAATCAGAACGTGATCAACGGTGATGTTTTGCGGAGAGATGTGCCACCGATCCCCGTTGCGGTTCACCGCCTCGACACGCGTTTTATGCCTGATTAGTCTCACATTCGACGGGGCTTGCGCGACGACACGCTCAAAGCTCCAGAACAGATACCGCCCCACATGCGCACGGGGCACGTAGTCGCCCGCATCGACAGGCTTCGGGCTTCTCGCCGCCCACCCCAGAAACGACGGCCCGCGCTCGCCTGTCCAGGCGTTGATCAGACCGGCGGGGAAGTTCATCAGCAGCACATCCGGCTGGCGCGGATCATAGATCGGCCCCGCCCCGGGATGCGCCGAGGGTTCGAAGATATGGACGGTAAACCGGTGCCGCGGACTGCGCCGCGCCGCCTCGCACAGGCTATCCAGCGCGTAGAGCCCCTTGGGCCCGCAGCCGACGATGGCAATCTCTGTCTCGCTCATGAATCCGCGGGGGCCAATCCTGCCAATGCCGTCACATCCGCCTCGCAAATCCCCAGTTCGCGCTCGACCCATTCGGGGTCAAAGACGGTGCCCAGATAGCGCGAGCCGGAATCGTGGATGATCGCGGCGACGGTCAAACCGGCAAGCTCATCCTGCATCTCGCGCACCGCCTCAAGCACACCACCGCCGGAGCCGCCGACCAGCAGCCCTTCGCGCGCAACGGCGCGACGACACCCCGCGACGCAGGTCACGTCGGAAACGCGGACGAGATCATCGAACTCCTGCCCCTTGGCCAGCTCGGGAATACGACCCGCACCCATGCCCGAGATTTTGCGCGGGCCTGCGGTGCCGTTGAACAACGTGCTACCCATGGCGTCCACCGCGACGACCTTGGTCTTGCGCCCCATCCGGCGCAGATAGTCACGACACCCTCGCGCCGTGCCGGTGCTGGAACAGGCGACGAAAAGCACATCGATCTCCCCGCCAAGCGCTGCGTCGATCTCGGCGATGGTGCCGAGCTCATGGGACTCCGGATTGTCGAGGTTGGCATATTGGTTGGGCCAGAAACGGCGGGAGTCTTCCTCCAAAAGCTTGGCGACCCGATCCAGACGGGCGGCGAGGAAATCTCCGTCAGGCGCGTGATCCACCAGCTCGATCTGGCCCCCCAATGCGCGGATGATCGCCACATTCTGGGACTGCGCATTAGGATCGACGACGCAGATGAATTGCAGCCCATGCACTGCACACGCCTGTGCCAAACCGATGCCCATGTTGCCGGACGAGGATTCAACCACCGTATCGCCGGGCTGCAACCGACCGTCCGCCAAGGCGCGTTCGATCATGTGCCGCGCGGGCCGGTCCTTGGCGCTGCCGCCGGGGTTCAGCGCCTCGACCTTGGCGACCAGATTGACATCCTCGCGGTCAAGATAGCGAGGCAGGCGCACCATCGGCGTCTGGCCAATGAGGTCGAGCACATTGTCCGCGATCCGCGTCGCCGCGAAGGGTGTCGCCGTGTGGGAGTGGGTCTTTACCTGAGTACGAATATTCATCTGCGCAGCCTTTCGGGAAGCCAAGTCTCACCGACGGCGCAGGACCGCGCCGTTGCGGATCGTGTTGCGTCTCTTTCACGTCGCGCGCTGTTGAACCCTCAAGTGGAAGGGCACGGGCTTGTGAGGGAGAGAACGATGGTCGAAAATTGCTATTTAGGATTGAACCTCTTGGGCGTGATAAAGTTCCGTCTTGTGTGCAACTGAGATGGAATTTGGGGGCGGGAAGCGATGTGAGCTCGGGCCGTGGGTCGACAATATGGGTCTCTAATATGCGGTTTTGCATCTTCTTTGTATTAAGCCGCAGTTAGGTCGACGGTGCGACACCCGCCGCCGCTACAACATTCTCGGCAATGCGCCGCAAGGGGTGGCGGGTCACGCTAGCCCAAGGCTGAACCTGCAATCCCGCTCTATATCCCCACACCGAAGCGCGCTCCGCTTGAGCGGGGGAGAGCGTAGCCGTCCCCGCATAATCCTGATTTCCATTGCGGATATCGGACGGCGCGGGCACCGTATCCATATCGAGAAACGCGGCCAACCGGGCCAAGGTTGCGGTAGGGTCGGCGATAATGTCTTCGTAGCGGATGGTGATCACGGCGTGCAGATAATCGATGTCGCGTTGCACGATGTCATGAGCATCTAGCCAATGATTTATCATCGCAGCGGAGTCCATATCGACCCATTTGGAGGTGGCCGCGGCAACCGCCTCTGGATGGCGCGTGACAACCACAAACTGCGACAGGGGGAAAAGCTGCTGATACAGACGCATCCGTGTGAGGTTTACGGGCGACTTCTCGACCCGCCACGGGGCTTCTTTATAATACGGTGCCCAGTCCCGTTCCAACCGCATTTGCGTCTCTAACCTGTCGAAATGAGATCCTTCGATATGATGCTGAGCGGGGTCGGTGGCGAAATGCATGGGCACGCCATGCCGCGCGGTGTGAGGGATTGCGCCTTGCAAATAGACGCCTTCATTCTCAGGCACGGGGGCGGCGTTGACTGCGCTGACACCGGGCAACCCGCCGATCAGCCGCGCCACAAGGCTGGTGCCAGACCGGTGCAACCCGCCGACGAAGATATAGCGATGTGCTGTCATGAAGGCCCCTTTGTCTTGCGAAAGTCAGGTAGGCTGTGGGGGAGGGGTGGCAAGGGACGTTATGTCAGCAGGGGTAATGATGAAGTCGAAGCGAGGCCGGAGCGCGATGATAGAATTTGGTAGAAATTTGAGGGAGTGTAACGTATAAGTATCATTATAACGCATTATGTAATCTACATATTGCAAACTGTTCCGGATACCGATGACCAAAGCAACACGCCCCTATTCGCCAACCTCCCGGAAAGCTGCAGAGATTTTAGGGCTGATGATCCGCGCCGCGCGGTTGGAGCGGAATATGACCGCGCAGGAACTGGCGGAACGGGCAGGGGTCTCTCGCCCGCTGTTGTCACGGGTGGAAAAGGGGGACATGACCGTATCCCTTGGTGCCGTTTTCGAAATCGCCACCATCCTTGGCGTTCCGCTATTTGAGGAAGATGACGAACGGCTGACCACGCGGCTCGCGACCGAACGGCGGGCAAATGCGCTGTTGCGTCAGCGTGCCTTCCAGGCCAGCCGCGGGAAGATAGACAATGACTTCTGAGCTGTTGAAACCGACCAAGACCCTCTATGTCTGGATCTTTCTGCCCGGTGCAACCGACCCTGTGGTCGCTGGCCGCGTCGATCTTGTGGGTCAGCTGCATCAGTTCACTTACGGTAAAAGCTATCTGCGCAATCCTGATGCGATTCCGATTTTCCTGCCGGAGCTGCCCTTGGACGAGCAAATTCACGTGCCCGCCGCCCCCCTACAGATAGCAGGTTGCCTGCGCGACGGGGCCCCTGATTTCTGGGGGCGCCGGGTTATTATCAACCGGTTGACGGGTGCGAAGGGCATCGCCATGGATCTCGATGCGCTCGACGAGATGAACTATATGCTGCAGTCCGGCTCCGACCGGATTGGCGCACTGGACTTCCAGAGCTCTGCGACAGAATACGTGCCGCGACTGGCGGGGGAGGTTGCGCTTTCGACCCTTATAGAGGCTGCGGATCTTGTGGAACGTGGCGTGCCACTGCCGCTGGAACTGGACGAAGCCTTGCGCCACGGGACGTCTATCGGCGGGGCACGGCCCAAGGCGCAGGTCACGGATGGCAATCGCAAGATGATCGCGAAATTCAGCGCCTCCAACGACCAGCATTCCGTGGTAAAGGGCGAATATATCGCGATGAAGATTGCGCAGGCCTGCGGTATGAACGTCGCCCCGGTCGAGCTTCGCCAGATCATGGGCAAGGATGTGTTGCTGATCGAGCGGTTCGACCGGATCAATACGGGCCAAGGCTGGACACGGCGCGCGATGGTATCTGCGTTGACCATTCTGGGGCTCAGCGAGCTTCAGGGGCGCTACGCCAGCTACGAGGACCTTGCCACCCATCTGCGCAGAGCGAGCATCGCGCCAAGCGCGGATCTGCAAGAATTATTCGCGCGTATGTGTTTCAACATTCTCATCGGGAATACCGATGACCACGCCCGCAATCATGCGGGGTTCTGGACGGGGGAACAGCTTCAGTTGACACCGGCCTACGACATCGACCCGCGCCCGCGGGCGTCATATGAGGCCAATCAGGCCATGGCGGTACGGGGGACAGATCACCGCGCGAACCTTTCTTTGGCGTTGGATGCGGCCGGTAGCTTCGGGTTGGATCAGGAGCGGGCTAAAACGATTATCCTTCGTCAGGTCGAGGCGATCCGCGATCTGTTTGATGAGATGGCCCGAGACGTGGATTTGACGCCGGCAGATTATAGTGCGTTACGGGATCGGGCAATTTTACGTGAGTTCGCCTTTGATGGATTGTCCAGTAAGTTGGCCGCCCTAGTCGGAGATTTTCATTCGCATTAACCCGCAGCAATTTGTTAGTTAAAAAAGTGCTGATGGGCTGTGGGCCTTCTTCCGAGCGCCGTCATTGTTATGGCTTTACCCTATTTGAACTACTCAAATAGGGTAAACTGATACTCAACGCTGGATATTCTAAGGTGTAAAAGCTGTGGGGGCTAAGTATCCGCCTGCGTGATCTGCGTTTCTGCTTCTAGAATGAGCTGGCTAAGGGGCATATCAAAGACATCGCTCATACGCCGTAATGTATCCAGCGTTGGCTGATGCTTCCCTCGCTCGAGCAGGGATACATAGCGCATACTTCTCCCGGCCCTATGGGCCAGCTCCTCTTGGGAAATATTCAACGCACGGCGATGCATTCTTAGAACCGAGGCTAGTGCAGTCAACAAGGGGTCAATATGTGGAGTATCCATTTCTGGACATAGGGAGTAAATCTTTGGTTGCGGCTATGAAGTAAACTGTGAATAATCCAATGGCGATATATAAATTTGATAACGACATTTTGGAGAAAGCTGTGTTTATGGCCAGATTTGTTTGTACTGAGGAACAGTTGAGTTCGTTGATGGCAAAAGTCGCAAAACTGGTCATGCAGGAGCTTGAAGACACCCAAAATCATGATACCGCAGGCCCATCCAATCATCCATCTAGGCCGAGAGGTAGGCCGAGATCGATTTACACAAGGCAGTTACATTTAAGGGTCCTACCTGAGGACGCAGAATGGTTTCAAAGAACATGCGAAGAAATGGGTCTTCAACAAGGTGCATTCATGTCGCGCATCAGAGAAGCCTATTGCCAGCATTCGGTGGACAAATTCGATTATTAACGACGAGATTTGCATAGCATCCAAACGATTTGAGCCTACTTGGGACATTATCGGTGGCTAAGGCCTTGCCGTAATTTTTTTCGTGAAGAGATAGATGCTAGGTGGAAGAACCCGTTGCGAAGGGGCGCGATCAATCCCACTGCACAAGCGCTTTCAAACTCACCCAAAACAAATCTCAATCCCGATGGGAACCATAAGGTAACTTTACTGTTATCTTTGTGAAGCTTGCAATCTGAGCTCTGAATAAATTGAAAATTTTTGGAGGCTGATATGCGCATCATGCATATTTCGCTGGGTGGATGTCTATCCGCTCCGCCCGTTAAGTACGGCATGACGGAAGATACCGGTGGGCATATCGCCTATGTTCTTGGCGCTGCGATGGCGCAGGCAAAACTCCCTGAGGTTGAAGAGGTCACGATTGTGACGCGGCTGTTTGATGCGGCGGAGTTGGGGGCTGTTTTTGCGCAGGCCGAGGAAAGGATTGCGCCCAAGTGTCGGGTGATGCGTCTTGCGTCGGATCGGGTTGAGTATTTGGAAAAGGGTGATTTGGTGGTGGAGCTTCCCTCGCTGCAAAACGCTTTGTTAGCGACGCTTGAAGAGATGGGTGCGGCGCGGCCGGATGTGATCCATGCGCATTTCGCGGACGCGGCAAAGCTGGCGCTGGCGGCGCGGGAGAGGTTCGGGATTCCGGTGCTTTATACCGCGCATTCGCTGGGGGCGGAGAAGTTGAGGCCGGGCGAGGATCCTTCGGCCGAGTTGAAGGCACGGATCGCGCGGGAGACGCGTGCGTTGACAGAGTCGGATGCAATTATCGCCTCCTCCCGTGATGAGGTGGAGCGGCAAATACCGAAGTTGGTGCCAACTGCGGAAGGGCGCGCGCATCGGATTGGGCCGGGGGTTTGCGTAGAAACGCAGGGTAATGCGGCTCGGGCGCGGGAGATGCTGGGTGGGTTTCTGCGGGATGTGAGCAAGCCTATTATCCTCGCCATTGCGCGGCCCATTCGGAAGAAGAACCTGCGGCGGTTGGTCGATGCCTATGCGTCTGATCGTACACTGCAAGAGCGTGCGAACCTTGTGGTTATCGCGGGGCTGCGGGACGGCTTGGGGCAGGGGTGCAGTGAGCGTGATGCGGTGATTGCGGATCTGTTTGACGGGGTCGACCGACATGATCTTTGGGGCAAAGTGGCGCTGCCACGGCAACACTCCGCGCAGGATATCAGCGACCTTTATGCGCTAGCGGCCGAGGGTGGCCTGTTCTGCAATCCTGCGTTTCACGAACCCTTTGGGCTGACCCTGATCGAGGCCGCGCAGGCGGGTGTGCCTTTGGTCGCGACGCAATCGGGCGGGCCGTTGGATATTCTGCCGGAGCTTGGTTTTGGTGCTTTGATCG
Source organism: Sulfitobacter sp. SBS6 (assembly GCF_048285585.1). Taxonomy (NCBI): domain Bacteria; kingdom Pseudomonadati; phylum Pseudomonadota; class Alphaproteobacteria; order Rhodobacterales; family Roseobacteraceae; genus Sulfitobacter; species Sulfitobacter sp. SBS6. The sequence goes on along the minus strand of NZ_JBLWBA010000003.1, from coordinate 53,778 downwards.
ACCCCTATGATACGGCGAGCCTGGCGCGCGGGTTGCGCGACGTGCTGATGGCACCGGAGCGGGAACTGTCGGCGCGACGGGCGCAGCATATTGCGCGGCAGACCTATGATTGGACGGCTTGGGCGAAGCGGACGCAAGCGGTGATGGATGGGGTAGTCCGCTGGCCGCAGGATCAAACCGTGGATGTTCAGCAACATGAGCACCTGCTCGCCTGCGACATCGACAATACGCTGACCGGTTGTCGCAATGGCGCGCGGGCTTTTGCCCAGTGGCTTGGGCGCGAGGGGGAGCGCTATGCTTTTACTGTCGCCACCGGACGCTCCATCGCGGAGGCGCAGCGGGTGCTAGCAGAATGGGATTTGCCCACGCCGGATACCATCATCAGCTCTACGGGCACAGAGATTTGGCGCCGTTCCGGCAGTGGTTTTACTCTATGTAAGGAGTATGCAGCGCTGATCTCGCAGGAGTGGGATGCGGCGGCAGTGCGTACGGCGCTGGAAGACACTAATGTGCGTTTCCAGCCGGTCTATGACCAGCGCCGGTGGAAGGTCAGCCTGTTTGGCACCATCAGCGATGTGCCTGCGATCGAGGCGCAGTTGCATCATGCTGGTGTCTTGGCCCGCATCATTCCGTCCCATGAGAAATTCATCGACATCATCCCCGTGCAGGCCGGCAAGGCCGCCGCGATCCGGTTCGAGGCGGCGCGGCGTGGCATGTCGGACGACAGCGTGATCGTGGCGGGGGATAGCGGCAATGATATGGATATGCTCTCGCGCTTCGAGAACGCTGTGCTGCCCGCAAATGCGCTGGCGGAGCTGGATGGTCTGGCCTCGGTCTATCGGTCTTCGCTGAAACATGCGGCGGGGGTTTTGGATGGGGTGCAATATTACCGCACACCGCAGCCGATGCTGATGGCGGGCGAATAATCATGCGTGATTTCCCTGACGTTCCCCTGCGGCCCTTCGGCTATTTTGTGCATCACCAGGGGCGGGGCCATGCGGAACGCTGCGCCGCCGTTGTTAACGCGCTGCCCGAGGCGCGACCGGTGCGGATTTTCTGTGCGCGCGACGATATTTTCCCGACTTTGCGTGACAACGTGACGGTGCAAAAGCTGCCCTCTCTGTTTGAAGCGCGGGGGGATGAGCCGCATGGCAGCGCCTTGCTCGATACACCCGACACGACCCATTGCGCGCCAGTTGGCTGGTCCGGCATTCGCGAGGCGATGGCCGCGATGGCGCAGTTCTTTGCCGCCGAGGCGCCGGAGCTGATGATCGTCGATGTCTCGGCCGAGGTAGCGCAGCTGGCGCGGCTCTGTTCGGTGCCGCATGTCAAAATCCTCCAGCATGGCGACCGTAGCGATGCAGGGCATTGTGCGGCTTATGACGGCGCCGCGGGGTTGCTCGCCCCGTTCCATGCGGATTTGGCGCAGGAGAGTTGGGCCGCGTGGGCGGAGAAAACCTACTACGCTCCGGGGCTGGGGGTGAATGTATCACTGCCCAAGACCGAAGTGGCCCGCACGACGCTGAAGCTCGGCAAACACCCCATGGCGCTGGTGGTCTGTGGCGGTGGCGGCAACGGGATTTCCGAGGCCGCCTTGGGCGTCGCCGCGCGCAGTTATCCGCAGATGGACTGGATCACCATCGGTGAAGTGCAGCGCGACTGGCACGCGACCTTGCCGCCGAACCTGATGCATAAGGGCTGGGTCGACAACGCGCCCGACTATATCGCCGCGGCGGATCTGGTGATTTCTTCCACGGGCAATACGACCTGCGCCCAAGTGCTCACCGCTGCGAAGCCGTGGATCGTGGTGCCGGAGTGGCGCTATTTCGACGAGCAAGTCGAGAAAGCGCGCGCCTTGGGTCAAGCCGGCGCCGCGTTGCATTTGCCGCATATGCCGAGCTCTGCCCATGCTTGGCGAGCCGCGATTGCGCAAGCGCAGAGCCAGCATGATCCTGTGCGGCAACGTGCCTTGGCAGGGGGTACTGATGCGGCGACCCGTACCGCTCAGTGGCTCGGCAATCTGGCGGACCGCCTATGGGACCGCCCCGAAATTTCAAAATCTCTAAAGGAGGTTCACCATGCGTGACGTATCCGTTCTTACCATCGCCCGCGGCCGCGAGGCGCATTTGCACAATGTTATTCGTGGCCTGGCCGCGCAAACCGTGCCCCCGCGCGAGCTGGTGATCGCCGCCATGCAGGATGAGCTCTACGACGGGCTGCCCGACGCACCCTTTCCCATCCATCAAATCCAGGTCACCCGCCCCGATGGGGAGCTTCCCCTTGCAGCCGCGCGCAATGCGGTGGCGGCCAAGGCAAGCGGTGCCGTTCTGGCCTTTGTCGATGTCGATTGCATCCCGCATCCTGCGCTTGTCGCCGATGTAGCGGAAGCATGCCACGATGGCCGCGGGCTGGTGATGGGAGAGGTCGCCTATCTGCCCAAAGAGGTGACGGAAGCTGGCCTCGATTTCGATCATTTCGACAAGATCGGCGTCAAACACTCCGACCGGCAGGGACCACCGGCGGAGGGTCTGCGTTATTGCGAGGATTACCGCTGTTTCTGGTCGCTCAACTTCGCTATGCACCGCGCCGATTGGGCGCACAGCGGTGGCTTTGACGAAGGCTATTTCGGCTATGGTGGCGAGGATACGGATTTTGGTCGTGTGCTCGACGCCCGCGGGATCGACATCTGGTGGATGAAGGGGGCCAAGGTCTATCACCAATATCACGACCACTGCATGCCGCCGATCCACCATGTAGAAGCCGTGGTGCGCAACGCCGAGTATTTCGCCACCCGCTGGGGGCATCGCACCATGGGCCATTGGCTGCACGCCTTCCATCTGATGGGGCTGATCGACAATAGCGACGATGCGCTGACCATCCTGCGCGCTCCGGATGAGGCGGATTTCGAAATGTGTCGCCAGACCGGCGATATGCCCTATGCCAACAGCCGCCGGGTGATGGACAAGCTGTTGCGCGATCTGGACACCGAGGAAGAGCGCCGCGCCGCCGCCCAAACGGGCGAGGACCGTATCTCTGCCATCGCGGCGGAGTGACATAATGAAGATCGCTGTCATCGGACATGTGCGTTTTCCCATCGCGCGCCCGTTCATGGGTGGGATGGAGGCACATTGTTGGCACCTCTGCCGTGGCCTGCGGGCGCGGGGTCATGACGTGACCCTTTTCGCCGCAGGTGACAGCGACTGGGGTGGTAAGGTCGAGCCGGTCGTGGACGTTCATTATGACCGAGAGTTCCCTTGGCATAAGTGGCACGGCACGCCGGAGTTGACAGGGCATCTGGATGCCGCGTTCGAACGTCTCCTACCGCGCATTGCCGAGGGCGGTTTCGACGTGGTGCATAACAATTCACTGCACCGCTTCCCCCCGCGCTTCGCCGCGCGGCACCGGATCCCGATGGTGACCTCCCTACATGTGCCGCCGTTCGATGTATTGAAGCGTGCCGTTGCCGATGGCGGGGCGCCGTGGTCTCTGTTTACCACCTGTTCGCAGCGGCAATTGGGAGCGTGGTTTGATGACGCAGAAGCTCCCTTCGCCCGTGTCGTACCGAATGGCATTAATCTTGCGGACTGGCCGTTCCGCCCGGAAGCCGATGGCACTGCGGTGTGGATGGGCCGCATCACGCCGACCAAAGGGACGCATTTGGCCGCTCAGGCGGCTAAGAGTGCTGGCATCCCGCTTAGAATTTACGGCACGATTGAGGATCAGAGCTATTTCGACACCGAAATTGCACCGCTGTTAGGTGAGGGTGTGCAATACGGCGGCCACCTACAAGGCGCGGACCTGACTGAAGCCATCGCCCGCGCATCTGTTCTGCTGTTCACCCCCCTTTGGGACGAACCCTTCGGACTTGCCGCGATCGAGGCGATGGCTTGTGGTCTGCCGATTGCAGCGGTTGAGAATGGGGCGATCCGTGAGGTGGCAGGTGACGTGGCGCGGTATGCCGAGGCGGATGCTGGGGAGCTGGCCGAGGCTTTGAGGAAAGCGATCAACATCCCGCGCTGGGCTGCACGGGAGAGGGTTGAGAGGTTGTTTACGCTGGAGAGGATGTTGGCGGCGTATGAGGGAATGTATAAGCGGGCGGTCGACGCCGTAGATGAGAGGTTTGACATGCCTTCGTTCGAAGCCTTTCAGCTTCCGGCATATCAATCTGGGGTGTTTCTACATAGTTTTCCGGCCCAGTGCGTCATAAAATAATGGCCAAGAGGCCCATTATACTATGATAAGCTAAGGCGATTTAGCTGTGTCCAAATGCGTGCATCCGGACACAGGACATTGTCGCTCTTCACTGCGCTAATGCAGCGTGTTCTGCCTCGCTACCGAAGGGTCAATAAACCTCAAAACGGCAGCTCGCCCGGTCAAGCCGAGCTTTCGGCAGGCGCGTGACTTATAGGTCTCTGCTGACTTGGGACTGATACCAAGCTCGTACCCGATGGCTTTAAGCGTATAGCCGCGACCATAATACTGCAGGATTTCTTTTTCTCTCTGGCTCAGCCTTGGAGCGCGGTCCATATTTTTAATGCCTGCGAGATCTCCGATTATCGAAGCAAGTTCATCGGGCTCAATTTCGCTATTTACGACATGCCTTACAGACTGTGCCGTAATCAAATGGTCAGCTGGGCCACCGTATAAGAGAACAAGAAACTTATCGCTGTTTAGAAGTGCACCAATATCACTCTCCTTTTTCTTAATGATGCTGGGGTCTACGACATACAATTCCTTTTCTTCCCGCGATCCCGTTGGGGAAAGTTGGCTATATGTTTTCTTGTTTATCATACTATCTAGAATAGTAACCGCTTGGGATACACGCGTTCTGATTAGGTCATTGTTGGTGAATAAAAAAGTACTTAGTCTGAATTTTCGAAATGTGATCTTGGGTAGTTCGTTAAAGCTATTGGGCATAATAGTACCTCTCAAAAATAGAGATGTTCAATGCCTGTATTTCTACTAAATAAGGTTAACCTGCTCGTTCGTGGTTACCAAATAACCATATACAAAAACGGCGGACGTTTTTCTCACGACTCGTCGAAATATGTCAAAAATGTGCCGTTACATTAGCAAAATTAACCAAATATTCAAGAATTTATGTTAAGCGTAACCTTTTCGCGCGTAAATTTTAAATGTAAGACTCTGATTACAATATAAAAATATGCAAAATTCGGAAGGTTTCTCTTGTAGGTTTTTCCCCGACTTTTAGAAATTAGTTTCGTATCTCATGCTGCTTCGTATTCCGTATGAAGACTTTTTTAGCCGAATCTAATCACACACCGCTTACCAAGCCTTTACGACATTATATTCAGGGGCGACCGGTACCGACGCGTGGTTCGTTTCATCAAGCTCAGAAACTCACAAGCTTCATCAAAGGAATGACACTGTCCAGGAGCCCCTGGTGCATGTCCAACTAGATCGCCCCGCAATGGGGTCCAACGGAAACGGAGGCCACTATGACTAAGTTCCTTACATCAACAGCACTCGTTACAATTCTCGCATTGCCAGCCATGGCAGAGCAAACTGACATTTCGCAAACGGTAGATGCTCTGCAAGAAGCGCTGAATACAATTGATATCAGTGATGACGCGACAAATGTGTCTCAAGCAGGAATCAACGCCGCAAACATTATCTCGATCGATTTTGGGTCGCTTGATGACGTAGACCAGTTTTCTGAGAACGGGATGATCCAAGACGCGATCAATGACTTCGAGACTCAGGGTACTATAGGCAACAACGCAATCCTCACTGACGTTAGCCAATCAGGAACCAACGTTCTCAATAGCATCGACCTGACAGTTGAAGGTGGCCAAGGCTTCGACCTGAACCGGCTTGTTCAGGAAATCGACAATGCGGATCAAACAGCGACCAACGACATCGATATTCTGAATGGGTCCAGCATTGGCATCGATCAAGGCGCAACCAACGTCATGAACATGGCTGCAATGGACGATATGCTTGAAGACAGCGCGCTTAATGATCTTCAGCAGCAAATCGACGATAGCAGCCAGGTCGCTGGCAACGAATTCGATATCGACCTGGGCGTCGATGACATCTCGCAGAATGCCGTCAACGTTATGAACCTGGCCGAAGTTGAAGATGACCTCAAGGGCGATTCATTCCAGTACGTACAAGACAGCACCCAAACCGCGACCAACGAGGCTTCTGATACAACCGTTGGGGCCTCTATCAATAGTTTGGTCCAAAGTGCGGTTAACATTGCGAACAGCCTCGATGTTGGCGGCGCAACGACGGATGGTGGTTCGCTTGAGTTCGCAGCCATCGGTCAAGTGTACGAAGGTGTTTCAGGCGGCCAACTTGCTGACAACTACGTTCAGTTCAGCACTGGTGGCGTAACTGGACCGGCCGTCGATGGCGATGGTGAAATTATCATTGACCAGTCAGCGCTGAACGCGATCAACTTGGCGACCGTCACCAACGTTGGGTGGACAATCTCTCAAAGTGCCGTCGATGTTGACCAACAATCACTGAACCTGGCTCAGGGTATCGGTGTGGGCGTGAATGCAGATCTGACCAATTTCGATCAGAGCGCTACAAACGTCGGCAACATTCTCTCGGCAGGGGCTCTGCCTGATCTCGTAAGCATGACTGAAGTGACTCAGACGTTCGCAGGGGATCAACTGGCCCAAAACGGCATGTTCGGTGCGGATGACCTGACATCCGTCACGCAAGCCGCGACCAACGTCATCAACTCGGTTAGCGGGCTGTAAGGTCGAACCGATATTGCAACTGGGGCGGCAGGGATCTTGCCGCTCTGGACTACATCAATTCGGCCAATCAGGTGATAAGAATATGGTACGCTTCACGCGCAAATACTTATCCGTCTTGGCCTTTTTCAGTATCTCGCCGGCCGCCCATGCTCAGGCAGAGCTCGATCCGAACCTGATCGCAAGCCAAAGTATGACCGGCAACCAGACCTCTTTGAATTATTTAAACAATCGACGGTCATCTATACTGAACGGGAGCCCGACAGGAACGACAACAAATCATGCCTTGGGGATTGATGCTATCTTCCAACCGGTCCCAGCTACCGTCACTCTTCAAGAACTTAATCAATCTATCTTGAATGCAACGAATATTCTTTTGGCGACGGGGAATGACGTGAACAGCATTCACCAATCCATGCAAGGCAATCAAACCGCTAGCAATATTGCTGAGAACCACAGTTTGGATAAGCCACTCGTATCTGCCCAGACAGGTGAAAACCTCGCAAACATTGTGATCGCGAACCGCATTGATAACGTCACGCAATCCTTTGGACCCGGCGCATCGCAGAATATCCTGAACGATATGCGCAGCGCAGGGGCGACGCTTGATACTGTCACCCAAACCGGTCGGAACACCGCAAACGTTGCAACGGCCGAACTCTCGATCGGGTCTGGCGGGCAATTTTTTCCTCGTGACACGTCGCAGCTGATTGAAAACATCGTTGAAGTCTCGAACCCGATAGGGGGCGCATTTGACGTCGTTCAATCCGGCGTAAACATCGGCAACGTTCTGGTCGCAGAAGAGGTCAAAGATGTTACCCGCGTGTTCAGCGGCAGCCAGACTGTCCGGAACATAGTGACCTACCCGGAAGGGAACATACCGCTTAGCCTCACCCAGACAGGTTTGAACATTGCAAACTTTGTAAGCGCCACAAGAGTCGACGGCCTGTCGCAGGTGTCAGACGGCACACAAGTTGTCGAAAACTCGGGCGATGACCATTCATTGGCCGGGATTACGACCCGTGTGACAAGTCACAGCTATTCTAGCACCAACGTCGTAAACTTGCTTGAAGTCAATGAACCCGCCTCAGCCGACCATGTTGTTATCAAGAATACAACTGTAAGTGCGACACAGACGGCCAACCAACCCCAACGGGTTCAAAGCAGCAACGGCACCCATTCTCAAATCGGCAACTCTGCAACGATCTCACGATAAATTAGGTCTTGGGAAGAACGCTCAGAAGGATAATTCCGAGCAGGACGCTGTCCGGCACCAAGGGCCTGATAGAATCCTGGGTGCGGCGGGCCAAGCTTTTGGCTTTTTCGTGGTGTATTCGATAGCCAGCTTCCCATAATTAAGCGCACGATCTTTCAGCCGCTCGGTGCAGATTGAAGCGCTTTGAGATCGGACCAATCGTTTCGTAATGCGCTGCATCCTTTGATCGATTGCCAACGGCTCGACCATTCCTAACGCATTGAAAAAGTTCAAAATCTCGCTTGAATCCGCCATGGGTGACCCAGGAATGACATCTTCACAGGTCAATGCTAAAGACCGGTAGCTGACCATAGATTCAAGGAAGACTTTGGGGTCGTAGACTTCAACATCATTCGCCACGGCAGCAGTTTCCTGCGCCACGGTGCTGGTCGCAAAAGCCAACACCGCGAAGCAAGACCCTAAAAGGCAGTTTGAAACGGTCATTGGCCTGCCCCGACCGCGTTCTTGGGAAGTAGGCGATCACAGCTGCCATCATGTTTGAGGGTCGTCGAGACGATATCATAGGCGGCTTCGGCGAGCATCCATCTGATACCTGAATGCAGCCCTTCTTGGCTTTTCGTTCCGATCTTTACGTCAAATAATTCACTATCAAAAAACCGAAATATCGATCCATAAACTTCGACGCCCACTGCTTGCTTGGAATATGCCTCTGCCATCACGAGCTCGGTGGATCGCGTATCGGTGACCCTTAGGTCGGCACCCACGGTCAAAGCGAACTTGCGTTTGCCACCGCCGACCCCAAATAGCGAGCCTTCGGTCCCGCCCGAATAGGTATTGAAGTCAAGCTGCGTAACCGCGCCGTCGATAACCAGATCGGATCCCCGCAGCGCTCCGCGTTCAAGCGGACGATAGGGAAGCCTTTCCCCTTCGACAATCGCGTCTCGGCCATCGCCAAGTATCTGTTCGCGGGCGCGGGCGATTTCGAATTCGGTAACCACAGTATTGACGCGGTTAACCTGCTTCACGCCCGCCTTAGAAAGCGCAGTCACCAACATGCCAGCCGTGTCGCGCGGCACATAAGGACCAGCTTCGTCGACTTCGAACTTTTGGGATAAATCTGAAATGGTATGGACCGCGAATACACGGTTGCTTCGTGTTACTTGTGGGGATCGCGCGAGGCATTCCAGCGCTTGGTCCGCGGGGGTATCGATCGTGATTGGGATTGCGCCATTATAAGGCGCTTTGGGTTGTGACAACTGCGGCGGCATACTTTCGCAACCAGCCACAATGGAGGTGAGCAAGGCTCCGACTACAAGGCGACGGTGTTTCAATTTCCCGAGCCTTGTATACTAAGCAGCCGAGCCGCTGCATCATCTACTGCTGCTGATGTATCATCACTAATTGTATTCGAAGCAGTACCGCTTGCCTCTTGAATGGTTTGATTGCCGTTATTGTCTTGCCCTGTATCGATGGTGTTGTCGCCATCACCATTAATCGTGATTGAAAGAGAGTTCCCCGTTTGCCCGCCTGCAGCGGCACCAGCGGCGGCTTGAGAACGCTCGAATATTTTGAAATTTAACCGAGTTTGCTCTCCAGAGAGCAAGATCTGACGCTCTGATGGCGATCTAAATTGCCACGGTCTTGCCTCGGTCAAACCATTAGCTGAGGCCGCGCCAGAAATCAGCGAAAAGCATACTAAATATTTTAACATCCGTTACCCCAACTCAATAAAGTGATGTCCGGAAAAAAAGCCACAGTTCAAAATGAACAATGGAGTGGACTAAAAATTTACGCTTAAAGTTAAAATATGCACAGCTTGGCCTGAGTTGGCAAGAAAATTGAACGTTAAAGCGATTGGCGTTGCAGGACGGATACGCAATTAGAATTCATCAGCATGGCTATGACGCTTTGCAAGTCGTGCGGACCCACTCACCACCTAATTTATCCCGACGGAAACCGTGAGTTTGACCTAGATCAAGGCGCCGATGCCTGATGTCCTCCCCATCACAAGGATCTGCGCGCTCATTCGTGGCCTCGCGTCATGCTTTCCGGTTTCACGCTTTGACCGTCGCGGCGCTTCGAGCCGAACCAGTCCCTGCATCTTCTGCGCCCCGTCTACACTCCCAAAGTGGTACTGCAGTTGGAACAGAGGTTGCGGCATTCGCAGAAAAGTCTGGGGCGACATTTCGCCGCCCCGGCCAGAGGATGATCTTTAGTGGCTGCGACAATTTTGTCTCTCGCAACAGCTCGCACCTATCCTGATTTCAGAAACCAGATATGTATCAACGGAAAGTATGTGTGCGTGCAGTTATCGTCGCTTCAGCAGGAATTTGTACTTCATTTTGGTGAAATGGGCTCACGGTGGGGCATCGTTCGGACCGTTGGCCAAGTTTATGCTGCTCTGCGCCCCCGCTTATTGTACTTAACTTCGCAAGAGATGCGATCGGAGCACTGCTCGATAGCGGCATCAGGTTTGCGTGGGGAACCGCCGCCGTAGATCCGCAACCTGTTCAGCTGTGAGGGGCCGCGTTTCCATCGCTTGGAGCGCGAGGAACAGTTTTGCGGTCTCCTCTAACTCCTCGGTCGCATAGACCGCGTCGGATAGCGATTTCGCCGATACAACCGGCCCGTGGTTCGCCAACAGAACTGCGTGGTGGTCCGAGGCCATTTCACCGACGGCCTTGGCCAATTCGATATCTCCCGGAGCGAAATAGGGAATGAGGGGGAGCTTGCCAACACGCATGACGTAGTAGGCCGTTAGCGGCGGCAGAACATCTTTGTGGTTAATGCATTTCAGGCAGCTTACGGCGACAGAATGGGTCGAGTGTAAATGTACGATGGCCGATGCGCCGGACCGATTGGCATACATCGCCATATGTAGGAATGCTTCTTTGGTGGGGGCATCGCCTGAGATGTGGCGGCCTTCGGGGTCCAGCAATGACAGGCGCGCTGGATCGAGGTCTCCCATGGAGGAACCGGTTGGGGTCATCAACCAGCCGTCGTCGACCCGCACGCTGATGTTGCCAGAGGAACCGAAACTGAGCCCCCGGTTATAAAGCGACGCTGCACGGCGCACGATGTCTTCTCGGATTTTCGCATCACTCATGGCAGCACCTTTAAGGCATCTTCGAAAAAGCTGGGTTGACCAAAATTTCCAGACTTCAGCGCCAATGTTAAGGGCCGGTCCAATGCTTGGGTCCACGGCACGCCTGGCGCGATCTCGGGACCAATTTCGAGCGTTCTGATTTGAAGGGCCGAGACAACCGCGCCGGAAGTTTCTCCTCCTGCAACCAGCACCCGATGAAAACCCGCCTCGGTAAGGCGCAAAGCAAGGGCGCTTAGGGTGTCTTCCATCATTTGCCCAGCGGCGGCCACGCCGTAGCGTTTCTGGATACCGGCCACTTCTTCCGGATCTGCCGATCCGTAGATAATCACTGGACTGTCAGTAGGCTGGGCTTTTGCCCATTCCGCCAATTCAGTCACCATGTCCTTACCAGCTGCGATTTTATCGATGTCGACCTTTGCGTGAGGCCATATTGCCTTGGCCTTTGTGAGCTGTGCGCGCGTGGCGGCCGAGCAACTGCCCGCCAAAATCAGCGCGCGGCCTTCGGTTGGCAGAAAATTGATATCTCGCCCCGGGGCTATTTGGCCTCGCCCGCGGAGAATGTCTGGCAACCCAAGCGCGATACCCGAGCCGCCGGTGATCAGCTTGTGATCTGCCGCAGCTTTGCAAATGGTTCGTAGGTCGGCTTCGTTGAGCGCGTCGATGACGGCGTATGAAACGCCTTCGGCTATCAGCGCTTCCATTCTTCCGCGGATTGCTGGCACACCTTGTTGAACAATTGGTGCGGGAATGAGCCCTACCTTGCCGGTGGATTGCGCCTCCATCAGACGCATAAGATTTGAATCGCGCATTGGCGTTATCGGGTGATCCTTCATCGAGCTTTCCGCCAAGGGCAACTCTCCGACGAAGAGCACGCCGTTGTAGATCGTGCGGCCATTCTTAGGAAAAGCAGGGCAGATCAATGTGAGTTCGCAACTCAGCGCTTCGCGCAGCGCATCAGCGACTGGTCCGATGTTTCCTTTCGGTGTCGAATCGAATGTTGAGCAGTATTTGAATAGGATTTGTTCAGCGCCTTCCGACTGGAGCCACTTCAACGCAGCCAAGGACTCGGCAATTGCATCCTCCACTGGCGCCGTTCGTGATTTCAGCGCCACAACAACCGCATCCGCATCGCCATAAGTCGCTTCAGGGCTGGGGACTCCGATGACCTGAACGACCCGCATCCCTTCACCGACCAACGTATTGGCAAGATCTGTGGCGCCGGTGAAATCATCGGCGATAGCGCCAAGAACGATGGGCATTTCAGTATCCTTTCAGATCGATATCGCGTTCGAGAGCCGCGATAAGTAGATTTGCGGTTGCACGGTTGGTTGCGACAATTGCCTGATACAGCGCTGAGACCCGCAGCAGGGCTTTGACGTCCACATCGTGGGGTACCGCTGAAAGCGGATCGAAAAAAAGACCAAGGCATCAATTCGGCCTTCTGCGATCATCGCGCCAAGCTGTTGGTCGCCCCCAAGCGGTCCGCTTAGCAGCCGGGTGACCTTGAGCTTCGTTTCCAGAGCGATACGTTTGCCCGTCGTTCCGGTGGCATAGAGTGTTTGCTGAGCCAATACCGCCCTATGGCGGGTAGACCACGCAATTAAAGCGTCCTTGCAGCAATCATGAGCAACCAGTGCGATCCGCATCGGTTACCCCTTAAGGCCGGCCACGACTTCGCGTGTTGTGGCGATGGTACCCATATCACCGCCAAATTCCATCGGGCGCAGCGCATTGGCGGAAAAGCCCTTATCGACGGAAGCTTCGATCAAAGCGGCCGCGTCGGTATACCGACTGTCCCCAGAGCGTTCGCCAAGGTAGTCCAGCATCAGTGCTCCGCTCAGGATTGCGGCAAGGGGGTTCGCCTTGTCTTGTCCCATGATATCAGGAGCGCTGCCATGGGCGGGCTGAAAAAGACCGTTTTTATCACCAATTTCGGCGCAGGCAGCCATGCCCATGCCGCCGACCAGACCACCGCCCAGATCAGACAGGATATCGCCGAACATGTTCTCCATTACCATGACATCGAAATCCCACGGTCGCCGCACCAGATCGAGCGCTTGGGCATCGACGTAGTTATAATTTGCCTCGATGTCGGGGTAGTTCGGTCTGATCTCGTCGAAAATCTTGCGGAAGAAAGCCATCGACGTGAAAACATTGGCCTTATCGACACATGTCACCCGACCGGGCTTTCCGCGCTCTTTGCGTTTCTGAGCCAGTTTAAACGCGAAATCATGAAGTTTCTCTGTGGTCGCGCGGGTAATGCGAAGGGTGTCGCGAACCTCGGTGTCACCGATCACTTCGCTGCGTTTATGGGCAGCGGCGGAATAGAACAGCCCCTCGGTGGACTCACGCAGGATGATCATATCGATCTGCGCTGCGCGAGGATCGGCCAAACGTTGCGGCGCGTTGGGGTAAGCCTTGATGGGGCGAATACCAGCGTAAAGGCCAAAGCGGTCGCGCAAGCGCAGGTGAGGCGAGATTTCGGTGCCGTCCTGATGGCGGATTGACGGCAGCCCGATCGCGCCTAGAAAAATCGCATCTGCCGTGCCTGCGCGTTCTTCGCCGTCGGGCTCGATGTCTTGGCCGGTTTCAGCGTAGTAGCCCGCACCCGCGTTGATTTCGTCATAGGTTAGGGCAGGGGCGCTGCAAATCTCGCAGGCTGCGTTGACGACTTCGATGGTCGCGTCTGCCACATCGATACCGATCCCATCCCCACGGATAAGGGCGATTTTCAAACCAGAAGCCATGTCATTTTCCTTGATCTCAACATTTCACTAGGGTCGAAGGCTGCCTAAAGGGAGGCGCGTATCCCGCTGATGGGCACCACAGCCGAGGAACGATACTTGCACTTCGTTGGGCTGCTCTGGGTCGACAAAACATGCTGAAATGCTCCCCTTCAGTCATCCGTACGGGCGTTTTTACCTCTTCACGTATATATCTGCGTATGCGTTGGTGCATTGATAGTCAATGGCTTTCGGGCTATCTTTCATTGGTGCAGAATGAGAGGGAGCCGTCTGAATGAATTCTGGCAAGGTAAAGTCGGCGGAGTTCGAGAGGCCAATCTCTCAAGCCGCTCGTGTGGCCGGCATCCTCCAAGGGATGATCACGAATAACGAACTGCCCCCAGGTTCTAACTACCTTGAAGCCGAACTCGGAGAGATGCTGGGTGTTTCGCGCACGCCCATTCGAGAAGCCGCGGTGATTTTGGCCTCTCGTGGCTTGGTCGAAATTCGGCCTCGGCATGGTATTCGCGTTTTGCCGCTGACCATCGCTGACATGGTCGAGATCTATGACATCCTGATTGAGCTTGAGCCGCTGGCCGCCTTTAAGGCCGCGGAGCGCGCGTATCCGGAAAAGGACCTGCGTGGGTTGGATGAGAGCCTCACGCAGATGGAAACTGCGCTGAAGCGCGAGGACCGTAAAGAATGGGCGGCGGCGGATGATCGGTTCCATCAGGGGCTGGTGTCCTTGTCAGGGAGCCGGCGTCTGGAAGAGGTGATTGCGATGTACAGCACTCAGGTGCATCGCGTTCGCTTGCTGACCCTCTACATGCGCCCATTGCCTCATGCATCGAACGAAAACCACCGAGCACTTTATAATGCGATCCGAAACGCTGAGCCAGAGCGCGCCCGCGACCTGCACCATGAACATCGGGTGGAGGCCAAAACCCTACTGATCTCTTTGTTAGAGCAGAACAACCTCTCGCGGTTTTGAAAAAAGCGTTGCGCCGAAGAGGCGTATCGCCTGAGCTGTGGCGCGCTTAGACCGCTAGTTTGCGGCCTTCGTCGGCAGAGCGATAGATTGCATGCTCGATCTCGATCACGCGTAGATAATCGCGCGCCTCATTCTCTAATGCGGAGCCATTCAGCAGGGCCGACACGACATGTTCTTGCAAGGCTTTGGTGCAATCCCCGCCGAAGCCCTCATGCTGGTCTGGGGGCGCAATCTCTTCTGCCTCCAGCGTGCCGAAGGGGCGAAGCCATATTGATCCGTCTCCATAGAGCGTGAGCGTGCCATCGGTTCCTTCAATCAGCGCCTCGCCCATCGTGCGGCGGGGGTTATCAGCGGCGTGGCCCAGGCTGCGGTTGGCATCAAGCAGAGCCCTTACTCCACCTGGGTGGTCGAAAGTAACATAGCCCGCATCTTCACCCGCGATTACAGGGTTCACCCGTCGCAGATCAGCGTAGACGTGGCTCGGTTCACCAAAAAGATAGCGGAAGGTGTCGACCCAGTGAACGCCGGTCTCATGGATCAAGAAGCGCTCCATCTTTTGAAAGTACGGCTGGCGGGCGAGGTAGGCGGCCGGCCCCTGACCATCGCCCGGGCGCAGCCGAAAGCTGGCCTGTAGCGTGGTGCCGATCTGACCCGCTTGAAGCGCGGCCTTGATCTTGCGGTACCAAGGTTGGAAGCGGAAGTTTTCATGCACGACGAGCGGCACACCGGCATCCTCGGCCAGTTGGGTAATTTCGCGAGCTTCTTGCAAAGAAGTACAGAAAGGCTTTTGACAGATGATCGCTTGCGGGCTTTGGCCAAGTGCCTTGCGAATGGCTTCTGCGTGCCCAACAGGCGGTAAGATGATATCGACGATATCGGGGTTGGTCGCCAGCAGGGCATCGATATTGTCGAAGGCAGGGGCGCCAAAAGCTTTTGCTTTCTCCCAAGAGCGATCAGCAACGCCAACAAGGCTCACCCCCTCTATACGCTGCCATCCATCGATGTGAAACTGGCTGAAATAGCCGGCTCCCAAGCAGGCGATCCGTAAAGTCATATCTTCATTCCTTTTTTCTTTCCTCGCGCGCCCCGCGGGTACTGCTTGCTCTATACCCTCTGTTGCACCAACACCCCTGTTCTCCAGCAACTCTTGCGGCCTGTCTAGGACGGGGGCAGCGGATAGAAACGCCCCTATGAACCGACGTGTGAGTTGACAACACATGAGTTAATGCATACGCAGATAAATGCAATAGGCACCATATCCATTGGGAGGATGAGATGAAAACCAAATTTGCACTGGTCGCGCTTGCCGCGACGCTAGGCGCCGGACTGTCCGTTCAGGCGCAGGCGCAAGAATACCCATTCCGCGATATCACAGACGTTGTCGTTTGGGGCGCGGGCGGCGGTACCGACAGCATCAACCGGATGATCATGGCCGAGATGGAGAAACATCTTCCAGTGTCGATCAACGTCACCAACCAAACAGGTGGCGTGGCTGGTTCCAATGGTATGGTCTTTGTCCAGAACCAAGCCGACGACGGTTATACGCTGGCGGGCATTTCAGAATCCAATGTGACGGCTGCCGTTCAAGGAGGCTGGGATCAGAAGTTTGATTTCTGGTACCCCTTCATCATCGGTGGTTCGCCCGATCTGATCTCAGTTCCCGTGGATAGCCCCTATGACACACTGCAAGAACTTGTTGACGCCGCAAACGAAAAGCCTGGCTCAATCCCTGCTGCGGCATCCGGGGCGGGGTCGATCCACCACCTAAACCTGCTCGCCATTGAGAAAGGTGCGGATGTCTCGTTCAAATTCATCCCCTATGAAGGTTCCGCCGCGGGGCAAGAAGCGGCTATGGCAGGCGAAGTGGCTTTGGTCGTAACATCATTGGCGGAGCAGGCGCCTTTGATCGAAGGTGGTAAGCTGCGTCCGCTGGCGATGCTGACCCCCGAAGAAGGCAAGTTGGGAGAAACCACGATCCCGTCCGCATTCGACATGTATGACGGGCTTGAAGCCTACCTTCCGCTCAAGCAATCCATCGGTTTCGGTGTAGCCAATTCGGCCCCTGACGAGGTGAAAGCCACTTTAACCGAAGCGTTCGACAAAGCGATGGCGTCGGATACCGTGGCTGAATGGGCCGCTGTAAACTACTATGACATCGGCGGCCAATCCGGCGAGGAAGCACAGGAAATTTTCTCCAAGCTGGAGAGCACCTTTGCCTATACGCTGAAAGAGCTCGGCTCGACCACAGTCGACCCGGAAAGCCTTGGTATCGAAAAGCCTTAAAGGCCACTAATAACAAAAGTAGACGGGGCGCACTTCTGCGCCCCGCTTTGCCGAATGGGGGGAGCGAAATGGATATCGAAAAACTACAGGCAGAACTCAACAAAGACTTAGAGATGCTCCGTGCCCGCGATTTTTGGGGGGCTTTGGCGCTGATCAGCTGTGCGGTTTTCTTCCTTTGGCGCACTAGCTTCATCCCCTTTCTAGGAGAGAACCGCGCCGGGGTGAGTGGCGCAGAGTGGTACAACTCCGCCGCGATCGTTCCCTTTGGCATCTGGCTGGCCATGCTTTTGCTCGGATTGGTGCTGCTGCGCATAGCAATCAAAGCAGGGGGCGCTGAGCGAGCATTGTCCGCCGTGGGTCTTGGCTGGAACCGGCAAGAGGCTATCCGCATCGGTTCAATTGCGGTGATCATGGGCATGTTCATTTTTGCTCTCGTACCACGTGTCGATTTCATTCTTGCCGGTGGTCTGGTGATTAATGCGCTGATCTACGGGTTCCACGCAGGGCGCGTCGGGCGAATGTTGCAGGCGGCAGGTGCTGTGACATTGCCCGGGATATACGCGATTTTTATGCATTTTCCGCAAGCGGAGTGGAACAAACCTCATGACGACGATTGGGTCGTGTTGGCAGCATGGATGCTGCTGACCATCTGGATGTTAGCCCACGATCGCAGCCGCATTGCAAGGGCTACCCCTTGGATTGCGTTGTTGACACCTTTGATACTCGTGACCGCAATGGCTTTTGGCTTTCGGCAAAATGTGCCGAACCGGGGCGGGCTGTTGTTTTCACAGATTGAGTATCACTACTACGTCACCCTTCGTCCGCTTTGGAGAGACTGATGGAATTCTTCCTGTCGCAACTGCAAGGGTTCGGAGGGGCTTTTTCTGCTCTCGTCACGGATCCGATTACCTATCCCTATATTATAATTTCGGTTTTCCTGGGCATTGTCTTTGGCGCATTGCCGGGATTGACGGCGACCTTGGCAGTTACGATCCTCACAGGCTTTTTCGGTAATAAGATTCCGCTTGATTATGCGCTGATTGCCCTGTTGGGCGCCTATGTCGGCGCAATCTACGGTGGGTCTTACCCTTCGATCCTGCTTAATATTCCCGGCACGGCAGCCAGCGCGGCCACGGCGATGGATGGCCATCCACTTGCTAAACAGGGGCGGGGGGCCGAGGCCTTGGGTCTGACCACCACGGGAAGTTTTATCGGCACGCTCATCGGGACGGCTGCCCTATTGGTCTTTGTTTGGGCGCTTTTGCTGATCTCTCAATCCATCGCCAGTCCTGAAAAGGCGCTGCTGGCGCTTTTCGGCATCTTGCTATCCGGGACGCTAATGTCCGAAGATCTCGTGGTTAAAGGCTGGATCTCGGGACTTGCTGGATTGGCAATGGCGATGGTCGGGCTGGACCCGCTGCTGAGTGAGCCACGCTATACATTTGGTTGGTCCTATCTGATGTCGGGCTTCCAAGTCGTGCCGGTGCTGATGGGCGCCTTTGCGATTCCGCAGATTATCGACGGGCTGCGCCAAGTTGATACGGGCAAAGTTATCGCGCTCACCGGGCGCATCTTGCCTAACTTTGCAGCCATTCGGCGGCATATGCCCACCATTGCGCGTTCAGGCGTGATCGGTACGGGCGTTGGCGCGCTGCCAGGCGTGGGCGAGGATGTGGCAGGCTGGGTCAGCTACGGCGTTGGCAAATCGGCCAGCTACGATGGCAAAAATTTCGGAAAGGGATCAATCGAAGGGTTGCTGTCGTCCGAGACGGCAAACAATGCCTGCATCGGTGGCGCGCTGATCCCCTTGCTGGTCTTAGGCATTCCTGGCTCGCCTCCCGCAGCGGCACTGATGGGTGCGTTCAAACTCAACAATATCATTCCAGGTCCGACGATTGACCCTTCGATCATCCTCCGGGTCTGCGCAATCATGGTGCTGGCGTCGCTTACCATGTTCATCATGGGCTTGTTCACAGCGCGCGTATTCATCCAGATCCTGCGCCTGCCGCAGACCGTCTTTCTGCCTGTCGTACTAATCTTGACCACCATTGGTAGTTTCAGCGTGGGAGGCGGGATCAACGATCTCTATCTCATGCTGGGGGTAGGTGCGCTGGCTTACTTTATGAACCTGATGCGATATCCCATTGCGCCGCTGGTCATCGGCGTCATTCTGGGCGGACTATTTGATGAAACCTTCCGCCGCTCTTTGCTCTTGAGCGATGGCGACCTGTCAGGCTTTTTCACGCGTCCAACCGCGGCGGTTCTGCTGGCGCTGAACGTGGCGCTGATTGCCGGGCAGATGCCCGTGGTCCGCCGGGCATTCGCAAAAATGAGGAAAAGATAATGTTTGCTATCTGCGTCACCTTTCGCATCAAAACCGATCAGATGGAGGCATTCATGCCCCTGATGCTCGAAAATGCTGCGGCATCCAAAAGCCTGGAAGCAGGTTGCCATCGTTTTGATGTGCTTACAGATGCAAATAAGCCTGGTCAGGTGTTTCTCTATGAACTCTATGCAGACAGCGCAGCTTTTGACGCCCATTGCGACAGCGCCCAATTCAAAGCGTTTAGTGCGGCCACCGCTGATATGGTGGCGGGCAAAGAGGTCACAAGTTGGAGCACTGTAGCATCATGAGCGAATGGGAGGTTCACGCGGTCAAATACGCCGATCGCAACGCGCGTGTAAGAGGCGATAGTTTCGTTTTTGATGGCCGCCACGATGTGGCTCACCCGATGGACTATTTCATCTGGGTCTTGCGCCAAGGAGAGCGGGTGATCCTTGTAGATACGGGCTATGACGAGGCTGAAGCTGACGCGCGTGGACGGCCGATCCGGCTTGATCCGCGCCGCGCCTTGGCACCTTTGGGAGTCGCTCCTGAAGCGGTCGAGACCGTTATCGTCACCCATCTTCATTATGACCACGCCGGCGGGCTGCATCTTTTCCCCAACGCGAAATTGCATATTCAAGCGGCTGAGATGGCCTACGCCACCGGGCCTTGCATGTGCCATGATATGCTTCGTATGCCCTTTTCGGCAGGTCATATTTGCGAGACGGTGAAACGACTTTATTCCGGCAAGGTGATCTTCCATGACGGTGATGCCGAGGTCGCGGATGGAGTAACAGTTCACCGCATCGGCGGGCATAGCCGGGGGCTGCAAGCGGTGCGGGTGCTCACATCGGCGGGCTGGCTCGTACTAGCCTCTGATGCGGCGCATTTTTATGAGAACTTCCAAAGGCGCAAGCCCTTTCCCATCGTGGTCGATATGCAGGACATGCTGGAAGGGTTCACAACGATTGAGCGGCTCGCCAGTCAGCCTGAGTTGATCGTGCCCGGACATGACCCATTGATTATGTCGTCCTTCCCGCGTGACAAGGCTGATCACATTGTGCGGCTGGATCGCGGGCCGAACCTGCCGCCGGTGTGATTAAGAAAGCCTAGCCTTCTGCCAAATGAAAGTATGTTGATGAGCCGCATTCAAACCAAGAATGGAACCCCTATCTCCCGCTTGGGATTTGGCACCATGCAATTTGGTCGCACGGCGGATGCCCGCAGCGCGCAAGAGATGTTCGAGGCCTGCGTCGCGGCGGGGATCAATCACTTCGATACAGCTTTTAGTTATAACGGTGGCTCGTCTGAGCATATGTTGGGGCAGATCTTAAGGGCGAGGGGCGATGATCTGATCATCGGGACCAAAGCACCGAATGACCGGCCCGCCACTGCGGACAACCTGCGCGCCGCCTTAAACGAAAGCCGCAAACGGTTGGGGATTGATGCAGTAGACATCTACTACTTGCACCGCTTCGACGCAGAGACGCCTTTTGAAGAGACATTTGGCACCCTGGCCGAGATGCAGTCGCAAGGAGCGATCCGCTACATCGGCGTGTCAAATTTTGCGTCTTGGCAGATCATGAAGGCGCAAGCGGTGTGTAAGGTCATCGACACCCAGATTGATGCCTGCCAGCCGATGTATAACCTTGTGAAGCGGCAGGTAGAGGTAGAGATTCTCCCGGCCTGTGAGGACCAAGATATTTCCGTCTGTCCTTTCTCGCCCTTGGGGGGCGGCTTACTTACAGGCAAATACGCCAGCGGCGCCGAGGGTCGTTTGCAGGAGGACAAGGTCTATGCCACCCGCTATGGGCAGCCATGGATGCATGAGACCGCCCGTGATTTGGCAGCGCTTTCGCAGCGTATGGAGATTGCGCCAACAACGCTCGCCGTTGCTTGGGTGGCCCGGAATTCGGCTGTAACCTCAACACTCATTTCAGGCCGGAATGTGGGACAGCTGCAGCCGTCGCTGGATGCGTTGACTTTCGACCTGTCAGTAGGGATTTACGAGGAGATTTCGCAGATGAGTCCCAAACCAACGCCCGCGACAGACCGTTCCGAGGAAACCTAAGCGTGATCGGTCGGTAAAACTGAAGCGCCTTCACCGCGCGAGTAAAGTATTGAAAAACCTCGCGGTTAACAGTTGTTTGAAGCGTTATTTCGTTCGGGAATTCTACAGCCAGCTCTTAGCGCCGAAAACGGCTTAAATCGCCACTTGACGAATTTAGGAGCATCAATGCTGATGTCGAGACGCTCTTCAAAACCATCAAGGCCGAACTGATCTGGCGACGGTTATGGGAAACAGGACGGCAGGTTGAGGTAGCGATCTTTGAATACATCAATTGGTTCTATAATCCGCGGCGCCGCCACTCTGCATTGGGCTGCAAAAAGCCCCGTCGCATTCGAAGGGAAGGTGGCTTAGACGAACACATGGAGCGGCACAACAGCGTGACAGGTCTAGTTCAAAATCTCGGATCCGAGGGGCTACCGTACTCTCGAGCGCAATGGCCTCATTCGGCTGCCCAGAGGCACGCAAATGCGTAAGCTACACACCAAGCACTATCGGTAGCAGGTGACCGGACATCATAACCAAATGGACGTTAAGTTTCTGACCTCGAAGAAAAAAAGCGGCGACAACTTGCGCCTATGTCAATTCACTGCCATCGATGACGCAACCCGAGTTCGTGCTCTCAAGATTTATGAGAAACACACGCAGGCAAGCGCGGTCGACTTCATTGTTTACATTATCGAAAAGTTCTCGTCTCGCATCCGTTAAATTTGGAAAAATAGCGGCCGCGAGTTCCAAGTTAAATTAAATTGACATGTCGGAAACCTCGGCATCAGACACGCCTACATCAAACGCGGCACTCCTTAGCTCAACGGCAAAGTGGAGCCCACACATCAATCCGATAAGCATGAATTTTACCAATTTCTCATCTACAAAGGTGACGTTGATCTCAAGCTCAAACTCGACGCTTGGAAAGGGTTTTTAAGACTCCGCCAGTCCGCACGGTACCCACAATGGGCAAACCCCTTACGAAGCTCTCAGAGACAAGCTACAGCAACCCTTAAACGGTCCCGCAGGTCCTTCCAGGTTGCACCAGACGAGTTGCAGATACCCTTAATATCTTCCGGCCGGTGTTGGTAAAGGGCAACACTTCCGCCTACTGAGTTAGTGAAACCAATATCCAACTAAATTTTTTTGGATAGTTAGTCTATCTCAATTGGTAAACAGGTGAATGTCACCTGTTGCCGAATGGCAAAAGGGGTTCTATGCAGTTTCGAAGACTTCTGGCTTTTTGCGCTCTTTTTGTAGGCTTAATCACAATTTTCCCGCATCAGGGGCACACGACACAATTCACGCGCTCAGTTCCAGCCACCAACCTGACACTGCCGAGCGATTATCCTGAAGCGGGTGGCGTAGCCACAGTGCTCATCGGTGTGAACGGCAATGTCTACTACCAGTTCTCTAACCCGCAGGGTGCCTTTCGCGGATTTCAGAATAGCGGCGACCCCGCGCGGTTTCGGGGCAACCCGTTTATAATTAACGATCCGATTTCGCTGAACTGCGGGTTTTCCGACTGTTCAGTCTATTTCGGTGGAGCGATCCAGACCGCCTATATCCGCTTTACCGCCTACGACGGGGATACGCAGGTCGGCGGTTTCGATCAGAACGATATTTCCCTTAGGCTCAATGGTTTCGACGTAGGCAATTGGAGCGCCATCACCACGGAGATTACCGACGAATCCGGGCTAAACGGTTTCGGGCAAGTGCAAGGTTTCGGGAACCAGACACTTAACACCGGCTGGTTTACATCGACGAACCCCGCGTTGCTAGCCAATATCCTGTCGACGGGGCAGACAACCACGCAGGTTTTTGACCGAGATCCCAACGATAACTACTGGGATTTCCGGATTGGTAACAACCTGAGTAACCAAGATATCGTAACGGTAGCGCCCGGCTACACCATTGAGAAAAGCGCGGACCGACCAGCTTTCGCTGCGGTAGGGGAGACCGTCACCTATTCTTATATAGTGACTAACATCGGCTCGGTACCGATCCGTCAGCTATCGGTCGGGGATGACAAGATCGGTAGTGTGAGCTGCGACAAATCCGTAATCCTAGACACCGATCCGGGCGGCACCGCCGATTTTGCCACTTGCCAGGCGCCCTACCTGATCACTCAAGAGGATATTGATGCGGGCGAGGTGACAAACGTCGCTAACGCGATCGGGGTGCCGGACTATGGCACCCTTGGTGAACTGACAGACACGCTATCCTTGAGGGGGCCAGATGCCTCGCCCGAGCTCTTTATTGAAAAAACCAGCACGCTGAGCAATTTTGGCAACGCAGGAACGAGCGTTCCCTACAGCTTCCTCATTCGCAACGACGGTAATGTTACGCTGAGCAATTTCACAGTCAGCGACAGTCTGATCCCGACCCTGGTCTGCAATGTACCCGATCTGGCACCTGGTGATGATTTCCAGTGTTCGGGCAGCTACACGGTGCTTCAATCGGATGTGGATGACTACATTGATGACAACGCCGACCAGTTGAGCAACACCGTTGTTGTGAGTGCTGACACGCCTCGCGACGGACGGATCAGCGAGACCGATACGCTCGATTTGCCTGGCCCCGCGCCGGTGGTGGACCTGGAGCTGACGAAAACTGCGATCGAGACAAGCTATGCCGCCGAAGGTGATACGCTGAACTACCAGATCACGTTGCGCAACGCGGGCAATGTCACCTTCCCGGCCCCGCCGACAGTGACCGACCCTGAAGCGGGCACGGTCAGCTGCCCGGCGGGGGCCATCCGGCCTGGCAATTCCACAACTTGTACCGCCAGTTACAGCGTTACGCAGAACGATATCGACAATGGCAGTTTTACCAATACCGCAAGTGGTACTATCACTGTGGCGGGGCAGACCGACACGGAAAATGACAGCGCAACGGTGACGGCCACCCGGACGCCGGGGCTGAGTCTCGACAAGTCACTGGATCCCGCATCACCTAGCCAATTTGACGCTGCGGGCATTGGCCTTGAGTACGACTACCTGCTGACCAATACCGGCAACGTCACGCTAGAGAACATCTCGGTCATCGATAACCGCGTGGCAGTCAACTGCCCGGTGTCGACGCTGGCACCCGGTAACACCACTACCTGCTCTTCAGCGATCTATTCCACGAGGCAGGGAAACGTGAACAACGGCGGCATCACAAACACGGCCACCGCCAACGCTACCGAGGCCGTGACCGGATCACCTGTTGTCTCCAATTCCGACAGTGTGACCGTTCCGGCACTTCAGCGTCCCGAAATTGAACTAAACAAGACTGCGCCGAACGTTCCTGCGGAGGATTATACCGCGGGCCGGGTCGTTAGCTACACCTTTGAGGTGCGCAATATCGGCAATGTTCGGATCGGCGCCAATATCGGTGTCGCAGAGATCATCATCGACGATGACAAGATTGGTCAGTTCACCTGCTTCACCGGCGACCTGACGCGCGGCCAGACCCGCAGCTGTAACCGCGATTACACGCTGACGGCGGATGATGTCACGGCCGGGGTGGTGGTGAACACCGCGACGGCAGAAGGCACCGGCACGTCCGATATTGGCACCTTCACATCTGAGCAGGTGTCCGCGATCATCGCGCCGACCTTTGACCCGAGCATTTCCTTAACCAAGACAGCGACGACCGCGTCGATCTCTTCAATCAACGACCCTATTTCCTACAGCTTCGAAGTCCGGAACACGGGCAACACCAACATCTTCTCTCCGATCACGATCGATGACCCGCTGCTGAGCGCGCCTGCGGTTTGTAATCAACCATCCCCGGTTGCCCCCAATCAAACCTTCACCTGTACGGGGTCGCGCAATGGGGTGACGCAGACTGAATTCGACAGCGGCAGCATCGACAACGAGGCAACAGCGCGGTTTGACTTCCTCAACGGTGGTGTGACCACGCGGGTGACATCCAATGCATCAACGGCTAGCGTGCCCGTTGTGGGCAACCCCGCCGTCACGCTGACCAAGGTGGGGCCATCGAGCTACGCCCCCGGCGAAACTCTAGCCTATACTTTCCGTGTGACCAACACCGGCAACGTGACGTTGCGCAGCGCGACGGTAAGGGATCCGCTGATCCCGGCGCTGAACTGTACGTTGTCGGACATCGCACCGGGTGCCTTCCAAGAGTGCACTGGCCAATATACAGTCACTCAGCAAAACGTCGATGACGAAGCTTTTACCAACACGGCCCAAGTCAATGCCCAACCTGCTTTGGGGGCACAGCAAAGCGATACTGGGCAGTCGTCAGCAACGCTGGCATCGGGCACGGGGACTAAGATCGCCAGCCTCGACAAGACTGCGGATCGCGCCGCGTTCTCGATTGTAGGTGAAGAGATAACATTCACGCTCGCAGTAGAGAATGCTGGTACGCAGACCCTTACCAACCTTGCTGTGAGCGATACGCTCGACTCATCGTTCAACTGCACAATTCCGCGCCTTGCGCCGGGTGTGATCGACAGAAGCTGCACCTTCCAAGTAAGGGTGACTCAGGAAGATATAGACCGGGGCTCGATCTCTAACAGCGCCACTGTTGATAGCTCAGAGATTACCGCGCAGACCGACAGCGAAACTGTGAACGGTCCGGCACGAAACGCAGCGTTCATTTTTGAAAAATCAGCGCCGGCCGCATTCGCGGCGGCGGGGCAGGACGTGACGTTTGATTTTCTTGTACGCAATACCGGCAATGTGACTTTGAGCAATGTGGTCATCACCGATACGTTCTTTGATCCGACCTTCACCTGCACGATTGCCACGCTCGCTCCTAGTGCCGCTGATCGCAGTTGCAGCGCGACCTACCGAACGGATCAGGCCGATGTGGATCGCGGCGGGATCATCAATAGCGCCTCGGCTGACGTGGGCGCGCCTGAGGGGGTCACACCGCCTGCGACCCAGACCGCCTCGGTAACGGTGGATGGCCCGGATGCCGCGCCCGCCGTCACGATCACCAAAGACAGTACAGACGGGGCCTTTACCTCGGTCGACGACAGTGAGGTGTATAGTTTTATCGTGCGCAATACCGGTAATGTCTCGCTGACCAACCTGACGGTGACAGACACGGACCTGGGGTTCACCTGCACTCTGTCAGATCTCGCGCCCGGCGCGCAGACGACGCAATGTGACGACGGCTCTGCCCTGTCCGCGACCAGGGTATTTGACCAGGGGGATGTGGATCGCGGTGGTTATACCAACGTTGCAACTGTGTCCGGTGAAAGCCTTGTAGGCGGCACTCCGGTTAGCAACAGTGACAGCGCGACCGTGAACGGCCCGACGCAGACCGTTGCGCTACAGATTGACAAGACCTCGAACTTTGGCGGTTTGATTTCGGCGGTCGGAGAAAGCGTTTCCTACGGTTATCGGGTCTTCAACCGGGCCAACATTACGCTGACCAACCCGATTACTGTCAACGATAACCGGATCCAGAACGTGTTCTGCCCGACCATTCCGACGGCAGGTATTGCGCCCGGTGGATTCATCGATTGTACTGCCTCGACCATGGTGACACAGCAGAATCTAGACGACGGGTTTGTTGAGAATACTGCAACAGCGTCGGTCACGCAGTCGGTGATCCCACAGACGGTAGGCGGGCCGACTTCGATCACTGCGACGTCACCCGCGGATACGTTGCGCATTGACGCGGACCAAGAACCGGAGCTGTCGATCCTGAAACGGATCAAGACCGGCTCGGCGACCAGCATCGCGGCGGTCGATGATTTGGTGACCTTCGAATACGTCGTCACGAATACTGGCAATGTGACAACGACGGCGCCGATCACCGTTAGCGACGATAAGATCCCAGGTATTCTGACCTGCACCGCCGCGCCGCTAGTTCCTGGGGGTAGCGTCACCTGCGAACAGGACTATGAGGCCGATCAGATTGCGCTGAACAATGGCGAAGTGACCAATATTGCCACCGCGTCGACTGTCTTTGATGGTTCCGAGGAAACGTCGGATCCCGACAGCGTTACGATCAACGCGGTGCAAAACCCGAAGCTGATGATCGAGAAGACATTTACCGGCACCTCACGGCCCGGTTTTTTCGACGTCGGCGATGTGCTATCGTATTCCTATGTCGTAACGAACCCCGGTAATGTGTCGATCGACGGGCCGATCAGTCTTGACGATACGTTGATCAGTTTCCCGAGCGCGTTCACCTGCGATACGCTGGCGGGCGGTGTGCTAGACCCAGGTGGCAGCTATACCTGTATAGCCAGCTACACGGTCACGCAGAATGATCTCGACCTCGGGGCTGCGACGAATGTTGTAACCGCGCGCGGCAGCTTTGGCGGGCAACCGGTGGTGTCGCCTGCGGATGATGCGATATATCCGGTAGATGCGCTGCCTGCGATCACATTGACAAAGGAAGCGCTGAGCGATCCAGCCATGCTGTCGGAGGTGAACGATGTGATCACCTACCGCTTTACCGTGACCAATACCGGCAATGTGGGCCTAGTCGATCCAATTACGATCGAGGATGACCGCATGGGTACGCTGGCATGCAAACCTGCTGCCGGCGCAGGCGTGCCGCCGCTGAGCACCTCTGTCCCCAACAACGTCTTTGTTTGCGAATTCCCCTACGAGATCACGCAGGCTGATTTGGACCGTGGCTTTGTCACCAATAACGCCACCGCGCGCACGACCTACGCCAGCGGTGGCTCCATGCCGACCACTGTGTCGTCGCGAAATGCCGATGCCACTGTGTCGCTGGACGAAGTCCCTGCGCTCAACGTGCTGAAGGAACTGACCACCGCAGTGCCCAGCGGTGCTGTCGCGGGTCAGACACTGGACTACCGTATCACCGCTAGCAATGACGGAAACCAGACGTTGCGCGGCGTGGGCATTGCCGATCCGCTGATTCCCGATCTGAGCTGTACCGTGACCCCCGGCGGGGCCGCGGCACCGGCGAACGTGACACTGGCTCCGGGTGCCGCGTTAATGTGTACCGGCAGCTACGAGGTTACGCAGGCCGATTTCGACAGTCAGACGCTGACCAACACGGCCACTGCGACTGGGACCGATCCGCAGGGGGACACGCTACGCGGCACGGATGATGTTGCCGCACCATTGGCGACGCCCGCGCCGGCCATGACCGTGGCCAAACGTGTCCTGCGTGAGGTCGGCCCTACCGACGATTTTGTCGTGGCGGGACAAGAGATTATTTTTGCCGTTTCGATCGAGAACACCGGCAACATTACCCTTGCCGAAGCAAAGATCACCGATGCGCGCGACGTGCGCCCGGCAACTTGTACCGTTGGCCCGATCGCACCGGGCGCGACCGATGACAGCTGCCGCTTTACCTATGTCACCACGCAGGCCGATGTAGATACGGTCAACATTGTAGGCAGCGATACTTTTGGCGGTTTCACCAATGTCGCGACCGCCATTGCGACGCCAGCGAACCCGGATGTGGGCACGATCACCGAAAGCGGCGATGTCTTCGTGCGCGGTCCGCTGCGCGAACCTGACTTCCTGCTGTCGAAATCTGCCGACTCAAGCCAGATCAGTATCGACGGGCAGACCATAACCTACAGCTTCCGGATCGTGAATGCTGGCAACGTGAGCCTGACCGAAGCACCGCAGATCGATGACGACCGGATCGGCATTTTCAGCTGCGGGCCGTTGCCGGCGGGCGGGCTGGCCCCGCAAGCCAGCTTTACCTGCCGCGCGACTGATACGGTCACGCAAGCCGACATCGATTCCGGTGGTGTGACCAATGTCGCGACTGCCACCAGCTCCGAAGTGCCACCCAAACCCGCACATACAGCAACTTTGACCATTCCTTCGGGCGGCGACCCTGCGCTGAGTCTTGTCAAGACGCCCTCGGCCACCAGCGGATTGGCTGCCGGGCAGGACGTGACTTATACCTATGTCGTCCGCAACATCGGCAATTTCACTCTAACGGACGTCACTTTAGTGGACCGGCACCAGTCAGCTTCGGGATTGATAAATCTTCCCATTGATGACGACACGCTTACCGATGATGTCAACACTGCGGGCGATTCCACCGATACCGCCGGACCGGGCGTCTGGAGCACATTGGCACCGGGCGACCAAATCACCTTTACAGCGACGTATACCGTCAATGCCGACGATATCGACCAGCAGGTCACGTTGAGCAACCTCGCAACCGTGACGGCCACCCCGCCTGCGGGGCAAACAGCCCCCGTTGCCCAAGACAATGCCGCCGTAGCCGTAGCGAAGAAGATGCCGGGTCTCGCGGTGACAAAGACCGCTGATACCAGTGCCATCACCGCGCCAGCGGTGATCGGGCAAGGGGTGTCGTTCACCATTGTTGTCACGAACACCGGTAATCAGTCGTTGAGTGCGCCTAGCATTGACGACAGCTTTACCGACGCGGAGGGCGCGACGCTGACCTTGCTGGCGGGGCCTGATCTGGACAGCGGGGATGCCAATAGCAATAGTCGCATCGACGTGGGCGAAGTCTGGACCTATGTCGCCAGCTACGATTTGACTCAGCAGGCGATCGATGCGGGCGGTTTCAATAATAGTGTCACTGTCGAAGCCTTCGATCCGCAGGGGCAGACCCTAACGGACAGTGATGTCATTGCGCCGGTTACTATCGACAACACGCCAACCATTGCGGTCGTCAAGACCGCAGTGACCGATGACGGTGGCGACGGCACCCTCGATGCGGGAGATACGATCGGCTACACTTACACCGTGTCGAACACCGGCAACGTGACGGTGTGGGATGTAACGCTTTCCGAAACTGCCTTTGGCGGGAGCGGGTCGACCCCCGTGCCTACCCTGACCGGTGGTGGTGTGGAGATCGGCGGTGCGTCGAGCCTTCCCGATCTGCCAGTTGGGGCAGGGGCGTTGATCTATTCAGCGACCTATACACTGACCCAGGCCGATATTGACGCCGGCGCGATCAGCAATCAGGCGACAGCAACCGGGGCCAGCCCAGCCGGCATCTCCGCTGAGGATGTGTCGGACGATGAAAGCATCGCACCAGGGGCCGACGATCCGACGGTGACTCCACTGGGTGCCGCACCGGGGTTGGTGGTAGAAAAGCGGGCTGATGTTTCGGGTCTCTCGGCGTTGCCGCAGGTGGGCGAGACCATCGCCTACACCATCACGGTCGCCAATACCGGAAATGTGACGCTCTCTGCGCCCGTGATAACCGACACGTTGCTGGACGGCGATGGGGCAGCGCTAGTCCTTTCCTCCGGCCCAAGCTTTTCGGGCGGGGACGCAAATGGCGATGGCGCGCTTGATGTGGGCGAGGCCTTCACCTACTTAGCGCAGTTCACGCTAGATCAACAGGCGATCGACAGCGAGGCGGTGTCGAACTCTGTTCTGGCGCAAACGACAACGCCCGACAACACGCCGCTGAGCGATACCTCGGACGACGATGCGGGCGGCAGCGATGGCAATGCGGATGGAGACCTGGCGAACGACCCGACGGTTGTGCCGCTCGCGGTCAATCCGGGAGTTGCAATTCTCAAGTCCGTGACGCTAGACGACGGGGGCGATGGAAGGGCCGACGCCGGAGATACGCTGACCTATGTCTTCACCGTTTCGAATACCGGATCGCAGACCCTCTATGACGTGACGCTGGCCGAGACAAGCTTTACCGGTACGGGATCCGCGCCGGTGCCCGCATACCAGGGCGGTGGCGCTTTCTTGGGGGGCGATGCGGGGACAATCGATCTGCCTGCGGGCAGCGGGACCGTGGTCTTCACCGCAACCTACCAACTGACGCAGGCGGATATCGACTCGGGAGGCGTCAGCAATCAGGCGCAGGCAAGTGTGACCGACCCTGACGTTGCAACGTTGAGTGATCTGTCAGATCCGGTAAACACGGGTGCCGACAACCCGACGCCGATTTTGCTGAACCGCACACCTGTTTTGCAAACCGTGAAACGGGCTACTCCATCGCTGTCAAGCCCGGTCGCCGTGGGCGACCGCATCAATTACACCATTGAACTGCGCAATATCGGCAACGTCACGATGCGCAATCCAAGGGTTGCGGACACACTGACCGATGCAGACGGTGGGGCACTGACTCTGACCGACGCGCCGGTCTTTAGCGGTGGCGATTTGAACGGTGATAGCCAGCTAGATATAGGCGAGGTCTGGACCTATGCGGCCGGGTTCAATTTGACCCAGCAGGCAATCGACGCGGGGGGGGTGTCCAACACCGCGACGGGCACGGCGAATGATCCACTGGGCACGCCTATCAGCGATGTGTCCGACGATAGCGCTGATGCGGCTGGTGACAGTGATCCCTCTACCACCACACTGCCGCGTGCGCCTGCGATCGGCCTCGTCAAGACAGCGGCGCTCGATGCTGGCGTGGATGGAATAGCCAGCGTCGGTGATACGGTGCGCTACACTTATATCGTCACTAACCTTGGCAATGTGAGCCTATACGACATCGCAATCGTAGAGACGGATTTCACCGGGAACGGCCCTGCGCCAACCCCCGCCTTGCAAAGTGGTGGCGCGGATCTGGGCGGTGGGCCCACCGCCGATCTGCCTGTCGGATCGGTGCCGATGATCTTTGCCGCCGATTACACGTTGACTCAGGCCGATGTAGATGCCGGAACGCTCGACAATGCCGCTCGTGTCGATTCCGTAGCACCGGATGGCGCGTCGGTGAGCGACCTGTCGGATGAGGCCACGGCCGGTGACGAGGCGGACGATCCCACGACGCTTCGCCTTCCAGAGTCGCCCGGTCTGGATGTAACTAAGACAGCCGACACCAGCGGGCTGAGCACGCCCGCGCGGGCGGGAGATACCATCAACTTCACAATCGCAGCCAGAAACACCGGCAACGTCTCTCTCGCGTCGGTCTTACCGGAGGATGAGTTTACGCGTCGCGACGGTACGCCGCTCGTCCTTGCGCCGACACTAGCCAGTGGGGACGGTGGTGTCGCCGGAACGCTAGACGTCGGCGAAACCTGGACCTACACGGCAAGCTATACGCTGGTTCAGGCTGATGTCGACGCAGGCGGAGTCCGCAACCAGGCAACGGTGCGCGCGCAAACCCCAGCTGGCACGCCGGTCGAGGATGCCTCTGACAATGGCGACGATACCGATGGCAATGACCGCGACGATCCGACCGCTGTGAATGTGGCGGGGGCTCCTGCTTTCACCCTCGCCAAGCAGTTGAGCGCAGACGCTCCGATGGTGATCGACACGCCAGACCAGCTGGTGCCGTTCGACTTTGTCGTGACCAATACAGGGAACCTGACGCTGACCGAAACGATCAGCGTCAGGGATCCGATAATTGATGCGCAGGGCCGTGGCAGCGTGAGCTGCCCCGCGCCGCCGCTGGCACCGGGCGCGCAGATTGTCTGTACCGGCAGCTATGCCGTTACCCAAGACGATATTGACAATGGCAGCTTCGACAATATCGCGACCGCGCAGATCGTACAACCGGTCGCGCCATTGAACCCGGGCGACCCTGAGAGCGTAACACTCGTCTCCGACCCCAGCGTTGTTAGCGTTCCGGTCACGCGTGCCCCCGCTGTGCAAGTCACGAAAGATTTTGCGCCTGGATCGAAGGAAAACTTCAATGCGGCGGGCGATACCATCTCCTACCGCTTTGCCGTGACGAACATCGGCAATGTGACCTTGCCGGGTCCGATAACCATTGACGATGACCGGATCGGTACGGGCCTTGCCTGCGTGACAGGGCCGCTTAGCGTGGGCGCGGAAGCGACCTGTGATTACCCATGGGTGGCCGAACAGGCAGATATTGATGCAGGCGGCGTGACCAACACCGCCACGGCCGTGACCGGTTTTGACGGTAACGAGGTCCGCTCAGACCCGGCGAGCCTGACGGCCCCGGCGCTACAGACCGTCTCGCTTGGCTTCACCAAGGAGCTGGTCAGCGCAACGCCGGACGCCTTCGACGTGGGCTCGGTGCTAGAATACCGGTTTACCGTGAGGAACACTGGGAATGTGACCGTGGACGGGCCGCTTCTGATCGATGATACGCTCGCCACGAACGCCAGCTGCTCCGGACTGTCCGATGGGGTTTTGCTCCCCGGGTCAGAACACGTGTGTAGCGGAAGCTACACTTTGCGCGCGGGCGATATCGCCCTGGGGTCCACGACCAATGTGGCCAGTGCAAGCGGCACCTTCGACGACGCTGCCGTCATCTCGGGAAGTGACGAAGCCGTCTATCCGGTCGGAGCAACCCCTGCTCTGTCTCTGACAAAAGTGGCCACGCCGGACGATGTCACATTTGCGCAGGTAGACGACGTCATCACGTATCGGTTTACGGTAGAAAATGCCGCGAACGTCGGTCTAACCGAGGATATCGTCGTAAACGACAACCGCATCGGTGCGCCGATCATTTGTTTTGATGCGTCCGAGGAAGGGGTGTTCGGAACCGGACAAACTGCGATTTGCGAGGCGACGTATAAGGTAACGCAGAACGATCTCGATGCCGGTTCCGTCACCAATGAGGCGGTTGCAAGCACGACATTCGCGCCGGGCACCCTAAATGAGGTCGCGGTTCTGTCGCCGCCTGTCACCGAAACCGTTGATGCCACGTTGACCCCGGCTGTCTCGCTTAGCAAAGAGCTCGTCGATGCCCCGGCGACCGTTGGCTTGGACGATGTGCTAACCTACCGCATCACGGCCAGAAATGACGGCAACCAGACCCTGTCCGCGGTGGCGGTTCGCGATCCACTGATTGCTGGACTGAGCTGTTTCGACGACGGGACCGCTGTCGTCGGAAGTGTAGTTCTGGACCCCGGTGCCGCCCTAGTTTGCGAAGGCTCCTACAAGGTGCAGCAGTCGGATGTTGACGCGGGTGTGTTTTTCAATACCGCAGAAGTAGCTGCCCAAACGCCACAAGGTGACGCGGTCGAGGCAACCGCGCAGGTCGCGGCGCCGATCGAGCAAGCAGCCCCGGCGCTTGAGATCGTCAAGACGCTGGAGCCGGTGCCCGCCGATGGCACTGCGGCCTATACACAGCCCGGCGAAGTCCTAAAGTTCCGGCTGACCGCGCGCAATGCCGGCAATGTGACGTTGCGCGATATCGCATTATCGGACACGCTTGCCACGGTGCCTGCGACCTGTGCGGTCGAAACACTAAAACCGGGGCAGGTGGACGGAAGCTGTCTTGTCGCCTACACCGTGACGCAGGCTGATGTGGATGCGGTAGCTGCAGGCGATGCTTTTGCCGGTTTCGTGAACGTTGCAACGGGTACCGCCACGGCAGCGACCCCGGGTGCCGAGCCTGTTGACGGCCGTGGCGATCTGTTCGTGCGTGGGCCCGCCCCGGCACCTGCCTTCAGCCTGGTGAAATCTGCAGATGTGCCAGAGATCACGGCTGCGGGCGACGAGGTGATCTATACCTATCTTGTGACCAATACGGGCAACATCACGCTGACCTCTCAGCCGATTGTAACCGATGACCGGATTGCAAACGTCAACTGCGCGCCCATCCCCGGCACGGGGCTCGCTCCTGGCGATGAATTGAGCTGTTCTGCGCCATATGTGGTCACGCAGGCAGATATCGATGGTGGTGGCGTCACCAATATCGCCTCGGTTGCTTCTGAAGAGGTGCCGCTGCCGGCAATGCCGGGTGCCGAAACCGCGCAATTGACAATTCCTTCAAATGCCGCGCCGGCGCTGGTTGTAGAAAAAACCGCTGATGCGGTGCAGGATGTCGTCGCTGGACAGATTGTAACCTACAGATACCGGGTCACCAACGCGGGCAATGTCACGCTTTCGAATGTGGCTGTCAGCGACCAACACAGTTCCTCAAGTGGCACCGTCGCGCTGGATGTTGCGGGCGACACGCTTGCCACCGATGCGGCCCCGGTCGGGGACAGCATTGATACCACGCAGAATGATGCAGTGTGGAGCCGTCTGGCACCGGACGACAGCGCCGGCTTTACCGCGACCTACGAGATCACCCAGGCCGATGTAGATGCGCAGGGCGCGATCACGAACCGCGCAACCGCGAACGCTCAGCTGCCCGACGGAACCAGCCTGAGCGGGGAAGATACGCTTGAGGTCACGCCCGCCTCTCCTACTGCGGAACTGACCGTGATTAAGACGGTTGATCTCGCTGATGTTTCCGATCCGCCGGTCGTGGGCGAAACGCTTCCTTACACCATCGTCGTGGCCAACACTGGCAATCAGAGCCTGCGCGATGTGGCGTTGACAGACAGCCTGCGCCGGCTCGACAACACGCCCGTCGCCTTGACCCAACGCCCCCGGCGCACGGGTGGTGACGGTGGCCAGCCGGATGTTCTGGAGGTGGGTGAAACTTGGACCTACCGGCTTGATGTCGTGATCACGCAGGCGGATGTGGATGCCGGCGGGCTGGCTAATACCGCGCAGGCCCGAGCAACTACGCCTCAATCCGCGTTGGTCATCGATCAATCGGACGACGGCGTTGCAAGCAACGGCGAGGACAACCCGACTGTGACACCCATCGCGCAAACCTTCGCGCTCGACGTGATGAAGACCGTAGTGGAGCCCGCTGCCCTGCCGGGTGAAACAGCGATCTTTGAAATCACTGTCGAGAACGCCGGAAACGTGACGCTGTCGGATGTCTCGATCCTGGAAGAGAACCTCGAACGCGCTGATGGGACGACGCTAGGGCTGGATGCAGCGCCAATCTTCCAAGGCAGCTCGCTTCGCTCTTCCGAAGGAACGTTGCTGCCCGGTGAAATTTCGCGCTACCGTGTCGCCTATACGCTGACGCAAGATGATCTGGATGCCGGTGGGATCCGCAACAGCGTCCGCGTGAGCGGCGGACCGCCGCAAGGCGCACCGTTCACGGATGTATCTGATGACGGCGACGATGGCGATGGCAATGTCCTGAATGATCCGACCGAGCTGATCATCGAGGCGGCACCTGCGCTCGCGCTAGTCAAATCTCTAGCCAAAGGCACCGTCGATACCTTCGACGCAGTCGGGCAGACCATTGGCTATACGTTCGAGGTTACGAACACCGGGAACGTGAGCATCACTGAGCCAATCGAGATCGTGGACGCGCGCCTGACGGATGCCGGCGGAACGCTGACCTGTCCGCCGCTGCCAGAAGGCGGGCTTTCCCCCGGTGCGGCGTTGCTTTGCTCCGGTACGCTTTCGACCTCACAGGCAGATGTCGACGCGGGCCGTATCGAGAACATCGCAACTGCTACCTCACAGGGCGTGACCTCCGCACCGTCGGCTATCACGATCCTAGCACAGCAGGAACCGTCGCTGTCGCTAGTTAAGACAGCAGACACAGTCGCGCCGGAGGATTTCGTGACGGGGCTGATTGTACAGTACAGCTATGTGACGACAAACACAGGCAATACAACGATCTCCGCTCCGATCACGGTAAGCGACAGCCTTATCGCGCCAGAAGCGATCAGTTGCGATGTTTTTCCCGATGAAGGGTTGCTGCCGGGCGAAAGCACTACCTGCCGCGCACCCTATACGGTTACGGCGACAGATGTCGATCTGGGCAGCGTAGTGAACCTTGCCAGCGCGACTGACGGAGAGACGACCTCGGCCCTCACGTCCGCCACGGTGCCGCAAACCGGCGTGCCCGCCCTATCACTGGTTAAAGGAGTCCAGGACGGGGCGACATTTGCCGCTGCGGGTGACATTGTGCCTTTCTTCTTCACCGTTACAAACACTGGAACTCGCGCCTTCGCCGCCCCGGTCACGGTAAGCGACGCGCTGATCGGAGAGGTTACCTGCTTCACGCCGACCGCAACTGACCCCGATCTGCGCGCCGGTGAAACAGTGTCCTGCCAAGGGGACTATACGGTGACGCAGGCGGATGTGGACCGGGGTCGCGTGGTCAATGAAGCTTTTGCGCAAACCATTTTCGGGCGTGACCGGGCACAGATCACTTCGGAGCCGAGCGTTGCAACGGTGGCGGCCGACACGTCGCCAGCGCTGACGTTGGAGAAAACGGCCGCGACTTTGCCCGTGCGCGAGGTAGGGCAAGTGCTGACCTATACACTCACGGCGACCAACGTCGGCAATCAGACGCTGCGAGGCATTCGTGTCAGCGATCCGATGCTGAACGGGTTCGACTGCACACAGGAAACGCTTCGCGTGGGGGCGGCGCTGACTTGCGAAGGCACCTATACGGTCACCCAGGAAGATTTCGATACGGGCGGGATCGACAACGCTGCCGATGTGGTGGGGATTAGCCCGCAGGGCGACGAAATCGTCGGTGCCGCCTCGTTGCGGGTCGCGACGCCCACAGCTGCGCCAGCGCTTGAGCTGGTCAAAGCGCCGACAGCCTCGCCTTTTGGGGCTGCGGGCAATACGCTGGGGTTCCTCTTCGAGGTGCGCAATACAGGCAACGTCACCCTGAGCGATCTGATGGTGACCGACGCGATGGTAGATGGGTTCACCTGCGAGATCGCCAGCTTAGCACCCGGCGACGCCGACCGCAGCTGCGCGCTGACGGTAGAGGTGAGGCAAGACGACGTGGACGCTGGCGAGATTGTTAATACCGCGCGTGTGGCCGGGAAGGGCCCTGACGGTACGCAAGCGGAGGCCTCTGGTTCCGTGACAGTGCCGGGCCCGGAGCGCCGCGGCGCAATAGCAGCGACAAAAACGGTCGGCGCGGCGCCGTCAATTGAGGGCGCGGCCGTGCCGTTCACCTTGCAGGTTGCGAACGTCGGCAACGTACGACTGACCGACGTGCGCGTGGCGGATGTGATGACCGACAACAACGGGGGGCCGATTGCACTTGATGCGCCGTTTGCCCTGCAATCGGGCAGCGATACCAACGCAGATGGCGTGCTCGACCTTGACGAGGTCTGGCTTTACACGGCGACACACACGCTGACGCAGACCGATCTGAATTCGGGCAGGGTGTTGAACCAAGTGACGGTCGCTGCACGAGATCCGCAGGATCGGCCCGTGACCGACCTGTCCGATAATGGCAACGACAGCGACGGCAATACCATCGATGACGTGACCGCCTTTGTGGTGGTCGCGGCACCGGCACTTGATGTGACGAAGGTGGTCAGCAGCGCCGCCTCTCGCGTGGGCGAGACAGTGTTGTTCGAAATCACGGCACTGAACATCGGTAATCAGGCTTTAAACGGTCTGGACGTGGTTGATCGTCTGACGAGGGCAGATGGAACGCAGCTGCCGGTCGAGCCACAGCCGGTATCAGTGCCAGAAACGCTACAGCCAGGGGAAAGCGCCGTCTGGCAGGTGCCCTATATGCTGCTGCAAGACGACATCGACGCAGGTGGACTGAGCAACACGGCTGCTGTGTCTGCGATATCGCTGGACGGTGCGCGTATTTCAGACGTTTCGGACAATAAGATCGACAATGATGGTAACGTGGAGGACGACCCGGCGGAAATTACGTTTGCGACCACACCGATGGTGGAGGTGATCAAGACGCTAGACGAAATCGGCAGCCTGCCCGGCGATGAAGCAGTGTTCACCATTACGGTCCGCAATACAGGCGATGTGACGGTGACGGATCTCGGCGTGACCGACAGCCTCACCGATCTTGACGAAGAAAACGCGAGGGAGTTGACGGTCAGCTTTGTCGGGTCCGATGGCGCGCCCGCGTCTCCGGTGGGAACGCTGGTGCCGGGTGAGGTCGCGACGTATACGGCGACAGCTACGCTGACACAGGCGGACATCGACAGCAGCGGACTCAGCAACGTGGCCGTGGCACGGGGTACCACAGCGCAGGGGTTTGACCTGACCGATATTTCCGACGACGACGGCGATGGGTTTGACGATCCGACCATCGCACCCATCGCCGCGCTGCCGAGTTTTGCGATCAGCAAGGTCGTCGGCGAGGCTGAGTTCGTCTTCCCCACAATAGAGCGGCGCGTATTCACCATCGAAGTAACCAACACAGGCAATATTACCCAGACCGGTATCAATCTCCGCGATGATCTGGCGGCGTTCCTGTCACCAGCGGTTTTGCTGGGCGAGGATTTCCCGGTAACGCTGTCTATTGAAGGTTTCGAGAATGGTGAGGCCAATCCCACCTACAACGGTTTGTCGGATACCGCACTTCTGGGCGGTGATCCGACATTGGCGCCGGGTGAAACGGGACGTATCGACGTGACCGTGACCTACGCAGGCCAGCCTGGGGCGCCGAACACGGCGACCGTCACATCAGGCGAGTTGGCGACACCGACAGAGGCACTGGTAACGGTGGCGACCGTCGATACCGATGGCGACGGCATCCCGGACCGACTGGAATCGCCAACTGCCGACCGCGACGGGGACGGCGTTCCGGATCGTTTCGACTATGACCCGACGGGCGTTTTCTACTGCGAAGATGACGGACGATTGCTGACTGGTGGTACTATCACCGTAAGCGGAAACGGTGCCACACAGACCGGAACTGGCACTACAGGCCCGATTACCGTTTTGCGTGATGGGCGGCTTGGAGACTACCAATTTTTCGTCACCCGTGCGGGCGACTATACATTAACGCTGACCTATCCCGACGGGACTGTCGCCTCAACCACACGGGTCACCCGCGGTAGTATCGACGTGACCGGGCTCTTGCCGGACAATCCCGGTGTCATCGGTGCGGGGCCTGCGGCCGATACTGGCGTGCTGACAGATTTCAGCGCAGCGGCTAATCCGTTCTACACTGGTTTCAACTTTGCGCCGGGCGATCCGGTCGTGATTAATAACAATATCCCGGTGACGCAATGCGCGGAGCTGCGCGACGTGGTAGCCACCAAGACCGCGGATCGGAAGACGGCCGTCTTTGGAGAGACGGTGAACTACACGCTGAGCTTTGCCAACCAGACCGATCTGCCCTATCCCGCCGCGCGGTTGGTCGACCGGCTTCCGGTCGGGATGATCTACACGCCCGGCTCGGCGCGTCTGGACGGCGTCGCGGTAGAGCCTGAGGTAAACGGCCGCCGTCTGGAATGGCGCGCCGATCTGGGCGAGAACGAAACCCGCGTGCTGAGCCTGTCGGTGCGGGTGGCGCGCACGGGCGCGTTCGGCGAGCGCACCAACCGAGCCCATGTGGAGGACCGATTTGGCCGAATCCTATCGAATATCGCGGAGGCATCGGTTCGGATTGATCCTGAGCATGTCTTTGACTGTTCGGACGTGATCGGGCGCGTCTTTGATGACCGCAACGGGAATGGCTATCAGGACGGGCCGGGCACGCTGCCAGCCCCGATCATCGAAGACAGCTACATCGGGGACGGTAAATTCGGCAAACTGGACAGCGCGCCCCGGCGAGAAGACCAGACAGAGCCGGGCCTGCCCGGTGTGCGTCTGGTGACGCCGGATGGCTTGCTGATCACGACGGACGAACACGGGCGGTATTCGGTGCCATGTGCGGCGCTCCCGCGCAATATCGGGTCGAACTTCATGCTGAAGCTCGAAACGCGCACGCTGCCCACGGGGTATCGTGTCACCACGGAGAACCCACGCGTCGTGCGCCTGACCGCCGGTAAATTCGCCAAGTTGAACTTTGGTGCGCGACTGGGGCGCGTGGTGGATGTGGACCTGACGGCGGCAGCCTTTGCTGCGGGTGAGGCCGAACCGAAGCCGGGTCTGTCCGGTGCCATCGAAGGGCTGATCACACAGATCGCGGACACGCCATCGGTGCTGAACCTGACGTATGTGCTGGAACCGGGCGAGCCGTCGGCACTGGCGCGGGAACGGCTGCGCGCCATGGAGCGGCTGATCCGCCAACGCTGGCGCGGTCGTGGAAGTTACAAGCTCGATATCGAGAAAACCGTGACAAGGACGCGGTAGGGGATGATGACGATGATCGCTAGAACAACACGAACACGGGCAATTGCCCTCGCCACGGTCTCTTCGCTTGCCCTTGGCTCGGCGGCGGGCGCGCAGGAGGATGCGGGTTTCAGAATCGCTATCGACGGTCAGGCAGTCGCGGGGGACCCGCGTCTGTCCACGCCCCGGGCGCGTGCCGACCGACAGCTGGAGCGGGCGAAGCTGCGTGTGCAGTTCGACGGGCTCGAAGTGCGCCCACGCCTTGCCGTGCTGATTACCAACGCAGCGCCGCCGCGCGCGGGCGATACGCTGACGGTGCGCAGCGAAATGAACTATCCCGCCTATGTCGAGCGCGGTGAAATCCGCATCATCGACGTGGCCGCGCGGGGGGGCGAACGGGTTCTGGCCACCGCGCCCATTACCGCCAATGGCAAGGCGAGCCTGCGGGTGCCAGAGGGCGAGGCGCTGGTGATGACCTACCGCGTCTATGACGCCAACGGCCGCTTTGACGAAACGCGGCCCCTGCCGCTTGCATCCGCAACGGCCGCCGAAGGCGATTTTGCGGATGAGGAACGCGGCGTCGATCTCGGCGGCATCCGGCGCATTCCGGTCTATGGCGGGGCAGTGACCGTGTCCGGCAGCGGCGTACGCCAAGGCGCCTTCATCGATACGCTGGGCGAGCGGGTGCGCCCCGACGCAAGCGGCAACTTTGTGATGCAGCGCATTTTGCCCGCTGGCGATCAGGCGGTGGCCGTGCAGGTCAGCGGCGCAGGTGAGAACACCTACATTGAACGTGACATTCTGATCCCGCGCGCGGAGTGGTTCTCGACCGCCATTGTAGATCTGACCTATGGACGGCGGTTTGATGATGCGGATGGCACGCTTGACCGCAGCTACAGCTACGGACGCATCGCGGGCTATGCAAAGGGCAAGACGCAATCGGGCTGGGTGCTGACCGGCTCTATCGATACGGGCGAGGATGATCTTTCGGACCTGTTTCGCGATCTCGACGAGAAAGATCCGCAGGACGTGCTGATCCGACTGGCGCGCGAGAACGCCTATCCCACTTACGGCGATGACAGCACCTTCGAGGAAGGCGCGCCGACCGATGGCAAATTCTACCTGCGCGCGGAACGGAACGGTAGCCACATCATGTGGGGTAACTATGTCGCCAGCGTAGGTGGCGGGTACTACCTTCGCAACGAACGCACGCTGTACGGCGCGCAAGGGCTTTACCGCAGCCCTAAGACGACCTCGCGCGGGCAATCGCGGCTGACGCTCGAAGCCTATGCCGCCAACCCCGAGCAGCTGCCGGGGCGAGACAGTTTCCTAGGCACCGGCGGGTCGGTCTATTTCCTACAACGTCAGGATATTGCCGTCGATAGCGAGGTGGTTAGCGTCGACATCCGCGATCGCGACACGGGACGGGTGGTCGAAAGCCGTAGTCTCGTGGCGGGGCGCGATTACCGCGTCAATTACCTGCAAGGCTCGGTGGTCCTGAACGCGCCGCTGAACGGCAGCGTGGGGCAGGGGACGGTGGTTACAGATCCCGGCGGGGCCTATGACGTAGTGCTCGTGGTGAACTACGAATATACACCCGTGGCGGGCGATGTGGACGGTATGAGCTATGGCGGTCGTGCGCATGGATGGATCACAGATAACCTTCGGATGGGCTATACCGGGCTCGTTGAGCAGACAGACATTGCAGATCAGACTGCGCAATCGGTGGACTTGCTGTGGGAGTTGAGCGAACGCAGTTTCCTTAGCCTCGAATATGCCGAAACCGAAGGGCCGGGCTTTGCCTCGAGCTTTTCGACCGATGGCGGGCTGATCATCGACAACCGCCCCACAGCGGGCGTAGCGGATGGCACCGGCGAAGGTTACGCCGCGCGGATGCAGCTTGATTTCGCCGATGTGGGTTTGCAGACGCCCGGCACGTTCGCCGCCTACTACGAAACACGTGATCAGGGGTTTTCGACGCTTGACTATCAGACCACAGCTGACGAAGAGCTGTGGGGCATTTCGTTCAGCGCGGAGCCGTCGGAGCGGCTGACGTACCGCTTCTATTTCGACAGTTTTGAGAATGACGACGGTCGCCGCAAGCGCGAGGGCGGTGCCGAACTGAGCTATGTCGTCTCCAAGCGGGTAAAACTAGATTTCGGGATTGAGCATCTGACACGCGAGGACCCATTGAGCGCGACTAACAAGACCGGTAGCCGAACCGATGCCGCGGTCCGCGCGACGCTTGTAGAGAACGCAGATTTTTCGTGGTATGTCTTTGGTCAGACCACGCTGGGGCGCTCAGGCGAGCTTGAAAAAAATGACAGGCTAGGCGCAGGGCTAAGTTACGGCTTTGCCGAGAACTGGACATTCACCGGTGAGCTGTCGGACGGTTCGCTCGGCGTCGCAGGGGCGGCGCAGTTGGAATACAGCTCCGGTGAATACGACAGTGTATATCTGGGTTATCGTCTGGACCCTGGCCGGGAGATCACCGGTGCCACGCCGACGGGGCGCGACCGGGGTCAGTATGTCGCCGGCGGCAAACGACGACTACACCAAGACGTCGATATCTATGCCGAAAATACTTATGATCTTTTTGGCTCCTACCGCGCGTTGACAAGCACCTATGGAGTTGAATATCGCTCCACAGACGCTCTGACGCTGTCTGCCAGCTACGATTTCGGTACTGTAGAAAATATCGACGGAGATCTCGACCGAAAGGCACTCTCGCTCGGCGCGCGCTACACTGATGAGGGTGCGCTGAGTTGGAGGGCTCGCGCGGAATTCCGCCGCGACCGGGGCGATAGCCTTGACACAAGCCGCGATCAGGATGCGTTTTTGTTCGTAGGCAGCGCACGTTATGACCTTACCGAGGCGCATAGGCTCGTCTTCTCGATCGATTATGCGGATATTGACGCTGAAAGTGGTTCTTTTGTGTCGGGCAAATATATAGATACGCAGGTTGGCTACGCATATCGGCCAATACTCCACGATCGGCTGAACCTTCTGTTCAAGTATCGCTACCTGAAGGACACCGTCGGCCAAGAGATCGATGGAGGTGACGGGCGTGGTCCACGGCAAATTAGTCATATCCTGTCGCTCGATGCCGACTACGATTATAACACCTCGTGGACAATCGGCGGCAAGGTCGGTGGACGCTGGGGGCAATCCGCGCCCGACGATACTATCGCATTAGCGGACAACGACGCTTTCCTTGGGGTATTAAACGCGCGTTACCATCTTACCCATAAATGGGATCTGCTGATTGAAGGTCGGCACCTTGAGGCGCAAGATGCAGGATTAGCAGAAACTTCTTTCGTTGGCGCGATCTACCGACATCTTGGATCAAACGTAAAGCTAGGCCTTGGCTACAATAGTGGTAGCTTCTCTGACGACCTAAGCGATCTGACCTACGACGATGAAGGAGTGTTTCTGAACTTCATCGCTAAGTTTTGATGCACGCAGATCGGATTTGGCTGCGGTTCAAACCCACGGCTAGGCCCGCTTGGATCAGTTGTCCAACTATCGACAATGGCCGCTGACTTTACTACTTCGTGATGCCGCAAAGTTTGGTGCCGCAGCTGAAGGTACCGTTCCAATGTCACCCAGTTGAACCGAAAGCACTTCACCGGCGGCAAGCTCTTGGAGGGCGGCGGTGGCTATTATCTTCATACCGCTGCTTAAGTGTGGCCAATTTTATGATGAGTGCATCAGTGAATACAGCGTTGCGATAACTCTTAAATATAAGCGTAGTATACGGTTCGCGGCTACGACATATTGATGATAGCCGA
The DNA here is from genome assembly GCF_048285585.1 of Sulfitobacter sp. SBS6. Classification (NCBI taxonomy): domain Bacteria; kingdom Pseudomonadati; phylum Pseudomonadota; class Alphaproteobacteria; order Rhodobacterales; family Roseobacteraceae; genus Sulfitobacter; species Sulfitobacter sp. SBS6. The sequence continues at coordinate 8,852 of NZ_JBLWBA010000003.1, read as the reverse complement.
GAGTAACTCCCAGCACTATAGATTAATTAACATAATCCTAATTATAGGGGCATTTTTTGTCCGTTTCTGTAGAACAAACCTCTCTCCCCGGCGTCGTCGTCATCACCCCTGCGCGCTTCGGCGATCACCGGGGATTTTTCTCGGAGAGCTACAGCGCCAAAGCCCTCGCCCGGCACGGGATTACAACCCAATTCGTGCAAGACAATCACTCCCTATCAATGACTGAGGGTACCATTCGCGGGCTGCATTTTCAGGCTCCGCCCCACGCGCAAGACAAGCTGGTACGCTGCGGGCGCGGTGCGCTTTTTGACGTGGCGGTTGATATCCGCAAAGGGTCGCCGACCTATGGGCAGTGGTTCGGGGTCGAGCTGAGCTTCGAGAACGGCAAGCAATTGCTGGTGCCGGCGGGCTTCGCGCATGGGTTTGTGACACGCGCGCCAGAGACCGAAATTATCTACAAATGTTCGGATTATTATGCGCAGGAGACCGAAGGTGCCGTCGCTTGGGACGATTCTGCGGTCGGAATTGACTGGGGTTTGGGAGATATGATGCCGGTTTTGTCGGACAAGGACGCAAATGCGCCCTCTTTGGCTGACCTTAACAGTCCATTCACATTTGAGGGTCTATAAATGAAGCTATTGGTAACAGGCGGCGCGGGATTTATTGGCTCGGCTGTAGTGCGGCTGGCGATTGCCCAAGGGCATAGTGTGGTGAATCTTGACGCGCTGACCTATGCGGCCTGTCTTGATAACGTGGCGAGCGTGGCGGACAGCCCGCTTTATGCGTTCGAGTATGCGGATATTTGTGATCGGGAAGCGTTGGACAGGATTTTTGATACACATCAGCCTGACGCGGTTATGCATCTCGCGGCCGAGAGTCATGTGGACCGTTCCATCGACGGGCCGGGGGCGTTTATTCAGACCAATGTCACCGGCACCTATACGTTGCTCGAGGCCGCGCGCGCCTATTGGCAAGGGGCTGGCAAGCCCGATGGTTTCCGATTTCACCATATCTCAACTGATGAGGTTTATGGCTCGCTCGGGCCGACGGGGCAGTTCACCGAAGATACGCCTTATGACCCGCGCAGCCCTTACTCTGCTTCAAAAGCGGCTAGCGACCACTTGGTGCGCGCGTGGGGCGAGACCTATGGCCTGCCGATAGTGCTTACAAATTGCAGCAATAACTATGGCCCCTACCACTTCCCCGAAAAACTGGTGCCCGTCGTCATCCTCAAAGCGCTCGCCGGAGAGCCCATTCCGGTCTACGGTGATGGCGCTAACGTACGTGACTGGCTGTTTGTCGAAGACCACGCCGATGCGCTGCTGACCGTACTCAGCAAGGGGAAATTGGGCCGCAGCTACAATATCGGGGGTGAAAACGAGGTCAGCAATATTGAGCTGGTCAAGATGATCTGCACCCTGCTGGACGACCGCCACCCCGAAGGCGCGCCGCATGCGGATCTGATCACCTTCGTCGCCGACCGCCCCGGCCATGACCAGCGCTATGCCATCGACCCGACACGTATCCGGACAGAGCTTGGCTGGTGCCCCTCGGTCACGGTGGAAGAAGGGCTGGCCCGCACCGTGGATTGGTATCTTGAGAATAAGGATTGGTGGCGCGCGCTGCAAAATCGCCAGGGCGTTGGCGAGCGATTGGGCAAGGCATGAAGATCCTCGTCTTCGGTCACAGCGGTCAGGTCGCCACGGAACTGCGCGCGCTGGACGGCGATGACGTCCAGATCACCGCCCTCGTCCGCGCCGACGCGGACTTAACCGACCCCGCCGCCTGCGCCGCGGCGATCAATGCCCATGCACCTGACGCTGTGATCAACGCCGCCGCCTACACCGCCGTAGATAAGGCCGAAAGCGATGCGGAAACGGCGCAGATTATCAACGCCGATGCCCCCGCCGCCATGGCCCGCGCCTGCGCCGTGCACGACATCCCTTTCGTCTCTATCTCGACCGATTACGTGTTTTCAGGCGCGGGCTACACGCCGTGGGTGCCCGCCGACCCTACCGATCCGCGAAGCGTCTACGGCCGCACCAAACGTGACGGAGAGGTCGAAATTGTAAAGGCAGGCGGGCGCTACGCCGTGTTGCGCACCTCTTGGGTTGTGTCGGCCCATGGCAATAATTTTGTCAAAACCATGTTGCGCCTTGGGGCGGAACGCGAAGCATTAACCATCGTTGCTGACCAGATCGGCGGCCCTACCGGCGCTGCTGAGATCGCACCGGCCTGTATAAAGATCGCTAAAACTCTCGTGTCTGAGCCTGAAAAATCCGGCATATACCACTTCTCGGGCGTGCCCGACACGAGCTGGGCGGATTTTGCACGCGCGATTTTCGACGCCGCCAAGATCCCCTGCGCTGTCACCGATATCCCGTCGTCCGACTACCCTACCCCCGCAAAGCGTCCGCTGAACTCTCGGCTGGACTGTAGCGCGACCGAAACAGCCTTTGGCATTTCCCGCCCCGATTGGCACGAAAGCCTCACCCATATTTTGCTCAAACTTGATTTTCCCAAGGACTGATTTCCCATGACCCAGACGCCCAAACGCAAAGGTATAATCCTCGCCGGCGGCTCCGGCACGCGGCTTTATCCAATCACGATTGCCGTGTCGAAACAGCTGCTGCCGATCTATGATAAGCCGATGATTTACTATCCGTTAAGCGTGCTGATGCTGGGCGGTATCCGGGACATACTGATCATCACCACGCCTCAAGACGCTGACCAATTCAAGCGGGCTTTAGGAGACGGCAGCCAATGGGGCATTTCGCTGAGCTATGTCACGCAGCCCAGCCCCAATGGACTGGCTCAGGCCTACATCTTGGCGGAAGAGTTTCTCGACAAAGCGCCGTCCGCGATGGTGCTTGGCGATAACATCTTCTTCGGCCACGGCCTGCCCGAGATCCTCGCCCAAGCCGATGCACAAACCACCGGCGGCACTGTCTTCGGCTACCGCGTGTCCGACCCGGAACGCTATGGCGTGGTGGATTTTGACGAGAATGGCCAGGCTCGTCAGATTATCGAGAAACCCAAAGTGCCGCCGTCGAATTATGCAGTAACGGGGCTGTATTTTTTGGACAACACTGCGAGCAAGCGCGCCAAGACGGTCAAACCATCGGCGCGGGGAGAGTTGGAGATCACGACGCTGCTCGAGACATATTTGTATGACGGATCGCTGAACGTTCAGCGCATGGGGCGTGGGTATGCTTGGCTGGACACCGGGACGCACGGGAGCCTACTGGATGCAGGGAACTTTGTGCGAACTCTGGAGACACGTCAGGGGCTGCAGACGGGGAGCCCTGAAGAAATTGCGTTTGGTCTAGGTTGGATCGACGCAGACGCCTTATCAAAGCGGGCCAAACTATTTGAAAAAAACGAATATGGTGTTTATTTAAGTAACCTAAATAGTTCGTTGAGATAGCCATCAGCCCCAAAGTGTTTCGCGCGCGAAACAAATTACTTTTATCGTATTGGACACTAACGTGAGAAAAGTTTTCATTACTGGCACTGCCGGTTTCATCGGTTTCCACCTTGCACAACTTCTGCTTGACGAAGGGTTCCGCATTCATGGCTTTGATGGCATGACGGATTACTATGACGTTAAGCTGAAGCAGCGTCGGCATCAGATGTTGATGCAGAATCCGAATTTCTCAATGACCGAAGGAATGCTTGAGGACGATGGTCTGATCACGCGAGTCACCGATGACTTTGCGCCAGATGCGATTGTCCACCTCGCGGGTCAGGCGGGCGTTCGCTATTCTCTCGAGAATCCGCGTGCCTATCTCGACAGCAACCTTGTCGGTACATTCAACGTGATGGAAGCCGCACGACGCTTGAAGGTCGACCACTTGCTAATGGCTTCGACCTCCTCGGTCTATGGTGCCAATGAAGCCATGCCTTTTGCCGAGGCGGATAAGGCTGATACTGCCCTCACCTTCTATGCCGCGACGAAAAAGGCGAATGAGTCGATGGCACATTCCTATGCGCATCTGTGGGATCTACCAACGACAATGTTCCGCTTCTTCACCGTCTACGGTCCCTTCGGACGCCCGGATCTGGCGCTGTTCAAATTCGTCGACGCGATCCTCGATGGGCGCCCCATCGATATCTACAACCACGGCGATATGTACCGCGACTTTACCTATGTAACCGATCTGGTCCGCGGCATCCGTCTGTTGATCGATACGCCCCCTGTCCGCCCCGATAACCGCGAGGTGCCCGAGGGCGACAGCCTGTCCCCCGTGGCCCCCTACCGTATCGTGAACATCGGGAATTCTGACAAAGTGCGCTTGCTCGATTTCGTAGAAGCGATCGAGGAAGAGCTTGGTCAAAAGGCCATCCGTAACTACATGCCAATGCAGATGGGCGATGTGCCCGCGACTTGGGCGAATGCGGAACTGCTAAAGACCCTTACGGGTTACAAACCACAGACCGATATCAAGGATGGTATTCGGGAATTTGTAGCTTGGTTCCGCGACTATTACGCCAAGTAGTTTTTTGGACTAGGAGTTTGCGATGCCGACCTTAAATGATGCTCCCATTGCCGTGATCGGCTTGGGATATGTTGGCCTGCCCTTGGCGGTCGAATTTGGCAAGAATCGCAAAGTCGTCGGCTTTGATATAAACACCGCACGCATCGCCGAACTGCGGGCTGGCAAGGACAGTACGCTTGAGGTGGATGCTGCGGAGATGGCCGACGCCGAGCATCTCTCGTATACTGACCAGCTGGATGATATTAAGGAATGTACTACATTTATCGTTACCGTACCGACGCCAATCGATGAACATAAACGCCCCGATCTGACCCCCCTACTCAAAGCATCTGAAACGATCGGCAAAGTTCTAAAACGCGGCGATATCGTGATTTATGAATCCACGGTTTATCCCGGAGCCACCGAAGAAGACTGTGTACCCGTGCTGGAGAAAACCTCCGGTCTGACTTTCAACCAAGACTTCTTCGCCGGTTATTCACCCGAGCGGATCAACCCGGCGGACAAAACCCGCCGCCTGCCCAATATTGTAAAAGTTACCTCCGGATCCACCCCTAAAATTGCCGATAAGGTTGATGCGCTCTATGCCTCGATCATCACTGCGGGTACGCACAAAGCGCCGTCCATCAAGGTCGCAGAAGCCGCGAAAGTAATTGAAAACACCCAACGCGATGTAAACATCGCGCTGGTTAACGAGCTCGCCCTGATCTTTAACAAGCTCGACATCGACACCCAAGATGTGCTCGACGCGGCAGGCACCAAATGGAACTTCCTTCCCTTCCGGCCCGGCCTCGTCGGCGGTCACTGCATAGGCGTAGACCCCTACTATCTGACGCAAAAAGCTCAATCCGTCGGCTACCACCCCGAAGTCGTCCTCGCCGGGCGCCGCATCAACGACGGCATGGGTTGCTACATCGTTGGCCGCACAGTCCGCGAAATGATCGCTCGTGATATACCGGTAAAAGGTTCGCGAGCCTTGGTTATGGGGCTAGCGTTCAAGGAGAACTGCCCGGACCTACGGAATACACGCGTGATTGATATTATCCTTGAACTTGAAGTATATGGTATTGAGGTCGACGTGTATGATCCGTGGGTTGATGTGGCTGAAGCGAAGCGCGAATATGGCGTAAAGCTAATCGAAACAACGGATGACGAGGTGTATGACGCGGTAATTGTGGCAGTTGCCCATGAGGTATTCGGTCAGGGTGATACTATACGTAGAAATAAAAAAAGTGAATCGGTCGTTTTCGACGTTAAGGGCATACTGCCACGAAGCGAAATGGCTCTAAGACTTTGATATACTATTGATTATCACCGCTTACGTCCAGGTAATCTGTTCATATCCGTAGCGATGAAGTGGTACCAGTTTTTAGGACAGGATGTGTGTCGTCATACAAAATGGGATATTAGAGCGGCTTGAACATTGGAGGCTCGGGTTCGGTTGCGTGATTGATTATGCGGCTTGTTTTTGATTTTGCAAGCGGCGCTGTCGGATCGTCAGTTTCTTTATCTTCTCACTTTCTATCAGAATAGCTTTGTCCCGTTCAAAGTAGACGTCGGCGGGGTGACGTTCTTCAGGCTCTCTTGGTAGCGCTGTTTGTTGTAGTAGTCGACGATGGCCCGGATCTGTCGCTCGAGATCACCGGGCAGGTAGTAATTTGCCGGCAGAACACGGTTCTTGATGGTCTGGTGCCAGCGCTCCACTGCCCGGCAGGGTACTGCGTAGCAGTGAACGAGAGGCGATTTCGCCCTGGGTTTGTAGGTGGAATGGTGCTCCGCGAACGTGGTCCATTTTCTGATCGGTCAGCCACGTGGCCAGATCGCCAGATATATAGCAGAAGCCGTTGTCGCTGAGCAGACGGGGTTTGTGTCGGACCACGGCTTGGTCGCAGCTCTTGCCTGAAGCGCCAGCGCGATCGTGCTGGTCACATCCTCGGCCCGCATGTTCGTGCAGAGCTTTCAGGCGACGATGTAGCGGCTGTAGTCGTCGAGGATGGTGGACAGGTAATACAAACACCAGCCAATGATCTTGAGGTAGGTAAAGTCAGTCTGCCCCGTCCGGTTGATGGCGGTGGTCTTGTCCGTGAACTCATCGGCGGCCTTGATCACCACATAGTCAGGCGCAGTAATCAGATCAGCGGCTTTCAGGATGCGGTAAACCGATGATTCAGAGACAAAATATCGTTTCTCATCTGTTGATTGTCACTGAGAACTGACCCGGCATTTTCACCGAGACTTGACCCACCCAGTTGTTATGTTCTTTGCTTTATGATGGCGTCAATGCCGCTTTCTCCTTTCGTTTTTGTTTGGCTGTCGTCGAGCTGGCCTTGAACCGATAGCTGTCGTTGCCGGTCTCGAGAATGTGGCAACGATGTGTGAGGCGGTCGAGGAGCGCGGTGGTCATCTTGGCATCACCGAACACGCTGGCCCATTCGCTAAAGCTCAGGTTGGTTGTGATAACGACGCTGGTGCGCTCGTAGAGTTTACTCAGAAGGTGGAACAGCAACGCGCCACCGGAAGCGCTGAACGGCAGATATCCGAGCTCATCGAGGATCACCAAATCAGCTTTCACCAGCACCTCTGCGATCTTTCCTGCCTTGCCTTGGGCCTTTTCCTGCTCCAACGCATTGACCAACTCGACCGTGGAGAAGAAGCGCACACGCTTGCGATGATGCTCGATTGCTTGAATGCCGAGGGCGGTAGCGACATGTGATTTTCCCGTTCCAGGGCCCCCGATCAGCACTACATTCTCAGCCGCCTCCATGAACTCGCATCGGTGAAGTTGGCGGACCAAAGCTTCACGGACTTCGCTGGCACCAAAGTCGAAGCCAGAGATGTCTTTGTATGCCGGAAAGCGTGCTGCCTTCATGTGGTAGGCGATGGAGCGCACCTCACGTTCAGCTATTTCGGCCTTAAGCAGCTGCGACAACATGGGGATCGCTGCATCGAAAGCGGGCGATCCCTGCTCATGCAGGTCCTGCACGGCCTGTGCCATGCCCGGCATCTTCAGGCTGCGCATCATAATGACGATGGCAGCGCCGGCGGGATCATGACGCATGACGTGTTCCTCCTGTAGTGCGTAGCCCGTCATATCGTGCGACATTGGCCTCGGGCTCTTTATTCAAAGAAAGGGCCGCAGGCGGGGTCACATCGGGCTGGTCTACCGGTGCGCCATCCACCAGCCTGTGAAGTAGGTTCAAGACATGGGTTTTTGTTGGCACGCCCGCATCCAGCGCCATTTCCACCGCGCAAAGCACGGCCTGTTCGTCATGGTGGAGCACCAAGGACAGGACGTCGTCCATCTCGCGGTCACCACCTGGCCTACGCAACATATGATCCTGCAGCTTCCGGAACCCTTCTGGCATCTCAACGAAGGGCGCCCCGTTGCGCAGCGCGCCGGGTTTGCGTTGAACCACCGCCAGATAATGGTGCCAGTCATAAATAACGCGCCCTGGCTGACGGTGTGAGCGTTCAATAATGCGCTCATGCGTGCAGACCACATGGCCTTCGGCGACGATGACCAGCCGTTCAGGATAGATGCGGAGACTGACAGGGCGGTTCGCAAAGCTGGCAGGCACTGAGTAGCGATTACGGTCGAATGCTATCAGACAAGTGGGGGATACCCGCTTGCTCTGCTCGACAAAGCCGTCAAACATTTTGGGCAGTGGCATCAGCGCGGCCTTCTCGGCGTCCCAGACATCCGCAATATTGCCAGGCAATCTGCCATGCGGTGTCTCGGTCCACAGAAGCTTGCAGCGCTCCTCCAGCCATTCATTCAGCGCATTGAGGTTCGGAAAGGCGGGCATGAGTTGCCAAAGCCGTCGTGCTGCAGGCACGCGTTTGGCGTGATGGCGGGCGTCGCGCACATTCTTCTCAACCTGACCTTTCTCCCACCCTGCCGCGGGATTGCAGAACTCAGGGTCAAAGACATAATGGCTGGTCATCGCAAGGAACCGTGCGTTTACATCGCGCTTCTTTCCGACGCCAATCCGGTCGACGGCTGTCTTCATGTTGTCATAGACGCCACGCCCCGGAACACCCTCAAACATCCGAAAGCCATGCCAGTGGGCATCGAACAGCATCTCATGCGTTTGCAGCCGATAGGCCCGGACCAGAAATGCGCGGCTGTGTGACAGCTTGATATGGGCGACCTGAAGCTTGAGGCGCTCGCCCCCGACATAGGCCCAGTCCTCGCTCCAATCGAATTGGAACGCCTCGCCTGGCTGAAAGACCAACGGCACGAAAACACCACGGTCAGTCGTATGTTGAGCACGCTGTCGTTCGCCCTTCCAGTTCCGCACGAAGGCCGCGACACGCTCATATGAACCATCAAAACCGAGCTGAACCAGATCCGCA
>NZ_JBLWBA010000025.1:0-258 GCF_048285585.1 Sulfitobacter sp. SBS6 | reverse complement strand
AGCATCGACGTGCTGATCATCGACTCCACCGATCCGGTCGGCCCTGCCGAAGGCCTGTTCAAGACCGACTTCTTGAAACGCTGCCACCGTATTCTGAAAAGTGGCGGCGTGATGGTTCAGCAGAGCGAGTCGCCGCTTTACCATAGCGGTTCGATCATTCGCGAACTGCGCAACGACATGCGCGAAGCGGGCTTCGACAGCGTGGCCACTTTGCCCTTCCCCCAACCGGTCTACCCCTCTGGCTGGTGGAGCGTGACG
>NZ_JBLWBA010000024.1:0-216 GCF_048285585.1 Sulfitobacter sp. SBS6 | reverse complement strand
GTCGGAGACTATTCATCCGGAATATATATTTACGCGATGCCGCTGCAGGGGCTGGTGGTTTGGGTGTGGGGGGACATGATGCCAGCGCTGAACAGTGCGCTGTCCTTGCCGTTGCCTTTGCTTTGCGCGGTATCGTCCTGGAACTGGATTGAACGAACAGCATTGACCTTCGCGAGGGAGGGGCAGAGCGGGGCTTGGATCACGCGGAGGAGAGCA
>NZ_JBLWBA010000023.1:0-295 GCF_048285585.1 Sulfitobacter sp. SBS6 | reverse complement strand
GCCTAAACCTTGGCGACATGAACGTGAAAGGGCCTCGGCATCTGCCGGGGCCCTTTTTCGTTTCAGAGGTGCCTTCGTGGGCTTCCAGGCCGCCGCGGCGCTCGAGGTTTTCTTCTACGCGGAACCCACCCAGGATGGTATCGCGCCCATCCAGCATCAAGTCGGCCCTGACCTCGGCCACCTTGGGGGCCCTGCCGAACCCGCTCTTGCACCCGCCATCGTCCACGAACTGCCCCGGAGCGTCGGGCAAGGCCCCCCGCATCGGGGCACGGTTGCGGCTGCGCGTGCGCACGCC
>NZ_JBLWBA010000022.1:0-249 GCF_048285585.1 Sulfitobacter sp. SBS6 | reverse complement strand
GACCAAGGTTTGTCTTTCCAAGTCATTCAAGCAGCAAAATTGGCACAAGCGGGAGCGGGTGTTCCAGAAATTTTAGCTGAAATTGAACGCGTCAAACAAAATACTAAATTATACATTGGCATTTCAACATTGGATAATTTGGTTAAAGGTGGACGAATCAGCCGTACAACAGGATTATTATCAAACATTTTTAATATGAAAGTTGTCATGGACTTTGAAAATACGGAATTGATTCCTGTAGCGAAAGGC
>NZ_JBLWBA010000021.1:0-227 GCF_048285585.1 Sulfitobacter sp. SBS6 | reverse complement strand
ATAAAGCTCTTCCTGATTGCGTTGCGGATGCATAACCTAAACTGTTTACTATCTCGGCTTGATTCTCAGCTTGATACATAAAATTAATAAATTTATGGGCTAGTGCTTTATTATTACTACCGGAAGGAATAGTAAAGTTATCCATCCATAGTACAGCACCTTCTTCAGGCATCACGAAGGTAAGCTCTGGTAGCTCTTCTTGGCCTTGGAATGCGTTGCCATTCCAC
>NZ_JBLWBA010000020.1:0-266 GCF_048285585.1 Sulfitobacter sp. SBS6 | reverse complement strand
GTGCAAAAGACCGAAAAAATGAGCAGCGAAGCCCTGTTTACCATTTTGGATGATTTCGAGCAGCGTACCCGTCAACGCCATCAAGAGAGCTTAAGCACACTCGTTGCCGAGCAAGGGGAAGAATGCCTCAAAGGGCATAATTTTGTTTTCTCGTTTGCTGGCGATGTGATGCGTGATCTCGACCCTTATGTGCCGTTTTCGCAATCCTTACGCCGCTGGGTAGAATCGTTTGGCCGCTTACATATCAACTATTCAGAGGCTGAGCT
>NZ_JBLWBA010000002.1:0-169633 GCF_048285585.1 Sulfitobacter sp. SBS6 | reverse complement strand
CTACGTAAGACCCGAACCGTAACCCGTCGTCCCCGTCTAGCGCCCCGTGTCTGCATCTCTGCGTCTCCGGTAGAACGCTCTATAGACCTGTGATTTGGGGGCTGCAACAGCTTTTTTCAAAAAACTTCGTTTTTTTCGATTTTATTCGGAACCGCGCTGATATCGCGTGCTGTTGGCGCTATGCCCCCATTCCGGCCCCTATGCCCCAAGCCGACAGTAAAGCCCCGCGGCCAGCTTTGCGCGCTCTACCAGACTGTCGACTTCGATATGTTCATTCAGCGTATGGAGCCCCTGCCCCCGGACCCCGATGGAATCGAGCGTGGGCAATCCGAGGTAGCCGGTAAAGTTCCCGTCCGATCCGCCGCCTGCCGATTGGCCGGTCATCTCGAACCCCAGCTCGCGCGAGATGTCTTGCGCCACCCCCAGCATCGCCATCGTGCCGGGCTGGTCCGGTTCCCACACGGGGCGGGTCACACCGCGCGTGACCTCCATCACCACATTCCCCTGATCCGCGTTCAACGCCATCATCTTGGCAATGCCCGCATCCAGTTGTTCCTGTGTCTTGGCCATAGACAGGACTTCGGCGTCGCAGACCGAAGATACGCAGTTCACCCATTGGCCCGCGTTGAACACGCCCAACGAGAAGGTACAGTCGTCGCTGGTCATGCCTTCGATCACGGCGACATGCTTTGCCATTTCGGCAATCGCCGACACGCCGTCCTTCAGCGCCCATCCCGCGTGGCTGGGTTTGCCGCGGGTTTGCAGGTTAAACCGCGCGATGGCATAGCGCCCGATCACCGCGCCGCCGTCGGGGCAGGCAGGTTCGGGCACAAGGATATACTTATGGCGCTTGGCCTCGGCCTCGATCAGCGCGCGGGTCGACGGTGTGCCGACCTCTTCATCCGGCGTGAACAGCACGGTGACGGGCAGCGGAGTCTCGACCCCGGCGACCAGCAATTTGCGCAGCGCATCAAGGAAGACATAATTGCCGCCCTTCATATCCATCAGCCCGGGGCCATAACAAAGCCCCCCCTCGCGCCGAAACGGCAGCTTTTGCAACGTGCCTACAGGGTGCACCGTATCCATATGCCCCAAGAGCAGAATACCCCCCTCGCCCGCGCGGGGGTGGGGCATGGTGGCGCGGACGCTGTCGCCGAACCCCATCCGGCCCGGAATCCGTTCAACCCGCGCGCCCAAGGCCGCCAGATCATGCTGCACCAGATCCATCATCCGGTTCACGGCCCCCGCGTCAAAGGTCGGGCTTTCGGTTTCGATCCAGGGGCGCAGCCCTGCGATCATCTCGTCCGTGTCAAACGGCAGCTCAAGCGGATTGGTCATGTCGGGTCTCCTCCCTATTGCGACGCCGTGATCTGCGGCGCCGCCAGACGTTTTTTGATGATAGCGTAACTTCAGGCTTTGGGCAGACGTGTTTCCACGATGCGCGCATAGATCGATGCCCCCACGGGCAGCATCGCGTCATCCAGCACAAAGCCCGGATTATGCAGCGGCACATTTCCCGCGTGTCCGACACGGCAATAGGCACCGGGCACGACTTTCAGCATATCGGCAAAATCCTCTGATCCGGTGGCCTGCTCGGTCGATTCTGACGACAGGTCAGCGCCCACCACATCTGCGGCGGCTGCGACATAGGCGGTGGTCAGGTCGGGGTCGTTCATCAGCACGTCAAAGACATTGCGCAGATCCACGTCAATCTCCACCCCGTAAGACAGCGCCATGCCCGCGCAGATATCGCGGATGCGCTGATCGGCAAGCTGGGACACATCGTCGTGGAAATAGCGGATGGTGCCGGCAATCGTCGCCGTATCGGGCACCACGTTATAGGCAGAGCCCGCATTGAACTTGGTCACCGACAGAACGATGGGCTTGGTAGGGATGATATTGCGGCTGGCGATGCTTTGCAGCTGTTGCACCAAAGCGGAGCCGATAACGATCGGGTCTTTCGACTGATGCGGCGCGGCGGCGTGGCTGCCGGTGCCCTTGATCGTGATGTCGAAAAAGCTCGCCCCCGCCATCGCGGGCCCCGGCGTGACAGACACGACGTTGGGTTCCGAATTCGGATCGTTGTGCATCCCGTAGATCTCGTCACAGGGGAAGCGTTCAAACAGCCCCTCGGCGATCATGCGGCGCGCACCGCCCAGACCTTCCTCGGCGGGTTGGAAGATCAGCACCACGGTGCCGTCAAAATCCCGCGTCTCGGCCAGATAGCGCGCGGCCCCCAGCAGCATCGTCGTGTGACCGTCGTGACCACAGGCATGCATCCGCCCCGGATTGGTGGACGCATAGGCCACGCCCGAGGTTTCCTCGATCGGCAGCGCATCCATATCGGCGCGCAGACCCACGCGGCGGTTGCCACCCCCCTGCCCCTTGATCAGCCCGACAACACCGGTGCCGCCGATGCCTTCGTGTACCTCGTCCACCCCATAGGCGCGCAGCTGCGCCGCCACGATGCCCGAGGTCCGCACCTCTTCGAACCCCAACTCGGGGTGGGCGTGGAAATCCTGACGGATCGCGGTCAGATCGCTGGCAAAGGATTCGATCTTCGGAATGGTGGTCATAGGGTGGCTCCTGTCACGGGGGGCGTGCGGTCCAGCGCACGGAAGTTGGCGAAATCCCAATGCCGGCCGGGCGCGGCCTCGATCAGGTTGCGGGTGTAGTCATGGCGCGGCGCGGCAAGCACCTCGCCCGCGGGCCCATGTTCGACGACAACGCCTTTCTGCATCACCAGCACCTCGTCGCAAATCTGCGCGGCGACCCGCAAGTCATGGGTGATGAACAGCATCGCGATGCCGAATTTTTCCTGCACGTCATCCAGCAGGTCAAGCACCTGCGCCTGCACGCTGACATCCAGCGCCGACACGGCCTCGTCCGCGACCAGCAGATCGGGCTTCATTGCAACAGCGCGCGCGATGGCGATCCGCTGGCGCTGCCCGCCCGAGAATTGATGCGGATAGCGGTCCAGCGCATCGCGCGGCAGGTCCACCAGCTCCATCAGCTCGGCGGCGTGTTCCATCGCATCGGCGCGGCTGGTGCCAAAGTTGATCGGCCCCTCGCACAGGCTGCGCGCCACGGTCCAGCGCGGGTTCAGCGACCGGTAAGGGTCTTGAAACACGATCTGGAAATGCTTGCGATGCGGCTGCAACTGACGGCGCGACAGCTGCGCGATCTCGGTCCCCGCAACAGTCACCTTTCCCGCCGTAGGGTCGATCAGCCGCATGATGGCACGGGCCACGGTCGATTTCCCCGACCCGCTTTCGCCCACGATCCCAAGGGTGCGCCCCGGCTGGATGGTGAAATTCACATCCTGCGCCGCCCGCACCCCTTGGCTGGCGCGAAAGAAACCGCCCCCACCATAGGTCATCTCTAGCCCGTCCACGGTGATCACATCCCGCGCCTCAGCCGGTGCCCGAGGGGCGCGCGGATCAAGGTTGGGCACCGCCTGCAACAGCTTGCGGGTGTAGTCTTCCTTGGGCGCGGTCAGAAGCTGCCGGATCGGCGCGCTTTCAACAATGCGGCCCTTCTGCATGACGCTGACCGTATCCGCGATCTCGGCGACCACGCCCATATCGTGGGTGATGAACAGCACCGCCGTGCCATGGCGTTCCTGCATCTCTGCAATCAGCTTGAGGATCTGCAACTGCGTCGTCACATCCAGCGCCGTCGTCGGCTCGTCCGCGATCAACAGATCAGGGTCAAGGATCAACGCCATCGCGATCATGATCCGTTGCCGTTGCCCGCCTGACAGCTGATGCGGGAAAGCGGAATAGATGCGTTCCACATCCGGCAGATGCACCTGCTCCATCATATCGATGGTACGGGCCTTGGCCTCGGCGCGGGACAGATCGCTGTGCATGTTCAGCACTTCCTCGATCTGCTCGCCCACCCGCAAAACAGGGTTCAGCGCCGTCATCGGTTCCTGAAAGATCATCGCGATCCGCCGCGCCCGCAAGGCCCGCATCTGCGCCGGCTTGGCTTGGGTAATCTCGATCCCTTCCAGATCAATCGACCCGCCCTGAATTTCCAGCGCATCCTTGGGCAGCAGCCCCATGGCCGTCAGCGAGGTGACAGATTTGCCCGACCCGCTTTCGCCCACCAGACAATGGGTCTCGCCCGCGCGGATATCCAGATCGATCCCGCGCAACACCGGATCGGCCTTGGGCCGCCCCGCCAGCCCCACCGTCAGCCCGCGTATTTTCAGCACGCGTTTGGCATCGGTAAAGTCTTTGGACTTGAATTCCATCTCACACCTCCCGCTTTTTCATACGTGGATCAAGGATATCGCGGGCCGTGTCGCCCAACAGGTTGATCGCCAGAATACATAGCGACAGCATCAACCCCGGCCAGAAGATCAGCCCCGGCTTGATCTGGAAATAGCTCCGCCCCTCGGCCATGATATTCCCCCATGTAGGGATCTCGGTCGACACGCCCGCCCCCAGAAAGCTCAGGATCGCCTCGATCAGAATGGCAGAGGCGCAGATATAGGTGCCTTGCACGATCAGCGGCGCAAAGGTGTTGGGCATCAGATGCTGCAACAAGACCTTGGGCATGGACGATCCAAGCGCGATCGCCGCCTCGACATAGGGTTCTTCACGCGCGGTCAGCACCACCGACCGGACCAGACGCACGACGCGGGGCACCTCTGGCACGGTGATCGCGATGATCACCGATGTCACGCTCGGCCCGTTCAGGGCGACCAGCGCAATCGCCAGCAGGATCGCGGGGATCGCCATCAGGCTGTCCATGATCCGCATGATGATACTGTCGGCCAGCCGGAAATACCCCGCAACCAGACCAATCAGCAGCCCCACGGCGACACTGACCACCGCCGCCCCGACACCGATCAGCAGCGACACGCGCCCCCCCGTCACAACGCGGCTAAAGATATCGCGGCCGTAAGGGTCCGTGCCCAGCAAGAAGTCATCCGACGGCGGCTTCAGCCGCGCCATCGCATTCATCTCAAGCGGGTCATAGGGCACATAGTAAGGGGCCAGCACCGCCGCGAGGACAATCGCCACAAGGATCACCGCCGCAATCGTCGGACCGACACCGATCCGCATCGCTTTGGGGACAGAGAATAAACCGGTCACAACCTGAAAGGCGCTGTGCCGAGAGCTTGGGATCTGCGTCATATCAGTACCGGATCCTTGGATCGAAGAATGAATAGGAAATGTCGATCAACAGGTTGACCGTCACATAGATGCCCGCGGTCAGCAGGATCATCGCCTGAATGACCGGATAGTCGCGCGCCAGAATGGCATCGACCGTCAGCCGCCCGATCCCGGGGATGTTGAACACGCTTTCTGTCACCACCACGCCCGAGATCAGCAGCGCGAAGCCCGTGCCGATGATGGTCAGGATCGGCACCGCCGCATTGCGCAGCGCATGGCGGAACAGCACGACATTCTCGCGCACCCCCTTGGCGCGGGCGGTGCGGATATAATCCTCGCCCAGAACCTCAAGCATCGACGCCCGCGTCATCCGCGCGATCAGCGCGATATAGATCGTGGCCAGCGTCAGCGACGGCAGGATCGCACGGCTAAAGAATGGCCCGATGCCATCGGTTGGCGATTTATAGCCCTGCACCGGCACCCATTTCAGGTCGATGGCGAAAATCTGGATCAGGATATAGCCGATGACAAAGACCGGCACGGAAAAGCCGAGCACCGAAAATGACATCACAAGGAAATCCACCCAGGACCGGTGACGCCAGGCGGCAATCACCCCCATCGGCACGGCCAAAGCGACCGAGATCACAATCGTCATCAGCGCGATATTCAACGTCGGCCCCAAACGGTCGCCGATCATCCCCGCAACCGAGGTATTCGACAGCAGCGATGTGCCCAGATCACCGCGCAACAACTGGCCCATCCATGTGCCGAACTGCACCAGCAGCGGGTCGTTCAGCCCCAGACTGTCACGGATACGTTCAAGCTGCGCAGGGGTGGCAGCATCACCGGCAAGGATCGCGGCAGGATCACCGGGCGTCAGCCGCAGCAAGAGAAACACAAAAATCGCAACGATCACCATCACCGGTATCGTGGCCAATATGCGCTTGAGGATATAGAAAAACATGCCGAAGGCTCCTTGCGGTCGTAGGGGTGAGAGGCGCGCATCGCAGCGCGCCTCTCAAGGCAGATCACTCTGCCGCTTTGGTCATGTTCCAGAACACCGGCACCGGCGACGGGATCATGTCTTCGATGTTGGACCGACGCGCCTGCGGGATGATGTATTCGCCCATCATCATATAGTTCACGTTGTCCATCACATGCTCCTGAATACGCGTCGCGATCTCTTTCTTGGTCGCGTCGTCACTGGCCGAGACATACTCGGTCCGCATGGCTTCGATTTCAGGGTCATCGGGCCAGCCGAACCAGCCATCATCGCCGCGCCCGTTCAACATCACGTTGACCAGCGGGTCAGAGACTTCGGGCACCATCCAGTTGGTGAAGAACAGGTTCCACCCGCCCTCGGCCACCGGCGACTGCTGTGCGCGGCGTTGCACGACCGACTGCCAGTCCATCGACTGCATATCGACCTCGAACCCCGCCTCGCGCAGCGCTTGGGCTGCAACTACTGGCTGGTTGTTCAAGCTGATCACATCGGTCGGGGCCATCAGGACAATCGGCGTCCCGTCATAGCCCGCTTCGTCCAGCAGCTCCTTGGCACGCTCGGTATTCGCGCCACCGGTCAGCAAGTCAGATCCCGCCTCGTCCCCCAAGGGGGTCGAGCAGCCAAAGATCGCGCCACAGACTTTGTAGTATTCAGGATCACCCTGCATCGTCGCCAGCATGGATTCCTGATCCAGCGCGGCCATCGCCGCCTGACGCACCAGCTTGTTGTCAAACGGCGCATGCAAGAAGTTCGGACGCCCGATGGTGACATAGCCCAGATCATCGCGTTTCTCGACGACGACATCCTCGTTGCCCGACAGGATCGGCATCAGGTCGATCTGGACCTGCTCAAGATAGTCGATCTCACCTGCCGAAAGCGCATTCAGCGCGGTCAGCGCATCGGGCATCGTGGTCCAGACCACCTTGTCCACATTCACGACCTTGCCGCCTGCCATCCAGGATGCAGGCTCGTCACGCGGCACATAGTCGTCGAACTTTTCATAGGTCACCGACACGCCGGGCTCATAGGCGTCCTGATCGAACACAAACGGACCGGAGCCGATGTATTCCGTGATCGTCTCATCGGCAGAGGTTTCGGCAACACGCGCCGGCATGATGAACGGCGGCACCGCGGATTGCTTGGAGATCACGTCAATCAGCGGACCAAAGGGCTTGGTCAGCGTCCAGACAACGGTTTTGTCATCTGTCGGTTCAAGGCTTTCGGTCACGTCAAAGATCAACTGCCCGCCGCTGTCGCGCTTGCCCCAACGGGTCAGAGAGGCAACAACATCGGCGCCGGTCACAGGTGCGCCATCGTGGAACACCAGCCCGTCGCGCAGGGTGAACGTATAGACCAGCCCGTCGTCAGATGTTTCCCAGCTGGCCATCTGCGGCTGCGGGGTGAAATTCTCGTCCACCGCCGTCAGCACGTCATAGATCATATAGGCGTGGTCACGTGTGATGTGCGCCGTGGTGATCACCGGATCCAGCACCCGCAAGCCCGAGTGCATGACCGCCGTGATCGTAGTTTCTTCCTGCGCGAAGCTCGCGGCAGGCACCAGCAGCGCAGCCGTGGTCATCAGCGACGCCGCAAGCCCCCGGCTTTGTTTCAATGTGGGTCGTAAAGTCAGCATATCAATTTCCCATGTTGGTTGTGGTCATTGTTATATTTGGACACCGCCGGTTGATCCGCCGGTATCGGGGCGTGCAGCAGCCGCACGCGCGGCCCCGAAAACGGGACCGTTAGGAGAAAGCCGCAGCCCCGCACGCAACCGCGTAAAGGGCAGGTCTGCGGGGTCGAACGGCATGGGGCCGGGGGCACGCGCGACAATAATCTCGCGCGCACTCGGGGTGAAATCGGCCCGAAAATGGGTAGAGCTTTTGACGACAAGGATTTTCTGCGTCTCTGGTGCGATCCCGACAAAGCGGAACATCTCGCGGTCAGCCATCTGCGCAATCCGCGTAGACACAGCCACCCGCACGCCACCGATGCGCAAACAGGCCGAGGGCCCCAGATCCAGCATCGTCCCACCGTAATAGGGGCCGGTGGCTTTCACTTTGCCGTCCGACAGCATCTCGACAACCGCCTCGACCTCGACGGGGCTATCGTCGGGCAGACCGGGGTGCCCGCCCAAGCGAAAGACCGCGCGCGCACCCTCCCCCAGCTCGTGGGCTTGGGCGGCGGAATGCGGGTCTACGATCAGCCCGATCGCCGCGTCTTGGGCATCAGCATCGATCAAGGCCCGCAACATCCCCGTCGTGGCAGACACCCCACCCGCACCGGGGTTGTCTTGGGTATCGGCAATCACCACAGGCCCCTGCCCTGCCCCTTTTGCCACGCGCACCGCATAGGCAACCGCCGCGTCGGGGGTAAATGTATCATTGTCGAACTCGGATTCGGCAGCGGCATAGGCATCCGCCACCGCATCTGCTGCGGCATCCGCCGCCGCTTGAGTCTCGGCATAGGCCACCGCCGTGGGGCCACAATCGGCAATATCCGCCGCCGGAAAGCCCATGAACAGCGACGCCGACAGTGCGCCTTGCGCCTCGACCTCCGTCAGGTTTTCATACAATCCCTTGGCGGGCTGCATATCCGTCGTCTGAAACGGGATCGGCACCAGATAGGACATGCGGCGGAACGCTTTGGCCGGGCGCCTGCCGGTCTGCATCACATGATCCAGCAACCGCGCCGCTGCGGCACCGGTATCGGCCATGTCGATGTGCGGATAGGTGCGGAATCCCGCCAGCACATCCACCGTGTTCACAAATTCTTCCGAGATATTGCCATGCAGGTCCAACGCGGCTGCAATCGGCACATCCGGCCCCACCAATGCGCGTACCTGACGGGCGATCTCGCCTTCACCGTCATCGTGATGCGTCGCCACCATCGCGCCATGCAAGTCCAGAAACACGCCATCCAACGGCCCTGCGGCACGTAGCCCGTCCAGAATCTCGCCCAGAATAGTGTCGAACGCATCCTGCGTCACAGGTGCCGATGGAATAGCCCCCGCCCAAAGAACAGGCACCACATCCCAATCCGAATCCCCCGCCACCTTCAACGCACCGGTCATGCCAAGGTTCACTTCCTGAAAGGCGTCGATCATCGCGGGGCCACCCACCATAGGGACATAACCGCCACCGGCCTTGAAGGCCGCCATATCCGCAGGCTCGGGCGCAAAGGTATTGGTTTCATGAAGAAATCCGGCCATGGCGACGCGCATCGGGGAACCTACCTCTAAATCTTGTATCGCTTCACAAAACTGAATGTATTGCTTGGCGATACGGCTGTATTGCCATACGATGCTAGGCACTGACCTATCCTCGCGTCAACCCGGAGCGCTCAATGCCTGACCCCAAACGACCACATTCCTCTGTCGCGTCTAATTTTCAGGCAGATGCCGATAGGCTCTTTGTGCGCTCCGCCGCCCGCGCCATTCACGTGCTTAGCGCGTTTCACGAGGCCGACGGCCCGCTCAGCCTGTCAGACATCGCCACGAAGGCAGAGATCGACCGCTCCGCTGCGCAACGTCTTGTGCATACGCTCATGACATTGGGGCACATCCGGCGCAGCCCCGATGACCGCGGCTACCTGCCCGGATTGCGCTTGCTTGACCACACCCACGACACCCTACGTCTGGACCCCGTGGTGCAGGTCGCCACCCCCGTTATCCTCGAGATGCGCAAATCCATCGCCGAGCGGATCGACTTTAGCCTCTATGATGAAACCCGCGTGATCTATGCCCTGCGCATGCAAAGCAAACGCGAAACGTTTTACGCGACGCTTGTGGGCCATAGCGTCCCCACCTATTGCACCGCAGGCGGCCGCGCGACCCTCTGCGCCCTGCCCCCCGAAGAAGCGCGCGAGATCATCACCCGCTTCGCGCTGCACAGCTATACCTCTTACACCAACGTGGACCCCGACAGCATCATGAACAGTCTCGAACAGGCCCGTAGAGACGGTTTTGCGCAGGTCCAGAATGAATTCGTATTAGGCGAAGTCGCCATTGGTGTGCCCGTCGTCAACCGTCAGGGCCGTCCCTTGGGGGCCATCCACATCGCCGGGTCGCTTTCCGAATGGAGCGCCGAAGACTTCGCCCGCCGTGCTGCCCCCATCGCCCAAGAAGCCGCCCGCGCCATCAGCGGCAGTTTCTAGCCCTTGAATTCAATCCGCGTCACCGGCCCCAACTCTGCCTCCACCGCCGCGACAAGCGGGCGCAGAAGATGCGTCTCTATATAGCGTTGCGCGAATTTGCTCGGGGTGCGCAGCTCAAGCACGCCCCCTTCGAACGCCACATATTCAAGCTGCGAGAACCACGCCTTGAACTGATCCGCGTTCTCCCGCGACAGGTTCACCATCGCACGTTGCCACGTGCCCGGCCCGCCCTGCGCGGGCTCTGATGCCTCGGGTTTCGCGTAATCGGCCAGTTGCACCACCTTGACCGGGGTTTCGCTGCGATACCGCTCTTTCATCCGCGCATCGTAATCCGGCCCGACCAGCGGCCAGCACGGCTCTGACAACCGCGCGATCTGCGCATAGTTCAACCGATAGGCCGCCACCCTGCCCCGCACGCCGCCGCGCGTACAAATCAACAGCTGCGCATCCGTCAGCCGTTTGATCTCGCGTTTCACCGTGCGTTCATTCACTGACCACATCCGCGCCAGATCCCGCTGGCCCACGCTCAGCTCGTCAGCGCGCCAATTATACCGCGAGGTCACCGCTGCGATCAGCCGCATCAACGAGGTCTGCAAGGTCGGTGATCCGTTCAACCCCGCCACGCTCAACGCGGTCAAAAGGTCGTACTTGATCACCCCGGCTTCAGGGCCGGTCAGCCGCAATGGGTTCATGGTTTTGCCTACTCGATGTATCGTCTTATTTTTATCGGTCAGCTTCTTTGAGCCGATTCCGTTTATGCTTTCTACAAAGCTCTAAATCCCGTCTTCTGTCAACCCGCTGGGAAAAACAGGAATTATCCTTTTCCTTAATCCAAATTCAATTTGGTAAAGGTTAATAGGTTAAGGGGGACGCTAAGGTGTCACCATATCAGGGGATCGCTGTCACCAAAACAGCGTCATATGCCCCTTGCCTGTCACCAAAATCTCTTTGCCCCGCGTTAACCGCAGCGAAATAAAGCCGTTCTTCAGGAATGGCGCGCGAATTTCGGGAAAATTAGGTTTTGCCAAATTGCCGAATTCGCGTTATTCGAAATTCGAGGCTTAAAAACGCGAGTAGATAGATGAGAAATCACAACGACCTTCTTAACATGAACGAGCGCAGCTTGGAACAACAGGCCGCCGTGCGCCGCGCCACCTTCTCCCCCGGAGAGATAAAGGCCCTGCGCCCCTTCTCTATCTGGGAGATCAGCCAGTTCATGTTCGACGTCCCCGCCGACACCCTGCGCAAGAAGCTGGCGGACGACCCGACCCTGCCCCAGGGGCTTACCGAAGAGGATGGCCGCCAACGCTGGTTCAGCCTCGAAGAGATCAACGAGCTGCGCCGCCGCGCCAAATTCCGCGGCCGCAAGCTGCTGCCCGAACGCCCCCGGGGCCGTGCCATGCGCGTGGCCGTGTCGAACTTCAAAGGCGGCGTCGGGAAGACGGTCGTCGCACAACACCTCGCCCATGCCGCCGCCCTTGATGGCTACCGCGTGCTCTGCGTCGACTTCGACCCGCAAGCGACGCTGACCCATTCGATGGGGCTGACCGAGGTCAAGGAAAGCCACACGGTCTGGGGCATCATGTGTCGCGACCTCTGCCGTGAATCCAACCGGATCATGGAAAGCTATGATGACCCCGATGACTGCCCCTACCCCGCCGCGGACGAATTGCCCGAAGACGTGCAATCCATCGGCGCGCAGCGGTTTCAGGAATTCATCCAGCCCACCTGCTGGCCCACGATCGACATCATCCCGTCCTGCGCCAACGCGGCTTTCGTGGAATTCGCCTCGGCCCAATACCGCGCGCTCCACAAGGCATGGAGCTTTTTCGGCTGCGTCGCGCGCTATCTCGATGAACTGCCCGACGATCAATATGACATCATCATTTTCGACTGCCCGCCCGCCATCGGCTACCAGTCCCTAAACGCCGCGTTTGCGGCTGATATCCTCTATATCCCCTCGGGCCCGGGCTACTGGGAATATGACAGTACAACCAGCTATCTGGGCCAGCTTGGCGACGCGATGGCCGATATCTCGGAAGGGTTCGCAAGCCTTGCAGCGGATGCAGGCATTACGCTTCCTAAACAGTTTTCCGACATCCGTTTACTTATGACCCGTTTTGAATCCAACAATCCGTTGCACAGCGCCATGATCGACGCGTTCAAGAACGTCTTCGGCGCCGATGTCTGCGCCCACCCGATTGAAATGACCCGCGCGGTCGAACAGTCGGGCCGGTTCCAGATGTCGGTTTACGAACAGGACTATCGCCAGATGACGCGCGAAACATGGAAACGGGCGCGGCAGAGTTTCGACCGTGCCTATGACGAGTTTTTGCAAACCGTGCTCGAAGCGTGGAAAGAAAACGGAAAACGTAAGGAGAAGGCAGAATGAGCAGTAAAAACAAATTCGGCTTCGCCCCGGTAGAAGCCCCCACATCCGGCAGTCGCCGCAACCGCCAGCCGGGCCCCATGGGCGCCGCCGTGCGGGACGTGGCCGAAAACCTGCAAGAGGCAACCGAAGCCAAAATCGAACAGCGCCGCCGCAACGCCGAAGACGCCAAGACTTTCCGGCAAGCCCAAGGCGAAGGCCGCGTGCTCTACCAGATCGACCTGTCGGAAATCTTCACCGACGATCTGCCGCGCGATCGCCTTGCGCTGGAAGAAGTCGCGCAGTCCGACGAGATGGAGGAGCTTAAATCCTCGATCCGCGAACGTGGGCAGCGCGAGCCCGTCGAGGTCTATGTCGGGCCGAACGGGCGCTACCAGCTCAAGAAAGGCTGGCGCCGTTTCACCGCCCTGTCGCAGTTGTTTTCGGAAACCAAAGATGACCGCTTTGGCACGATCACCGCGCGGGTAGAAGTGGGCGAGGATGACCGCATTTCGCGCTATGTGGATATGGTCGAAGAAAACGTCGTGCGCGAAGACCTGTCTTTCGCCGAGATGGCACAGGTTGCGATCACCGCCGCCAAGGACGACGCAGTGGAAGAGATCGACCCGGCAGAGCTGGTGACCCGTCTTTACAGCGCGCTGCACAAGACCAAGCGGTCTTACATCAAAAGCTTTGTCTTCCTTCTCTCTGCTTTGGAAGGGAGCTTGCAGTGGCCCAAGGCCGTGCCGCGCAATCTGGGGGTCGATGTCGCGCGCGCGCTGCGCACGCCTGATCAAGCCAGCGTCTTGCAGGAAAAACTCTTGGATGCGTCGACACCGGACGAGCAGAATAAAATTCTCAAGGATTTTCTGACCACCTCGAACGAGCCGACAGTGAAGCCCGCCTCCAAGGCAGAGCCTAAGCAGAAGTTCGAATTCTACGTCGGCCAGACCAAGGTCACCGCCCGCCACGGCGAATGCCGTTTGATGAGCGATATCGACTTTGCCACCATGCCCAAGAAGCAATTGGAAGAAGCCGTGCGCGCCTTTGAAGAGGTGCTCAGCAGCGGGCCGCGCATCCGGTAACCGGTTACCCATGGGTAACCACCGCGCATCGGGTTACCCATGGGTAACCACCGCGCATCGGGTTACCCATGGGTAACCGGCAAGGGTAAATGAGGGGGGTAGCGGGGAAGGGGGCGCAGAAGCGTCCCCTTTTTTGTGCGTTGAAAGGCAAAGAGCGCAAATACCCCATTTCCCAATAAAACAAGGGGTTTTCGGCGCGAATATAGGCTTAACGCGTTGATTCAAAACAGCTTTGCGGCTGAAAGATCCAGATTCCATCGTGATTCCGCCCTATTGGCACCAGAACGCGACGTTGACCCATGGACATCCCCTGAAACGCGGGATTAACGTGCGCCCATAGGGGAGGGCTGGCAGAAGTCAGAAAGACCTTATCGACATATTTTTGATCTCGGGAGAAACATCATGGATCGTCGTTCGTTTATTCGTGGCGCAGGCGTTGCGGGGGCAGGGGCCGTTGCTTCATCGCTGGCCGCACCCGCCGTCGCCCAAGGCAACATTACTTGGCGCATGGTCACCACCTGGCCAAAAAACTTCCCCGGTCTGGGTGTCGGCGCGCAGCGTCTGGCCGACCGTATCACAGCGGCCTCCGGTGGCCGTCTGACCGTGCAGGTCTACTCCGCTGGTGAGCTGGTGCCGCCGCTGCAATCGCTGGACGCCGTGATCGATGGCTCCGCCGAGATGAGCCACGGTGCCGCCTATTATTGGCAGAACAAATCGCCCGCGCTGTCCTTCTTTACCGGCGTGCCCTACGGCATGACCACGCCAGAGCTGACAGCCTGGATGCGCTATATGGGCGGTCAGGAAATCTGGGACGAGATCTATGACCAGTTCGGCGTTCAGGGCTTCCTGTCGGGCAACACCGGCACGCAGACAGGCGGTTGGTTCCGCGACGAGCTGACCAGCCTTGACGATGTCAAAGGCGTGCGCTTCCGGACCCCTGGCCTTGGTGGTCGCGTGTGGGAGAAGCTGGGCGCGACCGTGACCAACATGGCCGCGGGCGAGATCTTTCAGGCGCTGCAATCGGGCACGCTGGACGCGGCCGAATTCGTCGGCCCCTACAACGATCTGGCGCTCGGCTTCCATCAGGTTGCCAAGAACTACTACATGCCGTCCTTCGTTGAATCCGGCCTTGCGACCGAGCTTGTCGTCGACAAGAAGAAGTACCAGGAACTGCCCGAAGACCTGCAGGCGATCATTCGTGATGTGAGCCAAGCGGAATACGATCAGGTTGCGGCGGACTTCTATGCCAACGATCCACGCGCGCTGAAAACGCTGGTGGAAGAGCACGGCGTGACCGTCCGCAACTTCCCCGACGACATCATGGAAGCCGGTGCAAAAGCCTCGGTCGAGGTGGTCGAGGAACTGCGCAGCAGCGACGACCCGCTGGTCAAAAAAACCGCCGACAGCTTTGTCGAAGCGCTGAACCTTGTCCGCACCCGGACAGAGAAGATCGACAGCCCCTACATTCAGGCGCGTCAGAGCTTCCTGAAATACTAAGCTCCGCCCGTCGGATACAGAAAAGGCCCGGTGGAAACACCGGGCCTTTTTTCGTGCTGGGGCAGGGGCTTAGTCCCCGTCCCGCCCGGTGGCACACCGGGCATCGCCCTCCCTCCGCCCGGAGGGCGATTTTGCGATGTCGCGCCATCTGCATCGGTCAGCGGTTGATGCACCGGGGCTGCCACTTTCAAACCTGCGGATCGCCCCCCAGGGAGGGCGATCCCCTTAGCGTGTCAAAGTATAAGGTGGCCCTTAGCCCGCGATCAGTTTGGGCAACCAGGTCACGATCTGCGGGAACATGAACAGAATCGCAATCGCCACCACTTGCAGCATCACGAAGGGCAGGATGCCCTTGTAGATCGCGCTGGTGGGCAGGTCCGCCGGGGCGACGCCGCGCAGGTAGAACAGCGCAAAGCCGAAGGGCGGGGTCAGGAAGGACGTTTGCAGGTTCACCCCAACAAGCACACCCAGCCAGATCGGATCGACATCCAGCATCAGCAGCACCGGTGCGGTGATCGGGATCACGATAAAGATGATCTCGAAGGTGTCGAGGATGAAGCCCAGGAAGAACATGATGATCATCACCACTGCGACGGCAGCGAGCGTACCGCCCGGCAGATTGCTGAGGAATTCATGCACCAGATTGTCGCCGCCCATCATGCGGAATACGACCGAAAAGACCGACGCCCCGAGCAGGATCACAAAGACCATGCTGGTGATTGTAGCCGTCGATACCATCGTTTCCTTAAGCACGCCAAAGGACAGACGCCAGCGCAATGCGGCGAGGATCATGGCCCCGACGGCACCGACGGATGCGGCCTCTGTCGGGGTGGCGATGCCGCCCAGAATAGACCCTAACACGGCCAAAATCAGCGCCAGAGGCGGGACAAGCGCCACAAAGACCTCGCGCAGCAGCTTTGATTTCTCATCCGCTGGAACGGGGGTGGCAGGGCAGGATTTAGGGTCTGTTGCGGCTTTGAACAGCACATACCCGAGGTAGAGCGATACGAGCAGCAGCCCGGGCAGCAGGGCCCCGGCAAAAAGATCCCCGACAGAGACGGGCGTGGGGGCAAAGTTGCCCTTGGCCATCTGCACCTGCGAGTTGATACCCGACAGCATATCGCCCATGAAGATCAACACGGTAGAGGGGGGGATGATCTGGCCCAAAGTACCGCTGGCGCAGATTACGCCGGTGGCCAGTTTCGGGTCATAGCCCGCTCGCAGCATCGCGGGCAGCGAGATCAGCCCCATCGTCACCACAGTCGCGCCCACCACGCCGGTAGAGGCCGCGAGCATCGCCCCGACCAGCACCACAGAGATCCCGAGCCCGCCGCGCATATTGCCGAACATCTTGCCCATGGTGAGCAACAGTTGTTCGGCGATCTGGCTGCGTTCCAGCATCACGCCCATGAAGATGAACAGCGGCACGGCGACGAGCACTTCGTTCGTCATAAAGCCGATATAGCGGTTGGGCAAAGACCCGAAGTTGGACGGGTCGAACACGCCCAAAGCCATGCCTACACCGCAGAATAGTAACGAAGTCCCGGCAAGGGTGAAGGCTACGGGGAAGCCCAGAAGCAGAAAGCCGATGACCCCAAAGAACATCAGCGCGGCGAGCATCTCGCCAATCATGATCGGGTCCATCAGGCGGCTCCCTCGGTGGTGGCGGGTTTGATGGCGTCCGGGCTGTACTGCATCGCGGCGGGCACAAGATCAGCCCTGCCGCCAAGCACCAGAATGGACCGGATCGCCATGGCAATGCCTTGCGCCGCAATCAGGGCCGCAAAGACGATGATAAAGGTTTTGAGGATATAAAGCCCCGGCATCCCGCCCACATTGGCAGAGCCTTCGTGATAGCCCCATGCGCGCTGCACGAAGGGCATCGAATAGATGTAGACGATCCATGTGAAGGGCAGCAGAAAGACGAACACCCCGATCAGGTCGGTGATGGCGCGGGTGCGCAGTTTGGCGGGACGGTAAAAGATATCGACGCGCACGTGATCGTCGCGCAGCAGGGCAAAGCCTGCCACCGCGGTGAACATCGCCCCGTTCAGCCAGATATAGAGATCCTGCATCCAGACGTAGCTGGTGGCAAAGAGGTATCTTTGGACCACTACGGTAAAGCAGACGACGACAATGGCCAGCGCGAGCCAGGAAAAGACTTTTCCGATAATCAGATTAACAGCGCAGATGAGGGATGCTACTCCAGCGAGAAAACGCACATTCCACCCTTTTCTATGGTTTCTATCGTTCTTAACGCATGTCAATCAAAGTGCCGCAGGGGAATGTCAAGCGGGGTCTCAGCATTTCGCTGTGCGAAATATTGCGCATCTGCGGCGGTCGTCCGCCCTTTTTAAGATACTTTTTGACAGCGTTCGCAACTGTAGGTTACGCATGCGCTGTGACACGCTCTGCTTAGTAGGTACCAACAGTTAAAGATAAATAGTGTAGATGACACAGTCAGCCGAATTGCTTCAAATGGAAACTGGTACGTTGCTTAAACAAGAGCAGGGCCGGGCGGTCTTTGCTGTGAAAGCGCCCGATGATCTTGTTGTGAAAGTACCGATGGAGGCGCTGCGGGCGGCGGACACGGGGCGGGTCAGACCGTTTCTTTACAAACATTTCCCGACGACGCGACACCGCATGCTGTTGCGCCAGTTGACCCATGACATCGAAGTGCGGATTCGCAGCCATGACGCGGGTATTGCTTCGCCGATTGCATTCACCAACGGGGTGATGCGGACGGATATGGGGCTGGGGCTGTTGATGCAGCGGGTCGGGCCGGAAAGCGGCGGGCTGGGGATGACGCTGGACGATTTCGTCGCGCGGGATCTGCTGGATACGGCGGCGCTGAAGGCGTTGAACGATTTTTCGCGCGCGGTCTTTGCGCTTGGAGTGGTGGCCCCGGGGTTGAACTCCCGCAGTATCGTCTGGGGACAGCAGGAGGGTAAGTGGCAACCGCTGATCGTGGACGGGTTTGGCGATCCCAATGTGATCAAGCTGCGCAGCTGGGTGCCCTATCTGCGGCACCGCGCCCTGCACCGCGGGATGGAGCGGACAGCCCGCGATGTCGGGCTGCATTGGTCGCGGCGCAAAAAGATGTTTCTGCGCAACGATTACGACGCGCTCACCTAGGGTTGCCCTCTCTGCCTACTCCGCCGGAAGCTGGGAATAATACAGCGCCAGCGCGTCGATCTCGGCATCTGACAGATTGCGGGCGGCTTTTTCCATCAGCTCTTTGCGGGGGCCGCCGCCGCGTGTGCCATCGCGCCAAAGCTTCAGCTGCTGCGCCAGATAGGGGCGCGGCTGGCCGCTGATGCGCGGGAAGCCGGGTTTGGTCTGGTCCAGACCGGGGCCGTGGCAGGACGCACAAGACGGCGCGTCGATATTGCCGATGGCGGCGACGCCGGCCCCTTGCTCCATCAGCTCGAGCTCTGTCGGGGGCAGGGGGGCTGTCGGGGTCGGGCCATCGGGCGCGGATGCGGCATAGTGGCGGATCACGCGGGTCAGGTCATCGGGGGGAAGCTGCGTTGCCGCATGGGCCATAAAGCCGCTGTCCCGCGCGCCGGTGCGATAGGCGATGATCGCGTCCTGCATGTACCCTTCGTCGAGGACATCGAGGCGGGGGATATGGTCGTTGCCTTTGCTGTCGCCCGTCGCGCCGTGGCAGGAGGCGCAATAGGTCAGCGCGGTGTCGTCGGCCGGTGCGTCTGACGCCAGCAGCGCGTCAAAGCCCGCGCCCTCCATCTTGCGGACATGGGTGAGAAAGGCGACCATGGCCCAGATCTCGTCCTCGCGGTTTTCGGCGGGCCAGTAGGGCATGCCGCTCATCTTTACGCCGTCCTTGACGATGGTGAACAGATGTTGCGGCTGCCAGTCGGCGACGGCGTCGGTGATATGGGGCGGTTCGGGCGACATGGCGTCGGCGGTGGCGGAGTGGATCCGGTCAGGGGCGGCGTGGCAGAAGCTGCAGGCGCTGTCGAAATGCCCCGCGCCAAGGGCGACGAGATCGGGATCGGACAGGTCGGGCACCTGTTCGGCGTCAGGGGCGCGGAGTTTGACCGACTGGCGATAGGCGGTGTGCAGCACCCAGGACACGCCCGGAATATGGCCCGCGCGGGCAGAGACGTTGAACAGCCCCAGCCCCACGATGGTCACCGCGCCGACAGCCCCCAGCAGGGCCAGAACGATCAGGGTTTTGATCACAGTTCTCATTGCGTTTGCTCCGTTACGTTTGGGGTGCGGGGTCGGTGCTGCGCAGGTCACGGCCCACCAGCCACAATCCGGCGATCAGATAGACCGGTGTGCCGATGCCCAGCATCAGCAGCCCGCCCAGTTGTTGCCCGCCAAGGTCGGCGGCGCGGCCGCAAATCTCGGCGAAGACATCGCGGGGGGCGAGGATCAGCAACGCCCCCAGTAGGGTCATATGCATCGAGGTCAGCAGCAGCGATCCGGCCCCTGCCAGCCCGTTGTGCGCGCGCAGGGCGCTGACCCAGACCAGCAGCCCGACGATCAGGAAGCTGCCCTGTTCCAGCGCAAAGCCCGCGGGCAGCAGATAGGCCATCCCGTGCAGCTGCGGCAGATGCCATGCCCAGACCACCATGAATTCAAGCACCGTCGCGATCAGCGGAGAGATCATCAGCCAGCGCAGCCGGTCCCCCAGTCCGAAGGCGAGCAGCGGTGCGACCACGGCGACCAGCCCCATATGTCGCAGCATATGGACGGGGAAGGCGGCGCCGGTCAGCCGTTCCAGCGGCACCAGCCAAAGCAGGCCAAGCAGGGCAAACCCCAGATATGTCGCGGCGCGGGTCATGCGCAGCTGGCGATCAGGAGCACGGGGAGCGAGACATAGATCACCCCGACCGCCGAGATCAGCGACAGCAGGAAGGCCGCGTGGCCCATGAACTGGTGGCGGTCCTCGTTGTTGCCCGCGTCGTTTTCCCATTCGCGGTCACGCACCACATCCCATTGCCGCCACGCGCCCCAGCCCAGCCAGACGATCGCCGCCAGAACGCCTATGGTCAGCAGCCCGATGCCAAGGCGCAGCGTGCTGAGGTAATCCACGCCGAGGATATGATCGGCGCAGAATACGGTTGTGGCACCGTAGCAGATCACGAAATGCAGCGCCCAAAGCGTGGGGCTGAGGGCGAGCCGCCAGAGGCTGTCTTGTTCCTCGTGGAATTCCTCTTGCTCTTCTTCGGTGGAGATCTGGTTCATGCCAGCAACCTTGGGGCCACGCCCAGAATAAAGCCGGTGACCAGTGCGGTCAGCACCATGAAGTGCCAGAACAGCGTCACGTTGCACAGGTCGGCGTCATATTGCGGGGTCACCTTGCCAAAGATCGACCCTGCCAGCGCATAAAGCTGCATGATGACCCCCAGCAGGGAATGGGCCACCAGCCAGACCATCAGCGCCCACATGGTCGCGGGGTAGACATGGGTTGTGGGCTCAAGGTGGAGGACCGACAGGATGATCAGCCCCGCCCCGCCGACGGTGCAGGTCGCGGCCAGTGCCAATGCGATGCGTGCGAGCGTGATATGGCTGCGTTTATTGACCTCGCGCGCGAGCAAGGTCGCGGCCCATGAGACGACAAACAGCGTAACCCCGAGCGCGACGGCGGCACCCGTCGCGTGGTCCGCTCCGATGGTGATAAAGTCCGGGCGCGCGGTCCAGTAGAAGAAGAACCCGAAGACGAGGCTGGCGAAGGCGGTGCTGTCGCCCAGCATCGTGATCCAGACCGCCCACCACCCGACAGAGGTCGGCCCCGAGGCGTAGGTCGGCAGGCTGAGGCCAAGGCCCACGTCCTTGCGTTCTTGATCCGGCACCTGTGCTGTGCTGGTCCAGAGCCAGTAGAGCACGCAGACAATGGCGAAGGCGCCGCAGACGATGGCGGGTTCGTAGATGTGGAAGGTGGGGAAGATGAACGCACCGCCGGTAAAGAACGCGGCGAGCATGGTGATCCACGCGGGGCCGGTGACGCGCTGCACCATCAGCGGTTTCGCGTCGATGACCGAGGTGATCAGCGTCTCGCGTTTGCCCTCGGGGGCGTCGGGCAGATAGTAGCGGCCCGCGTCCATACGCTCGACCAGTTTGGGCTGGTCCCACAGGGGGTAGCGCGAGGTGATATAGGGCACCGAACGGTTGCCCCATGCCTCTTCGGGCACATCATGGGCCCATTCCAGCGTGCCGCCGCCCCAAGGGTTGCGCTTGATCTGGCCCTGGTACGCTTTGGGCCGCAGCAGATCGTAGACGAAGACGGCAAAGCCTGCGGCGGTGATATAGGCCCCGACGGTGGACATCATATTAAGCCAGTCCCAGCCCGCGCTGCCCGGATAGGTGAAGATCCGGCGTGGCATCCCCTTGAGCCCCGTCAGATGCATCGGCAGGAAGGTGACGTTGAAGCCCACAAAGATCAGCCAGAAGGCCCAACGGCCAAGGGTTTCGGACAGAAGCTTTTTGCGGAAGAAGGGGAAGAAATAATAGACCCCCGCCATGACCGGAAAGACCATGCCGCCGAACAGCGTGTAATGCAGGTGGGCCACGACGAAGTAGCTGTCATGGGCCTGCCAGTTGAAGGGCACGATGGCCAGCATCACCCCTGTCAGACCGCCGGCCACAAAGATTGCCAGCGCCCCCGCGATCCAGAGCATCGGCAGGGTCATCTTGACCCGTCCCACCATCAGCGTCGCGACAAAGGCGAAAAGCTGGATGCCGGTGGGGATCACGACGGCCTCGGACGCGGCAGAGAAGAACCCCAGACTGATCTGGGGCAGGCCGGTGGTGAACATGTGATGCACCCACAGCCCGAAGGACAAGAACCCCGTGCCGACCGCGCTGAGCACGATCCACGAATAGCCCACGATGGGCGTGCGTGCGACGGTGGGCACGATCATCGCGGCGATGGCGATGGAGGGCAGGAAGATGATGTAGACCTCCGGATGGCCGAAAATCCAGAACAGATGCTGCCAGAGCATCGGGTCGCCGCCCCGGACGGGATCGAAGAACGGCCAATCGAAGGACCGTTCGAGTTCGAACAGGAAATCCCCCGCGATCAGCGGCGGGAAGGCGAAGAGGATCATCCCGCCCACGACCATCACATACCACGCATAGAGCGGCATGATGTTGACGCGCATCCCTGGCGGGCGGCATTTGAGCGCGCCGACAATCAGCTCGACCGCCGCGGCGATGGAGGCGACCTCGATAAACGAGAGGCCCAAAAGCCAGACATCGGGGCCGATGCCTTCTTCCTTGGTGGCGAGCGGGGGGTACATGAACCAGCCCGCCTTGGGGCCGGAATCGAACAGGATGGACCCGAAGACGAAGATGCCGCCGATCAGGAAACACCAGTAGCCATAGGCGCTGAGCCGCGGGAACGGCATGTCGCGCGCCCCCAGCATCCCGGGCAGCAGCAGGATCGAGATCGCCTCGAACATGGGCACGGCAAAAAGGAACATCATCGCCGAGCCGTGCATGGTGAAGAACTGGTTATAGCGGTCGGCGTCGAGGAAATCATTCTCGGGCACGGCAAGCTGGGTGCGCATGAGCACCGCCAGAATACCGGCGCAGAGCATGAAAAAGAACGCGGTCATCGTGTACCAGATGCCGACCTCGGTGTTGTTCACCGCTGACCAATAGCGCCAGCCTTGCGGCGTTTTCCAAGCTGCACGCAGGCGTTTTTTCTGCGCCTCTTGAACCTCCTGCGGGACGGGTTCGGCGAGCATATCCTCGGTCGGGGGGTAGGTGCCTTCGGGTTGCAGCACATCGGGGTATCTGCGGGTCATTCCAGCCCCCCCAGATAGGCGGCGAGCGCCGCGAGGTCGTCGTCGGACAGGAAGTCATAGGTGGGCATATTGACCTCGGGTTTGATCGTGTCGGTGTGGCCGATCCATGTGGCGATGGCCTGCGCGTTCAAGGGAAGGGTGCCTGCGGCAAGCGAGTGGCGATTTGCCAGATGGGTCAGGTCGGGGCCCGTCTTGCCGATGGCTTTGGTGCCACGAATGGTGTGGCAGGCGCCGCAGCCTTCCTCAAGGAACAGGGTCGCGCCGGCTTGGGCCAGCGCGCCTTGGGGTGGCTTGGCATCGCGCGCCTCTGCGCTGAGCCATTGGTCGAATTCATCGGGCGGCATCACCACGGTTTCAAAGGCCATCAACGCATGGGAGGCGCCGCAGAATTCGGCGCATTGGCCACGGTAGATGCCGGGATCGGTGGGCGCGAGGGTCATGCGGGTTTCACGCCCCGGGAACATATCGGTCTTGCCACCAAGGGCCGGCACCCAGAAGGAGTGGATCACCCGATGGGCGTTCAGCACAAGCTCGGTCCGGGCACCGGCGGGCAGGCGGAGTTCATTCGCCGAGACGATTGTTCTGGTCTCCCCTTGCTGTTGGTATTCGACGCGCCACCACCATTGTTCGGCGGTGACCCGCACGACCAGCCCGTCCCCTTCGGCGCGGGTCGGTCCCATCAGCGGCAGGGAATACATCAGCAGCCCCCCCAGCAGGACCACGGGAAAGAGGATGCCCCCGCCGACGATCAGCATCTCGGCGGTGCGGCGGCGCATGGCACCGGGGTTGATGCGTGTGACATAGACGAACAGCAGCGCGACAAGCCCCCACAGGATCACCGCGCCGACCAGCATCACCCAAAAGAGGTTCAGCACATCCGCCGCGTCCTGACCGGCGGGGGCCAGCACGGATTGACGCCCCTCGCAGCCTGCCAGAAGCAGGGCGGCCGGGGCGATTGCACAGATGCGCCAAGGGTGTTGCAAGGGGGCTCCTTTCACTCTGACAATTTGTCCATGTCCGAGGCAAGCGGGTCTTGCCCCTTTGATTTCATGTAGAACACGGTCGCACCCCAGAGCACCACACCCAAGCCGATCAGCACCGCGGCGATGAGGTATTGCACGCTGTCGCGCCCCGTCCACGGGCCGACGAAAAACGCGCAGGATATCGCGCCGATATAGGGCAGGCCGAGGGGGCTGGTGAAATGGTCGTGCTCCACCGTATCGCTGCGCAGCACCAGCACGGCGATATTGACCAGCGTGAACACCGCAAGCAGCAGCAGCGCCGTGGTGCCCCCCAGATCAGGCACCGCGCCGACAAAGGTGATCAGCGCGATCGCCAGCCCGGTGGTAAAGACAATGGCGGTATAGGGCGTGCGCCGCTTGGGCAGCACCTTGCCCAGAATGGTGGGCAGCACTTTTTCCTGCGCCATCCCGTACAGCAGGCGGCTGGCCATCAGCATGTTGATCAGTGCGGAGTTTGCCACGGCGCACATGGTGATGATGCCGAAGACGCTGAGCGGGAACCAGGGCGCGCCGGCTTCGACGACCTTGAGCAGGGGGGTGGCCCCTTCGCCCAAGGCCTTTGCGTCGACAAGGGCAATGGCGGTGATCGACACTAGCAGATAGATCACGCCGGTGATCAGCAGCCCGCCGAGCAGGACTTTGGGAAAGATGCGCGAGGGGTTCTTGGCTTCTTCGGCCATGTTCACGGAATCCTCGAAGCCGACCATTGCAAAGAATGCCAGCGTGGTCGCGGCGATCACGGGCCAGAACAGCCCCTGCTCTCCGGCGCTGCTGAAATCGAACGCGCGCCCGAAATCGCCTTGCCCGCCCATGAGCGCGGCGGCACCGATCATGATGATGATCAGCAGGCCGGTCAGTTCGATGCAGGTGAGCACCACATTTGCCTTCACGCTTTCGCCGACGCCGCGCAGGTTGATCAGCCCCAGCAGCACCATAAAGCCGATGCTGATGGCGGTGATCAGGAAGGCCCCGTCGCCCAGACCGAAACTTTTCCCGAAATTCTCGGCAAAGGCCTGCGAGGCGGTAGAGGCCGAGGTGATCCCGCTAGACATCACAGCGAAAGCCACAAGGAAGGTGAGGAAATGCACGCCAAAGGCCTTTTGCGTATAAAGCGCGGCGCCGGCGGCCTTGGGGTATTTGGTGACAAGTTCAAGGTAGCTGCAGGCGGTCACGGTGGCCAAGACAAAGGCCACGAGGAACGGCAGCCAGACAATGCCGCCGACCTTTGCCGCGACTTCGCCTGTGAGCGCGTAGATCCCTGTGCCCAAGACATCGCCCACCACGAACAGCAGCAGCAAGCCGGGCCCCATCACACGTTTAAGTTCGGTTTTCTCGCCGTCTTGATCCGGCGCTGATGAAACATCCTTGGTCATGGGACACTCCCTTCCCCCCTTGCCGGGGGCGTGGCCCCGACATCACAGCCGTCACCAGTTCACGCCCGTAGCGACGGCTAGCCCGTGGCGTCTTGTGCGCTGCCGCCTTTCTTGCGGATCACGCGGTAGATGTAGGTCAGCACCAAGGCGCCGATGACAACGTTGGACACGGGGTTCATGTAGTCCGCGACCAGATCGTATTGCGACCCAAGCGCGTAGCCGAGGCCGGTCAGCAATGTGTTCCAGATCACCGTGCCCGCCAGCGAGAAAGCCAGAAATGGCAGGTGATGCATCGGCGTCAGCCCCGCGGGCACCGAGATCAGAGTGCGGATCGCGGGCACCATGCGCCCCATGAGCACGGCCAGATTGCCGTGGCGGTCGAACCAGTCCGACGCGCGGTCAAGATCCTCGGGGGACATGGTGAGCCAGCGGCCATGCTTTTCCAGAAGGTGCCGCACGCGGTCGTGCCCGATCTTGCGCGCGATGATGTAGTAGAGGTAGGTGCCCGCCAGCGACCCGATGCTGCCCGCGATCACCACGCCGACAAAGTTCATCTGGTCCTGATAGGCCAGAAACCCCGCCAGCGGCATGATCAGCTCGGACGGGATGGGTGGAAAGACGTTTTCCGCGAACATCAGAAACGCGACGCCCAGATAGCCTGCGGCATCCAGCAGGCCGGTGATCCAGTCAAACATGGGGACTCCGGTTCTGTTGCGTTGCGGGGGAGGGGGCGTTGAGGGTCATTGAGGGTCTTTCGTCGTCAGCGGGTTGGCCACACGCTCGTAGTATTCACTGATGGCGCGCATATCCTCGGCGGTCATTTTGCGGGCGATGGCGGACATCATGCCGCCAAAGTCATTGTCCCGCTGGCCGCGTTTCCAGCGGTCCAGTTGCAGCACCATGTAGTTGGCGTATTGACCGGCAAGATAGGGCACCGAGGGCGGGTTGCCCGTGGCGTCGGGCCCGTGGCAGTTGGTGCAGGCGGGCAGGCCCTTGTCAGGCGATCCGGCCCGCGCGATGGCGGCCCCTTTCTGGATGTCTTGTACCGAGACCTGCCCGCGCGCCACCCGCAGCGGCGCGGCGAGAGAGGCGTAATAGGCGCTGACCGCGGCGCGGTCGTCGTCAGAGAGGGATTGCGCGACGGGCGTCATCAGGTCGTCGGGCCGCGCGTCGCTGGCATAGTCATCCAGCTGCTTGTCAAGATACCACGCCGGTTGTCCGGTAAGCCGCGGGAAGCTGCCCGACCCGTCCCCCTGACCATCAACGCTGTGGCAGGTCACGCAGGATTGCACATCGCCCGCGCCCTGTAGGGCGATCGCCTGCCCCCGTGCCAGCGTGTCGGCGTCGGGCGGCGTATCGACCGTCATGTTG
This sequence comes from Sulfitobacter sp. SBS6, assembly GCF_048285585.1. Taxonomy (NCBI): domain Bacteria; kingdom Pseudomonadati; phylum Pseudomonadota; class Alphaproteobacteria; order Rhodobacterales; family Roseobacteraceae; genus Sulfitobacter; species Sulfitobacter sp. SBS6. Next base: position 142,855 of record NZ_JBLWBA010000002.1, on the reverse strand, counting down.
AACAGATCGCGCGCCGTATCATAGGGCTGATCCGCAGGGATCGCCTGCGCGGTGGCCAGCGCGGGCAAAAAGGCTGCGAAGGCGAGGCTAAGCAGGGGGCGGTGAGGGATGTTCATGGCGGCTCCTCTGCTTTAGGCGTCCATCAGCGGGCGCGGGTTGGCGATATAGTCGTTCTTCATGTGATCGAGCGTCCAATAGGCGACACCCATCAGCGGCCCTGTGGGGTTGTAGCCAAGGTTCTGCGGAAACAGCCCTGCGCCAAAGACAAAGACGTTGTGATGATCCCACATCTGGCCAAAACGGTTCACGACGCTGGTGGTCGGGTCCGTGCCCATCACCGTGCCGCCGGTGTTATGGGTGGTCTGATAGGGCACGATGGAATAATCACTGCCCTCTGCCGCGCGGTTGCTGGCGGAGGTGGATGTCACGTTCTCCATATTGCGCGCGATCTCATGCGCCTTGCCCATCACATAGTCGGCCATGCGCCGGTCGTTTTCGGGGAAGTTGAAGGTCATCCGCAGCAGCGGGCGGCCATAGGCGTCTTTCCAAGTGGGATCGAGGTCAAGGTAGTTATCGGGCGTCGCCATAGATGACCCGTGGACGGTCAGGCTGGCGTGGTGCAGGTAATTCTCGCGCACGGCACGTTTCCAGTCGGCACCCCATGCGGGCGTGCCTTCGGGCGTGGGCTGGTAGTTGATCGGGCGGCCATTGGTCTGCGTGCAGGCGATATAGCCGCCGCCCAGAAACCCCAGATCGCTGTGGTCGAAGTTGTCGCCGTTGAAGTCATCGATCACCGTGCCAAGCGCCCCCGCCCCCATGAAAGGATTGGTCACCACCTGATCCTCAAAGAACACGTTCACGCCTGCCATCGTCTGATAGGCATAGTTCCGGCCCACGCTGCCTGTGCGGGTTTTCGGATCGTAGGGTTTGCCCAGACCGGAGACCAGCATCAGATGCACGTTCCACAGGCCATAGGCATTCATGCAGACGATGTCGGCGGGCTGGAACACTTCTTCGCCCGCGTCGGTCAGATAGGTGACACCGGTGGCGGTCTTGCCGTCCTCTGACTTCTCGACCCGCAAGACCTGTGCCTGATAGCGGATTTCAAAATTCTCGTGGGATTTGATCTGGTCATAAACGCAGATGATCGGGTCGGCCTTGGCGTAGTAGCCGCAGCCGAAGCGTTCGCAAAAGCCGCAATAGGTGCAGGGATGCAGCTTGGCACCGTAGGGGTTGGTGTATTCCTTGGTGGCGTTGGCGGCGGGCAGGGGGAAAGGGTGGTAGCCGAGCTTTTGCGCCGCCTCCCCGAATTTGGTGGGGCCGATGGGCTGGCGCATGGGCGGGTTGGGATAATCGGCGCTGCGCGGCCCTTCGAAGGGGTTGCCGCCTTCACGCGGGCCGTCTGCCATCTGTCCTGCGGTGCCAGAGGTGCCGCAGATCTTCTCGTAGAAATCGAAATGGGGCTCAAGCTCGTCATAGGTGACGCCCCAATCCTGCACATTCAGATCATCGGGAATGAAGTCGGCACCATAGCGATTTTCGTAATGGCTGCGCATTTCGAGGTCGGAGGGCAGGGGCCGCCAAAGCTGGCCGTTCCAGTGGATGCCCGCGCCGCCAAGTCCGACACCGGGCAGGAACGACCCGAGCCTGCGCATCGGCAGCGCCTGCTGGCTGGCGTTGTTGCGGAAGGTCAGGGTCTCTTTGCGGGTGTTGATCATATGCGCGTGGTGCACCGCATATTTCAGTTCGTCATGTTCCTTGGGAGCGGCGAAATCATCGGCGTCGTGGCGGTAGGATCCGCGTTCCAGCACCACACAGCGTTTGCCAACATGGGCAAGTTCATATGCAGCTGTCAGACCCGTCCAACCGGCCCCGATGATGACCACATCTGTTTTCGCCAGCCGCCGTGCCATGATCTACCTTTCCCAGTTGAAGTCGCTTGTGCCCGGTTGGTGCCCGATGCCCATAGGGGGCTGCCGGTAGGGGCGATTGTGGGCGTCGACCGTGTCGGTGAAATAGCCGAAGGCTCCGGGGAAGCCGACCATATGCCAACCGGCATAGCCCTTGTTGCCGCCATAGATCGGGTCGGCAAAATAGCCCTGGTTCGTCAGGGCGTGGAGTTCGGTAAAGAAGGTTTTGGCCCCGACACGACCGGCAAGCGCGGGCCTATCCTCGGACAGGTCGGTCATCAGCTGGTCGAGCGCGGATTGCGGTTGTCCGTCAAGCGGGCCGATGACGGTCTGCATCGCCGCCAGCCCCTCGCGCCAGAGCTCGGCGGGGCGTAGGGGAGATTGGTAGCCTTGCTCGGGTGTGCCTTGGGGGTGGGGCCCGTCCATATACAGGTGTTCCCCGCGCCCATATCCGCCCGCAAGTTGCAGGTCGATGAAATCGACCACGCCGGCCTGACTGGCCGAGGGGAAATCATCTTGCGGGATCAGCGTGTCACACAGCAGTGCGAGGCTTCGGGCCTCGGAATCGGTCAGGAAGGTGAACGGGGTGCCATCAAGAGCGGCAAAGGCATGGCGCGGCAGGGACGCAAGGCCGACTGCGGCACCGAAGCCGAATAGAACTGATCGTCTGGAATACGTTGGCATACGAAACCCAAATGATTGGTCATTTGTCTAAATAACGCCCGCGTGAACGAGTTGTTCCGCAGTTTTGCAAAAAATTTTGGCGAAACTAGTCGTGGCGTTTCTGCCGGGGGCGGTCTAGTTTGCGCAGGCCGAAACAAACTCACACAGCCATGTGACTGGTTCTTGGGAACAGGGTCGCGCTATTGGGGGTTACATCGTCAAGCACTAACTAAATAGGAGCGTGCACGCATGCTGACCAAACGCCATTTTATCACCAGCTCCGCTGCCGCGTTGTTTTCTGCCCCTCTGGCCCCCAGTCTCGCCGCCGCGGCGACAACAGACAAGTCGATGTGGGACGCATGGGATGCGCAGGTAACGCCTGCGGGCTACGATCCTGCAACGACGAATCCCTGGGGCGTCGCGCCCCGCTTTCTACCCCGACTGGTCGAGGCGAACCCCGGTCTGACGCCGGGCGATATCCACGTCGATGCGGTCGCGCGGTATCTGTATCACATTCAGGATAATGGCACCGCCATGCGCTATGGCGTGGCGATTGCGCGGGGTGACCTGTACGAGCCCGGCACCTATTCGATCAAGCGCAAGGCGAAATGGCCAACCTGGACGCCGACGCAGAACATGATCCGCCGCGATCCCGAGCTTTATGAACAACATGCCGATGGGATGGACGCAGGCCCGCAGAACCCCTTGGGGTCGCGTGCGCTGTATCTTTTCGTCGGCAACCGCGACACCTATTTGCGCATCCACGGGTCGCCTAACCCGCAATCGATCGGGGGGCGTGCAAGCTCTGGCTGCGTGCGGATGATCATGGCGCATATCAACGACCTCTACGAGAACGTGAACACCGGATCGCGCGCGGTCCTGTACCCGCCGGAAGAGCTGGTGACGGCTGCGACCTAAGTCCGGACCTTTGCACACATGAAAAGGCCGCCCGAAGCGAGACGCTTCGGGCGGCCTTTTTACGTCACGACGCGGGGCGCGATTAGCCCGCCGCAGCAGCCGCGATCGTTTGGGTGCAGATCGGACGGCCATTGTCGGCGCGCAGGGGCAGGAAGGTTGTTTCGACTGGCCCGCGGTAGCGATAGACGTAGCACCCGTTGCTGGGGTCGATCTTAACCGCGGTCAGATCCTGGTTCTTGGCAGCCACCATGCGCACCCCTTCGGGCAGTTCCTTGAAGAACCCGTCGTCCGTTGTCATCTTGTCAGTGGTGGTCTGTACATCTGCACAAGCAGCCAGTGCCAATACGGCACAGCCTGCAATCCAAACCCGAACGCTCATCGTGATATTCCTCATATGAATTTGCTATGCAGCTAGGGTATTTCGCCGGAGTTGTAAAACAAGGGCGCGTGTTTCTGGGTCACAAACTGTTGCATTGCTGCCGATGGCCGCGACTAGTCGTGGTCTTCATAGGTGCCTGCGCGTTTTTCAAGCTTGCGGACCAGCGCGATGATGATCAGCGCGAGGATCACGGTCATGCCCGCGATCGTCCATTCGCCCAAGCCGCAAGCCACACCAACGGCGGCGGCGACCCACATGCTGGCCCCCGTGGTCAGGCCGCGCACCTTGCCTTGGGAAAAGACGATCAGCCCCGCGGCAAGGAAAGCGACGCCGCTGGTCACCGCCTCGATGATACGCAGGGGGTCCATCCGGATGGTATCGCCGAATTCGGCGCTGCGGGCGAGCAGGGCGAGGGTCAGCAGGCAGTAGATGCACGACGCGAGGCCGATCAGCATATGCGTGCGCAGACCCGCGGGCCGTTTGGAGGTTTCGCGTTCAAGCCCGATCAGCCCGCAGAATACCACAGTCGCAAGGGTGCGGGCCACAACGACCGACAGGGGCAGGCTGGGGGCGAGGGAGAATTCGTTCAGCAGATCCTCCCACATCAGCGTGTCTCCTGCGCGCAAGACGGGTGCGGGAGAGGCGGGCAGGGGGCGGAACTGGGCATGGGGGCAATCCGGTCTCTTGAAAGCTGATGGTCTGGATATAGGGCGGTGACAGAAAAAGACCGCCCCCGGATGTGGGGACGGTCTGCGGTTGTTAACTTCTGTGGATCAGATCCAGTAATTCGGCACCATATAGTGTTCGTGGGTCCGGCGTTCCCATTCGCGGTCTGTCACCCAACCGTCGCTGCGGGTTGGTGCGCCTTTAACCTGCTCTTCGGTGATGTCGGTCACGAAGCCTTCTTTGGTGGTGTCGTATTCAAGCTTGCCCCACGGCACGGGGTGGTGATCCTCGCCCAGGCCCAGAAATCCGCCAAAGCCCATCACGGCATAGGCGACCTTGCCGGATTGCTTGTCGATCATCAGATGATCAATGGACCCGATATGCGTGCCGTCGCGGCTGTAAACAGTCGTACCATTCACGTCAGAGGAAGATACGAGGCTAGAATGTGATGTCGCAGTCATGTCGAAACTCTCCTGTGTTGTGGTTACCTGTAGTTGAAACGACAGAGGCGGCGCGGCGGTTCCGCGGCCTTCGGCGGGCGGCTAACTTCTGCCGATGGGCGTTGTTTGGCCGTGCGGGCACGGGGGCTTGGAACTTTGGGTAAATGCGGCGGGTTGGTCTTTGACCAATCGACCACAGCTGGCCGGTTCAAACCCAAGCATGAAAAGGGAGATTCCAATGAAATTCGCACTCACCACCGCCGTGGCCTGCGGGCTGATGACAAGCGCCGCTTTCGCCGCCGAGACGACTGCGCCGGTTATGGATGCCGAAGGGGCAGAGGTCGGAACCGTGACGGTCCAGGATACCGAGTCCGGCGTGGCGCTGGCAAAACTGTCGCTGTCCAACCTGCCGGCAGGGGGCATCGCGGTGCATCTGCATGAAACCGGTGATTGTTCGGGCGACGGGTTCAAATCCGCTGGCGGACATATCGCGGGGGACCGCGAGCATGGCGTGTTGACCGCCGGTGGCCCGCACCCCGGTGATATGCCGAATGTCACGGTGGGCAGTGACGGCACCGTAGAGCAGGAAGTGTTCTTGCCGTTCCTGAATGTCGAAGAGCATCTGATGGATGACGACGGCGCTGCCTTTGTAATCCACGGCGGGCAGGATGATTACAGCTCGCAACCCTCGGGTGATGCGGGCGACCGGATTGCCTGCGGTGTCTTTGGTGCTGACCCCGCCTGATCCCCCTTCGGCAAACGATGATTTGAACGACCAAGACCGCGCCCCCACTGGCGCGGCCTTGCTTTTGCTGGCATAGGCTACCGCTGGCACCCTGCACGGGCAGGGGGCAAACCGCCGGATCAATCAGCAAGGTTTCCCATGGCAAAAACACCCAGCCCCTGCATCGACGTGTGCAAGTTCAAACGCGAAGGCCATTGCATCGGGTGTTCGATGACCAAGGCGCAGAAATCCATGTTCAAATCGCTGAAGAAAGAAAGCCACCGCGTCGGCTTTATCCAGATGCTGACCGCGCAACAGGAACGTCTGGGTAAATACAGCCATTGGGATCTGGCCTATCGCAAGAAGCTGGCAAAACGCAAAATCGCGGCCGAGAAGCTTCTCTAGCCGCGATTTGATTTGGGTGCTGACGGGATCAGCGGGCGGGCTGGTTAGCCTGCGAGGTGTGCGCGCAGGAACCACGCGAATTTCTCGTGCTCTGTCCCGCGTGCGATGCACAGATCTTCTGTCAGCGTGTCGCCGTGGTCGGCGGCCAATTGGCCCGCGCCCGCGATGGTGGAGGCCAGCGTTTCCTGCGCTTCCATCATGATGCGGATCATTTCCTTGTCGTTGGCGTGGCCATCATGTTCGTTGATCTTGGACCGCTTCAGCATGCCTGCAAGCATCCCTTCGGCATGGACATCAAGGGCGCGAATACGCTCTGCCAGATCATCCTGCGCGACAAAGTGGTCTTCGTAGATCTTCTGGAACAGGTCGTGCAGCGGGCCGAAACCCATGCCTTTTACGTTCCAGTGAAAGTTTTGCGCCAGCATTGTCGTCACGGCGGTTTCCGCAACGCATTGGTTCAATGCATCGGCGATTGCTGTTTTTGCATCGGTTGTCAAAGCAGCTGCTGTCTGGTTCATTTTCTCGTCCCCAAGTGATTAAAATTCTGACTGGCTGGCACGGTACTAGCTTGCTGTCCATTCAACATAGACACCAAAAACGGTTTGCCAAGGTCTTTTTGGAATTATTCTAAACTTGAGAAAACTGCTCGGAAATCTGGCCAAGAAGATAGCCGATATAGCGTCGGTCCGCAGGGGCTACGCGCGACTTGATCAGGAAGTTGAGACTGGCGGGATCGTCCTCGCGGATGCTGGTCAGGCAGCGCAGGATCCATGCTTCGTCAAACGATAGCGTGTCTGTGCCCGGCGCGAACCAGACGACCTTGCGCTGCACCGCATTCGGCAAACATTTGATCAGCGTATCCACAAATGTGCGTTTCGCGTCCTCGCCATCAAGGCTGAGCAGGGCGCAGGCTTCGTAAAGATCCGTGCGCGCGGCGACGCGGCAGGCCATCGCCGACATCCGCAAATGGGTCAGCGCGGCGCGTTGTTCGGGGGTGATACGGGGGGCGGGAGCCTGTGCCGGAGCGTCGTCGCGGTCGAGGATCGGAAGGGTCGCCAAAGATGCCATATCAAGAGAAGTCCATACATGGGGCAGGGTTGGGGCCTGTCCGGTTGAATATCTTACTTTATTTATAGGGTATAAGCTTCGCCCCGACAAGGGGGAGTGTTTTAGTGGGGTATTTGAAAATACTTCGTGATTACATGGGTGTAGGAAGGATGCCGCTTGTGATGGCCAAGTTTGTGACGCAGCGGCTTGCCCCGGCGCGCTGACCTGATTAGGTCTCGCGCAAGTGAATACCTTACTATTTCAGTTTGACAATAGCCGCACGGCGGTTCATTTCCGACTAAAACAGTAAGGGACAGAATTCCATGCAAATTTCAAGGATTGCCTTGGTGGCCGCGCTGGCCGCATCACACCCCGCCTATGCGCAGGAGGCGGATACGCTTGATCTGGGGACGCTCACGCTTGAGGCGGAAAGCGATGCGACGCTGCTGCAAAACGGGTATGTGGCCGAATCGGGGCGTCAGGCCACGCGGGTCGACACCCCCATCCGTGACATCCCCCAAGCGATCAGCACCGTCGGGCAGGACCAGATCGAAGATCAGGAGCCGCGCACGCTGCTGGACGCGTTGGGCTATACCTCGGGGACGAATGTCACCAACTTCGGTTTCGACTCGCGCTATGACGCGGTCTATCTGCGCGGTTTCTCGGCCTATTATGACGGGTTGTTCCGCGATGGCCTGCGTCAGGTGAACGGGCCGTCGGCGTGGTTCCAGAACCACCCCTACACGTTCGAAGGGGTTTCCGTGCTGAAGGGGCCATCGTCGTCGATGTATGGCGTCAGCGGTGCGGGCGGTCTGGTAAACATCATCTCCAAACGCCCCAAGGACGACGCCTATAACGAGCTCAAGCTCACCTTTGGCACCGACAGCCGCAAAGAGCTGGCGTTCGATTTCACCGGCCCCGTCGGCACCGACGGACGGCTCAGCTATCGTCTGACCGGTGTCGCGCGGGATGCGGATACGCCACTGCCGGGCTATAGCGATGATCTGGCGCTGCTGGCCCCGTCCTTTACCTATCAGTTGACGGACCGGACCAAGATCACCGTGCTGACTGAATATTCTGAATCAACCCGCGGCGGCACGGCGTCTTACTACAACCCGTCGCAGGGCGAAGCGTCTGATATTTACGTCGGCGATCCTGACTATAATGACTTTGTGAACGAACAATGGCGCGTCGGCTACGAGCTTGAGCACGAGATGGACAATGGCGTGACCCTGCGCCAGAACCTGCGGTATTCCGAAGTGGATGCGGATCTTGAGTTCAGCGGCATCTATGCGGCGGGCACGGGGTTCGGGCGCTACTGGGGCCATTACCTTGAGAATTCCGAGAATTTCTCGGTCGATACCTATGCCGAGGGGCATTTCTCTACCGGTGCGTTTGACCACACGGTTGTGGCCGGTTTCGATTACACGCAGTCGTCCTATGACGCCTATTATGGCGGTGTCGGCTATGTCTCTGCCGCCGACACGGATGCGGTGGATCAGCCCTATTCCAACGGTCAGGAGATGTATCAGTATGGCGTCTATGTGCACGACCAGCTGAGTTCCGGCCCGTGGACGATGTTCCTGAGCGGTCGTTACGACTGGGTCGACATGACCACCTTTGACGCCAATCAGAACGGCACCGATACATCGCACAACGGGTTCTCGGGCCGTGTCGGGCTGAGCTATGCGTTCAACACCGATCTGTCTGTCTATGCCAATGTGTCGAGCTCTTTCGTGCCGACCACAGGGCTGGTCTATGACGACAGCACCGACCCCAACAGCGGCCGTTCGGCAGAGCCGACACGCGGGCTGCAAAAGGAAGTGGGCGTCAAGTACCAGCTGCCGGGCACGGAAAGCCTGATCACCGCGTCACTGTTTGACATCCGCCAAGAGGACGGGGTTGTCTTCCAGACAGTTGATCCGGCGACGTTCAATGGCTTGAACCAGGTGCAGGTGCCCTATGACCTGCGGTCGCGCGGGCTGGAGATCGAAGGCCAGTTCAACTTTGCCAATGGTTTGCGCGTGACCAGCGCCTATACCTATCTGGATATGGAGATCGAGGCAGGGTCCACCGGCACCGTGGGCAACCAGCTGTCGGCCACACCGCATCACACCGCATCGATCTGGGGCTTTTACGAGCCGCAAAGCGGGGCGTTCAAGGGCTTTGGCTTCGGGGCCGGTCTGCGCTATGTCGGCGAAAGCTATGGCGACGATGCAAATACCTACAAGAACGATGCCGAGGTCTTTGCCGATCTGTCGATGTCCTATGACTTTGGCGAAGTCGGTTATGACGGGCTGAGCGCGCAGATCAACGTCAAGAACGTCTTTGACAACACAGACCAGACCTGCAGCGCGGACTATTGCTATCGCTACGAAGGGCGCACGGCCACGGCCAGCGTCAGCTACCGCTTCTGATGGCGCGGTCCGGGGGAACTTGGGGTGTCGTCGGCGCGATCGGCGGCATCTATATCGCGCAAAGCGTGATTGCGGGCGTCACATGGTCGGGGCTGCCGGGGGTGTTGCGCGCGCAGAAGCTGCCCCTGGACCAGATCGGGTTGATCTCGGTACTGGTGCTGCCTTGGGCGCTCAAGTTCCTTTGGGCACCGAGGGTTGAACGGTTCCGGCTGCCCGATGGCGGGCGGGACCGGTCGGTCACGATTGTAACACTCGGCGCTGCGGTGGTGATCGCGGCGCTTTTCGTGGTGGGGCTGATCGGCCCGTCGCCAGTGCTGCCTGTTCTGGCGGTGCTGATGGTGGCGGCCTTTGCGACGGCCACGGTGGATATTGCCTGCGACGGCTATGCCGTGGCGGCGTTGAAGGACACGCAATACGGCTGGGGCAATGCGGCGCAGGTGGGCGGTGCCTATCTAGGGGCTGCGATCGGCGGGGGCGTGTTCCTGATCCTCGTGGACCGCGCTGGATGGCTGGTGGGCGCATGGGGGATGGCGGCGGTGATTGCTGTGCTCTGCGTCCCCTTTGCGATCATCGCGCGGGCGAAAACCGCGCAGGCGCGACCGCATCAACCGCAACTTAGAACCGCCTTGGCCCGCGCCGAGGTGCGTCAGGGTTTACTGGTCGCGGCGCTTTATGTCGTGGCGCAGAAAACCGCGATGGGGATGTTCGGGCCTTACTTTATCGATGCGGGCTATGATCTGGGTCAGCTTGGACTGCTCAGCGGGCTCGGCAGCCTGACCTTGGGCTTTGCGGGGGCGATGACCGGCGGTGCCGTGGTGCGCCGTTTCGGCACCCGCGTGGTGCTGGCAGGTGCGGTGGCGCTTCAGGCGCTGATCCTCGGGGTGGTTGGCCTATCGGCGGCGGGTGGCGTTTTCGCCGCTGCAACGGTGGCCCCGATTGCGATGGTCAGCAGCGCGGCCGTCATGGCCTTTGGTTTCGTCGCCCTTTACGGGCAGTTCATGAACTGGTCCGACCCGCGGCAGGGCGGCGTCGATTTTACTTTGTTCCAATGTATGGATGCGGCGGTGAGCATGGTCTCGGGCATGGTCGCCGGGGTCATCGCCGAGCATCTTGGTTATGGTTTCTTTTTTGGTGTGGCCTGTGCCGTCTCGCTTGCGGCATTGCCGCTGATCTGGCGGGTCTCGGGGCAGCGCGCACCGCAACAGGGGGTGGCCCATGTCTGATCACACTGCACAAACCGAATTGCCCGGCGTCAATTTCGCGACCCTGCGTCAGGCCACCTTGGCCGAAGCGGCAGAGCATGACCTGCACGTCGAACAGGATGGGGCGCAGGGGATTGTCGTGGGCACCTATTATGGGCGGATCGCCTTTGCCCCGTCGGGTGCCAATTGCAGGGCCGAGATATCGACCGCGCGCGCCGATTTCCTGCAGACGTTGAAGGACAGTCTGGTGGATCAGATCGGCAGCGTCATGCCCGATGCGGCGCAGGCGATCCGCTGGTCGGATGGTGTACGTCAGGGTGCTTTGCCCGATAACGCACGGTTGATGACGGTGCAGCACCGCGAGATGTTGGACTGCGGGTTTATGCGGGTCACGCTGGCTGGCGATGTGGCGCGGTTTTCTGACAGTGCGATCCATTTCCGCCTTGGCATCGCGCAACCGGGCAAGACCCCCCAATGGCCCCGCATCGGAGAGAACGGGGCAACGGTCTGGCCCAAGGGTGAACACAAGCTGCATCTGCCGGTCTATACGGCGCGGCGGGTGGATCGGGAAAACGGGCTGCTGGTGTTCGACCTCTTTATCCACGAAGGCGGGCGTACCACCGATTGGGCGCGCAGCGTTGAACTGGGGACGCAGATCCTTGTCACCGGACCGGGCGGCGGCGGCTGTACGATCACGGGGCCGGTGTTCGGATTTGCCGATGATACCGCCTTTCCGGCCATCGCCCGTATTATGGAGGCGAACCCCGATCTGTCCGGGCGCATCATGCTGTATCCATCGCATGTAGATGCCGCGCATTATCCGTTCCCAAAGCACACAGGACTGGAGGTTGTTATCGCCAGCGAGGCCGCGCGTCCCACGATGGGGCAGGCGGCCTGCGACGCGGTTTCATCTGCGGCGGACGGGTTTTTATGGTTCGCGGGGCAAAAAGCGATGGCGACGCAGGTGCGCAAGACGTGGAAAGAGCACGGCGGCGCGGCGGAGCGGTCTTACATCTCGGCCTTTTGGTAAAACCCTGTCATCCACGCAAAAAAAGGCAGCCTGTTAAAGGGCTGCCTTTTCGTTACTTGCGCCGGATTGCGCAGCTTACGCGGCGCTGGCGGATACCAGCAGTTGCGCCTCGTGGGCGCGCAGGGACCGCCGGGCAGCGACAAAGTTGGACATGCCGTCAGCCGCATCAAGTTCGGGGAACAGCGACAGGATCTCGCTGCGCTGTTCGGACTGGATGCCAGCCATCGAATGTGCCCCCGGCTGGAAGCTTTCGGCCCATGTGCCGTCCGCAAACACGACTTCGTGGTTGTCAAACAGCATGTGGATGTAGCTGACCCTGTCCGGCGTGATGGTTTCGATCCCGTCGAGCCCGACCAGATGTTTCGCCGCGACCAGAACTTCGCGTTCGCTGAACATCACCTCGGCCGTTTCGGAGGCGACAAGCATGCGGTGGTTCGGGCTGACCATCATATCGCGCTGCGGCACGCCTTCGCCAAAGGCACCGGCCTTGATCCGAACGGGGTTGAAGCCGGGGGTGCGCAGCAGGTTGTCGCGCCCCAGATTGCGGCGGCCCACCCACCGGACCGGCTGCAGGCCGTTGTCACGGGTGACGACCAGATCGCCAACCTTGATCTGCTGCACCGGGATCTCGCCGCGTCGCGTGGCGATGGTAGTGCCGGGGGTAAAGCAGATCACGACCTCTTCGATCTCCGAATATGTTGTGGTGCCGGTCACGTTGCCATCGGCATCGCGGAATTCGATGGTGCCGGATTCAGGGCCCGTTTTGGTCAGCGTGTACTGCGACCGATCCAGCCCGCTGAGGTTCAGAACGTCGACATCTGTGCCGTCCGCATCTTCGCCACCCACGATGGTGTGATTGCCGCCCGAGGTAAAGTTGAACAGGTCGGAGCCTTGCCCCCCTTCGGCGCGGTCGTTGCCGCCACCCGAGGTGATGGTATCCTGCCCGTCGCCGCCTTCGATCTGATCGTCGCCTTCGCCACCGTCCAGGCTGTCGTTCCCGCCCTGACCAATGATCGTGTCGTCGCCCTCGCCGCCCAGAATGGTGTCATTGCCCGCTTCGATCGGGGTCACAACGGCGTCATCAATCAGGTCGCCAGACAGGGTGAAGCCCGACTGCGTGGAACGGGTTTCGAGCGTGAACTCGATAAACTCGCGGTTCTCGAACTGGCCCGAGAACCAGGCATCCTGATCGTCGGGGGAGTTCGCCTCGGTGCCCGCTGCGGTTACGGTGCCATCGGCATTGGTGACATTCAACGACGTGTCATCGCTGGTCGCAAAGGAGGTGAAGCTGTTGGTGTCCAGCGTCACGGATTCCTGATCGCCGGGGTTGTTGCGATCCAGATCGTTGAAGGTCGCGGTGGAATTCAGCGCGATCGGCTTGAACTCGCCCGTATCGACGTAGTGCTGGCGGTCGTAGAATTCGAGCCGGAAGGTCGCGGTTTCACCGGCATACCTGCTCCTGCTTCCATTACCGGAGTTCAGCAGGATCTCGAAGCCGGTGCCACCGGTAAGGTCGATGGGCATGTCGTCATTCGAGGTGTCGACCAGCACCAGCCGCGCGAAAACGCCGCCGCCATTGTCCAACGTTGCCACGTTGTCATAAAAGACGCTGTCGCCTTCGTCGGCAGAGTTGCCCGTGTTGAAAAGGCGGCTGGCATAAGACAACGTGATCGGAGACGCGTCGTTGCCCGGTGCCGTACCGACGCCTGCATCACCATACAGCAGGTCATCGCCCGCGCCACCGTCGATCCGGTCGTCGCCGCCTTCGCCAGACACGCGGTCGTTGCCGGCACCTGCATCGATCCGGTCGTCTTCTGCCGTACCTTGAAGGGTATCTGTCCCCGTCGTGCCGTTGATCGCTGCCATTGTCGTCTGCTCCGCGTGATTTCTGCAAGAAACCACGGTCCGAAGTCGGCAAAGGTTTCGCAAATCGTGAAAAAACTAACGTTCTTTTTATCGCGGTATGCGCATCTGGCAACGGATTTAACGGCTTTGTGATAAGTTGACGTAGCGGCCTTCTCGCGTCAGTTGTGAGTGGGGCGATGGTTCACGTTTTACGATCAGTGAATACAAAATGGGGGCGGCATTACTGCCACCCCGCGCTTTGGTCTAAGAATTACTTGCGAAGCAATGCCAGTATGACGAGAAAAGGCAGCGTGAATATGCCCTATCTCACCGGCCTGCTTGGAGAAAATCGTGATGCCGTTCTATGCGCTCTACCTGCCAGTAACCCAAGGGTAGATCAAGCGGGGGAAAACCCCCATCTACGGTTGGATTAGCCCTAAAACCAGTGATTTGGCGACCGCATGATCGCGTGTGCTGGCCCGCAGCTTTTCTTTCGCGCCCTTGATGTGTTTCTCGAAGGTTTTTTCGCTGATCTTGAGGGTCCAGCAGATCTCGGCCGGGCGCAGACCGATGGCAAGATAGCTGAGGCAGTCACGCTCGCGCGGGGTGAGGTTGACCAGCACGCTCATGTGATCGCGGCGGATGCCTTCATCCATCGCAAAGGACAAACGTCGTAATGCGCTGCGATGCTGTTGCCAGTAAAGATCGAATTCGCGGTCGGTGCGTGTCTCGCTCACCCAAAGACCGATGCCGGAGATGGCCTGACCCGCAGGCGTGCGGTTCAGCGCGAAAGACGCACCGAACTGCATCCCGATGTCATTCTCAAGCTCGGATTGCATCTGTTGCGGCTCGGTCGCGTGGTCCAGCAGGCTGGCGTCATTCCACAGCACCTCTTTCGTGCCATTGGCGATCAACTCGACCGAGATGTCGTCATCCACCAGCGCCTGTTCCTCGACCGCGGTGACCCAGTCTTGGGGGTAGGTGTGGCGAAAGAAACCGGCTTGGGTAAACCCGCGCACGGTCGCGTCACTGGCGTAAGGGATGATGCCATAGCCGATGCCGGTGACGCCCAGATCGGCGAAGGTTTGGGTGCAGCTGTCCCAAAACGCAACATCGCCCGTGCCCGCTTTCGCGGCACCTGCCAAATCAATCAGCTTTTCCAATGACATGTTCGCCCCCCGGCCTAGGCAACATAATGGCAACGGTGTCGCCAAAAAGCAACATAAAATATGGCTGGAACAAGGCGTTCACCCTATTGCGTAAGGGAATTTGGAGGCGTCAGGCCGGTGCGTGACAAAATACCCTGTTCGGAAAATCGCAAAGCGCGTAAAAGGACACCATGAATATTTGCGCGATCACAATGGTTTACAAAGACTACTGGGCGCTGTCCCAGTGGTACGCGCATTACGGGCGTATGCTGGGGTTTGATAACCTCTATATCGTCGCCCACGGGGCCGACGCCAAGGTCGCCAGCCTTTGCCCGCGTGCGACCGTGATCACCGTGCCCCGCGAAACGCTGGAAGGGTTCGACCGGCGACGCGGGCAGGTGCTGAACAGTTTTGCCGATGGGCTGGCCGTGTCTTTCGACTGGGTGATCCGCACCGATGCGGACGAGCTGATCTGCTATGATCCCGCACTATATACGTCACTGCACGCGGTGTTAGAGACGGCATCGGCAAAGTCGATGTTCGCGCTTGGTCTCAATGTGGCAGAGACCTTGGAGGATGATGTGCTCGCGGCGGGGCAAATGGCTCTTGGCCATCGGCGCACGGCGGTGTTCTCGGGGCACTACAGCAAGGCATGGGTGACCAAACGCGGCACGGGCCTGTGGCGCCACGGCATATGGGTCGGGCCCAAGCGCATTGAAACGGCGGTGTTTGACCTGCCGCGCGGTGTCTACTTGATGCACCTGAAATACGCCAATATCGACGCGTTAGAGACGGCAAACCAGCATCGGACCGACGTGGGGAACATGCCGGGGCGCGGCTTGCCCGGTGCCGCGTGGAAAGAGGCGGACCAGACGGCGGCGCGGTTTTATGCCCGATTGGCGGGATTTCACGACGAGACATGGGAGGTCGCGCGCGATCACGCCTATGCCACGATCAGCGCGGATCCGGTGCGCGACACCAAAGAAAACGTGCTGCGGGCGAAATCGACAGTGTTCGAGCAGCGGGTGACCTTGCCAAAGTGGGTCGCCGCGACGTTTGGCGATACCTGATCAGTGAGCCTTCGACGCGACGGGTTCCGGTGATGGCGCCTTTACCATGCCCTGTTCCCGTGGTGGGATACCCCGACACAGACCGTAGAATGCGTGGGAGGAGAGCAGGATGACGGATAAGATCAGGGTCGAACGGCACGGGCCGGTGACAGTGCTGCGGCTTGATGATGCCGAGACGATGAACGCGCTGACCTCTGCCATGGCGCTAGAGCTGCGTGACCTGCTGCAACACGAAGCACAGACAGCGCGGGCGATTGTCTTGGCGGGGTCGCCGCGCGCGTTCTCGGCGGGGGCGAACCTCAAGCAGGGGACGATCGAAAGCGGCAAAGAGCTCGACGCGGGTGCCGCGCTTGAAAATGCCTATAACCCGTTGATGATGACGCTTCGCGATCTGCCGGTGCCGGTGGTTTCTGCCGTGCAGGGGGCGGTCGCGGGTGTGGGCGCGTCGATTGCGCTGGCCTGTGATGTGATTGTCGCTGGTCGCGATGCCTATTTCCTTGAGGCCTTTGCGCGGATCGGGCTGATCCCCGATGGCGGGGCGACGTGGTTGCTGACACGCGCCGTGGGCCGCGTGCGCGCGATGGAGATGATGCTGCTGGCCGAGAAAATTCCCGCGCCGACGGCGTTTGACTGGGGGCTGGTGACGCGGCTGGTCGAGAATGACGCGGTTGACGCCACCGCGCTTGAGATCGCGACCAAGCTGGCAAACGGGCCGGTGCGCAGCCTTGCCTTGATCCGCAAAGCCGCGTGGAGCGCTGCCGACACTGATTTTGACACCGCACTGGCGAACGAGCGCAAGTGGCAGAAAGAAGCGGGAAATACCCCCGACTTCAAAGAGGGCGTGGCCGCGTTCCTCGAAAAACGGGCACCCCGCTTTAACGGGTGATCTGTTGTCGAAGGGGGCTGTGACCCCCTCTGGTTCCTGCGGGTGTCGGCCCCGCGGGAACGAAATCATGATCTGTGCAGTTGTCGCCCTGAAGGGTTTTGATCATGTACCGCCACCTCATCGCCGCTGCTCTTTTGGTCGTTCTGGCTGCCTGCCAGTTGCCGAAAGACCCCGAAAACACCACTGAGATCGTGCAAGGTGCCGTGCTGAAGGTCGGCGCGTTGCAAGATCCGATGCCGGATCAAGACCTGCAGGCGGTGACATTGATCGCCGCGGCACTTGATGCGCAAATCGAATGGCATCGCGAGAACCCGCACCAGATGCTTGACGCGCTTGAGGGGGGTGATCTGCATCTGCTGGCGGGCGGGATACCGAAAGATTCACCGCTGACAGAGCATATGGGCATGACCAACCCCATCGGATATGTGACCGTCGGGGCAGAGCGTCCCGAACGGGTCTTGCTGTTGCGGCGCGGCGAGAACCGGTTTCTCATGCGGTCCAATATGGCGCTGCGTCCGCTGACACGGGAGGCGCAGGAATGAACCGCTACCCCCCGCTGCCGCAAGAGATCGCCGACAAAATCGCGAAAGCGCGTCGGCTGGAATGGTGGACGCTGTTCTGGCTGGTGACGATCATTTTTGTGATGTTCATGGTCATGGGATCAAGTCAGGCGATGCAGGCGGCGTGGATCGAAGACACGCTATCGCTGT
The DNA here is from genome assembly GCF_048285585.1 of Sulfitobacter sp. SBS6. Taxonomy (NCBI): domain Bacteria; kingdom Pseudomonadati; phylum Pseudomonadota; class Alphaproteobacteria; order Rhodobacterales; family Roseobacteraceae; genus Sulfitobacter; species Sulfitobacter sp. SBS6. Next base: position 125,395 of record NZ_JBLWBA010000002.1, on the reverse strand, counting down.
TGCCGCCGATCCTGTTCCTGATCGCCGCGCGGCTTGAACGGATGCCACCAAGCCCGAAGTACCCCTTTGGCCTGCACCGCATCGGCACCCTGGCCTTTGCCCTCTCGGCGGCGGCGCTGACCTTGATGGGCGGTTATCTGGTGTATGACGCAGTGGTCACGTTGGTGCGGCAGGAACATCCCACCATCGGCAGTATCGAATTGTTTGGCACCGAGGTCTGGATGGGCTGGTTGATGGTGGCGGCATTGGTCTATTCAATCATCCCGCCGGTGATCTTGGGCCGCAAGAAGCTGGCTATTGCGCCCGACATTCAGGACAAGGTGTTGCATGCGGATGCCGACATGAACGCCGCAGACTGGAAGACCGGCGTTGCGGGTATTCTGGGCATCATCGGTATCTCGATGGGGTTCTGGTGGGCCGATGCCGTGGCTGCGGGGCTGATCGGGTTGGACGTTTTGAAAGACGGTGGACGCAATCTGCGTATCTCGGTCGCGGAGCTGTTGGACGGTGCGCCGCGCAAGCTTGGCTCTGCCGAGCGTCAAAATCTGGCGGATCGTGTTCAGAAAGGCATGGACGGCGCGCCCGTCGTCAAGCTGCGCGAGGCCGGACGCTATCTGCACGTGGTGATCGGTGACGACGACGAATTGCTGCCCGATGCGACGCGCGCGAAAGAGCTGGTCGGCGAGGATGACGCCTGGCGCGTGGTCACCCTGAGCGTGAAGCCCGAAAACTAGGCTGCCCCGGGACCGTTGGATTTTTTTCTACATTTATTCGCGTTTTCAGCGACGGAATTTTCAGGGCCCACGTTAAATGGCTTAATGACCTGATCTGGATAGTTGGAATAATGCGGAAATTTGTGAGTTTGCTGGTGGCCGTCGGGCTTTTGTTCGGGGCTTATGCCATCACCTTTGGCCTGCCCGGCACGGATGCCACAAGCGAGGCTGCGCAGCCTCAGTCCGCGGCGGGTGGGCGCCCTGCAGGTGGCCCCCCTGGGGGCGGGCGTGCACGGGGGGCGACGTCGGTGGTGACGACCGCGCTGGAACAACGCCCCTACGAGGTGACTTTATACGCCACCGGCACAGCATCCTCTTTGCGCAGTGCGGATGTGGTGACTGAAACCGCCGGTACAGTGGTCGAAACCCGGCTGACCGCGAACCGCGACGTTGAACAGGGCGAGGTCCTTGTGCGGTTGGATGCGCGGACCCAAGAGCTGAACCTTGAAATCGCGCGCGCCAATTTGCAGCAGGCGACCGATACGGTCGACCGCTATGACCGGCTGCGGGCCGGTGGCAACTCTACCATTACCGATGTCGCACAGTCAGAGGCGCGCGTGGCGCAGCAACTGGCCGATGCCGAAGTGGGTCTGGCCGAAGTCGCGCTGGAAGACCGTACCATCCGCGCGCCCATTTCGGGGCGTCTGGGGCTTAGCGAGGTTGAGGTCGGCGATATCCTTGGCGCGAATGACGTGATTGCAACGATTGACCAGACCGAAACGCTGGTGGTCGAATTCGAACTGCCCGAACGCGCTATTGGCATGCTGGGGCAGGCGCATGAGGTGCTGGTCTCTACCTCTGCCTTTGTCGGTCGGTCGATCACCGGAGAGATCCTTTCGTTCGACAGCCGGATCGATGCGGTCACGCGTTCGGTCACGGTGAAGGCCAAGATCGACAATGCGGAACGCATCCTCTGGCCGGGCATGACCTTTGCGGTGCGCCTGCTGCATGAAAGCGAACCGCTGTCGGTCTTGCCGTCGACCGCGGTGACGTGGTCGCGCATGGGTGCTGCGGTTTGGGTGGACGACGGTGGGACGGCGGTGCGGGTGCCGATCACGATCCTTTACCGTAAAAACGAATTCGTCTGGGTCGAGGCCGACATCGCCGATGGCGCGATGGTTGTGACCGAAGGCGCGCAAAAGCTGCGGGACGGGGCGAAAATCACCGCGGTCGGTGCCGAGACTGAAATGGCACCGTCATGAGCGATACCCCTGCAAAGCCCAGTGGCGGGCTCGCCGATCTATTCGTCTCGCGGCCGATTTTCGGGATCGTCATCAACCTGCTGATCCTGATCGCAGGTCTGGCGGCGCTTGTGGCTGTGGACGTGCGGGAAATGCCCGACGTTGACCAGCCGGTTCTATCCGTGCGCACCACCTATGAGGGGGCCGTGCCCGCAACCGTCGACCGCGAGGTGACGCAGGTGCTTGAGGACGCGCTGAGCGCGCTTGAGGGGTTATCCTATATGGAATCCACCTCGACCACGGGGTCGAGCCGGATCACCATTGATCTGTCCGAAGGCACCGATGTCGATGTCGCGGCAAATGAAGCGCGCGAGATCGTTTCGTCCACGTTGCGCGACCTGCCCGACGATATCGAGGATGATCCGACCGTGACCAAAAGCGACAGCAACGCGGATGCGATCATCCGGCTGGCGCTGATGGGCGACGCGAGCCTTGATGCGTTGACCGAGCTGGCCGAGGGTGTGGTCTATGACCGGCTGTCCACCATCGACGGCATTGCAGAGGTCACCCTGCGCGGCGAGCAACCCAACGAGTTCCGCGTGACGCTGGATATGCCCGCGTTGCTTAGTCGGGGAATGACCCTGTTCGATGTCTCAGACGCGCTGGCAGCGCTGCGCGATGACACGCCGCTGGGATCGCTGGATTCAGATGCGCAAACCTTGGCGCTGCGGGTCGGCAACGCGAATGTCACCGTTGATACCGTGGGCCAGATCCCGATTGATGCGAATACGCGCGTTTCTGACGTGGCGTTCGTGCGGCTGCTGCCGGAAGAGGACGCGGTACTGACCCGCGTGAACGGGCAAACCGCCGTCGGCATGGACATCACGCGGCAATCCGTGGGCAACACGCTGTCGATCTCGGAAGATGTTGCCGTTGCGGTGGCTGATCTGCAATCGGCGCTGCCTGACGGCGTTCGGCTGTTCGTGACCTCTGACGACGGGACATTCATCAGAGGATCCTTGACCGAGGTGATGAAATCCATCGCTTTGGCGACGGGGATTGTGGTTGTGGTGATCTTTGCCTTTCTACGCTCCCCCCGTGCGGTGATGATCCCGGCGGTGACCATTCCGGTGTCGCTGGTGGGCACAGTCGCCGCGATCTGGCTGACGGGGTTTTCGGTCAATACCATCAGCCTGCTGGCGCTGGTGCTGGCGACGGGGATGGTGGTGGATGACGCGATTGTCGTGATCGAGAATATCGTGCGCAAACGCAAACAGGGGATGGGGGCCTTTGCTGCCGCTGCGGCGGGCACGAACGAGGTGTTCTTTGCCGTCATCTCTACCACGGCGACGCTGGCGGCGGTGTTTATCCCGATCTCTTTCCTGCCCGGTCAGGCCGGCGGGGTGTTCAGCGAATTCGGCTTTGTACTGGCCTTTGCCGTCACGCTGTCGTCGATCACCGCGCTGACGCTGGCACCGGTTCTGGCGGCCTTTCTTGATCCGGGCAAATCCGCGCTTGAGGCAACGGCAAAGCCGCAAGGCTGGGCCGGGCGGATGTTTGACACGGTGATGGACAAGGCCATTCGCATGCCGTTGGTGGTGCTGGGGGCGGCGGGGGCCTTTGTGATCGTGGCGGCGGGGGCGGCGGGCACTTTGCCCTCTGCCATCACGCCCGACGAGGATCGCGGGTTCTTTCTGGTACAGGCGCGCGGCGCGTCCGATACCACGATCGACTACCTTGATACCCAGGTTGATCAGATCGAAGAGATCCTGACCCCCTATCAGGAAAGCGGCGAGGTTACCTCGGTTCAGAGCATCGTTGGCGTCGGCGGTGGCACCAGCGCCTTCATCATCGTGCGGCTCGATGACTGGAGCAATCGTGACCGCAGCCAATCCGCACTGGTCGCCGAGATCAGCGGCAAACTGGCGCGGGTGCCCGGCGTTCAGGCCTCTGCGCGGGGAACCAACAGCCTCAATATCCGCGGCGGCGGGCAGGGCTTGCAGTTCGCGGTGACAGGCAAGGACATCGCGGCGATGACCACGGCAACCGAGGCTTTGGTCGCGGCGATGGCGCAGGATGAGGCGTTTTTGAACCCGCAACTTTCCAACGACGCGGTGCAGGCACAATACGAGGTCCGCGTTGATCCCGAAATGGCGAGCGTCTTTGGCCTGACAGAGGCCGAGATCACCCAGACCATCGGCGCAATGACCCAAGGCAAGGTCGCCGTCACCGTCTTTGCGGACGAGATCGAGACGGATGTGAATGTCGTGCCCGGTGGCCCACCGATCGATGACCCGTCTGATCTTGATAACATCCAGTTGCAGTTGCCGGGCGGTGCCTATGTGCCCCTGTCCGCGGCGGCAGAGCTGGTGCCCGTGGTCAGCCAATCCACGCTGGAACGGCAGGGCGGGTCACTGACGGTGTCGGCGCAGGCGAACCTGAACGACGGTATCGATCTTAGCGTCGCGATGACCCGTCTGACGGCGATTGCCGACAGCGTGCTGCCCGACGGGATGGGGATCATCTTTACCGGCGAGGCGGCGACTCTGAGCGACAGCCAGACAGAGATGTATATGGTGTTCGGCGTCGCATTGGTGGTGGTGTTCCTTGTGCTGGCCGCGCAGTTCGAAAGTATCGCCAGCGCTGTCGTGATCATGCTGACCGTGCCCTTTGGTCTGGCGGCGGCGCTTTTCGCGATCTCGCTCAGCGGTGGATCGTTGAACTACTACAGTCAGATCGGGCTGGTGATGCTGATCGGGGTGATGGCGAAGAACGGTATTCTGATCGTCGAATTTGCCAACCAGTTGCGCGAGGCGGGGCAGGATATCGACAGCGCCATCCGTGACGCGCTGCGTCTGCGGATCCGTCCGGTGATGATGACGATGGTATCGACCGTCTTTGGCGGCTTGCCGTTGATCCTGACCTCGGGCGCGGGGGCCGAAGCGCGCATCGCCGTGGGCTGGGTGATCGTGGGCGGGCTTGGGTTTGCTACCGTGTTCACCCTGTTCCTCACGCCGGTCTTCTACCGCTATGTGGCGGTCTGGGGGGCAGAGCCGGGGATGGCATCAAAACGTCTGACCCGCGAGGCGGCGGTCTGACGAAAACCGCGGGGGGGGGGGGAAAAAAACCGCGGGGCCGGTCAAAAAGACCCGCCCCCGCGTTGGTATGCTTCTGGCGGTGCGAGACGGGTGTTTGCCCCTTCGCCCCGCAACAATCAGTCGATATGGGTGACCAGCGTTTCCGCCGATTTGCGTACCTTTTTCATCGGGGCCAGCCAGTCGGATTCCGCGTCGCGATAGCCCAGAGGCAGCAGGATCACCGACCGCAGGCCGCGCTCTTTTAAGCCCAGAATCTCGTCTACCTTCGCTGGGTCGAAACCCTCCATCGGGGTGCTGTCGACCTCTTGTTCAGCGGCGGCAACCAGTGCCACCCCAAGCGCGATATAGGCCTGACGCGCGGCATGGGCGTAGTTTACCTCGGCATCGCGGGGCAGGTAGTTGTTTTTCAGGTTCTCGTAATAGGCGCTGAGCAAGGGCAGGTCGCCACGGGCTTCGACATTCAGATCGGTGACCGCGTCGATGCGGTCTTTGGTGTAGTTATCCCACGCCGCGAACACCAGCAGATGTGACCCTTCGGTGATCTGGGTCTGGTCGCTGGCGGCTTTTTGGATCTGCGCCAGCTTGTCGGGGTTGGTCACGACCAGCAGCTCGAAGGGCTGGGTGCCGCTTGAGGTGGGGGTCATGCGGATGGCTTCGACGATGGTGTCGACTTTTTCCTGAGGGACTTTCTTGGACGGGTCCATCTTCTTGGTCGCATAGCGCCAGTTCAACTGCTCTAGTAGGGTGCTGGTCATCGTGATCATCCTGTTTTTGGCCCCTTGGGGCGGCGTGTGTACCGGCGCGATGTAGGAATCCCCGCGCCCCAACACAAGGAGACCGGCGCAATTCGCACCGGTCTTAGTTGGTGTAAGGGCGTCAGGTCAGGGTCAGATCGACCGGCCCGCCCCGTCCCAGTAGGGCGCACGCAGGCGGGGTTTGAAGATCTTGCCGCTGTCTTCGCGGGGCAGGGCCTCGTGGAAATCGACGATCCGAGGCGCTTTGAATCGGGCCAGTTTGCCGTCAAGGAAATCAAGCACCTTCTGTTTGTCCGCGCTGTGCCCGTCGGCCAGTTCAACCGCCGCGACGATCTGTTCGCCGAATTCGGGGTCAGGGGCGCCAAAGACGGCGACATCACGGATGAAGGGCGCGCGCATCAGCACCGCCTCGATTTCGGCGGGAAAGATATTGGCCCCGCCCGAGATGATCATGTCTTTCTTGCGATCCGTGATGAACAGGAACCCGTCCTCATCCACCGATCCCAGATCCCCGACAGAGAAATGCCCGTGCTTTTCAGCCGAGGCGCGGCTTTCGGGATCGTTGGAATAGTCGAACCCGCCGAAGGCATCCATGCGGGCATAGATCTCGCCCACCTGACCGGCGGGCAGCTCGTTCCCATCGGGGTCAAGGATCATCAGCGTGCCGCCCATCTGCATCCGCCCTGCGGTGCCGGGCCGTGCCAAAGCATCTGCCGAGGATACCATCGTCATGAACCCGATCTCTGTCGCGCCGTAGCTTTCCCAGAACACCGGCCCCCACCAGTCGATCATCGCTACTTTCAGGTCATGTGGCCAGGGTGACCCCGTCGAGACGCAGAATTCCACCGAGGACAGGTCATATTTCGCCTTCACCTCTTGGGGGAGCTTTAGCATCCGGCTCATCATGGTGGGGACCAGATAGATATGGGTAATGCGCTGAGCCTCGATCGTGGCGAGGAAGCTTTCGGGGTCGAACTTGGGCGCGACAAAGGTCGACACGCCCGGGGTGACCAGCGCGGCAGAGGTCAGCGTTGATGGCGCCGAGTGATAGATGGGCGCTGCCGTAAAGAACCGCGAGCCGGGTTTGAGCTGCAACATCTCGGTGCCTACGCGCGAAAGCACCTCTTCAAAGTCACGCTTGGGCCCGCCCCCCAAACGCCGCACGCCCTTCGGCTTGCCGGTCGAGCCCGAGGTATAGCGCATCAGCGGGCGCATCATCTCGCGCGGGGTGATGGGGTCGGCGGCATCTACCAGCGCGGACCATTCCGGTGTCTCGGGGTCGGTCTTCGCGGCGGCGTCATCAATGCCATAGGCTTGACGCAGCGCGGTATCAGGGGTGACCGCGATGACCGTGCGCCCCTCAAGGGCGGGGCGCAGAGCGTCGATCAGGTCACGGTGGATGATCACGAACTGTGCGCCGCTGTCGTCACAAATGGCGCCGGCCTCTTCTGCCGCAGCGTGCCAGTTCTGCGCCACGATGACCGTGCCGGCCATGGCCGCAGCGCGCATAACCTCGAGCTGGGTCAGATCGTTGCGCATGATCAGCGCCACAGGCACATCAGCCCCCGCCCCCAGACGCGTCAGTGCCGCAGCGCCCTGCGCCGCGCGCTGTTCAAACGCCTCTCGTGCAAGCTTGCGATCAAAATCCGCAATCACCGTATCCGACATTAAATGTACTCCCATCGTGCCAATACCCGCCCGCCACCTTCGGGCGCGCAGGTTGTTTCGTTCCCTTACGCTAAGGTAACCTTACTTTGGGGAAGGGTCCATCGGGGGCCCGTGCGCGACGTTACGGCAGAGCGGATTTCTCTTAGGTGAATCGGCACTTGACGGCTATACCGGAAATATATTCTGTTTTTCACAGATGTCTTGGGAGGGATAATCGTGGATGTATTGATTTCGGTCGTCTTGCCGCTTGGCTTGGCGTTTATCATGTTTACCTTGGGTGTCGGGCTGACACCTGCGGATTTCGCCCGTGTCGGGCAACGGCCGCTCGCGTTTTTCATCGGGGCGCTGAACCAAAGCATCCTGCTGCCGCTCGTGACCTTTATCTGCGTGCTGGCCTTTGGCATCCGCGCGGAAATGGCCGTGGGCTTCATGATCTTGGCGGCCTGCCCCGGTGGGGTGACCAGCAATGTGATCTCGAAGCTGGCGAAAGGTGATGTGGCGCTGTCCGTGTCGCTGACGGCGGTGATCAGCCTTGCCAGTGTTGTGACCGTGCCGCTGATTTTGGGCCTGTCGATGGGATATTTCATGGGCGATGCCGCGCCCGAGATCGACATCACCAAAACCGCTGTCACCATGTTTGCCCTGACGGTGGTGCCGGTCACGCTTGGCTTGGGCGCGCGGGCGATAGCCCCTGCCGCGATGACCCGGGCCGAGCCTAAGCTGAGCGCGGTGGCGACGATCCTGTTTGCGGTGATCGTGCTGGCGGCGCTGGCGGCGAATTGGGCGCTGTTTGTGGAAAATATCGTGGTGATCGGGCCCGCGCTGCTGGTCTTGCTGGCCGCGCTGACCACCATCGGCTTTGTCGTGCCGCGGCTGCTTGGCCGGTCGGTGACCGAGGCCAAGACCATCTCGGTCGAGACGGGGGTGCAAAACAGCACCCTGGGGATCGCCGTCGCCGCGATCATTGTCGGCGGCGAGGGCGGGTTCACCGCCTATGCGCTGCCGTCGGCTGTTTACGGTATCCTGATGTATCTGATCATCCTGCCCGTCGTTTTGAAATACCGCCGCATCGGCACAGCGTAAGGAGCTTTGCATGAACACCTCTGACGTTATTATCGTGGGCGGCGGTCTGGCCGGACTGGTCGCCGCAGCCGAACTGGCTGATCGTGGTAAACAGGTCACCCTCATCGATCAGGAACCCGAAGCCTTTCTGGGCGGGCAGGCCTTCTGGTCCCTTGGCGGGCTGATGCTGATCGACAGCCCCGAACAGCGCCGGATGGGCATCAAGGACAGCCGTGAACTTGCGCTGCAAGACTGGATGGGATCGGCGCAGTTCGACCGGCCCGAAGACGCATGGCCGCGCAAATGGGCCGAGGCCTATGTTGATTTCGCCGCAGGCCCGATGCGCAGCTGGCTGTACGATATGGGAATGCGGTGGTTTCCCGTCGTGGGATGGGCCGAACGCGGCGGCAGCTTTGGGTCGGGTCACGGCAATTCGGTGCCGCGCTTCCACCTGACCTGGGGTGTTGGGCCCGGAACAATGGAACCATTCGAACGCCGCGTGCGGGAACACGAACAGGCCGGTCGCATCACGCTGAAATTCCGCCATCGCTGTTCGCATATCATCATGGAAAACGGTGCCGCGGTCGGTGTCTCGGGCGAGGTGCTGGCGACGGACGGGGCATCGCGCGGGCAAAAGACCAACCGTGATATCGTGGGCGATTTCGAACTGCGCGCGCCCTCTGTCGTTGTTACCTCTGGCGGGATCGGCGGAGATTTCGAGCTGGTGCGCAAGTCATGGCCGACGGCACGTCTTGGGCCCGCCCCGAAAGAGATGATCGCCGGCGTGCCCGCCCACGTCGATGGCCGCATGATCGCCATCAGCGAGGCGGCGGGCGGCCAGCTGATCAACAATGACCGCATGTGGCACTATACCGAGGGCGTGAAGAACTGGGATCCGATCTGGCCCAACCACGGTATCCGTATCCTGCCCGGCCCGTCGTCGATGTGGTTCGATGCAAAGGGCAACCGCTTTCCCGCGCCGTCGCTGCCGGGGTTCGATAGTCTGGGGTCTTTGAAGATGATCCTTGATACGGGCTTTGATTATTCGTGGTTCATCACGACGCAGAAGATCGTGAAAAAGGAATTTGCCCTGTCGGGGTCAGAGCAGAACCCCGATTTCGCCGACAAAAGCTGGGTCAAAGTCTTGCAGCAGCGTATCCTGAACAAGGCCGCGACCCCCGCCGTCGAGGCCTTCAAGGAGCATGGCGAGAATTTTGTCGTCGCCCAAACATTGCCCGAGCTCATCGCCAAGATGAATGGGATGGAGGGGAATGATCTGTTGTCGCTTGACAAGGTCGAAGCCGAGATCAGGGCTCGCGACAGTCAGGTCGATAACAACTTCACCAAAGACGCGCAGATCATGGCGATCCATGCGGCGCGGAACTATCGCGGCGACAAGCTGCAACGCACGGCGAAACTGCACAAGATCCTCGACCCTGAAAACGGCCCGTTGATCGGGGTCAAGCTGAACATCATCACGCGCAAAACTCTGGGCGGGTTGCAGACCAATCTTGACAGCCAGATGCTGGATGCCTCTGGCACGCCGATCCCGGGGCTGTTCGCGGCGGGCGAGGTCGCCGGTTTTGGCGGCGGTGGGTATCACGGGTATAACGCGCTTGAGGGAACGTTTCTGGGCGGCTGCATCTTTTCGGGGCGGCAGGCGGGGCGGGCGGATACGATCGCCTGACCCGCAGGCGCTAATCCGACAGGTATTGCGCCAGATAATGCTCAAGCACTTTGGTCAGCTCTTGCGAATAGGGGCGAGAGCTGCGCCGATCCGCCTGCGCCGCGACCAGATCTTCCATCGCAAGGGAGATCTGGATCGTGGTTTTGGCCACCACCACGGGATCGCCGCCCTGAAACCCGTCGGCACCGCTTTCCCATCTGTTGCATAGAAAGCGGACCAGATCATCGTGGTCGTCATCCTCGATCGCAAGCGGCCCGCGTTTCGTCGCGAAATGCAGCAGGAGGGGGCGGTAGTAGGGATGTCGCGCCAGATAGCTGCGCTGCACATCCAGCACGGCACGCAACCGGTCCCGCCATGTCGTATGGGCGTGCACATCATCAAGGCTGGCAAAAAGCTTGGCGCGTAATTCATTGGCGGTCTGCGAATAGAGCTCAAGCAGCACGTCATCAAGCGTGGGAAAATACCGATAGATAGAGCTGACAGGCACCTCGGCACGGGTCGCGATGGCGGTGGTGGTGAGGTCTTGCAACCGGTTCTCGGCCAGCAGCGCCGCCGTGGCGTTCAGGATGACATGCACGCGGGTCACCGCACGCGACTGGCGCGGCGTTTCACGGGTCCGCAGGGGGCCAAAGATGATCGGGACCATGGGTTTCCCTTTCTGCGCAGCGATGCCGGTTTCGGCAGTCCCTTAACGATAGGGGCGCAGAACCCCAAGCGTAAAGAGAGACGCTGCATCAAGCGACTGCCACGGTCTGATCAATCAATCATATTTTACGATCATTTGGATAATTATAATCCGTTGGATTGATGTATCGGAATGGCCGATAGTGCACGGGACACGACGATACTTAGGCACGCTATGACTGATACGACCCTCTCTGACCTCGTTCACGCTGATAAAACCACGCCATCGATCTGGCCGGGTCTGGCGCTTGCCGCCATGATCGCCGCGCTGGCCTTTGCACTGCGGTATCTGCCGGGGGTGGGGATGCTGAGCCCGTTGATCCTCGCGATCCTTCTGGGGATGGCGCTGCGCAACACCCTTGGCACACCCGAGGTGGCGAAGGCAGGGCTTGCGATCAGCATGCGACAGATATTGCGGGCGGGGATTATCCTGATGGGGTTGCAGCTGACACTGGGGCAGGTTGCGGCTGTCGGCTGGGTGGGGGTCGCGGTGATCGCGCTGTCGCTGGTGCTGACCTTCGGGTTCACCACATGGCTGGGCCGCGTGCTGGGGGTGGATGCCAAGCTGACGCAGTTGATCGCGGCGGGCACGTCGATCTGCGGGGCCTCTGCCGTGATCGCAACCAATACCGTCACCCGTGGCCGCGACGAGGACGTCGCCTATGCGGTGGCCTGCGTGACGATTTTTGGCTCGCTCTCCATGATCCTGCTGCCCTTGGCCGAAAACTGGTTGACCCTTGGCCCGCGTGGCTTTGGCCTTTGGACCGGTGCGTCGATCCACGAGGTCGCCCAGGTCGTCGCCGCCGCCTTCCAGCGCGGAGAGGAGGCCGGCCAGTTCGGCACGATTGCCAAGCTCACGCGGGTGATGATGCTTGCCCCGATGATCCTGTGTCTGGGGGCCTTTGCCGCGCGCCGGCATCAGGGGCAAAGCGGTGGCGGCAAGGCCCCGATCCCGTGGTTTGTTTTCGGGTTCATCGCGATGGTCGGCGTGGCCTCGACCGGATGGGTACCGCAGGCGGTGCTGGACCCCGCGACCGCTGTGACGCAATTCCTGCTGGCGATGGCGCTTGCGGCGATGGGGCTTGAGACTGATCTGCGCAAACTTGCCGCGGCGGGGGGGCGTCCGGCCTTGCTGGGGGCGGCGGCTTGGGTCTTTATCATGGGGGTCAGCCTTGCGCTGATCATCCTGACGGGGGCCGCCTGATGACACTGGACCAGTTGCGCATTTTCGTTGCCGTGGCAGAGCGTGAACATATGACTCGCGCCGCCGAAGCATTGAACCAGACCCAAAGTGCGACCAGCGCTGCCATCGCCGCGCTGGAAGAGCGTCATAACCTGCGCCTTTTTGATCGTATCGGGCGGCGGATTGTGCTGACCGATGCGGGGCGCGATTTTCTGGGCGAAGCCCGCGCCGTTCTGGCCCGCGCCGCCATCGCCAGCCAGCGGCTGGATGATCTGGCGGGGGTGAAACGCGGCAGGCTGCGGCTTGCGGCAAGCCAGACGGTCGCGAACTACTGGTTGCCCGCGGTGATCGCGCGGTTCCGCGAGGCGCACCCCGAGATCGCGCTGACGGTGCGGATCGGTAACAGCGACGACGCCGCTCGCGCGGTCGAAGCATTGCAAGCTGACATCGGCATTATCGAGGGGGACTGCCAGCTCACCACACTCCGCGCTAAGGCGGTGGCGGGGGATACGCTGCGGCTGGTGTTTCCAAGCGGTGCCGAGGGGGGCGATCTTTCGCCCGAACGCTTGCGGCACACTCCTTGGATCCTGCGTGAAGCAGGCTCAGGCACGCGCGACAGTTTTCTGCAGTGGCTCGGGCGGCAGGGTTTGGGGCTGGAGGAACTGGAAAGCACGCTAGAGCTTCCGTCAAACGAGGCGGTGTGCAGCGCGGTCGAAGCGGGCATCGGTGCCGCGCTGCTGTCCGATCTGGTGGTCCGCCGGTCGATCGAGGCGGGGCGGATGGTCGACGTGCCCATCGACACCCCGCAACGGCGGTTTCACATCCTGACCCATGCCGAACGCCAGCCAAGCGCGCTTGAGGCCCGGTTCATCCACCACGCCGAGACAAGCTTTTAGGCTCCGCTGCTAGATAAGCTTCTGTCGCGCATCAGGGACAGTGGCAGGTGCCATTTTGGCAGCCTGAATCATCGCGGTCTTGCACCGCCACGCGGGCAGGCGGATGACGGCGCGGCTGTGATCCGCTTCTGCGTGGACCTCAAAATCGCCGCCGTGCATCTCGACCAGCTTGCGGGTCAGGGGCAGCCCCAGACCCAGGCCGCCCTTGGTCGCACGGTGGTCCAGCGACCCGCCCACGACAAAGGGTTTGTAAAGTTCGGCCAGTTCGACATGTTCGTCGAAGCTGCCGTTGTCCCGCACCGAAATCTCGATATTCCCGTCCATGTCCTGAAACGTCTCTAGCGTGATGTCGGTCCCGCCGTGCATCACCGCATTCAATACCAAGGCTGTGACGGCAAGCTCGATCTGTTCGGCGTCCACATGCAGCGTATCCAGCATCACAGTATCACGAAGCGTGACCGTTTTGGCCGCCACATCCGTGGTGGGGAACTGCAACCCTGCAACCGCGCTCAGGATCGCGGCAAGGTCGCAGTTTTGTTCGTTCAACCGCAGCTCGCCGGTGCTGGCGTTACTATAGGACAGGATCGTTTCAATCAGTTTCGTCAGGTGATCCACCGACCGACGGGCCGAATGGATCAGCGTGGGGTTAGTACCGGTGCTTGCTGTCGCCTCTAACAGCTTGAGACTGCCGAAAAGCACGGTCAGCGGCGTGCGCAACTCGTGCCCGACCAAGGTCAGGAAGGTTGATTGCGCGGTTTTATCCTGCTGCACTTCGGGGGCTTCGGGTTGGCTCCGCTCTAGTGCGGCAACGACGATACGACCCAGATCGGTGAGCAGGGCAATCTGCTTTTCCGAAGGGTATTCATGGGGCTTCAGGTCCAGCGCACACAGGCTTCCAAAGCGGTGACCGGAGGACAGGATGAGCGGCACACCCGCGTAATAGCGCGCCTCCGGCCCGCCCTTGGCGACCATCGGGTGCCGTTCAAAGCGGGCGTCCTTGCTGAGGTCGGGCACGATCATCGGCGCGTCGGACATAATGGTGTGCGCACAAAAACCGGTGTCCTTGGGCATCGGGTCCAGATGCATGCCTACAACGGATTTATACCACTGGCTGTCCTCTTCGACCACGCTGATATGCGCAATCGGGCAGTCGAGCAGGGTGCGCGCCGCCTCGCATATCGTGTCAAACAGCGCTTCGTTTTGTGCGGTCAGTCCCGGAATGTCAAAAACGGCGCGCAGGCGGGCTTCTTCGTTAAAGGGGATCGGATAGGTTCTCATGCGGGGCTCCTTGGCTTTGGGTCAACTTGGTTAACAAATTGGGCATTCCTGCGGTCGCTTCGTGTCAGGACGGGGGGATAAGTAAGGTATGTTGACGTCACGGAAGTCGCGGCAGGCCGCCCACACATATGGTGGTTTTCAATCGCGACGTTCCCTCCTATCGTTGCATCAACACGCAGGGCGAAGGGGGCGGAACGATGACATCCCACGGGCATGATCACGACGGCGATCATTCACATCTGACAGAAACCGAGGCGCGGGTGAGGGCGCTGGAAAGCCTGTTGAGCGCCAAGGGCTATATCGACAGCGCGGCGGTGGACCGTATCATCCAGACCTACGAGACCAAGATCGGCCCGCGCAACGGCGCGCATGTGGTGGCGAAATCATGGGTAGAGCCGGAATTCGAGGCATGGCTGCGACGCGATTCCTCTGCGGCGATCCATTCGCTTGGGTATCATTCCCGTCAGGGCGAGCATATCGAAGCGGTGTTCAACTCGGACGAGGTGCACCATCTGGTCGTCTGCACGCTGTGCTCTTGCTACCCGTGGTCGGTGCTGGGACTGCCGCCGACGTGGTATAAATCGCCTCCCTTCCGGTCGCGGGCGGTGATTGATCCGCGTGGGGTACTGGCGGAGTTCGGCGTGACCCTTGACCCGGCAACGCGGGTCGAGGTGCATGATTCAACCGCCGAGATCCGCTATCTTGTGATCCCGCAGCGCCCTGCGGGAACCGAAGGCTATGCGATGGAACAGTTGGCCGATCTGGTGACCCGCAATGCGATGATCGGGACAGGGCTGGCGCGCGCGCCGCAGGTGGCATCATGAACGGCGGCGCGGACCTTGGCGGGATGATGGGCTTTGGCCCCGTGGTGCAAGAAGAGGACGAACCGCTGTTTCACGCCCCCTGGGAGGCCCGCGCACTTGGGATCGTGGTGGCGCTTGGGGCCTGCGGGCAGTGGAATATCGATGCTGCGCGATCCGCGCGCGAAGATATGCATCCGGGCGATTATACCCGCACGCCCTATTACGCGATCTGGCTGAAAGCGGCCAAGCGGTTGATGGTGGAAAAGGGGATGCTCACCGAGGCAGAGATCGCGCAATCGGTGCCGCTGACACCCGCCGCGCCGATCAAACGCAAGCTTGCTGCCGAAGATGTCGACGCCATGTTGGCGGCCGGTGGTCCGGCGGATCGGCCCGCGACAGGGACCCCGGCCTTTGCCGTCGGGGATCAGATCAGAACGATCAACAACCATCCCACCACCCACACCCGCATGGCACGCTATGCCCGCGACAAGATCGGGACGATCACCAAGGTGCATGGGTTTCACGTCTTTCCCGATAGCAATGCGCAAGGGCAGGGCGAGGATCCGCAATGGCTGTATCAGGTGGCCTTTTCGGCGCGCACGCTTTGGGGCGATCAGGGGCGCGCGGATGACAGCGTGACCCTTGATCTGTGGGAACCCTATCTGAGGGCCGTATCATGACCCTGCCCGATCTTTCGCTTTTGCCCGATATTACGCTGTCGGATGATGAACCGGTGTTTGACGCGCCGTGGCAGGCGCAGGCCTTTGCGATGGCGGTGTCCCTGCATCAATCGGGGGCCTTCACATGGGCCGAATGGGCACAAGCGCTGACCGCAGAGGTGCATTCAGGGACAGAGCGTGACTACTACCAGCACTGGCTGACCGCGCTGGAAAAGATCGTGGCGCAGAAGCAGCTGACAACGGCGGGCGAGCTGGCGGCGTGCAAAGACGCATGGCACGAAGCCGCGGCACGGACGCCTCACGGGCAGGCTATCACTCTGTGATGGGCTCCGGCGCGGAAATCTCCGCGCCGGAGGCGATGTCTTAGCGGCCGACCCAATCGGGCAGGAACATCACAATATCGGGCACGGCGATCAACGCCGCCACGATCAGCAGATCAACGATGACGAACCAGAACACACCCTTGAAGATCGTGGACAGCGACGCGGTATTGCCGACCACGCCTTTGATCACAAAGACGTTCATCCCCATGGGCGGCGTGATCATCCCGATCTCGAGCAGCTTGACCAGCACCACGCCGAACCACAGCAGGCTATAGCCCGTCTCTTCGACGATGGGCAGAACGATGGGTAGGGTCAGCAGCATCGCACCGACGGGCTCCAGCATCATGCCAAGCGCGAGATAGACGCAAACGATGCCGATCATGATCAACAGCGGCGCGGCACCAAAGCCCAGGATCGCATCGGACAGCGCGTCCCCGATCCCCGACAGCGCCAGAAAGCGTGTCAGCAGGCTGGCCCCCACGGCGATGATCAGCAAAGCGGCGGTGGTGGTCAGTGTTTCGGTGATCGCCATGCGCAATGCCTTGAACGTCAGCGTGCGGTACAGCAGGGCGACAATGGTCGACAGCATGGCCCCGATGGCACCCGCTTCGGTCGGGGTGAACGCCCCGCCAAACAGACCCGCAAACACACCGATCACGATCAGCAGCACCGGCCATGTCTGACCCAATGCCTTGATCTTTTCCGCGCGCGTCGCGCTGATCTGGACCGGAGGGGCAAGATCAGGGTTCATCTTCACCCGCACGAGGATCAGCACGATATAGGCGACCAGCGTGATCACCCCGACCACCAGACCACCCAGGAAGAGCGCGCTGACCGACTGCCGCGAGATGATGCCGTAGAGGATCATCAGGATCGATGGCGGGATCAGGGCACCAATGGTCCCCGCCGCGGCAACGGTGCCCGTCGCCAGTTCGGGGCTGTACCGGTGACGCACCATTTCAGGCACCGCGATTTTACCCATCGCCGCAGAGCAGGCGACCGACGATCCGGTCACAGCGGCAAAACCCGCGCAGCCAAAGACAGACGCAATCGCCAGGCCGCCCGGCAGGCTCGACAGCCAGATTTGCGCGGCATTGAACAGCCCCTGCGTCAGCCTTGTATGATAACAGATGAACCCCATGAACAGGAAGGCGGGGATAGAGCTCAGCACCCATGAATTGGCAAAGCTATAGGGCACGATCCCGAGGCTCCCCCAGGCGATGTTCCAGTTGAACATGGACCAAAGCCCGCCAAAGGACACGGCGATCAGCGAGATGCCAATCGGGATACGCATCAGGATCATCGCCAGCAGGATCGCGATAAAGATGCCTGCGATTTGTAACTCGGTCATTGTGCATCTCCGCCGGCTAGATAGGGGTCTTCAACCTGCAAGGCGTTCAACCCGTGGGGGCGGCCGGTAAGGTGACAGATGAATTTCCACGCGGCGACGATCGACATCAGGCCAAAGCCTAAGGGCAGCGCCAGATAGGTGGGCCATGTGGTCACCTTCCCGCCTGCCTCGATCGAATAGGAGCCGCCGATAAATTTCGCCAAAGCCTCGTCTCCGGTGCGGATCGCGACGGTGGCGGTCACGATGCAGGTCAGCAGCAAGGCCAGCCCCGCGAGAAAGCTTTGTACTTTGGTGGGAAACCTTTCGACCAGCAGTTCAACCGCGATGTGGCTGTCGTTTTGCTCCACCGCGGCGAGAGGCAGAAAGGCGATCGCGACCATATAAAAGGCCGAGACGTAAAGAATAGTAGAGTTCAGCGGCGTATCGAACGCAAAGCGCATGACCACGTCGATGGTGACATGGGCAACCAGCATCAGAACAATGATACCAGCCAGCGAAGCGGTCAACGTGATCACCGCAGAGATCACTGACGCGATAAGTTTCATCGGAGTATCCGTTTGCAAAAGGGGCCGTCGGGGGGCCACGCACATCGGCGCGGCACCCCGTTGTGATCAGCGGATGGGCGGCTTACTGCGCGTAAGTCGCTGGGTCCACTTTGGAAATCACCTGATCCCAGATCACTTGGTTCAACGCGTCAGCGCTGTCCACGTCGACCACCAGATCGTTCCACTTTGCCAACAGGGGCTCGAAATCGGCGGCGATTTCATCGGCCCGCGCAACGTCATAAGTGTCTTTGAATAGGGCCGAAACGGTCTTGAGGTCCTGACGGCTGAATTCCTTGACCGCTGCCAGCAGCTCTGCGTCGGGCTCGTGGATGTTGATCCCGGCCCCGCGCGCATGTTCGATCGCCGCGGCATCGTCAGTGTAGAAGTTCCATGTGGTATGCGCCGTCATCTGGCTGCCACCCCACAGCAGGGCTTCGCGCGATGCGTCGTCCATGCCCTTCCAGCGGTCCGCATTCACGTTCGCCGAGGAAACGCCCGCAAAGACACCGCCCGGTACGGCCAGCGTGATGTCGGTGACGACCTCGTGCAGGTTATAGTTTGTCAGTTCGGGCGCGGACAGCATGGCGCAATCGATGATGCCTTGATCCAGCGCTTCATAGGCTTCGGAAACGGGCAGACGTACGCCTTGGGCGCCGAAAGCTTCGGCGAAACGCACGAAACCGGCACCACCGGCACGCAGACGCAGACCGTTCAGATCTTCGACGGAGGTGACTTTGACGTCCTTGCACAGCAGGTTGTACAGCGGGGTCACGCCGCCGCCGGTATAGACCTGATTTTGTGCGCTATATTCTTCCAGACACTCGGGGCACTTGGTGAAGGTGTATTCGACCATCGCGCCGGTGAAGGCCAGCGGCTCTTTACCTGTGGGTTTTTCAACAAGGTTCACCAGCAGGTTCATCTCGTGCAGGAAGAGGTTGGTGGAATATTCCGCAGGATAGTAGGGCGGCAGCACAAAGCCGACATCCGCCAGACCGTCGCGCACACCGGGCGAGGTTTCAGGCAGGCTCAGCAGCGACATCGCGAAACCGGTTACGTCGACTTCACCATCAGAGCGTTCGGCCACGGCTTCGGCGTAGGCGTCAACGGCCAGACCGATGGCAGAGTTATTCGGATAGCCATAGGCAAAGTTCAGACGCTCTTTCGCGCTGGCCTGACCGGCGATGGCAACAGCAGCGACCAATGCGGTGACTGCGACGGATGATTTATAAGTCATGTATGTCCTCCCAAACATATATTTCGGGTCACGCAACCGTGCAAAACGCGTGGTTGCTCCCTTGATTTTCGGTACTCGGTACAGCGTCCATTCCCACGGTCTGATGTGTTGAGCCTGTGATTTCCCGGCCCAACATTCCGAGTAGTATGTTACTCTCGTAACAGGGCGCGCAGGTGTCAATAGCTGTCGGTGATGTAAGTGCGCTAACGGATAATTACGGGGGGTCCGGTGACGCAACGGCTTGTCACAACCGTTTTTTTCGGCTCAGTATTCACGCCACACGGGCAAAACCCCCCGTTCTTTACTGCGCACCCGCTGTCAAAGGCTGAACCGAATGGACGAACACATCGATGACGACACGCTGACGGACGCCACCGAGGGGGCCGCGCCCAAGCACGACAGCCGCCGCGAGATCATCGAAGCGGCGGCGCAGTGCTTTATGCTCAAGGGTCTCGACAAGGCGACGATGGACGATATCGCCGATGTTCTGGGCGCGACCAAAGGGCGGGTG
This sequence comes from Sulfitobacter sp. SBS6, assembly GCF_048285585.1. NCBI lineage: Bacteria > Pseudomonadati > Pseudomonadota > Alphaproteobacteria > Rhodobacterales > Roseobacteraceae > Sulfitobacter > Sulfitobacter sp. SBS6. Next base: position 105,683 of record NZ_JBLWBA010000002.1, on the reverse strand, counting down.
TACCACCATTTCCGGTCCAAGAACGCGATCTATTTCGCGGTGTACCGACAGGCGATGCAATATTGTTTTGACGCAGTTACCCCGCTGATATCATTGGATACTTCCAACATCAGCAAGCTCGAATTGATGGCCCATGCCCATGCGCGGGTGATGATGGATACGCTGCCCTATCAGCGCAGTATCCGCTTGGGCGTAGAGGTCTATTTGCGCGGCTCCACCACCGAAGCTGAGCGCGCTGTGCTGCGCGAGCTGATTACCCTGCGCAACGACTATGAAAATCTCTACCGCGAGGTGCTGCGCGCGGGTGTGGCGCAGGGGGAGTTGGACGTGCCGAACATCGAAATCGCCAGCCGTGCGTTGATGGGGGCATTGAACGGGCTGGTTGACTGGTACCGTATCCGTCCCGATCAATCCGAGGCGGAGCGTGACGCGCTGGCCCGTGCTTTGGCGCATGCCGTGGTGCATGGCACCACGGCATAATCCGTTTTCCTAGGCCGGTTTGGCCGCCGCATCCGCGCGGCGCTCTTTCGCGAGATAGGTGTGATATAGCGCCGGCACGCCGATCAGCGTCAGAACAGAGGCAAAGCCCAAACCGCCCATAATCGTCACCGCCATCGCGGCAAAGAACGAATCGGCCAGCAGCGGCACCATCCCGAGGATCGTCGTGACCGCCGCCAGAACCACAGGGCGCAAACGGCTGACACTGGCGGTGACAATGGCGTCATGCTGGTTCAGGCCGTTTTCTTTCTGCACGTCGATCTCTTCGACCAGAACAATGGCGTTCTTGATCAACATCCCCGATAGCGACAGCAGCCCCAGCAGCGCGGTAAAGCTGAACGCCAACCCCGAGAACAACAGCCCCAGTGCCGCCCCGTTGATCGCCATGGGCACGATGGTCCAGATCACCGCGGTCTGGCGCAGTTTGCCGAACAGCAGAATGGTGATCAGCAACATGGTCCCGAAGCTCAGCGGCATCTGCTTGCCAAGCGAGGCCTGCGCGTCGCCCGCGTTCTCGAACTCTCCGCCCCATTCAAGGGTATAGCCGACCGGCAGCTCGATCTCTTCGATCAGCGGGCGGATCTGCGGGAAGACGGTGGGCGGGGTGACGCCTTCGATGACGTTGGCCTGTACCGTGATCGTCTGCACGCGGTTGCGCCGTTCGATCACCGCGTTTTCGGCGGTGACCTTGAACCCGTCGATCACCTGGCTCAGCGGCAGGTAGTCCCCAAGCGCGGCGGAATAGACGATCTGGTCGGGCAGCTGCCCGTTGCTCGCGGATTCCGCACGTGGCACCCGCACGATGATATCGATCAGCCGGTCCCGTTCGCGGTAGGTGCCCGCGGTGATCCCATTGGTCGACAGGGCAATCGCATCCGCCACATCGCTGCGCCCGATGCCCACGGCCTGCGCACGGTCCTCGGCATAGACAGGGCGGGTCACAAGCACTTTCTCGCGCCAATCGACATGTTCGGTATGCAGCAGCGGGGTTGCGTCACGCAGGATATCCTCTGCCTGATCGGCCAGATCGCGCAGCACTTCGGGGTCAGGCCCTGAAAAACGCGCCTCGATATCCGACCCGCCACCGGGGCCGAAAATGATCCGCTTGGTCTGCACCTCTGCCCAAGGCAGCGCGTTGATCGCGAACTGGTCAAGCTCGGCGCGTAGGGCGGGGATCGCGTCAGCCGAGGTGGCGCGCACCACCAGCTGCCCGATCGAAGGGTCGCTGTCTCCGGGCGTGTAGGTCAGAACATAGCGCGTCAGACCGGCACCGATGGTCGTCGTCACAGTGTCCACGTCGTCGCGCGCGAGCAGCCAATCCTCAATCACCGCAAGATCGCGGGAGGTCGACTGGATAGAGCTACCTTGCTCCGCCTTATATTCAAAGTAGAACAACGGCGTGTTGGACGCAGGGAAGAACTGCTGTTTGACCTGACCAAAGATCATCACACAGGCCACCGTGGTGCCGATCAGGCCGGCAAACACCAGCCAGCGGAACCGCAGCACCAGCCGGACAAGATTGCCATAGCTGCGGAAAATCGGGCCGTTATACCCGCTGTCGTCATCTGCCAGCCCGCCGATCTTCAGCATATAATGCCCCAGCAAAGGCGTCACAGTCACCGCAACGATCCACGACATCAAAAGCGAAATCCCGATCACCGCAAAAAGCGAGAACATGAATTCGCCCGTGGCGTCAGGCGACAGGCCGATCCCGGCAAAAGCCATGATCCCGATGACCGTGGCACCCAGCAGGGGGATCTGCGTATTCTGCGCCGCTGTATCCGCAGCGGCGACCGAGGGCCGCCCCTTGCGCATTTCCTGCTGCATACCCTCGGCGATGACGATGGCGTTATCCACCAGCATCCCCATCGCGATGATCAAGGCCCCAAGGCTGATCCGTTCAACTTTGACGCCGAACAGATACATGAAGAAGAACGTGGCCAGCACGGTCAGCAAAAGCGATACGCCCACAACAACCGAGGCGCGGACCCCCATGAACAGCGCGAGCACCCCGATCACCACGCCCACGGACATGGCAAGAGACAAAAGGAAGCTGTTGTTGGCTTCGTCCACGACGCGGTGTTGTTCGTAGATCGGCGTGATCTCGACCCCGACGGGAAGGAAAGTTTGCAAGGTCTCAAGCTGCGCTTCGACGCGTTTGCCGACCTCGACGATATTTTCCGATTCCAGTCCCGAAACGCCAAGGGTGAAGACCTCTTGCCCGTCTTGACGCAAAAGATGGTCGGGGGCGTCCACACGGCCCCGCGACACGGTTGCCACGTCCAGCAGGTTCAGCACCTCGCCCTGAAAGCCGAAGGTCAACGCGCTGATTTCATTGACACTATCATCGCCCGAAGGACCGTCGATCCGCAGGTTGGTATCGCCAGTTTCGACAAAGCCGGTGGGGTTGATCGCTGTGGATTCACTGATCGCGCCGATGATCACGCTGGGATCGATGCCAAGCTGTGACATCTTTTGCGACGCTGGTTCGACAAAAATCGCCTCTTCCGGCAGCCCGTCGATATCGACATTAGCAACACCGTCGACCGTCAGCAGGTCACGCCGGATAAAGGTCGCGATCTCCCAGATCTCGGAATCCGAAAAGCCGGGGGCGGAGACGGCATATAGGATACCGAAAACATCGCCGAAGTCGTCGTTCACCTGTGACGGATAGGCCCCCGAGGGCAGTGAGCTTGCCGCGTCAGACACACGATCCCGCAGATCATCCCAGACCTGTGGCAGCTCGGTCCCGTCGTATTCATCCTGCATCTCGACTTCGATGACCGACAGACCGTGGGTGTTGCGCGAGGTGACGGTCTTGACCTCGTCCATCTGCTGGATTTCAGCCTCTAGCACCTCAGAGATTTCGGTCGCCACCTCTGCCGCGCTGGCACCGGGGTAGGCGGTGGCGACGATGGCGGATTTCAAGGTAAAGCTCGGGTCTTCCAGCTTGCCGACCGACAGGTAGCCAAACACACCCCCAAACAGGGCAAAGAGGATGAAAATCCACGTATAAAGCGGATTTTCAATGGAGAAACGTGCGATTTTCATAGTTTACTCGATGCTCAACCCGTTGAAGGGGCGCACGGTGTCGCCCTCGCGCAGCAGCTGTGTGCCAGCGCCGACAACCAGGGTGCCCGGCTCAAGCCCCGTGGCGATGATATCTGTGCCGGTATTCGAGGACACGTCGACGTTGACCCAGCTGACCTGACCCTGTTCGCCGGTCTCGTCAGGGGTATAGACCATGACCCGCGCCTGATCGTCCGCCATGACCACGGCAGAAGGGGGCAGGGTCGTTGCAGTGTCGTCACCAGCCGCGATCCGCGCGGTGACGCTCATCGATGCGCCGGGGATCAGTTTGGGCGTGACCCGATCAGAGGGGAGCGCCAGCGTCACGCGGTAGCTTTGCCCGATGCTTTGCGTTTCGGCGTTGAATTCGCGCAATTCAAGCGGCACACCACCGGCAAATAGCGGGGACGTGCCGGTAAATTCGACGTCAGCCGCATTTGAATACATCTGGAACATCTGTTCGGGAACGTCGATCTCGACGCGTACTTCCGACATGTCATGCAGTCGCACAATGGCCTGACCCGGAGAGACATTGGCATAATTCGGTGTCAGACGCGAGGCGACCAAGGCGCGAAACGGGGCGATCAGCGTCGCGTGGTCCAGCGCCTCGCGGGCCTCGCTCAACGCGATCCGCGCCAGATCGCGGGCGGTTTCCGTATCCTGCGCCTGTGCCGTGGACACCGCGTTGCTTTTGGCCAGCGTTTGCGAACGTTCGAAATCCCGTTCGGCTTGGGTCAACTGCACCTCGGCACGTTGTACCGCGCGTTCAAACGGCACCGGGTCCAGCGCCGCGATCTGCACGCCTTCTTGCAGGAACTGCCCTTCTTGGGCGTCGAACATCACCATGCGGCCGCCGACCTCGAACGACAGGTCCACTGTTTCCAGCGCTGCGATCTTGCCGAAAAAGACCCGCTGCACCTGCGACGCGGCGCCGCCCGCCTCTATCAATTTGACCGACCTGATCGGCGCGGGCGTGCCCGAGGGGGTCAGGTCATCTGCGTCCTGTGCAACAAGAGGCGTCGCAAGGGTGGCGCATAAAAGAACGGAAATCAGCTGCTTCATATCAAAGGCCTTTCGAGTACTGGGCGGTACTTACGCGCAGTGACGTACAGTTCAACCCCCCTTGGTACCGTTCAGCACTTTTATTTCACCCATACACGTCCTAGTTCTGCAATATGAATGAAAACGCATCAAAATCGCGAATACTGTCGACAGCGCGCGCCCTGTTCTTCGTCAAAGGCTTTGAAAAAGTCACGACGGACCTTTTGGCGCGCGAGGCTTCTGTGTCCAAGGCGACGATCTATCGCCATTTCGACAATATGTCGGAGATCCTGCAAAATGTGCTCGAGGCCGAGGCAGAGGTTTTTCGCGCCGAGGTGCTGGGAGATATCTCGGACCATCCCGATTTGCGCACCGCGCTGATGTCGTTCGGGCGGAAATTCCTGAGCTTTCTAGGGGAGCAGGACTCGGTCGAATTTACCTGTCTGATCCACGAGGTCGCCCGCGATTACCCGCAGATCGGGCGCACCTTCTATACCGCCGCCTTCGAGGCGGTGTGCGCCGCCGTTTGCGGTCTGCTGGTGCAAGGACAGGAAAGCGGCGACCTGCGCGACGATTTCGACCCGCGTGATGTCGCCGAAGACCTTATTTCATTGCTCAAGGGCTTTGGCATGGTCCGTGCGCAACTGGGGCTCACGACGCGCCCCTACAAGGATATCGACCAGCATGTCGCCCGTGCGGTCGATACCATTCTGGTCGCTTACCGCGCGTCAGACGGGGTCGGGTCGGCGTAATTCGCCACATGCATGATCGCGGCCTGCGTATTGTCGCCGCTGATGTTCAGCTTGGGGCCCAAGGGCAGCGCGCTCATCCCCAGACGGTTCATCCAGCGTTGGAACACGGCGGGTACGATCCCGATCACATGGGTCGCCCCTTGTTCGGTCGCGGCACGCGCCATGCCCCGGATCAGCTTGGTCTGGATCGCCAGCCGCCGGTGCGCGGGCTCGTTTCTTGACAAAAACAGCCGCGTGGCTTCCCACACATGGGGCATCACTGGCGCGTCTTCGTAAAGTACATATTCAGGGATATCCGGCAACATCCCGCGCTGCGCGTCTTTCAGCATATAGGTATAACAGCCGCATTGCGCCGTGGTGGGCAGCAACCGCACGCCCGCCAGCACCCGGCCGTATTCGTGGATCACGACAGACCGGCTTTGGGGGGTGTCGTACTGGTCAAACTCCATCCCTTCGGTATGGGGCAGATCCCATTCCTTTTGGTCGATAAAAACTGATTTGCGTGCTTTCAGAAAATCTGAATAGAGTTGGCCATACCGATACTGGTTGCCGATATGCACCACTGTCTCTTCCAGTCGTGTCGCGTATGAAGGGACATCACTTTCAACGGGTCGTGTCTGAAGAGCGGCCTGAACCGAAGGCTCCAACTGGATCGTCTCTGCACGCTGGTGCGATTTTGCGTTCTGGATACCCATTGTTCTCTGCCTAAAGCTCCGCTCAAGTAACGAAAAAGTTAACAAAATGCATACAGCCACGGTTCTGCCATGATCGCAACAAATTTTCCACCAATAGTTGAGGTGTATCGTAGTGAAATATCAGCAGATTCGTTTGGCGCTCAATTCCGCGCCAGGCTGACGGAGGAAGCGCAACATGGAAGCAATTGACAATGTTAATTTGCCTCAGGCCCGCCCGGTTCTAAGCCGGCTGCGGGATTATGCGCTTGTGGGCAGCCGGGCGTTTGGCCAGCGGGCGATCATCTATACCGCAGCTATTGCTTTGGCAGGCTATTACTATGAACTGAGGGTCGCGCTGTTTTTCTTTTTCGCGATCGCCTTATGCGAAATCTATGACATCGTCGTGCTGCGCTACATCCTGCGCAACACCCGGTCCAAGACCCTCAAGATCCGCAAATCGCTGTTCCATATCTACATGACCACGGCGCTCAGTGCGACGACGATTGCGATGTTCTGCATCTCGATCGCGATCCAGCAGGGCGTTGGAAACAGCCACTTTCTGCCGCTTTTCCTGTTGATTTCCGCCTCTATCTTCGCGGCGATGAACAACCACCAGTTTCTGTATGTGCTGGGGTTTCGGCTGGCGATCTACATCGGGGCGATCCTCTATATCCCGATCCGTGATGTCGTCGTGGCGCGCCCCTCGCTGGACTCTGAAATCTGGCTGAACCTCTTCACCGCGCTGTTTGTGCTGGGCTTCGTGTTCGAACTCGCCCGGACCTTCATCAAAGGGTATTCCGCGCTGATGAAGAACCGCCTCGCGCTGCAGATTGAAAACAAGAACGCCCTCGCCGCAAGCGAGGCCAAGACCCGTTTCCTGTCCACCGTCAGCCACGAATTGCGCACACCGCTCACGTCGATCCGCGGTGCGCTTGACCTGATCAACGCAGGGTCAGCGGGAGAGGTGCCGGACAAAATGTCGCGGCTGCTCGATATCGCGACGCGCAACTCGAACCGTCTGGGGGATCTCGTCGGGGATTTGCTGCTTTTGCAATCAGCGGATGTGGGGAAGTTCTCGCTTGATCTGGGCAACGTGGATCTGGCCGAGGTCGTGAACACGGCCGCCCATTCGTTCCAGCCCTATGCCAGCCGCTTTGGCGTCGCGGTAGAGATCAACGTTGCCGCAGACCAGCCCATCGTGCGCGGCGACAAGAAACGGCTCGATCAGGTGATCGTGAACCTGCTTTCCAATGCCGCCAAATTCTCGGAGGCGGGGGGCACCATCCGTGTGGGCCTCAAACGCGAGGACGAGAACCTCGTGATTTCGGTCGCGGATCAGGGCATCGGGATTCCCGAAGGCAGCGAAAGCGTCATCTTCGAGGAATTTGGCCAGATCGATTCAAGCGATCAGCGCAAGTTCCAGGGCACGGGTCTTGGCTTGTCGATCTCGAAACGTATCGTCGATGCCCACGGCGGCAGCATCGCCTATGAAAGCAAGCTCGGCGTGGGCACCACCTTCTGTGTTGTGCTCAAGGCAGCGGATGCGGCCAAGGCGGTTAAGCCCGAAAGCTATTCCACCGCTGCCTGATCTACCGGCACGGCCCGCAACATCAGCGGGCCATCGGGCCGCATGGTAAAGGTCAGGTTCGGGGGCGCGACAGGGTGGTCCGTGAGTTCAAAAGACGCCCGCCGCAGCGCCGAGGCAAGCAGCACCATAATCTCTGTCTCGGCATATTGCGCCCCGATGCAGATGCGCGGCCCGTCCCCAAAAGGAATATACTGTCCGCGCGGGTACTTACGGTCCAGAAACCGGTCGTGCTGGTACAGCGCGGCGTTGTCCCACAGCAGCTCGTTTCGGTGCAGCGCATAGACCGGGAACATGATCACGTCGCCCTTCTTGAACGTCACATCCTTGATCGTCACCTCATCCGTCGCATCACGGGCGAACAAGGCACCTGCGGGGTACATCCGCAGGGTTTCGCGCACATGCGCGTGCAGCTTGGGCATCTTGGGCAGATCGTGAAAGCCGATGGGCCCGTCACCGCAGGCCTCCATCACCTCGGCGCGCAGATCGGTCTGTACCTCGGGGTGCATCGCAAGAAGATACAGCCCCCAAGCGATTGTATTGGCCGATGTCTCATAGCCCGCCGCGACAAAGGTCAGCAGGTTATCGACCGTCGTTTCGACATCTTCCTTATCCGTCTCAAGCGCCTCGATCAGCAGGTCAAGAAAATCGACCGCCTCTGCATGGCGCTGTGCGCGGCGGTTGGCGATCACGTCATGGGTCAACTGCCGCAGATCACGGATCGCTTTCTTGCTGCGCAGCCATTTCAGACGGGGCACCCACTTCGGCAGACCCATCAGATCGAACAGGGACATATAGCTGATATAGTCGGTGAAACGTCGCATCCCCTGACGGACATCCTGCTTGGACACGGCCTCGTTCCCCGAGAACATCACCCGCGAGATATTGGTGAGCGTCGCCTCTTGCGCTGCATCCGATACATCGACCTCGCCCGCCGTGCGCGCAAAGAAATCCGCCAGCTCGTCGCCGGTCTGGGCAAAGTGTCGGGTCAGCACGGGCAGGTTGCGCGCGGCAAAAAGCGGGGCATAGCGATGCCGTTGCGCGCGCCATTTCTCGCCTTCCGACAGGATCATGCCGTTGCCGACAACGGGGCCGATGACGTTATGTGTAAACTCCGCCTTGGGAAAGCGACGCCCGACACCGGCCAGCAGTTCGGTCACCATATCAGGGTCACAGACATAATGGATCTTGGCCGGCCCTTTCAGATAGCTTTGCGTGCGCGTCGCATCGGGGATCACCGAAAAAATGTTCTTCCCCGCTTTTTTGGCAAAGTCGATCAACCCGACATCGGCCTTGGCCAGATCCGCCTCGACAGGGATCGGGTGCGCCGGTGTCGCCCCATCGGGCGCAGGCATATTCTGTGTATTCATTGTCGTCTCCTTGCCGGCCCACGGGTGGCGTTTATCACACCGGTGTTTCTAGCAGGGAAACAATGATTAATTCTATCTAAAGTTACGCGCCAACGCGAAACGTCAGGTCGCAGAGGTCTTGATGCTGTGGTTGCGTAAATGTGCGGCAGCGTCGGCACGGGTCATTTTGCCTTGGGCCAGTTCCACCATCATATCGGCGTGTTCCTGATCCACAGCGGCTTGCAGCTCGTATCCGTTCTGGTCCAGAAAATCGCTGGCGACAAAGAAGGCCGTGCGCTTGTTTCCGTCGACAAAAGCGTGGTTGCGGGCGATGGCTTCGGCATAGCAGGCGGCCAGTTCAAAAAGCGACGTTTCGCCAAAGGCATATAGGTTCATCGGGCGGGCCAGCGCGGATTCCAGTAAGTCACCATCGCGCAACCCGCGCGCGCCGCCCGCCAGCTCCAGAACGCAATCATGCATGTATTCAACAAGTTCGCGGGTAACCCAGCGGGGCTCCGTCATCGTTTGGCGAGTTCCAGGATGGTGCTGCGATGCCGTTCAAGCCCGCGCGCCACGCGGTCTTTATCCTGCGCGGTCACCCCTTCGGTCAGGGCGGTCAGGCGACGGTATTCATCTGCTGACAACAGCACCAGACGGTCACGTTGATGGCTGGTGATGATGACAGGCTCGCTCATCGCCGCATCGCTGAATGCGCCGATGTTGTTCTTGAATTCGGTGGCGGTGACACGTGTCATGGGGCTCTCCTGTAGCGTCACCGCACAATATAGGCAAAATGGACATTTTGTCCATATGGGCCGTGGTCACAGCTTTGGCTGGACCGTTAAGGCAAGACCAGCTCTTCCCCGTTCTGCCAGCTTTGCGCCAGCGCCTTTGCCTCACCTTTTTGCTGGGGTGCCAACTGCTGGCCCATTTGCATCAGCCGTTCTTCGGGCGCGTCCAGCTCGCCGTCGCGGTCATAGGCCATCGCGGTATCCTGCAACGCCCATGCGGTCACGGGATCCGGTGTGACGCTGATCCCTTCGGCATAGAAATGCGCGAGCTTGGCAAGGGATCGGGGCTCTCCGCGTTCGGCGGCGGCACGGTACCAGCGCGCGGCCTCTGCCGGATCGGCGGGGCGGCCCTGACCGTTTTCATACAGCAATCCTACGTTCAGATAGGCAACGGGTTCGCCATATTCCGCAGCTTGCTGATACCAGACCATCGCCTCGTCAAAGTCCTGCTGCACACCGCGTCCTAGCGCATAGTGCTTACCCATGTTGACCTGCGCAGCGGGGACGCCATTGCGCGCTGCCTCATAGTACCAGCCGACGGCTTTCTCGTCATCTTGCGAGGTGCCAAGCCCCTCGGCATAGAGGTTGCCCAGATTGATCTGCGCGGGGGCATAGCCCTGTTCTGCCGCGAGCCGATACCATTCAAGGGCTTGGCCGTGGTCCTGCTTTACCCCGACGCCGTGGTTGGCCATCCACCCCAGCGAATATTGCGCATCAGCCAGACCCTGTTCCGCCGAGGCTCGCAAAAGCTGCTGTGCTTCTTCGGGGGCTGCCTCGCCGCCGCGACCTTCCAGCAACAGGATACCCAAGCGGTACTGGCCCATGGCATTGCCTTGCTCTGCCGCTTTGCGATACCAGGCGCGGGCCTCTGCATCGCTTTGCGCTGTGCCTTCGCCCAGTTCATGCATGTTGCCCAGACTGAACTGCGCCTTGTCAAACCCTTGGGCCGCAGCGCGGGTGAAATAGTCGAACGCGGTTTTCGCATCGGGGTCGACGCCTTGCCCAAAGCGGTAGGACACGCCCAGAGAGTTCAACCCGCAGGGGTTGTTCTGCTCGGCAGACTTCTTGGCCCATGCGACGGAATCATCAAAGCTTTGCGGCACACCATCACCGCCGCGGTAGTATAGGCGGCCAACCTGACATTGCGCCTCGGCGTCGCCCTGTTCGGCCAGCGGCAGCAGCAGCTCCAGCGCGTGGGTATAATCGCCTTGCTCGAACGCGGCCATGCCGTCCTGCACGGTCTGGGCCTGCGCGGCCACGGGCATCACCGCGGCCAGTACGGTACGGCCAAACCAGCTTCGTTTTGTTTTATCTGCCATCGATAGGGTCCTTCTTGTCGGGTGGGCAGCCTGCTGCCTTTTCGCGCTCTCGTAACGCGTTTCCCCTATCGATGCACGCCGCCACCCCGCCAAATCTCGGCGGAAAATTGCGTGTTTCTGCTGTGGCTTAGGCCGGGGTGCCCTGACCGGCAAAGACCCGCGCGCGGCCGCGGGGGTGATCGGCAAAAAGGATACCCATGGGTAACTTTAGGCAGGTGCCGCAGCGGCCCGACGCGACGCGCGCTGCGAGACGAAGGCGCAGACCAGAAGCTGCGAGATATGGTAGATCATCAGCGGCAAAACAATGGCCCCGACCAGATCGGGCGCAAAAAGCGCCGTGGCAATGGGCAACCCGCTGGCAAGGCTTTTGGTGGACCCGCAGTAGAACAGCACCGCGCGATCCGCGTCGGGCATCCCCGTCGCCTTGCCAAGGGCGATCATCGACCACATGCCCACGGCCAGAAACAGCCAGACCACGGCGAAAAGCAGCATCAGCGTGGTGACGGGAATAGCGGACCAAAGGCCCGAGACTGTCCCCGCGCTGAAGGCAGAGTAGATGATCAGCATGATCGACCCGCGGTCCACGATCATGGTCAGCAGCTTGTGGCGTTGCACAAACCCGCCCACCAGCGGACGCATCACCTGCCCGACGATGAAAGGCAGCAAGATCTGCACGCCGATTTTGCCGATGGCATCCAGACTGACGCCGCCGTCGCCCTGATGCAGCAGCAAGGTCACCAGCACCGGCGTCAGAATGACCCCGATGAGGTTAGAAACGGACGCCGCGCAGATCGCCGCAGGCACATTGCCGCCCGCAATCGAGGTGAAGGCGATAGAGGATTGCACGGTCGAGGGCAGTACCGACAAAAACAGCAGCCCCATGGTCACCGTCGCCCCGAGGATCGGGCTGCACAGCGTCGCCAGCAGCAGGCCAATCAGCGGAAACAGCACATAGGTCGCGCCAAAGGTCATCCCTTGCAGGCGCCAATTTGTGATGCCAGCCTTGACCGCACTTGGATCCAGCTTGGCCCCATAAAGAAAGAACAGCAACGAGACGGCCCAGAAGGTCACCCCGCGCAGGCCTTCGGCGGCGATACCTGTGGCAGGCAGCACAATGCCCGCGATCACGGTGGCCAGCAGCAAGATCATATAGGCGTCGATGCCGATGCGTTTGATATAGTTCATGGGAATGCCTGCGTTGTCGAAAGATCGATATAGGGGCGCTGCCGGCCCGTAAAGGGCGAGCGGGGGCGTGACCCTCCGTTCGCCCATGTGGCGCGGGATCAGAAGCCTGCGGCTTGCCCGTCTTTGCGCGGATCAGAGCCCGCGGCGTAACCGCCTGCCGCATTGCGTTGCACCAGTTGCGCGCCGCCGAAGCCAAAGGCGTTGTCCGGCGCCTCGATCTGGATCGCATGTCCAAGCGCCTTGAGCCCGTCGAGCAGATCGGCAGGCATCGACGGTTCGCAGGCGACGGCTAGCCCCTCGATCGCGCGCCAGCGGGGGGCATCGGCGGCGGTCTGGGGGTCTTGGTCCCACAGCTGCGTGCGCAGCAAGAGCTGCATGTGGCCCTGTGCCTGAATAGGACCGCCCATCATGCCAAAGGCCATCAGCGGCGCGCCGTTCTTCATGGCGAAGCCCGGAATGATCGTGTGAAAGGGGCGTTTGCCCGGTGCGACCTGGTTGGGGTGGCCGTCCTGCGTCGTGAAGCCAAAGCCGCGGTTCTGCATGGACACACCCGTGCCCGGCACCACCACGCCAGAGCCGAAGCCCGCGTAGTTCGACTGGATAAAGCTGACCATCATGCCCGAGGCATCACCGACGTTCAGCAGCACGGTGCCGCCCTGTTTCGGGGCCCCCGCGCCAAAGTCCTGCGCCTTGTTGGCATCAATCAAGGCGGCACGGGATTTAAGGTAATCGGGGTCAAGCAGGGCTGCTTCGTCCACGTCAGTCATGTGATCGCGATCGGCGACATAGGCGTGCAGATCGGCATAGGCGAGCTTGATCGCCTCGATCTGCAAATGTACGGCGGCCAGATCGTCTGGGCCGTGGTCGCGAATGTCGGTGTGCTGCAACATGCCAAGCGCCATCAGCGCGGCGATGCCCTGACCGTTTGGCGGGATCTCGTGCAATTCCACGTCGTCAAAGCTTTGGCTGATGGTGCCGCACCAGTCGTTGTGATGCGCAGCCAGATCGTCGGCTGTCATCGCGCCGCCATTGGCCTTGGCGAAGGCCGCGATCTCTTGCGCGATCTCGCCCTCGTAGAAAGCGCGGCCCTTGGTCTCGGCAATAGCGCGCAGGGTGCGCGCGGCACCGGGGTTGCGGAAGCGTTCGCCGGGTTTGGGCGCGCGCCCCTCGGGCATGAAAGTCTCGGCAAAGCCGGGCTGGTCCTTGAGCACCGCGGCCCCTTTGGCCCATGCCGTGCCCACGACCGGCGACACGATAAAGCCGTCTTCGGCATAGCGGATCGCGGGCGCCAGCACGGTCGACAGGCCGAGGCTGCCGAATTTTTCAGACAGTTCGACCCAGGCGCTGACGGCACCGGGGACGGTCACGGCGTCCCAGCCATGTTCGGGGATGCCGTCCTTGAAATATTCGGGCGTCCAGGCGGCGGGCGCACGGCCCGAGGCGTTCAGCCCGTGCAGCTGCTTGCCGTCCCACAGGATGCAGAAGGCGTCAGAGCCAAGGCCGCAGCCCGTGGGCTCGACGATTGTTAGCACAGCCGCCGTGGCAATGGCCGCATCCACAGCGTTGCCGCCTTGTTGCAGGATGGACAGACCGGCTTGGGTCGCCAGCGGTTGCGAGGTGGCGACGACATTCTCGGCCAGGATGGGCGAGCGGCGCGAAGGGTAGACGGGATCATGACGTAGGCGCATGGGATGGCCTTTCTGTAGATGTATGGTTTTTGAGGTGACTGCGGATGGCCCAGACAATGGACACGAAGGCCGCAATCAGGAAAATCAGGCTGATGGGGCGGGTGAAGAACAGCGTCGGGTCTTCGTCCGTCATCAGTGCGCGCCGCAGGTTGGTTTCGGCAATCGGGCCCAGAATGACCCCCAGCACCAAAGGTGCCAGCGCATAGCCAAGGGCGCGCAACGTGTACCCGGTGATGCCGATGAAGATCAGCAGGTAAAGGTCGGTCACGCGGTTGTTCAGCGCAAAGGTGCCCACGACGCAGCAGGTCATCACCACCGGCACGATCAGCCATTTGGGCACTTCGGTCACCCGCAGGAACAGCCGCATGGAGCAGATCGACACGATCAGCATCATGAAGGACGCGACCACCATTGCGATGAACATGCCATAGACAAGGTCACCGTGATCCATGATCAGCCGTGGCCCGACCGAGATGCCATGCACCATCAGCGACGCCATGAGGATCGCATCAACAGCTGATCCGGGGATGCCCAGACCGATAAGCGGGATCAGCCCGCCGCCCGCGGTGGCGGAGTTGCCCGCCTCGGAGGCGACGATGCCGTCGGGTTCACCGGTGCCGAATTTGTCACTGTTCTTGGACCCGCGTTTGGCCTGGTCATAGGCGACGAGGTTGGCGATGGACCCGCCCGCACCGGGCAGGGCGCCGATCAGCACCCCCACGATGGACGACCGCAGCAGGTTGACGGGTCGCATCAACACTTCTTTCATCACGGTCCATGTCTGGAAATCGATGGCCCCTGTGACCAGCGCATTGCCCGACCGCACGCTGTCGGCATTCTCTACCTCTGACACAAGCTGGGAAATGGCGAAGATCCCGATCAGCACGACCAGAAACGGCAAGCCGGCCTGCAGCATCTCGATGCCGAAATCAAAGCGCGGACGGCCCATGATCGGGTCCGTCCCCACGGTAGAGATTGCAAGCCCGATCAACCCGGCCAGAATACCGCGCATGGCGGAGGTGCCGACAAGGCTGGCGACGATTGTCAGGGCAAAGACAATGAGCGAGAAATACTCCCACGGGCCAAGGCGCACGGCGAAAAGCGCGAGCGGCGGTGCGGCGAAAATCAGCACGATGGTCGAGATCACGGTGCCAAAGAAGGACGCCCAGACCCCGATGGACAGCGCGCGCCCCGGTTCGCCGTTGCGCGCCATGGGGAAGGCGTCAAAGGTCGTGGCGACCGACGATGGCGTGCCGGGAATGCCCAGCAACGCCGCCGAGATCAGCCCGCCAGTATAGCCGCCCACATAGACCGAGAGCATCACGGCGATACCCTGCAAAGGCTCCATCGTGAAGGTCAGCGGCAGGGTCAGCACGATCGCCATCGTGACGGTGAAACCGGGGATCGCCGCCGCAACGATGCCCGCGACGGACCCGGCCAACATATAGGCGAGCGTCGCCAGCGTAAAAATCTGCGCGGCCCCTGTCATGAAATCAGTCATTCAAAGCACTCCGCGCGGTAGGAAAACGGTGAACACTTCGGCAAAAAGCCAGTTCAGCCCGAAGGAGAAAACCACCGCCACCACAGCGGCGAGGGCAATAGACTTGGGCGTGCGTGGCATCAGGATCACCTGAAGCACGAACAGGAAGATCAGGCTGGCGATGGAAAACCCCAGCACCGGAATGACCAGCAGATAGGCTGTGAGCGCGCCAAGGCAGACAAACACCAGATAGCAGCGTTTGGCCCATGCTACGGCCTGTGCGGCGAAATCACCGTAAGCATGGCGGGGGATCTGGCGCAGCGCGTCGATGATCGCGATGGCTGATACGATCGCCATCGCGCCAAAGATGATTTTGGGGAACGCCCCGGCACCAAGCTTTTCAAAACGCGAGGTCGCAATGCCGCTGGCCGAGATGAACAATGCGATCGAGGCCAGCAGGAGGAAGACATAGCTCAGGAGGCGGGCAACCAAGCCCGCCTCCTGTGCCTTCATGGGGTCATGCCCGTTCATGGGGCCAGAACCGACGACAGCGATTTCACTGTCTCGTCCAGTTTGCTCAGATAGGCGCGGTAGTCTTCCTGACCGCGGAACCCGACATCGGCACCCGCGTTGTTGGTCTGCTCGATATAGGTGGGGTCTTGGGCCATCTCTTGCAGCGCCGCTTCAAGCGTGTCGCGGACCTCTTGCGGGGCTCCTTTGGGCATCACGATGCCGCGGGTCACGTTCAGCTCAAGATCCTGACCCAGCTCTTTGAAGGTCGGCACATCGGGGGCGGCGTCCACCCGGTCAGTCGCGCCGACGGCAAGGAAGGTCAGATCACCGTTGTCGACGAATTGTTTGGAGGAGCTGATGTCGCCAATCGCCACATCAAGGTTGCCGCCGACCAGCGCGCGCACGCGTTCGCCCGTGCCCTCATAGCCGACGTATTTGAATTCAAGCCCGAAGGCCTGTTCGATCATCGCGGCGTGCAGATGCGGGACGCCGGCCAAGGTGACGCCCATCGAGATCTCGCCGGGATGTGCCTTGGCGTAGGTCACGAATTCTTCGAAATTGCTGTAATTGTCGGATTTGCCCGCCACCAGATACTGGGGCGATGCTGTCATCAGTGCGATCGGGTCAAAGTCATCCCATGCCAGATCGGTGATGCCGGTTTCGGTGGCGACCAGCAGACCTTCGTGAACCTGGCTGATGGTATAGCCATCCGCGGCGCGGGGGGGGGCCCCCCCCCCCAGGCCCACGGTGCCGCCGACGCCGGGCATGTTGATCACGGGCATTTCAGCGCCAAGGAAGGGCTGCACATTGTTGGCCACAAGACGCATCAGCGTGTCAGAGCCGCCACCGGGCGACCAGGGCACGATGAACTCTACCGCGCGCTCGGGGTAGGTGTCGGCTGTGGCGGGGGCTGCAATCAGGCTGGCAGCGGTGAAAAGGGCGGCAAGGCCCGAACGAAACGTCATAGGAGGACTCCCTGTGAGAGAAGCAGCGGTTTATCCGCCACGGGTTTGGTGTCAGTTTCGTGAATAACACAAGAATAACCATAGCAAAGCGCGTAATTCTTGCCATTATATTTAGCATATCTTATCTTGAGGTATGGATACACGTCAGCTTGAGACTTTATTGGCCATTAGCCAGCACGGCGGATTTGCAGCGGCGGCGCAGGCCGTGAACCTGACCGCCTCTGCCGTCAGCCAGCAGATCGCGGCGCTAGAGGCAGAGATCGGCACGCAGTTGTTCGACCGCACCCGCCGCCCGCCCGCCTTGACCACCAAGGGCGCAGAGATGGTCCGCTCGGCCCAGTCGATCCTGCAGATCGTGTCGGACACAAAAGCCTCCGTCGCCGGGGAGCAGATGCGCGGCACCGTGGCGCTCGGGTCGTTGCGGACCGGGGCAAATTCACTGATGCCGCAGGCGCTTGCGACGTTACGCGCCAGCTTTCCCTACCTGAACTTTCGGCTGCGCGTCGGTGTGTCCGAGGAGCTGATGAGCGAGGTCGTCTCGGGCCAGCTGGATGCGGCGGTTGTGGCGGATCACGTGGCGGTGCCCAGCAGTCTGCGCTGGACCCCTGTGCTGACCGAACCGCTGATCGTTCTCACCCCGCCCGGCACGGGGACGATCACGCTGGATGATCTTATCCGCGACGTGCCCTATATCCGCTATCGCACGCAGGTGCCGCTGGCGCGCCAGATCGATACCGAAATCGCCCGCCTTGGCGCCGCGCCGCGCCAGATCGTGTCGGTGAATACCATGCCTGCCGTGGTGGGCTGTGTGCGCGCGGGTCTGGGCTTTGCCATTATCCCGCAGATCGCGCTGCACGATGCCGAGACCGCCTCGCTTGACTGGTTCCCTTTCGGGGCGCCGCCGATCCATCGCCGTCTGGGGCTGGTGCAGCGGGTCACCTCGCGCCGCGCCGAGGTGCTGGCGGCTTTGGTCACCGCGCTGATCCAGCAGGGGCTCTCGGCAGAGGTCTATGACTAGGCCCGCGCGCGCCAGCCCTTACGCCAGATCGCAAGGCCGATCACCGAGCCATAGACCACCATCGCGCCGCCGATGGCGATGAAGATGCCGCGCAGGCCCAGGCCGCCGGTTTGCATCAGGATCAACGCGCCGATCAGAGCCACCGCCATCCGGCTGAGGCTGCTGATCACCGGCCAGACCATATGCCCGGCCCCCTGCGACGCGAAATATAGCGCGAGCCCGAGTGCGAAGAAGGCGTAGAACGGTGCCACGAGGCGGAAATAGCTGCGCCCTGCGTCCAGCGCGCCGGTGTTGGACGGGTCAAGGAACATGCCAAGCCAAAGGTCGGGAAACACGGCGAGCAGCAGCCCGATACCGCCGACGATCACCGCCGCCGCGCAAGATCCGGTCCAGGCCACGCGCAGGGCGCGGTCCACCTGACCGGCGCCCATATTCGCCCCGACCATCGCCGTCATCGCGGCGCCAATGCCAAAGATCACGGGGATCATCAGAAATTCGAGCCGCGCGCCAAGCCCGTAACCGGCCAGCGCCTCTTCGCCGAACCGGCCCACGAGCCCTGTCATCATGATGATGGTGATCGTGGTCAGCAGGGTATTCACCGCCGCCAGCGCCCCAACGCTGAGGATATCGCGGAACATGCTGATATCGATCCGGCCCAAGGCACCGCCAAAGCTAAGCCCCGTGCGCCCCGACAGGATATGCGCCATCGCCAGCACAGCCCCGATAGCAAAGGCGAGCACGACGCCGATGGGCAGGCCCGCCATGCCAAGCGCGGGCAGGGGGCCCCACCCCAGGGCGAAGCCGCCCGACAAGGGGATCGAGATGACGGACACCAGCAGCAAGAGCACGGCAGGGGTCTGCATATCGCCCGTGCCACGAATAATGCTGAGCGAGGCATTGCACAGCCAGATCGCCATGCAGCCGGGAAAGAAGACCAGCGCATAGGTCGCGGCGGCAGAGACGGCATCGGCACCGCCCCCCAGCAGGGTAAAAAACGCCACGCCAAACAGCCCGACCAGAACGGCCATGATCACGGCAAAGGCACCCGCGATCATCCACGCGACTACTGCTAATGTGGCCGCCCGCGCGCTGTCTTGCGCGCCAAGTGCGCGCGCCACCGCGGCGGAGATCGCCCCACCGATGGCCCCCGCCGACAGCATTTGCGTCAGCATGACCAGCGGGAACACCAGCGCCAGACCGGCCAGCGCTGTCACCCCAAGAAGGCTCGCGAAATACGCCTCGGATATGCTTTGCACGGTTTGCACGAACATCGCCAAGACATTGGGCGCGGCAAGCTTGGCCAGCGTCGGCGCGATTGGGGCCTCAAGCAGGGCACGGGTCCGGGTGGCGCGGGCCTGCGTCGCGGCGGCGGAAAGGGCAGGGGCGGCGTTCGGGATGGCGCGGGCCATCAGTCGGCCTTGCCGAGCTGCGATGTGGCGACCTGATGTGGCATGGTTTCCCCCGTTCGAATGCTTGGAGTGGCGAGTTTTCGCCTCTCGGTTCCTTTTTGGAATGCACTACGGGTAAGTTCTCTTTCAGAACCTGTCAATGCCTGCTAGGATCAAGGGATGAAATGGAACGAGCTACAGAATGAATCCTGCCCTGTGGCGCGGGGGCTGTCCGTGGTGGGCGACCGCTGGACCATGCTGGTGCTGCGCGATTGCTTTCTGGGCATTCGCCGGTTCGAGCAGATGCAGGACCGGCTGGGGATCACGCGGCATGTGCTGGCGGACCGGTTGCGCAAGCTGGAGGGGGCCGGCGTGCTGCGCCGCGAGGCCTATCAGGAGCGCCCCCTGCGCCACGAATACCGGCTGACCGAACGGGGCAAGGCGCTGTATCCGATGCTGGTGTCGCTGATCGACTGGGCCAACGCCCATGTCCCCATTGAAGGCAGCCCGTCGGTCACGCTGGTCTCGCGCAGTGCGGGCACGCCAATCGCGCCCATGCTGGTCGATCGCGTCACCGGAGAGGAGATTACCCACCGCAGTGTCAGCGCCATTTCAAACGCCGGTGCCAAAAAAGCATAGCGGCTTTCCGCCGCTCACTGCGTAAAAAACTTCGAAACCTTCCAGCGCAGGACCGATTGACAGGAAGGGGCAGGTGCATCAACTGTCTCCCATGGCTTTTGAACGCACCATATCTTTCTGGCTGAACGCAGTGGCATGTCTTGCCTTTGCTGCGGCGCTGGTGCTGTTTCCGCCGTCCGCGTCCCACGCGGCGTCGGGGATGCATGACGGGCATTATGCTGCGGTCATGGACGATGTGGTCAATATAACCGCGCAAGACGCCCTGCATGATCATAGCACTATGGATCGTGCCGCTGTCGACAATCACAGTGAAAAAGCCCCTTCGAACACGCCTGACGACAGTGCAGGCAATTGCTGCAACGGGATGTGCCTGTCCATCGTGTTGATGGACCACGCGCATCCGCAAGACGATGCTGTCACTGCGGGCACCTACAAGATCGGCCATGCGCAGGCGCGCTCGCTTGAGGCGCAAGGCTTTCTGCGTCCTCCACAATCCTGATCTGATTTAGACCCGCTTTGGGGTCTTTGCGTCGCGCCAGCGTTCCTGCGCGCGATCCCTAGAAGATCAATCAGGTACATCACATGAAAATCCATTTCGTTTTGGGGGCTTGCACCCTGACCCTTGGCGCCTGCACGCAGGATGTCAGACCCTTGCCCTATACGCCGACACCGCTGCCTGCCGTGGCCACGCAAGAAGCCACGCTCAGCACGACCGTCGTCTCTCCCATCAGCCACCCGAACCCGCTGGCCGGTTATACGTATCGTGGGCCCACCGGTCCGCGTGACTGGCGCACCGTGAACCAAGAACAATCGGAGGGGAACTGATGCACGTCCGTAAACTGCCGCTGATCATCGGCTTTCCCCTTGTGCTCGGGGCCTGCGCCACGGCGATCCCGAGCGCTTATACCGACCCCAAAGCCGGCTTTGCCAATGTCGCCAGCCAGATCACGCCCGCGCTTGGTAAACGCACCGTCTTTGCCGAGACCCAAGCCGAAAACGAAGCGGTGAAACGCGAAGTGCGCGCGATGGTGCAGGGCAAGACAATCTCGGCCGATACGGCGGTTCAGGTTGCCTTGCTTAACAACAAGGGACTTCAGGCGTCCTATGCGAATGTCGGATTGTCCGCCGCCGAAGCATGGCAGCAATCGACGCCGGAAAACCCGATCGTGTCCATTGGCGTGCTGGGGATCGGGGCGCCCGAACTGGGGGCCTACCGCGCGATCGAAGGGTTGATCCGCGCCAATCTTCTGGATGCCACCACGCGTAAACAACGCCGTGCAATCGCTGACGCGAGCTTTCGTCAAGCGCAGCTGACGGCGGTGAACGATACGCTGACATTGGCCAACCAGACCCGTCAGGCCTGGGTCAATGCCGTGTCCGCCTTTGAGGTGGTGGGGTATTTGAAACGCGCCAAGGCGACCTCGGACGCCGGATCGGAGCTGGCCCGCAAGCTGGGGGAAACCGGCGCGCTCAATAAAGCCGCCCAAGCCCGCGAGCAGGCGTTCAACGCGGAGCTGGCCGGACAGCTTGCCAAGGCACGGCTGGACGCGACCACCGCGAAGGAAGAGCTGACGCGCCTCATGGGGCTTTGGGGGGCTGACGTGAACTATTACGTGCCTGACGCCTTGCCGGGGCTGCCGCGGTCCGTGGGCGGCGTTGCCAATGTCGAAGCCAAGGCGCTGCGCAACCGTGTCGATCTGCGCGTCGCAAAGCTGGGTCTTGAAGCGCAGGCAAAAGCCTTTGGCCTGACGGATCAGACCCGCATCGTCAGCGATCTTGAGATCGTCGCAGGGGCCGAGCTTGAGCGTGAAGCCGAAGGCGGCGATATCGAGAAAGAGATCACGCCTCAGGTAGAGCTGGAGTTCGCGATCCCGATCTATGACAGCGGCAAGGCGCGGATGCGCAAGGCAGAGCTGTCGTATCTGCAGGCGGCGAATGTACTGGCGGAACGGGCGGTCAATGTACGCTCCGAAGCGCGGGGGGCCGAACGGGCCTACCATGCCTCTTACAAGATCGCGCGCCACTACCGCGATGTTCTGGTTCCGCTGCGCAAGACCGTCGAGAACGAAGCCCTGCTGTCTTACAACGGCATGATCACCAACACCTTCGAACTGCTGACTGATGTGCGTGAAAAGCTCGGTGCCGAGCTGGAAGCCGCGGATGCGAAGCGGGCGTTCTTTATGGCGCAGGCGGATCTAACCGCGGCCATCTACGGCGGCGGTGCAGGCAGCGGCGGCGGGGGCTCCGAAGGCGCCACGTTGGCCGCTGGTGGCGGCGCAGGACACTGAAAGGAAACGATATGATGAACAGACGTCAACTACTCGGTGCCGGTGCGGCGGGGGCGACACTTGTGTCCTCTCAGGCGTGGGGCAAAACTCTGAACATGGGGCTGCCGGAAGCGGCGCATATGGACAGCGCTGCGACTGCGGTCACGGCGCGCCCCTCGACGGGGGTGGATTACACGCCCGTGGTCACGCTGAACGGCTGGACGCTGCCCTACCGCATGAACAACGGCGTCAAGGAATTCCACCTTGTCGCGGAACCCGTAGAACGCGAATTGGCCGATGGCATGATCGCGCATCTGTGGGGGTATAACGGCCAGTCCACCGGCCCCACGATCGAAGCGGTCGAAGGCGACCGTGTGCGGATTTATGTCACCAACAAACTGCCAGAAAACACATCCGTCCACTGGCACGGGCTGATCCTGCCCTCGGGTATGGATGGCGTGGTCGGGCTGAGCCATCCGGGGATCAAACCGGGCAAGACCTTTGTCTACGAGTTCGACCTGACCAAATCCGGCACCTTCATGTACCACCCCCATGCGGATGAGATGGTCCAGATGGCGATGGGGATGATGGGCATGTTTGTCGTCCACCCCAAAGACCCGACGTTCATGCCGGTGGACCGTGACTTCCTGATCATGCTCAACGCGTTCGACATTGACCCCGGTACCTATGTGCCGCGCGTCATGACGATGAACGACTTTAACCTATGGACATGGAACAGCCGGATTTTCCCCGATATTGACCCGCTGGTCGTGAACAAGGGCGACAGGGTACGGGTACGCGTCGGCAACCTGACGATGACAAACCACCCGATCCACATGCACGGCTATGATTTCAAGGTCACCTGCACCGATGGCGGCTGGGTGCCGGAAAGCGCGCAATGGCCCGAGGTCAGCATCGACATTCCTGTCGGCGCGATGCGCGCCTATGAGTTCACGGCGGACCATCTGGGCGATTGGGCGATCCACTGTCACAAGTCCCACCACACGATGAATGCCATGGGCCACGACGTGCCGACGTTTATCGGTGTCGATAAATCCCAGCTTACCCCCAAGATGCGCAGCTTCAAGCCGGGCTACATGCCGATGGGCACGGCGGGCATGGGGGACATGGGCAAGATGTCGATGGAACTGCCCGAGAACACGATCCCCATGATGAACGGCTGGGGTAAACACGGGCCGATCGAAATGGGCGGCATGTTCTCTGTTGTGAAGGTACGCGACGGCATCGCGCCGGACGATTATTCCGACCCCGGATGGTACGACAACCCCCCCGGCGAGGAAGCCTATGAGTGGACCGGAGAACTACCGGAATTCGCCACGAACAACAGCCCCAAAACCATCCTGACCCCGAAACCAACGCAAAAGGGATAACCCCTTTTGCATCCACATAAAACATTGAAAACAATACAGGAAAACACAATGAAAAACCTTCTGATGACCACCGCCTTCGCCATTGCTTTGACCGGCCCTGCCTTTGCGGCGGGTTCCCACTCTGGCGGGCATGATGACGACCACGCCGACAAGCATGCCGAAATGATGGCAGTGGGCAAACCCGGTACGGCGGCTGACGTCACCCGCACCATCGCTGTCACCATGCGCGAGACCGAAGACGGGGATATGATCTTTGAACCCGACAACTTTGCGTTCGAGCAGGGGGAAACCATCCGCTTTGAGGTCACCAACAAGGGCGAGCTTGAGCATGAGTTTGTGATCGATAACGCCGAAGGCAACGCCAAGCACAAGGAAATGATGGCGAAGATGGATATGGAACATGACGACCCCAATTCGGTCCGTCTTGAGGGCGGCCAGTCGGGCGAGGTTATCTGGACCTTTGCCAATGCTGGCTCGTTTGAATTCGCCTGCCTGATCCCCGGTCACTATGAATCCGGCATGTACGGCCCCATCGAAGTCAGCGCCAAAGCCGAGGCAGAAACCGAAGCGGCAGAGGTCGTCTATACCAAGGGCACCGTCAAGAAAGTTGACACCAAAGGCGGGAAGGTCACCATCGATCACGGACCTTTGGTCAACCTTGATATGCCCGCGATGACCATGGTGTTTCGCGCCGATGAAACCATGATCGGCAAGCTCTCTGCAGGTCAGAGCATCGAATTCGTCGCGGAGCCCGTCAAAGGCAAGCTGACCGTCGTCGAGTTGAAGTAACCCACACGCGGGCTCCGGTCATGCATCGGTGCCCGCCCCATAAGAGGCGAAGACATGAAAACATCGCGTGTATTGCTGTGGGTTGTCCCCTTTGCGTTGCTGACCGCAGCGGCGGGCGGGTGGTATTTCTCGCATCATGATCAACCCGAGACCAGCCCGACCGAGCTTGCGGAGGGGGCCTTGGCTCCCGTGAAGGTGCCGGACAGTTTCACCGATCAGGAGCAGCTGGGAAAGCGCGCCTATGATGCGGTTTGCGCGGCCTGCCACGGGGCCAATGGTCAAGGGCAGGACGGCGTCGCACCGCCTTTGGTGCATGTGATCTACGAACCCAGCCACCACGGCGACCGGGCGTTCCTGCTGGCCGCGCAAAACGGGGTGCGGGGGCATCACTGGCCGTTCGGAAACATGCCTCCCGTCGAAGGGATCACGCAGGCCGATGTGATGGACATTGTGGCCTACATCCGTCGCCTTCAGCGCGAGAACGGGATCGACTAAGCCAAAGGGCCAGGCCCCGAGGTACGTTGCACCCCGGGGACCCGTGCCGTTTCAGAACATCCGCGAGATCGAGAATTTCACGTTCCGACCCGGTGCCGTGCGGGTCGACAGATGCGGCGTATAGGTTTTGTCGAAAGCGTTCTCTAGCCCGACGCGGAACTGCGTATCCTTGAGGATACCGTTTTGCGGGACATAGGTGGCGCGCAGATTATGGACCCCAAATCCTGCCGAGGTCTCGCCGTCGTCTGTTACGGATGTGTTGCCCACGACCTCCCAGCTCAGGTCAAGCTCTTTGCCGAATTTCTTGCCCACGGTGACCCGCAGACTGTCCGCAGGCAGCAACCGCCAGTCGCCGGAAACACCGCCCGGTTCATACTCCGTCCCGCGCACCACATTGGCATTCACGTCAAAGTAAAGACCCGTGTCCAACGCGTAAGAGGCTTCAAGCTCCAGCCCCGAGGTTTCGACCCGGTCCAGCGCCGGTGCAGGCGGGCGTACCCCCGAGACCGAATAGCTGCTGACATCGGTCAAGGTGGTCTCGTAGTAGACACCCTTGATCGCGAATTGGTCCCCATTGCGGAACAGATCATGACGGTCAAACGAGGCGCCGATCTCGTATGTCTCGGCCTTCTCGGATGAGGTGATCGCGGCATCGGTGCCCAGATGGTCGATCATTGGCAGCCCTTCGGTATAGGCGGCACTGGTGAACAGGGCCAAACCATTCCCGAAGGCGTAGCGCACCGACAGCCCGCCCATCAGCGCGTTGTTATCATAGGTGCCATCATTCGGGGCCGCTGATCCGGTGATCTTCGATGTCTCGTAGCGCAGCGCCGGTGTCACGGTCCATGCATCAGTGATGCGCATGTCATCCACAGCATAGACAGCGACGCGACGGTCCTTGCCGCCGGGGGCGTTGCTGGCATCAAGGCGTTCTTTGTGGATCAGTTCAAGCCCGGTCCGCAGATCATGGGAGACAGCGCCTGTGGTGAACAGGCTTTGGTTTTTGAACGCCAGTTTCGTTGTTTGATATCGATGATCCGCATTCGCCAAGGCAAGAACACCGGCCCCTTGCGGGGTGCCTTCAAGGGGTGAGCTGCCCGAGACATAGCTTTGGTCGATCTGTTGGTCGGCGTAGGATAGCACGACATCAAGGTTCACCAGATCATTGTCAGCCGGGTTAAAGCTGTACTTGAGCACCGCGGTCGTGGACTCCGTATCGCGGTCAACGGTGCCAAAGGAATCCGCAGTGGTGGTAAAACTGTCAAAAGGCACGTCGCGGTCGCTTGCGGTGGTGTGCGACAGGCTGAAGGTCAGCGATTGATCGCGGTTCTGGCCGAAGCTGTATTTTGCCTTGATAAGACCCGACGGCAGGGTGAAAGCGCTGTTACCGATAGTCGCCCCGTCACCATCCACCTGATCGTTCTGGTCGCGCCACGTGTAGTTCAGCAGAAACTCCATATCTTCGGTCGGTTGCCATGCCAGCACGCTGGAAGACGTGATGCCGTCGCCGTTCGTGCTGAACTCCAGCGTTTGACCCAACACATAGCCAAGCTCACCATTCGTCAGGTCCGACGCGTCTTTCGTCTCAAGCCGGACGACGCCGCCCACGATGCCGGATCCGTATTCAAAGCTGCCGACGGACCCGCGGATCACATCGACCGACTTGTAAAGGAACGGGTCGGTGAACAGTTGGGTGCCGATCCGGTAAAGCCGCTCTGCCCCGGTGGTGGCCCCGTCGATCTGCACGGCGACTTTGGAATCCGCACCGTAGATATCGTTCGCGCCGAAGCCGCGGATGTTGATGCCGGACCCTTGCGGGGTGGACCCGTTCACAAGGCTTACGCCGGGAACTGAATCGATCAACTCTGCCACGGTGCCTGCCTGACGGTCTTCGATCTCCTCTTGGTCGACTGTGGTGATGGATACTGCCGTATCGGTCTGCACCTCGCGTTTGCTTTCGCCCAGAACGAGCGTGCCTAGAAAGCCCTCCTGCGCAGCGAGGGGGAGCGGGGTGAGGGAAAGAAGTATCAGGCTTGTCGTACCCCTTAATAGGGCACGGGTTCCAGCGGCTTTGGTCATCGAAGACATCCTTGCAAGCAATAGGTTTGACGGAATGCTTGCGAGGGGCTGGCGGTGAAAAAAGGGGCGTAGAGGGGTTGCGCTCTTGCGGGTTCTAAAAAGACCGACTAAAAGTGTCAACAATAAAGGGCAGCTTCTGATCTGCGCCTTTGCCAGCGGATGCCCGACGCGCGTCGCCAGCCCCCTCTCATTCAATCTATATGGCGAAGGTGCTGCATGACCCATTCCGTTCCCCCGACCCCCGAGGATATTCGCGCCTTTCGCGCCGACCACGCGCAGTTGCGCGAACGTGATGTGGCCGACAAGCTCAAGATCAGCGAGGCGCAGTTGCTGGCGGCTTATACCGGCGATGGCGTGCGGCGTATCAATGCGCACCCCGACGAGATCATGCGCGCCGCCCAGACCCTGGGCGAGGTTATGGCGCTGACCCGCAACCCGTCCTGCGTGAACGAAAAGGTCGGCACCTATGATAACTATCACCCCGGTCCCCATGCATCGATGATCCTCACAGATGACATCGACCTGCGGCTCTTTCCCAGCCGGTGGCATCATGCCTTTGCCGTAGAGAAGGAGACGGACGCCGGTACGCGCCGCAGCCTGCAGGTATTCGATGCGGCGGGGGATGCGGTACATAAGATCTTTCTGCGCGACGGGTCCGATGTGGCGGCCTTTGATCGCGCCAAAGCGGGGCTGACGCAGGAAGATCAATCCCCCAGCCTTGACGTGGTGCCGCGCGAACCTGACGAGGTGCCGAAATCTGATCTGTCGAAGCTGGACATCCTGCAAAAGGAATGGGCGCGGCTGACCGACACGCATCAGTTCTTGCGCCTGACCTCCAAGCTCAAGATGAACCGGTTAGGGGCCTACCGCATCGCGGGCGAGCCCTTTGCACGCGCTTTGCAGCCTTCTGCTGTCGATACCATGCTGCATCAGGTGGTCGCGCAAGAGCTTGAGATCATGGTCTTTACCGGCAATCGCGGGTGTATCCAGATCCATTCGGGCCCGATCACCACGCTGAAATCCATGGGCCCGTGGCAAAACGTGCTGGACCCCCGCTTTAACCTGCACCTGCGGCTTGATCACATCGCCGAGGTCTGGGCCGTCGACAAGCCCACGCAACGCGGTCCCGCTGTTTCGGTCGAGGCCTTCAACAAGGACGGGGGGCTTATCCTTCAGGTCTTTGGCGTCGGCAAGGAAGGGCGCGATTGTCGTCCCGCATGGGGCAAGCTTGTCGCGGGGCTGGAGAGCCTGAACGTCGAGGTGCCCGCATGATCCGCGCTTTCACGACCGCTATCAGCGTCGCGGCGCTTGGCCTGATCACAGCACTGCCCGCCACGGCACAGGAACCCACAGGGGGCGTCGTCTCCATCGGCGGCGCAGTGACAGAGATCGTCTTTGCCCTCGGCGCGCAGGACCAGCTGGTTGCGCGGGATACGACCTCTAGCTATCCGCCTGAAGCCGCTGCCTTGCCGGACGTGGGCTATATGCGCGCGCTCTCGCCCGAAGGGGTGCTGGCCACAGGCCCCAAGCTGATCATCGCCGAGGAAGGTGCCGGACCGCCCGAAACAATCGAGGTGCTAGCGCAGGCGGATATCCCCTTTGTCACCGTCCCTGATGACTATACCGCCGAAGGGGTCAGCGCCAAGATACGCGCCGTCGGGCAGGCGCTTGGGAAAGGGCCGCAGGCCGAAGCGCTGGCTGCTGAAGTGCATCAAAAGCTGGCAGCCGTGTCCCGCGCGACGCAAGACCGGCCCGAGGCAGAGCGCAAACGCGTGATGTTCATCCTCAGCACCCAAGGCGGGCGGATCATGGCGTCGGGCACGGATACCGCGGCCGCGTCGATGATAGAACTGGCTGGTGCGGTGAATGCGGTCACGGGGTTTGCGGGCTACAAACCCATCACGGACGAAGCCGTGCTGGCTGCAGCGCCCGATGTGCTGGTGATGATGGCGCGTGAAGGCGATCACAACAGCACCGAGGCAGAGCTTTTCGCGATGCCTGCCATATCCGTCACCCCTGCGGCGAACAGCCGATCGGTGGTGCGGATGGACGGGCTTTATCTGCTGGGGTTCGGGCCGCGCACGGCAGATGCGGTCGGCGATCTGCACGCCGCGCTTTACGCCGACTGATCCGATGACAGCGCTTGCAGATTTCGCCCCGCCCCGCGACCGCCGTCGTGCCGCGCGCAAGGCGCATGTGTGGATGGCGGCTGTTCTGGCAGTCGCCGCCATCGGCAGCCTTGCGATCGGGGCGTCGGGCACATCGCTGTGGCATGCCCTGGCCAAGATCGTGACCGGTGCGCCGCTGACGCAGCTTGAACGCGTGGTGCTTTGGGATATCCGTTTGCCGCGGCTGATCATGGGCATCTGTGTCGGGGCCGCGTTGGCTGTGTCAGGCGCGGTGATGCAGGGGCTGTTTCGCAACCCGCTCGCGGATCCGGGTCTGCTTGGGGTAAGTGCGGGTGCCGGATTGGGCGCGATCGTGGCAATCGTTCTGGGCGGGCTGTTGCCGGTGGCTGTGCTCACCTTGGCGGGCTTTTGGCTGATCCCGCTGGCGGCCTTTCTGGGCGGATGGGCGGCAACCTTGCTGCTGTATCGCGTGTCGACGCGGCGTGGGCGCACCTCTGTCGCGACGATGCTGCTGGCGGGCATTGCATTGGGCGCGCTGACAGGGGCCTTGGGCGGGCTGTTGATCTATTTCGCCGATGACACGCAGTTGCGCGATCTGACGTTCTGGGGGCTCGGCTCGCTTGCCGGTGCCACATGGACCAAAGTCGCCATCGCGGGGCCGCTGATCCTTCTGGCGACGGGTGTGGCAATGCGCTTGGGCGGCGGGCTGAATGCGCTCGCTTTCGGGGAGGCAACAGCCGCGCATATGGGGGTGCCGGTGCAGCGGGTGAAGCATACCGCCATCCTCACGGTCGCCGCCGCCACCGGTGCCGCGGTCGCTATGTCCGGCGGGATCGGTTTCATCGGGATCGTCGTGCCCCACCTGTTGCGTCTTGCCACGGGGCCGGATCACGAACCCCTGCTGGTGAACGCTGCCATGCTGGGGGCCACGCTGTTGCTGACCGCCGACATCATCAGCCGCGTGATTATTGCGCCCGCGGAACTGCCCATCGGGTTGATCACCGCCATTCTGGGCGCACCGGTGTTTTTCTGGATCCTGCTGCGGCGCCGTGGGCTGGTGGACCTGTGATGCTGCGCGCCTGCGATATTGTTGCCCGTATCGGCAAAAAAGACATCCTGCATGGGGTCGATTTCACCGCCAATGCCGGCGCGCTTACAGCCATTGTCGGGCCCAACGGGTCGGGCAAATCGACGCTGCTCAAGGCGATCACGGCCGAGGTCGACTTCACCGGCCGCATTCTGCTGAACGGCGAAAACGTCGCCGATCTGCACCCGTGGGAACTTGCCGCCATGCGCGCGGTGCTGCCGCAGTCAGCCACCCTTGCGTTCCCTTTTACCGTGGCCGAGGTCGTGCGCATGGGGCTACGCCGCGGCATATCGGGACACCGCGACGATATCCCCGCCCGCGCCCTGCATGCCGTGGGGCTAGAGGGCTACGCAGACAAGCTTTATCAAGAGCTTTCGGGCGGAGAGCAGCAACGCACGCAGCTGGCCCGCGTGCTCTGTCAGGTTTGGCATCCGGTGCATAACGGCTTGCCCCGTTGGTTGCTGCTGGACGAACCTGTTGCCAGTCTGGATATCGGCCATCAGCTTATGGTGATGCGGCTTCTCAAAGATTTCGCCAATCGCGGCGGCGGCGTGGTCGCGGTCATGCATGATCTGAACCTGTCGGCCATGTTCGCCGATCACATGGCGATGATCAAAGACGGCCAGATCCTGAAACACGGCGCGCCCGCCGACGTGATGCAAAACGCCATCCTGTCCCAAGCCTATGGCTGCACCCTGACAGTCAATACGCCCGCTGCAGCGGGTCAAAACTATATCCTGCCACACGTCGCAGAGGAGCGTATGGGGTAGGGCTGTTTTCGGGTGCTATTGGCACCTAAAAAACCTCTCAGGAGTAAGTCGGTGATCGGAATACGATTTGGTTAGCTTGCGTTCAAACTTTAACGAGAATATTGCTGCGCAACCCCTAAACGCTTTCAAGCACATGATTGTAAGGGGCTATGTAATGTAATGTGAGGGTTTCTCTGTTAGATGGACGCTGTAATCGCTTGGGTCGATGGAAACGACCCTACACACAAAAACAACCGCCTTGCGGCGATGGAAGCGGCGGGACTTTCACAGGCCGAGCCTTCGAATGCGACTTATGACACTAGGTTTGATGACAAGGGAGAAATTTACTTTTGCATCGCATCTATCTTGAAATACGCGCCTTTCATTGATCGCATCTATATCGTAACTGCCGATCAGACACCTGCCCATTTGCAAGACTTTATTGATGAGGGCCTTTGCCCACCGGAAAAAATCCGCGTGGTCAGCCATTCGGAAATTTTCGAGGGGTATGAAGAGTACCTTCCAACGTTCAATTCGCTGTCAATTGAAACAATGCTGTGGCGCATTAAGGATTTGTCTGCGAATTTTCTGTACTTCAATGATGATTTTTTCTTTAATGGTCCGGTAACGAAAGACGATTTCTTTGACGCTGATGGTAAATTGAAGGTTTGCGGGCGCGAAAGGTCGGTTAACCCACTTCTCATAAAATTGAGCTTGCGGCGCTTGCGCTATAAAATGTTTCGTAAGGGGAATTTACCTGCGCATTATAAAACCGCCCAAGCTACATCAGCTATGTTGGCGGGCAGAGATAGGTATGTTCAACTTGAACACCATCCGCATGTTCTAAATACCGAAACCATGAAGCATTATTTCTCGCAGAATGATGCTGTCTTACGGCGGCAAATTCGCCCGAAGTTTCGCGACGTCTCACAATTTCTTCCCGTAGGTCTCTGCAACCACCTGGAGCTTAAGGCGAACAGGGCTGTGTTGCGCGACACGCGGGACGTGCTTTATATAAAACCTACCAATTACAGCGAAACCCACCTCGTCGAGCTTGCGCAGGCTGAGAAAAAGTTCGCTTGCATCCAGAGTCTGGATGAATTTCCGCATACAGCAATATCTCAAATCAGAAGCACTTTATCGGCAAAGTTTAAAGGATACATTCCAAGCGTTATCGCGCATAATAGCGATGCCTGACGGTCGGCTAACCCTAGACACCAGCGTCTGACGGTCTATGTCAACCGACACACCGCACCAATCACCCAGGACAAACCATGCCGACACAGCCCACCGACAAGATGGCGACAGAGCTTTTGCATGTGCAAGAAGAGCTGGCGGCAAAGAATGTTGACGCGGATGCGCCGAAGAAACAGGCGCAGCGGGCGTCGCATCGGTTGAACTTCCTCGAAGCGATGATGGAGACGGTGCCCGTCGGGGTCGTCATGGCCGATGCCGAAGGCAAGATTATCTACGGCAACAGCCACGTCGAAAAGATGGTGCGCCACCCTGTGTTGCATTCGGACGACGTGGACGCCTATGGCGAATGGGTATCGTACCATGCTGATGGGTCCCGTGTACAAAGCCACGAATACCCTCTGGCGCGGGTGATCCAGAACCGCGAGGACCATGTCGAGATCGACGTGGATTATCAGCGCGGCGACGGCACCCGCTTTTGGATGCGGATCATTGGCGAGCCGGTGCTCGACGGCGAGGGGGAGCGGATCGGTGCGACCGTCGCCCTGATCGACATCGACGAAGAACGCCGCTTGCGCGAGGCGCAGAACATCCTGATTGCCGAATTGAACCACCGTGTGAAGAACGCATTTAGTGTGGTGAAATCCATCGTCAGCCAGTCGCTGCGCAAGATGAGCATTCAACGCGGTATCCGCGAAACGATTGACCAACGGCTTAACGCCTATGCGACGGCCCACTCCAAACTGGTGGGCACCACATGGGACCGTGCTGCGATTGGTGCCGTGGCTGCCGATGTGCTCGACCCTATTGGCGGCGGTCGGATCACGTTGACGGGGCCGGAGGTAGAGGTGCCATCGCGCCAGGCGCTGTCCTTGTCGATGGCATTTTATGAACTGGCGACAAACGCGATGAAATACGGTGCCCTGTCGGTTCCTGACGGTGTTGTGAATTTATCTTGGGAACAAGGAAGTGCCGCCGAGGGTTCCCTCCTTGAACTCCACTGGGTGGAACAAGGCGGCCCTGCCGCCGAGAAACCCAGCGAGACAGGTTTTGGTAGCTTCATCACAGGGCGTGCCCTCGAGGCGGAAACAGGCGGGAAAATCGATACGGTTTTCGGGCCAGATGGATATGAATGGCATTTGAAGATGCCGCAACAGACGGAAGAGCAGGCAGTAGAATGACAAATCAACCTCAGAATATTTTCATCGTCGAAGATGAGGTCGTGGTCGCATTCGAGATGTCCGACCTGCTGGAAGACATCGGCTTTAACGTCGTCGGCCCCAGTATCCATCTGGAAGACGCCAAGGAAAAAGCGCGCGACGGGGATATTGATATCGCCTTTCTTGACGTAAACCTTGGGCGCAACAAGACATCGAAACCCGTCGCGGATATTCTGCGCGAACGGGGTATCCCTTTTGTGTTCATCACCGCATATGACGCCGACCAGATCAGCTTTCTCGGGCCAGATGACCGTGTGGTGAAAAAGCCCGTGAGTAGTCAGAAGCTGATCGAGACGCTGCGCCGCGTCTACCCAAGCCTAGAGACCGAGTAAGGCCTCCCAAAAAGGACCCGCAGGCAAAATCCCGCGCGCCGCGACACTGCGGCGCAGGGCAGGGCTGCTTTGCCCCAGTGACATCGGCCATGTGTGAACATATAGTGAACATATGGCTAAGCAATCTGTAGAGCAAAAACTGGCAATCCTGAGCGACGCCGCGAAGTATGACGCGTCTTGCGCCTCTTCGGGGTCGACGAAACGCGACTCGCGCGATGGCAGGGGGCTGGGATCTAACGAGGGGTCGGGCATCTGTCATGCCTATGCGCCGGACGGGCGCTGTATCTCGCTTCTGAAAATCCTGATGACGAATTTCTGCATCTATGATTGCAGCTATTGCATCAACCGTGCCTCGTCTAACGTCACTAGGGCGCGGTTTAGTGTCGATGAAGTGGTGAAGCTGACCATCGAATTCTACCGCCGCAATTATATCGAAGGGCTGTTCCTGTCCTCGGGCGTGATCAAATCGCCCGATGCGACGATGTCGGACATGGTGCAGATCGCGCGCAAGCTGCGCCACGAAGAGAATTTTCGCGGCTATATTCACCTGAAAACCATCCCCGACGCCGCGCCAGAGTTGATCGCCGAAGCAGGGCTGCTGGCAGACCGTCTATCGATCAACGTCGAGCTGCCCACCGATGCGGCCGTTCAGCAATACGCCCCCGAAAAGAAGCCCGATCAGATCCGCAAAGCGATGGCCGATTTCCGGCTGCGTAAAGAGGTGTCGAAAGACAAATCCCACACCGGCAAGCGCCCACCACGCTTTGCGCCTGCGGGGCAGTCGACGCAGATGATCATCGGGGCGGATGGGTCGAATGATGCGGCCATTCTGGGCCAGTCCACGCGGCTCTATTCCAGCTACAAACTCAAGCGCGTGTATTATTCAGCCTTCTCGCCGATCCCTGACAGCTCGGCCAAGCTGCCGCTGATCCGGCCCCCGTTGCAACGCGAACACAGGCTTTATCAGGCGGATTGGCTGCTGCGCTTCTATGACTTCCAGCTCGACGAGATTACATCCGTCACCGCGGACGGGAACCTTGATCTTGAGGTCGACCCGAAACTCGCATGGGCGCTGGTGCACCGCGAGGTGTTCCCGCTGGATGTGAACCGCGCCACCCGCGAGTTGCTGCTGCGGGTGCCGGGGTTCGGAGTGAAGACGGTGAACCGCATCCTGTCCACCCGCCGCCACCGTACCCTGCGCTACGAGGATCTGATCCGCATGGGTGCATCTATGAAAAAGGCCCGCAGCTTTGTCACTGCTGGGGGCTGGTCCCCCGGCGGGTTGACCGACAGCATCGACCTGCGCGCGCGGTTTGCGCCGCCGCCTGAACAGTTGACCCTGTTCTGATGCATCGCGCGGTCATGCCCAAGATCGGCACGGTACAGGCGTGGCGTGATGCGGCGCGGCAGTTTCTGGCCGCCGGCATCCCGCCCGAGGCGATCCTGTGGGGCGATACCAGCACGGTGCCCGATCTTTTTGGCGACACCGCCCCCGTGCAGACGGGCGGGCAAGTGACCGTGCCGCGTAGCTTCATCAGCATGGCGAGCAGTGTCGTCTGGCACAGTGACCCCGAACGGTTTGCGCGGCTTTATGCATTTCTTTGGCGGTTGAAAGACGCGCCGCAGTTGATGACGGATCGCGGCGATGCTGATCTGTCGCGTCTGCGGCGGATGGAGAAGAACGTGCATCGCTGCCAGCACAAGATGAAAGCTTTCGTCCGTTTCCGCGAGATTGGCGCGCCCGATGCCCCCCGCCGGTCCTTTGCCGCGTGGTTCGAGCCGACGTATCACACTGTAGAACCCACTGCCGATTTCTTTCTGCGTCGGTTCAGCGATATGGATTGGCGCATTCTTACGCCGGATGTCTGCGCGATTTTCGAGGGGGGCAAACTGACCTTCTGCGAGGGGCAGGAAAAGCCCGCCCTACCTGAAGACGCGAGCGAACAGCTGTGGATCACTTATTTCCAGAACATCTTTAACCCCGCGCGGCTGATGGTCAAAGCCATGCAATCCGAGATGCCCAAGAAATACTGGAAGAACATGCCCGAGGCGGCGCATATCCCCCAGATGATCGCCGACGCCCCCGCCCGTGCCCGCGCGATGGCCGAGGCAGCACCGTCCTTTCCGCCGCAGCGATTGGCGCAGGTACAGGCGCAGCTCGCCGCGCATCAATCCGCGTGGGAGGGTCCGAAAGACGCGTTGGCCAAGGATATCGCCGCCTGCACCCGCTGCCCCCTGCATTGCAATGCGACACAGGCCGTACCGGGCGAGGGCCCCATGGATGCCGAGCTGATGATTGTTGGCGAACAGCCCGGCGATCAGGAGGATTTAAGCGGACGACCCTTTGTCGGGCCCGCGGGGCAGCTCTTTGATCAGATCGCAGGGCGGGCGGGGTTGGCGCGGGACAAGGCGTTTGTGACCAATGCAGTGAAACACTTCAAATTCACCCCGCGCGGTAAACGGCGACTGCACCAACGGCCCAATGCGTCCGAGATCCAGCATTGCCGCTGGTGGCTGGATGCCGAGATCGCACAGGTCAAACCCAAGCTGATTTTGGGCATGGGGGCGACGGCCGCCGAGGGGCTGACCGGACGGCGCGATGCCATCACCGCCCGCCGTGGCACGATCGAACAAACGCCTTCAGGCACGCCGGTCCTGCTGACGCTACACCCCTCGTATCTTTTGCGCCTCCCCGATCCTCAGGCCAAAGCGGACGCAACTGCCCAATTTCAAGACGACTTGGCCGCCGCCGTACGAATGTTGGCCTGAAAAGGCGAAATCTCTTATGGGGCAGTTGCAATATGGCTATTGGATGCCATATACCATCCACATGGATGGAGAGTCGAGATGAGCAACGTCAGGCAGCTACGGGAAAAGCAACCCGAGAACGAAAAGATCACGATCAACCTCGGCTTTGTCGATCTAGGGCGGATCGACCTGCTGGTGCAGGAGGGGTTTTATTCCAACCGCAGCGATTTCATCCGCACGGCGATCCGCAAGCAGTTGGATCACCAGTCGGAGACGGTGACACGGTCTATCGACCGTCACACAATGGAAATGGGTCTGCGCGATTACTCCGTCGCGGACCTCGAGGCGGTGCAGGCGGCAAACGAAGTGCTGCACATCAAGGTGGTGGGTCTGGCCCGCATCGCGCGGGATGTGACGCCAGAGCTGGCCCTTGCGACTATCGGCTCCATCAACGTGCTGGGGGCGCTTCAAGCCAGCACCGAAGTCAAGAAAGCACTCGGCGACCGGATCAGTTAGCTCCGGCATCATCCTTAAAAGGAATGCGACATGACAGATGAATTTAACGCGGCCCTGCACCGTGCCGGAAAACTTGTGCGCGCGGGTAACCCCAAAGCGGCGACCGAAGCCATCCAGAACGCGCTTGGCACCGGAGGGTTGGGAAGCATGGCGAAAGGTGGCAAAAGCCCCTTTGGAAAATCCAAGATCGGCCGCGGCCTGCGCGAGACGCTTTCGGGGCTGGCGCAATCAACCCTGAAAGGCGGTGACAGCACCGAGCCGGACCTGCCCGAGGGGGCCACATTCGACAGCGGCAGCTTTTCCTGCAGCGCAGGCAGCCGCGACTATCGGCTTTATGTTCCCAACCTCAAAGGCTCTGTGCCGACAGGTTTGGTGATGATGCTGCACGGGTGCAAACAATCCCCTGTGGATTTTGCCAAGGGCACGGGCATGAACCAACTGGCAGAGGCGCATGGGGTGATCGTGGTCTATCCGGCGCAATCGCGCATGGCGAATATGCAGAACTGCTGGAAATGGTTTGATCCCGCCGATCAGATGCGCGGCGCTGGTGAACCGGCGATCCTTGCGGGGCTGATGCAACAGCTGCAGCGCGACCATGCCATTCCCAAAGGGCGCAGCTTTGTTGCGGGGCTGTCGGCCGGCGCGGCGATGGCTGTGGTGCTGGGACAAACCTATCGGGATGTCTTTGACGCGGTGGGTGCCCATTCCGGTTTGCCCTACCGTGCGGCCCATGACGTGCCATCGGCTTTTGCGGCCATGGGGCAGGGGGCAACAGGCTCTGACACAGGGAATTTCATCCCGACGATCATTTTTCAGGGCGATGCGGATACCACTGTAAGTGCCGCGAATGCGGATGCGATCGCCAAGCAGGCCCCAAACGGACCCGAGGTTCTGGACGATGGCGATGCGGGCGGGCGCCGTTTTTCCCGCCGCAGCGTGATGGCACCGAAAGGCCATGTCGTGATGGAACAATGGACCGTCTCGGGCCTCGGTCACGCGTGGTCGGGCGGCAACAGCGCGGGGTCGTACACGGACCCCACAGGACCGGATGCGAGCCGCGAAATGCTGCGGTTCTTCCTCGATTTGCCTAAGAAAGGCGCATGATATGACACACTCCCTCACCTTTGACGCCATCAGCGAAGCCACGCCGGGCCCGAAATGGGCCGCCCGATGGACCCGTTCATGGCCCGCCTACGAGGCATGGTTCACTGCACGCGGCGGCGATAATGGCCCTGACCGCGCAGCCTGCGAGGCGGCCCTAAAGCAACATATGCCCGAGTTAGTGCCAGTGCACGCCAAGCTTACAGCGCTCGCGGGCGGGTCGGACCGTGCAGCACGCTTCCTGTCCACGTGGTGCCCGCCAAGCTATCTTGGCGGCTGCTCCCTTGCCGTGGCCACGTCGGACGACGACATCCGGCTGGTGCGCAACTACGATCTGTCGCCTGACTTGAACGAAGGCCTACTGCTGCACAGCGCTTGGACCGGGCGGCGCGTGATGGGTATGGTCGAATTCCTTTGGGGCCTGTCCGATGGCATCAATGATGCGGGGCTCAGCATCGCGCTGGCTTATGGCGGACGGCAGGAAACAGGGCGCGGGTTCGGTATCACCACAATCCTGCGCTACGTTCTGGAAACCTGCGAAACCGTGCCCCAAGCGCTGCGCGTGCTGCAACGCGTGCCGTCGCATATGCCCTATAATGTGGTGGTCGCCGATGCCTCGGGTGCGGGTGCGAGCGTCGAGATGTACGCCGGTGGCGGGGCAAAGGTGCAGCCGCGGCTGGTCGCCACAAACCACCAGACCGACGGCAGCACGCCCGACAGAGGCAGTTTTACCCGCACGTTTGAACGGTCAAAACACCTTGTGAGTGTCTTATCCGAAGGGGTTACGCCGTCAGCGCTGGCAAACCAGTTCACCCAAGCGCCGCTCAAGCAAGACCGCTACGCCGAAGGGTTTGGCACGCTTTTCACCGCCGAATACGAACCCAAACGCCGGAAGATGACGCTGCATTGGGACGATGAGGTCTGGCCTCAATCCATCAACGCGTTCGAGGAAGGCACGCGGCAGGTCACCTATGGCAGCGCCCCGTCATCGGTGGCCGCAGGAGGTGACATCGATTGGGTGCAAATCGGTCTGGACTACGCAGCGGGCCGCGGGGTTGATTGGCGTAGGTTTGTTCCCGCCGGGGTTGATGTGGCGTAGACTGCGCGGGGATAGGCGGCGCTACTGGCTATCCCTTGTCCACCCGGCGGCCTTTGCGGTTTAGGATCTATATCGCGAGCCCGCGTCAAACGGGTAGATCGCGTCGGTCTGCAATCGCCTCCATTGCGATGTAGGAGGTCACCGTCTCTAGCGCGGCACCTGCAATGAGACGTTGATAGATGCGGTCGAAATCATTCATGTTCTCAGCGACGATTTTCAGCATGTAATCGTAATCACCTGCGATACGGAACACATCGATGATGTTTTCGATACCAAGAACCGTCTTGCGAAATGTCTCGAGCCACTCTGGCGAATGATCCCGCGTGCGCAGCATTACAAAGACCGTCAACCCCAGCCCGATCCGGTCATGGTCCAGGCGCAGCGTTTGCCCGGTGATCACCCCCGTCTCCTTTAGCCGCAATATCCGCCGCCAGCACGCATTTTGCGAAAGGCCGACACGCTCTGCCACATCGCGTTGCGAAAGGGAGGCGTCTTTTTGCAATACACGTAAGATCGCAGCGTCGATCCGGTCGAGGGTAGGGGGTGAACTTTGGGTCATTTGATCGAAAAACCTCAGTAATTAATCAATATTAGATAAATTCTATCGCATGAACGTATGTCATTGTCACCTCAACTTGCGCACAGTGAAGGATATGACCCATGACGAAAGTACCCGAATTTTTTGAAAGCTTTTACGCGGACCTATGCGCTGGCACTACTATTCAAACTCTACCGTCCGGTCTGATTGGCGAGGGTATCATGGTGCCCGGCCCCCACGGCCCGAACCCTTTGATCTATGCCGACTACGTAGCTTCGGGGCGGG
This sequence comes from Sulfitobacter sp. SBS6, assembly GCF_048285585.1. Lineage (NCBI taxonomy): Bacteria > Pseudomonadati > Pseudomonadota > Alphaproteobacteria > Rhodobacterales > Roseobacteraceae > Sulfitobacter > Sulfitobacter sp. SBS6. The sequence continues at coordinate 65,710 of NZ_JBLWBA010000002.1, read as the reverse complement.
CGCTTCAGCAGGTCGAAGACCGGATCGCCAACGATGTGCTTCCGTATTATTCCAATGCACACACCGAAGCGTCGTTCTGCGGCCGCCAGATAAACCGTTTGCGCGCGGGGGCGCGGCGTGTCGTGGCGACAGCTTGCGGAGCTGATGAAGATCATGCCGTGATCTTTGCCGGTGGGGGGGCAACGGCGGGCCTGACCAAGCTGCCCGGTCTGTTGGGGGTCGATACGATGGTAGCCAGCAGGCGGAACCCGCTGGTGCTCACCGGCCCGTACGAGCATCATTCAAACATTCTGCCATGGCGCGAGTCCGGAGCCGAGGTTATCGAAATAGCAGAAGCCCCTGATGGTGGCCCCGATATGGGCGATCTGGCTGATCACCTTGCCGCCAACAGAGAGCGGCCGATAATCGGCAGCTTTTCCGCCGCATCCAACGTCACGGGAATTATTAGCGATGTCGCCGCAATCACGCGCCTTTTGAAAGAACACGGCGCAATAAGCGTTTGGGATTATGCAGGGGCGGGACCTTATCTTCCTATCGATATGGCATTGGGCATGGATGCTGTTGTCGTTTCCCCGCACAAGTTCATCGGGGGGCCGGGTGCCTCCGGCGTTCTGATCCTGCGCCGCGACGCGATAAAGCGGGCTCGGCCCACCAGTCCGGGGGGCGGCACCGTGCGCTTTGTATCGCCTTGGGGACAGGACTATTCCTGCGATGTGGTGGCGCGCGAGGAGGCAGGGACGCCCAACGTCATCGGCGATATCCGCGCCGCAATGTGCTTTATCGTCAAAGACGCGATTGGGCTCGACCGCATGGCCGCCCGCCTTGAAGCGCACCGGCGCAAGGCCGTAACGGCATGGTTAAACGCTCCGGGTCTGACACTGCTGACCAACCCCAATGCCGCAGCTTTGCCGATATTTTCTTTCATGGTGCATAACGAACTTGGGCAGGTCGTGCATCCCCAGCTTGTCTGCCGGATCCTGTCTGATCACTTTGGCATTCAGGCCCGCGGCGGTTGCGCCTGCGCCGGTCCTTATGCGCACCGGTTACTGAATATTGACCAAGCGATGTCAAACCGGCTTCGACAGGACATTCTATCGGGGAATGAGATCGCGAAACCCGGCTGGACCCGTCTCGCATTTTCTGCCCTGATGGACGGCGCGAAGGCCGATTATATCATCGACGCAGTGGCCCGTATCGCGCGCGATCCCGATGCTTTCACCAAAGACTACACTGTCGATCCAGCCACCGCCCGTTTTACGCCAGCCCAGAGGAAAGCTTTGATCTTGTAGCCATACCCATGGCTTTTTCGTGTGAATCAAGGGTGCATATTCGAGGCATTTTAATAGCCGCAAGACGGTATTCAACTGGGCTAGATATGGGTGTATGCGGGTATATAATTACATAATCTAGTTTTTAGTTCATGTATCATGCAAATCGCGGGCCGAATGAAATGGGCGACATTGGTATGCCAGATGGCTAGTACGATGAGATTCTCAGAAGTCCCAACATATCCGTACATCTGCCGTTCGCTGCATCGTGTACGAACTGGTAACGTGCGGGCCTCACTTTGACCTTTGCCCGTATCCCCATCTGTTTTGCAGTCGCACCCAACGATCACGAGAGCGTCCAGTAGCCTTGGACGCTCTAAATGCTCATACAATCACGTGAGGCTTGGAGGGCCGTTAGGGCAGTCGATCAGATAGCCCCAACCGCCGTTTGCCAGCTTTTTGGCGACTTCGGTGGATTGACCTTCGGCCATCACCGTGCCGTCCGGCGCAATCACGCTCCAATTTGCGCGCAGCATGGCGATATCGCCATTAATGACCTCGCTGAACACCTCGCTTTTGACCTGAGGCCGGATGTCCAAGAACCCCTCAAAGGCTTTGCGCGCACCGTCCAATCCCGTCAAGGGCGGCTGGTCGGGTGGAAAGAAGATCTGGCAATCGGGATGGAACATCGAGGTGATGCCGTCCAGATCACCCTCTTGCAGATAGGCGCTGACGCAATCCGCGATTTCGCGGGGCTGGTGGGCGATATGTTGTGTCATGTCATTGCTTTCGGATTAGGGTTGATTAGAAGTCGAAGGAGCCAGCTTAACGTAGATCATCACGAAGCCATGTTTCTTGAATGTGCAGCCAAGTTACCGGATCGGTGATTTTCATCAGTACGCTGGACAGACGCGCGTTGTTCTTTTCGGCTGAATTCGCGGCACCTGTCTGCCACTCGGTATATGTTGCCATCACCAGCTCACCGAATTCATGCCGGATGGTGACGTCACGGATTTGGGTGCGGAAGCCCTTGTTTGCGCCATATCCGCGGTCGAATCCGCCTTTGAGCATGTCGCCCGTCATGATGTGTCCTTCGGGCGGGATGAAGACGACATTCTCATCCAAACGCGACAGGAACCGTGGCTCCAGTTGGTCGCGCTCTACGGTTCCATTGAACCACTCGGTAAAGAAGTCGTGCAAATCGACGATTTCCTTTGTGACAATCTGCAGTGTGGTCATCTCGAACTCCTTGGTCTTTCCTGAAATGTAGGAAGGCCGCGCCAGAACAGGCGCGGCAGTAACGGCCTAGGCCGGGCCGTTATTGTCCATGTCGAGGAACATCTTCCATGCGCCGGTTTTGTCGCGCTTAAAGCCAAGCACCAAGCGGCCCTCGGGCGTCTTGACCTCGCCTGTGTCGCGCATCTTCATCGTGCCGTAGAAACGGCCCGATACGATGACAGTGTCGCCGTATTCCTGTAGGTCTTCGATATCATAACCAGAGGTGATTTCTGCGGCGGCGATACGCGGGTTGTACTTGTCGCGGATCGCTTGCGTGCCTGTTGTGACAGGCTGGCGTTCGTTCACCGTCATCACATCGGGATGGCACGAGGCCACCATCCGTTCGATGTCTCCACTGTCGAGGCCATTGTTCCACTCAGCGATGGCGGCTTGGATTTCTTCAAGTACTGTCATTGTCTTGCTCCTTGGTCTGTTGATTGAAGGCCCGGTCATCGACCTGATCTTCGCGTTTTCATTTCCATCTTGCTGAGAATGTAGACGGCTGTTATCGTCAGGATAACCCTGTTTTAACCTAACAATTTGATCGGAACAGCGAACAGTGGCCCGTAGCAGCTTTGGTGACATTCGTGTATTTGTCGAAGTCGCGCGCCGCGGCGGCTTCCGTGCAGCGGCCGAGCACCTTCAGCAAGCCCCCGCCTCGGTGAGCGAGGCCATCCAACGGTTCGAGGACCGTCTGGGTGTGCGTCTTTTTGAACGGTCATCACGCTCCGTCGTGCTGACACGCGCAGGCGAACAGCTCTATGATAAAAGCCTGCCCGCCATTGTGGATCTGGAAGGTGCGCTGGATGACATCCATGCGCAGAAGGACGAGGTCGCAGGCACCTTGAGGCTTTCGGCTCCCTACAGCGCTGGCCCCTTCTTTCTGGATGATCTGGTCGCACGTTTCGCGACTGCATTTCCAACGGTCGATGTTGAAGTCATCTATGATGACAAAAAGGTCGATCTTCTGACGTCAGGCATCGACGCCGCGATCCGTTCAAACACGTTGCTTGGACCAGATACACATGCTGTCGCTGTTGGACCAGAACTGGAAATGACCATCGTCGGTTCGGCCGAGTACCTTGCGGGGAAGGGGACACCTGCGCATCCGCGCGATATCCTGAAGCACGATGCAATCTGCTATGCCTTTGGCTCGGGCGCTCATCTGGCCCCGTGGGGGTTCGACGGGCCGGAGGGCATGTACACGATGCAGCCGAAACCGCGCATGGTGGCGAACGATATGCGGTCGCTTCTGACCTATGCACAGCAAGGGCTTGGTCTTGCGTATCTGTACAGGGAAATAGCCCTGCCTCATCTGGAAAAAGGCGGCCTGACCGAAGTTCTCAGCGGCCATGTGGGGCAGCTTCCGCGCTATTCCTTGAATTACCGCAGTAAGCGGAACATGACGCGCCGGCTCAGAGCTTTCGTCGATATGGCAAAGGCGTAGCGCAAGTCAGGTCTTGGCGCTATCGGAACAAAGCTCCGGATCATCCGCGAGATGGTCAATAAGCGCCCGCACCCGCGTTGTAAGGCGCCTATTCTGGGGGAAGAGCGCAGCAACGGCATAGGGCGAAACCCGATGCTCGGCGAAAAGCTCCACCAGATCACCGGACCTGAAGGCATCCGCCACCGTGTACGCGGGGCAACGGGCAATTGCAGCGCCTGTTGCGGCAAGCCGGGCTGCAGCTGCGGGCGCGTTCATGCGAAAACGCCCGCGGACCGGAACAGCCTGTTCCTGGCCATTGATATCAAACCTCCAGATGGTCGGCTCGGTCATGTTCCCGTCAAGAATACACTCATGCGTGGCCAGCGCCCGCGGATGGTCCGGCGTTCCGGTGCGCTTCAGATAGGCGGGCGACGCACATACGACCAACGGCATCGGGCCCAGTTGCCGTACCTTGAGCGAGCTGTCGCGCATCGGGCCAATCCTGATGGCGAGGTCAAAGCCTTCCTCAATGATCGACACGCGCCGGTCAGAGAATTGCAAATTAAGGTCCACATTGGGGTGTTTCGCCCCGAACTTTGCCAGCGACGGCGTCAGCCGCAAAGCTCCGAATCCGGTGGGGGCCGAAATGTGTATTACACCACGTAGCGACGTCTGATCGTGTCTGACCCTCTCCTCCAACTCGTCAAAGCCATCAAGAAGCGGCTCACATAGCGCAAGATATGTCGCACCAGCGTCCGTCAAAGAGACACTCCGCGTCGTGCGATTAAGCAACTGCACCCCAAGCGCGTTTTCCAGATCAGCAACATATTTGCTGACCAATCGGGCAGATCGCCCCATACGCTGCGCGGCAATCGTGAAAGAGGCGTTCTTGGCGACAAGCGCAAAGGCCCGCATCCGGTCGATTTTATCCATCTCATTGCGCCTTATCAGGGCTTAAATATACGCCAATTTAGACAATTATCACCGGAATGCGCAACTGGTAGGGCTTGCACATATCTTGAAAAATGACTGGAGACATCGATGTCAAACGCCGTTCGCATTCACCACTTCGCAAAATCAGGTCACGCTCACCGCGCCTTGGTGTTTGCGAAGCTCGCAGGGATCGCACATGAGGAAGTTCCCGTAGATCTGGCAGGTGGTGAACATAAATCGCCTGAATTTCTGGCCATGAACCCGAACGGGCAGGTCCCCGTCTTGCAAGATGGCGATGTAATCGTATCGGATTCCAACGCAATCCTCGTCTACCTCGCACGGACATATGCGCCGGACTGGATGCCAAGCACGCCGATCGATGAGGCCAATGTTCAACGCTGGCTGACACTTGCGGCAGGCGAAGTTGCCTTCGGGTCCTGTGCCGCACGACTGATCACCGTTTTCGGCGCGCCCTTGGACATAGATTTCGCCGATGCAACAGCGACCAAGGCAATGCAAAAACTGGAACATGGGCTAGAAGGTCGCGATTGGTTGGTTGGCGATCGCCCGACAATCGCCGATGTTGCGAATTATTCCTATACCGCCCATGCGCCCGAGGGGAACGTCTCGCTTGATCCCTACCCGAATGTCCGCGCTTGGCTCGCCCGTTTCGAAGCCCTGCCAGGGTTTCAGGCCATGCCAGCAACCGCTGTTGGCCTTGCGGCTGAATAGGGGGCGGCCATGACATCCGAAGCCCCGCGCCATCCGGGTTTAAGCGCTCTGAGACTATAACCCTGACGCCGTAACACCAATAACCGCTGACGCCTTTCAGTCCTAAAGAAAGGCGTCAGCGCAAACACCGCAACAGGACCGCTTTTCAGACGAACGATTGGAATACGAAATGGCCCAGTTTCATAAATCCCATAAAGGCGAGCTGCGGCTTCAAGAGCGGCGCAATACGCCCAAGGAAATGATCTCCTCCATTCCCCAGTACATCGCCCCTGACATGCCACAGCAGCACGCGGATTTCTTTGCTGAACTACCTTATTTGCCGCTCGCAACACTGGATCACGACGGGCGGCCTTGGGTCAGCCTTCTGGTCACACGATCGGAGAGTGACCCGTCGGTAAACATCAAAATTTCCGATCAAAACACAATGGAGGTTGTTGCCGAAAGCAACCCATACGATCCCTTCGCGCGGGCATTGATACAGAATCCAATCTCTGGCCATGCACAGAAACTCTTTGCCGGCGTAGGGGTCGATTTCAGCAATCGCCGGCGCAACAAAATCGCCGGGCAAATTAGTGCGGCATCTGTTGAAGAGAGCGGAAAAATTCGCCTGCACTTGGCGTCCGATCAACATCTGGGAAACTGTCCCAAATATATTACCGTGCGTGAGTTGGCGTATGAAAAACGCAGTGCAGGCCTTGTGTATGAGAGGTTTGAAACCCACACCGCCGCTTTGCCGGATGCCGCCAAAGCCGTTGTGGACCAAGCCAGCACGGTGTTTTTGGCGACAAAGCACAGTGCAGATGAGGCCAGTTCTGGCATCAAGACCGACATGGGCGTCAATCACCGCGGCGGCGCACCGGGTTTTACCCGCATCTACGAAGACGCCAATGGTGACGACATCACGACGTATCTGGTTTTGCCCGACCATTCTGGCAATCGCTTCTACCAGTCTTTGGGAAACATCGAGACGGATGCACAAGTCGGACTCGTTTTCCCAGATTTCACGACAGGCAGTGTCCTTTACATTACGGGGAATGCCGAAAACTTGCTTGATGACGATGCAGAAGCACTTATTCCACGCGTGAGCCTGCTCACGCGTATCAAAGTGACAGGTGCCGTCTTTGTCAAAGACGGTCTGAACCTCAAGTTAACATCTCAAGAGCAGTTCTCGCCGTATAACCCGCCGGTCAAGCTCCTGCGTCGGGAAATGCAAGAAATGGGGCATGTACTGGTTGCTCACGAAACCGAAGCCCCCATTACAGCCACACTCGCATCGACAGAAACGCTTTCTGAGAGCATCAAGACTTTCAATTTCGAGCTGTCACAGCCTGTCAGTGTGCCATTGCCCGGCGGGTTCGGTGTCTTCGACTTCTCAAACCTTTTGGACTCGGGATACAGGCATATGGACGAAGCCAATCCGCAGCTGGTCAACGAAGACTACGTGCGAACTTGGACGATTTCGAATACGCCCGTTTTCGACCCTGACAACAACGAGTTTGCTGCCACCAATCAAGTGAGCGTCACCGTCAAAAGGAAACCGGGCGGCTTGATGTCCAATGTTCTTCACGCCAACGCTTACAAACTTATCGAACAAAGGCTGCCGGTTGAGTTCAAAGGTTCTGGTGCAGGCTTCACATGCTTTTCGCCGGGTACTCAGAATGCTCCTCCAAGTGTTTCATCCAAGATGCTCTGGATCGCGGGCGGTGTCGGCATTACACCGTTCATGGCGATGTGGGACGGTATCCTCCAACTGGCGAACGCTCACCCGCAAACAACGACCGACATCGTCCTCCTGTTTTCTGGTCGTGGTGATGACATCAAAGTTCTGAAGCACTTTGTCCGGCAAATTGGTCCTGTCCCAGCCAATGTGAAACTGCGCATTGTGGCGTTTCAAAGCATCGGCGATGATTCATGGGTCGCAAAATCTGCACGGGAGGATCTGTGTCTGGCATTTTCTGAGGATGCGCTGCAGATCAAAGAACGTCGCGCGCAGGTTGAAGATATCCAATCCATCTCCGCACTCGACAAGCGAGAGGTCTATATGTGCGGACCCGATGCGTTCATGAAGTGGAGCGAAGCAACCCTCATCAAACTAAACGTCGAAGAAGGGCGACGTCATCGCGAGTCCTTCATCTTCTGAGTACAAAATTCATAAAGCCAACGACGATTTTGCCCGCAGTCACTAATTTTGAACCAAATTTTTGCGGCGCTATCTACGCATGGCTGGTCTATCCACCGCGCGGCAGCACTAGATTTTACACCGACGCAGCATTTCCCATGCTGCATGCGCGCCGAGCGACACCGTGCGCAGCTCACCGCGAAATCTTAGATAATTTAGTCAACTGTCGTTTGCATTCCAGTGGCACGTCAGAATGTATCCACTTCGGGCACCGGGATCAGCAAGGTGACACGGTCCGGGTTCATTTCTGCGATGATGATGGCCCCATCGCGCTGAACAGCCAATCCATGACCAAAGGTTGAAAAGGTGCGACAGCGACCGACCAACTCACCACTCGGAGTATAAGCGGATAGACGCGGGGTCTGGTCACTGACCAGCAATAGGCCATCTGGCGTTAGAGCTAGCGCCATCGGCTTGTACAATCCCTCAATCTGACCCAGCCAAGTGCCATCCCCATCAAAATGCTGAACGCGGTTGTTCTCACGGTCCGCGACACAGAGCCTGCCTTGGCCGTCGAACAACAGGCTGTGCGGGGTCGAGAACGCGCCCGGTTCAGTTCCGGGGTGTCCAAAGGTCTTGAGGTGGCGCAGTTCCGGGTCAAAGATGTGAACCGCGCTGTTCCCGTATCCGTCAGCCACATAATAGCGGCCGTCGGGACCTTGGGTGCAATCGCAGGGATGGTTGAAGGGGCGCCCCAAGCCCGGCCGCTCCGCGCAGTCCATCCGGGTGATCTCGTGCATCGTTTCATCGAGTAGCACGATCTTGTGGCCATCCATGTCCGTGGCGGCCAATTGGTTTGCAGAGGTGGCGCGCAGCCCATGGCCGCATACGAACTGCGGCAGATCGGTGCCTTCGCCACTCATTGCACCGTTGGGCCCGAGTATGACCAGCTCAGGCGCCTGCCGCCTGAGAACAACGATCCTGTCGCCCAAGACTGCGACATCGGAAAGGCCCGACAGCATTGGATCGCTGACATGGCCCACCCGGTAGCGTTGCGTGCCCAAAGCCACATAGGCACCAGGGCGTTTCGTCGTCTCGCTCACAATGCGCCCTGCAATGTTTCGGCCATGGTGATGAGCATCGCATCCCGGCCTGCCGGAGCGGTCAGCATCAGCCCCGTGCCGGGGTGGTCGGTGATGGGTATGCTGACCGAACAGCCGTCGATTACATTCGCAAGGCTGGTGTTGCGCAGCGCCAGCAGGTTGATCCGGTCATAGGTCGCGTCGTCGTTCAGATCATCCAGCTTCGGCGGCATGATGGCCACGCTTGGCAAGGCCACGGGCGTGTCGCCAAAGAGCCGGTCTGCCCGTGCGATCAGTGCTTCCCGCGCGGCTATCGTGCGGGCGAATTCGATGCCGGTGACGCCGTCCGCCCGGGCCATACGCGAGGCGACGCGCGGATCAAGCTCGGTACGTGTCTGGTCAAAATAGGCCCCGTGGTGGGCGCGGGACTCGACTGCCGAGAATTGCCAAACGGGTAGGGCGCGGTAGTCCTCGAAAAAATCGAGGGTCTGTCGTCGTACGCTGACGCCAGATGCCCGAAGCACCTCGAGCGCGGCTTCAAAGGCGTCGACGACTTCGGTATCCAACCCGTCCATGCCGAAGTTCTCCGGCACGATGACTGCACGCGGTGCAGAGGACGCGGGAAGCGGTCGGTCTCGTAGCACGTTCAACACCGGCCGCAGCAGGCCAACGTCTCGGGTTAGCACCCCGACACTATCCAGCGAATGCGACAGCGGCACCGCCCCCTCGCGAGAGATCGTTTGCGCTGTCGCTTTGAACCCGAATAACCCGCAAAAGGCCGCCGGAATACGTGCGGAGCCGCCGGTGTCTGTCCCAAGCGCGATGTCAGCCACACCTCGCGCCACAGCAGAGGCACCGCCCGAGGTCGATCCACCCGCGATACAGCCTTCTTTCAACGGGGTGAGGGGGGTGCCGAAATGTGGGTTCAGGCCAAGACCGGAATAGGCGAATTCCGTCATATTTGCGTGACCAACGAGGCCCGCACCTGCACCGCGCAGCCGCGCGACCGTCACAGCGTCCGTGATGGCGGGTGCCGCGTCTTTACGGACCAGCGATCCCGCACGGGTGACTTGGCCCCGCACGTCGAACAGGTCTTTGACTGCTACGTTCAGCCCTGATAGCGGCCCTTCGCCTTCGACCGGATCATCGAAGGTGCGGGTGAAATCGGGCGAGGTTGCGCGCACGCGGGCCGCGTCGAGGAGAGATTGAGGGGTCTGTGTCATCAAATCAGCCTTTAAATCGTTTGCTCTACAAGCCATGTCGCGATGCCGGGGAAAGCCGTCAGCAGGATCACGGCCAGCACAAGGATCAAGAAATAGGGGACGATCATACGAGTGATCTCGAAGATCGACTTGCCTGTCAGGTTCTGGATCACGAACAGGTTGAACCCCAGCGGCGGCGTGATCTGCGCCATTTCGACGACGATGATCAGATAGATCCCGAACCATACCGGATCGATCCCAACGGCAGCCACGGCGGGCATCACAACCGAGGTCGTGAGCACCACGATGGAGATTCCGTCTAGGAAACAGCCAAGCAACACGAAGAACACCGTCAGCACAGCAATCAAACCCGGTGCGCCCAACCCACTGTCAGAGATGATTTCGGCCAGTTGCCCGGGCAAGCCGGAGAAGCTCATGGCCGAAGTGAGAAAGGCCGCGCCAAGCAGGATCAGGCCGATCATGGCAGAGGTGCGGGTGGCACCCAAAAGCGAGGCGATGAAACTGTCGCGGTTCAGCGACCGGCCAAAGGCCGCGATGATGAGCGCCCCGGCCACACCGATGGCGGCGGCTTCGGTCGCGGTGGCGACCCCGGCATAGATCGACCCGATGACCCCGATGATCAAACCGACCACCGGGAGCAACATGCGCAGGCGGTGCAGGCGCTCAGCGATCGGTAGGCGAGGTTCGGGGGCGGGCACGCCATCGGGGTTCATTTTTGCCCAGATGGCGATATAGCCCGAGAACAACGCCATGAGCATCAGCCCCGGCACCACGCCCGCAATGAACAGACGGTTCACGGACACTTGGGCCGCGACGCCGTAGACGATCATCACGATCGACGGCGGAATCAACAGGCCAAGCGTGCCCGATCCAGCCAAAGAGCCGATGGCAAGACGGTCGGCATAGCCGCGCGATTTCAGCTCGGGCAGGGAAATGCGGCCAACGGTGGCGGTGGTGGCTGCCGATGATCCCGACACAGCGGCAAAGATCCCGCAGCCCGCAACGTTGACATGCGCCAACCCACCGGGCAGCCGCCCGACCCAAGGGGCGAGACCGGAAAACAGGTCTTCGGCCAGACGGGTGCGGTAGAGAATTTCGCCCATCCAGATGAACAGCGGCAGCGCCGTTAGTGTCCAGCTGGCGGAATGCGCCCACATGGTGGTGCCGAGGATCGCATCGACCGGCGTCGAGGTGAACATCATGAAGATCACGACGCCCGACGCCATCAGTGCCACGCCAACCCAGATGCCCAAGCCCAAAAGGACGAGCAGGGACACGACCAGAACGGCGGATTGCAGAAAAATATCCATGGTTATTCGCCCCGACCTTGTTCGTTTGTATCGTCGCTCTCGACCGGTAGGCCGAGGATGAGGCGCAGCGTGCGCTCGGCAAAGGCTAGCGCAAAGAGCACCGACCCCAAAACCATCGCAGATTGAGGCCACCAAAGCGGAACGGCCACCACACCTTGGCTGACTTCGTTGTAGGTCCAGCTTTCGTGGACATAGCCAAAGATCGCCCAAGCGACCCAGCCCATCATCGCGGTGGCAAAGGCAGCGGCCAGAATGTCAGCGATATGTCCCAGACGATCCGGCATCAGCTGGCGTAGCGAGGTGACGCGGATATGATCGCCCCGTATCAGGGTCGCCGGCAGCGCAAGGAAAATCGACGCGCTTAACCCCCATGCCGCGAAATCATCCGCCGACGGGATTTGACTTCCCATCAGGCGAAGGCCGATTTGCGACAGGATCAGGGCCGCGATCCCCAGAAGGGACAGCGCGGCCAAGACTCCGCAAAAGTTGAATAAATGGCGGGTTAGCAACATGGCGGGGGCTCCGGATTGGTGGGGCGGGCGGGGTAGGGACACCCCTAGCTGTTTGCATAAAGGCCCGGGCGTTTGACAGCCCGAGCCTTCTTGGATCAGTTCAACGCATCGACGATCTTTTGACCGTCTTCACCTGCCTGTTCCAGCCATTCTGCACGCATGGTCGCGGCAATCGTCTCGAAGTCGGCGGCCAGTCCTTCGGGGGTCGGCAGCACGTTCATGCCATTGTCAGCCATTGTATTTGTCGCTTCGGTAGTGGCCACTTCGGCCATTTCAAAGCCACGGGTTTCCGCCAGTTCAGCCGCTTCTTGCAGCGCGGTTTTCACCTCGTCAGACAGACCGTCGTAGGCCCCTTTGTTCACGATCACCATGTTCTTGGGCAGGAAGGCCTGAACGTCATAGTAATGCGACACGAAATCCCAGGCTTGGCTGTCCACACCCGTTGACGGCGAGGTGATCATACCGTTGATGACCCCGGTCGAGAAGGCTTGGCTGATTTCGGAGGTGGCGATGGTAGCGGGAACGGCACCCAAAAGCTCGGCCAGGCGCGCGGTCGATGGGTTATAGGCGCGGAATTTCACCCCGTCGAAGGAGGAGGCGTTGGTCACCTCTTGGTTCATGTAGACGCCTTGCGGTGGCCAAGGGGCAGCGAACAGCAGAACCAATCCATCTTCGGCCAGTTTTTCTTCGTAGATGGGGCGGGAGGCTTCCCAAAGCGCGCGGGCCTCGTCGAATGTGGTCGCCAAAAGCGGCACGGCATCGGCAGAGTAAACGGCGTCTTCGTTGCCAAGGGCCGAGATCAGGACTTCGCCGATGGGAACGATGCCGCGCTGCACGCCGCGCTTCAGTTCGGGGCGCTTGAGCAGGACAGAGTTCGACACAACGTCGATTTCCAGCGCGCCATCCGACAGGCGGGCCACGTCATCGGCGAAGGCGCGGATGTTCTGCGTCAGATAGTTGCCGTCTGGTGCGTCCGCTGACATTTTCCACGTTTCGGCATGGGCCAGACCGGCTGTCAGGGCTGCGATCGCAGTTCCGATGAGAAGGTGTTTCATGTGAGGTATCTCCTGTTGGGGTGGTTTGTTGTTCTTGCCCTGCCGTTGTGGCAGGGCAGGGTGGTTCACTCAGTCTTCTAATGCGGGCAGGTCCTGCGCATCCAATGACCACATCAGGCGGAAGGTTTCGGCCTCGCGTACCGCGCCGCCCAATTGCTCGGTCAGTTGGCGCAGGGTCGCTTCGGCGATAGGCTCTGACGTCACATCTATCGCGATGCAAGGGGCCAGAACGCGCCCTTCGATGGTTTCGGACGGCAGCGGGGTCGAAAGGGTTTCGTCGGGGATCATGTGATGTACGCGCAACACGCCTTCCTCGGCCATCAACTTACCAAGCACGTTGCTGACGGCGTCGGTATCCATTGCATTCGGCACCAGCTCGATCAGCACCAGTGCACCGCCCCAGCCAAAGCCGCCCTCTTGCGCGACATGCATCACCCGACGGCGGGTGTTGGACATCCGACCAAAGTTGGTGATCGACCACTGGGTCTGTTTGGTAAAGGCTTTGCGGTAGGCGTCGGAGGTGAAATCGGCAAGGCTGCTGGCGCGGTAAAGCGCAAGGTAGCGCCGGGCCGAGCCGGATACCGCACGATAGCGCCGCGCACCGGTGAAGCCCGGAATACGAACGCGCTCCTCCATATGCTCTCTGTCATACCACTGGTTGAAATCTGCTTCATGGTCTGGGTCGATATCGCTCCAGACGAAAAGCTGTGCCTGATCGGTTGTACGGATATTGCTCATTCTGCATCCTGATCTTGGACATAGCTTTCCCGTCACGTGGCGGGGCACGGCCCGCCTCCGTCGAGGTGCGGTCAAGCTCTGTCGATTGTTGTTGGGGCACCCTTGCCGAGATGGGGCCCAACGACAAACGGGATTATTCAGGGGGGGGTGATAGGGTTTTCCGATCAGGCCCGTTTCAGACCGCGTCAGGTTTGGCGCTGATGACGCTCTGCACAGACCCGCGCTAGATCGGCGATTGCCTTGTAAGTGGCCACATCGGAACTGCGCCGCCAGATGCAATACAGCGGGAGGGGCGGCAGTTCCGCATCGACATCAAGCTCATAAATACCTGGCCCAGCCAAATCACAGGCCAGTGGCATGGTCGCAATCCCAAGTCCGCGCTGTGTCAAACGGGCAATCGCGGCCATTGATGTGATGCAATGCACGATCGAAGGCCGCAGGCCGCGATCGCTGAAAAGCGCGAGTACATTGGCATGGGGGCGCGAATTGCGGGTGAAGGTGATCAGCGGGCTGGTGACAACATCAGCGAGGGAGAGTTTTTCGTCGCGCATCCCCTCTGGCCCGAACCAGCCCATAGCCAATGGCGGCAAGTCGGCGCAGACACAGGTTTGATCGTGGCGGTCATCTGTCGTCAGCAACATATCCAAAGCACCGCGTTCAAAGGCGGCCGCGATGTTCGGCGTTGGCTCAACCGTCAGTTCAAGCTCTAGCCGGGGATAGCAGCGCGCCACCTCTTCGATCAGATCGCAAAGCCAAGTATGAACGACCGAAGATACCAGCCCCAGACGCACCCGCCCCACGGCGGTGGTCGGATCGGACAAGGTGGCGCGCAGATTGCGCTCCGTCGCGAGCATCTCTTGCGCTGTTTCAAGAATCATGGCCCCGGCCACCGTGATCCGGGTGGCGTGAAACTCACGGTCAAACAGGTCGACCTGGAGGTCCGTCTCCAGCGACGAAATCCGGCTGGAGACCGTCGCTTGGCTCACATTCAATTGCTCGGCCGCCGCTCGAAAACTGCCCAAATTGGCAACTGTGACGAATGTCTCTAAAAAGCGCGTGTTCACGAAGAGCCTCTATTTCTTGTTTCGGTCGCGAAGGAAGAGGGTAATTCAGCCCGACGGTGAAGTCACCTGTCGTCAAAGAACGCTGGACCAATCAGGTGGTGAGCAGCAATTGGGCGGTGAGCGGCCCTTCGCTACACCATTTGTAGATGTCCGGTGTGCGGACTTTTCAGACCTTCGCTGCACGTGCACCAATGTCCGGTCTGTTGAACCGTTCATTAAACGGTGGTTTTTGGAAGACTGCGAAGGTCGGCTGTGAGCCCAGAGTCGTGGATGCTGCGTATTGCGCAAATGTCCGCTTTGATTTACCGAAATGTCTTGTCGAAGTCATCAGGAGGGCCTTTTTTGGAGTTCACGTTTAACCAGTTTTATTGGCAGACGGATATCCGTCTCATGGCATGGGCTGAATTTACTCAAGACGAAACGACCAAGCTGACATTTGCACCTGAGGACAGAAATGACGCGCCAATGGACGCGGAAGAAATTGCACTCGCAACATGGGTTCAAGACAATCATGAAACGCAGAAATCAAACCTTTTGAACGCGATTTTTGAAGCTTATCCTGACTTTCAACGTCAGTTTCTTGAAGATTACGATATTGAAACGAACGAAGATGATTTGCCTACGATCACTTCGGCTGATGATCTCGCGAAGGTCATGACCCTCCAAGAAATTTTTGTTCATCAAATTTCAAAAGGTGGTGTTCCCTATGTCGGATACCAATTCTCAACCCGTTGGGACGAAGAGCACGGTCTCGGTGTTTTGATGCACGACAAACGGGTTATCAAGTGTGGTGGGGCTGAAACGGCGTTCTTGCTTTGGATCGCGGAGGATGATCACGACAGTTGACGCTGACGTCTTTAAAGCCGAATGGCCTGCACCATCGTGCGGCAACCAGTGGACTAAATAGCGGACGTCGGCACTGTCCACTCACTGGTTTAATTGGGCATTTTACGATGGCCCGAGATGGATAGAGAAAGCTAAATAATGGTCAGTGATGAGCTCCGGAAATGGTTAAACCTAGTCCATTCGTCGCCTACATTTGTCATCAGAATTGACGACAAAACGCTACAGGGAACTGTGCGATCACCAAAAATCGTACCGGCGAATGACGGGGAATATTGGGTTGCAGGGGAGACATCTCTGAAATCTGGGCGCAAACTTGCTTCGGTGTTTCGCGTGCAAACAAACTCTGGAGGGACACTCCTTGGTGGATACTGGCGGGTTGGTGACGATTGGCTCGACCTACAGGACGATCTATCATACGCGGCGCTGGCGTCTACACGCGATGAAGAAACTCCCTTTGATTGGAGTTACGCTGTTCCACTCTCTGAGGACCTTTATCATAGCTAAATAGGGCGTATGGAAACCTACATTCTGATCAGCTCGGTGTTCTGGGGATCTATCGTGAACGGCTTTGCTGAACCTTCTCGGCCTACAGCTTTTGTCGATCAATGGAGAAAATGACCGCAGAGTTAGGATTCGCCTGACGAAAGCAGCCCTTGGCGCAACCGCAGCGAAAGCTCTCTTTGTCCGCAGTGCTGACTTCTGTGGATCGCGCGGCGAAGGTCTGGAAAGAGCCCATTCCGTTGAAAAACTCACTGATTTTGGAGCTTTGTCTCAAGCTATCGCTTTGATTTCTTTTGGATGCGCGAGACTTGATGGCTCCTCATCCTTTGGCTGGTATCATGGGCTTGAGTTTGGCCATTTTTCAGAGGTTTTGGGCGGTGGCGGCGAGAGTGAATTCATCCTGAACGCCACCGGGCCCTCGTAATCGGAGCCGTCCCAGACCGAGAATGCGTTTGAGGTGGACGAAGAGCATCTCGACTTTCTTGCGGCGCGCCTGAGCCTTTGGATTGAACTCCGAGGCCGTGCATTGGCGGGCAAACTCCCGGACCTCCTCGAACCGCTCGCGGGTGACGGAACGTGTATCGACCTTCGGACAGCACCTCTCCTTTGCAGGGCAGATGCTGCAAACCATCTTGCTGGCGCGGTATTTGCGGCGGCCTGTTCGCGGCTGCTTGTTGCGTGGGTCCTTGTGGTATTGCCGAGTGCGCTTCAATTCTTTGCCTTCGGGACAAAGGTACCTGTCATTGTCGGGATCCCAGGTGAAGTCGGACCGCGACCACGTTCCATCCTGGCGTTTCGATTTTTCAAAGACAGGGATGAACGGCAGGATTTGTCGATCCAACGCGAGCCAGGCGAGGTTCTCTTCAGAGCCGTAGGCGGTGTCAGCCGCAACCCAGTCCGGCTTCAGCCCGAAGCATTCGCTGGTCCGGTCGATCATGCGGCGTGATGCGCCCACTTCAGCTGTTTTGACGGACCTGCTCGCTTCAACATCGACAATGATCCCGTGATCTGTGTCGATCAGGTAATTGTCCGAATAGGCAAAGAACGCAGGGCCTTTCCGGGCTGCCGTCCATTGGCTCGCAGGGTCGACGTGGGCTGTGAACTTCGGCTTCACCTCGCTGGCGGCCCCAAAGGCTTCGTCATCCAATACATCCAGATACTCGCGCACCGCGCGTGGCGCATCAGTAGGGTCAACATCGCGCGCCGCCCAGTTCTCGGGATTGCTGGAGTTCTGCTTCTGGACATCCGCGACAATCAGACTGGCATCGACCGCAAAGCCCTGTCCTCCAACCAACCCTTCCGACATGCAACGCGCGACAGTCGTCTCAAAAACATGGCGCAACAAGTCGCTCTCGCGGCAGCGTCCGTGCCTGTTCTTGGAGAAAGTAGAATGGTCCGGGATGCGATCTGTCATGTCGAGACGACAGAACCACCGGTAAGCCAGGTTCAAATGCACCTCTTCACAGAGCCGCGGTTCTGACCGGATGCCGAAGCAATACCCAACCAACAGCATCCGGATCAGCAGTTCAGGATCGACCGACGGCCGACCCGTGTGGTTGTAGAAAACCGCCAGATGTGCGCGGATGGTGCTGAGATCAACGAAACGATCAATCGACCGCAGCAGGTGATCTTGAGGAACGTGATCTTCCAGCGAGAACTCGTAGAATAGCGAAGCTTGCGCTTCCTGCCTCGGTCCCATCATCGCAAATCCTCCCGCTCGCTGAGAGAATTGAATCAGGCGCTCGCAACCCGATCAACCACGAGTTTTTCAACGGAATCAGCCCATAGTGCCGGATGCTGCGCTTTGCACGAACGTCCAGTTTTCGCGACGCAGCCAAAAACGTGTCAAAATTAAGCGGAGATTTGCCAAGGGTTTGTGGCACGTGGCATTTTGCAGCAGTCCGTCTAACCAGTCAGATTCTCCAGAACGGCGATCTTGGCCATTTCAAGGTCTTCGTTCTTCATGCCCGACCGGGCCATGACGCGTAGGCCAGAGTATACCGTGAGAACAAGCTGCGCGTGCTGCGCGGTTGCGTCGTCGTCTTGGTCCGGCCTGTCGGCGTTCAACGCCTCAGTGATTGCTGACCGCATCTTGGCGTAGCCGCGCAGAACAAGCGCACCGGTCTTTGGGTCCAAGGACGCGCGGTCTGCTGCGGCATTGCACAGAAAACAGCCACGCCTGTCGGCATTGTCACGCACGGCTGTGATCGGGGCGGACAGGAACGCGTTGATGCGTTCCAACGGGGGGCGATCACCAGCGCGCAGGATTGCAACGGCTGAATCGACCATAAGCGCCTCGTACCGCGCCAGCGCCTTGAGATACATCTCTTGTTTGTTGCCAAATGCGGAATAGAGGCTCGCCTTGCCCATGCCTGTGGCCGCGATGATATCGCTCAGACCTGTGCCCTCGTACCCATTCTCCCAGAAAAGCTGCATGATCTTCGAGAGTACTTCGTCGGGGTCAAATTCCCTGGGGCGACCGGGTTGCTGCATGTGAAATGTTCCTCGCGAAGCTGTGACATTCTAATTATTGACCGATCGGTCTTTATCTCTTAGGTCTGGGTCATCGGCACTGACGCCGCACAGCTATACCAAATTTAAGACCGATTGGTCAAGAAGGAGACACACATGACATACGCAACCGACAAAGCAACCCCGGCCACGGATCTTTCAACCTTTGCCGATAATGTAACATTCGCTGGCGTGCACACGCTGCGCTTTTCCACCGCCATCGTATTGGGCTGGATCGGTGCGATGAAATTCACCGCCTACGAAGCGGGTGCCATTGAGGGGCTGGTCGCCTCCAGCCCATTGACGAACTGGCTTTACAGCGTGTTCAGCCTGCAAGGCGCGTCCAACCTGATCGGCACCGCGGAAATCGCAACCGCCGCGCTGATCGTCATCGGTGCGAAATTCCCCAAGGCAGCCCTGCTTGGCGCGCTCGGTGCGCTTGCGACCTTCCTTGTCACCGCCAGCTTTTTGTTCACGGCACCCGTGACCGAGCCGAGCCTTGGTGGCTTTCCGGCCCTGTCCGTCGTCCCGGGTCAGTTCCTGCTCAAGGACATCGTTTTGTTGGCAGGTGCGCTTTTCCTGACGGGTGACGCCCTCAAGCGGATCGCCAGAAACAACTGAGCTGCACACTTGCCCGCGCCGTCGAGGCGCGGGCATTCCGTACGCTAAAGGAGAAAGACCATGACCGCCAAAGTTACCCTCTACACCAAAGACTATTGCCCACACTGCAAGGCCGCCAAAGCCTTACTGAAATCCAAGGGGATCATCTTTGAAAATTATGAAGTTTCGACCGACCCTTTGCTGCGCGCTGAAATGATCGCCCGCAGCGGCGGGCGCAGAACGGTCCCGCAAATCTTCATCGGGGAGTTCCATGTGGGCGGAAACAGTGATCTTGTGGCACTCAATGCGGCTGGCAACCTTGACCCGCTGTTGGACCTTGGGGAACCTGCCTGACCTAAAAGAAGAAGGACAAAGCAATGACCCAGTATGATGTTGATGTCGCCATCCTGGGCGCAGGGACTTCCGGGATGGCCGCCTACCGCGAGGTTGTGAAACACACCGACCGCGTGGCCTTGATTGACGGTGGTCCGCTCGGGACGACCTGCGCACGTGTTGGCTGCATGCCTTCCAAGTTGCTGATCGCTGCCGCAGATGCAGCACATGAAGCCCGCCATACGGACAAATTTGGCGTGTCCACCGGTGAGGTCACGATCGACGGTGTGGCCGTGATGGACCGCGTGCGCCGCGAACGCGACCGGTTTGTCGGCTTCGTCAATGATGCCGTGGACAGTTTTGAGGATCGCCATTTGATCCGGCAACACGCGCGCTTCATCGACGACACCACGTTGGAGCTTGCCGATGGCAGCCGTCTGACGGCGCGCACTGTCATCATCGCCACAGGGTCTCGCCCCATCGTGCCGCCCCCGTTCAAAACGGCAGGCGACCGGTTGATCGTCAATGACGATGTTTTTGACTGGCAGGATCTGCCGCGTTCGGCAGCCGTCTTTGGCGCGGGTGTCATCGGGTTAGAACTGGGTCAGGCGCTGTCACGGCTTGGCGTGCGCGTGCACCTGTTTGGCCTTGGCAACTCCGTCGGCCCCCTGAGTGATCCCGACCTCGTGGCCTATGCAAGGGACACGTTCAAGTCCGAGTTTGCCGCGCATTTTGATGCGGACACGCAGATTTCCCGTGATGGCGACAAGGTCGTTGTACGCTGGACCGACAAGGGCAATGCTGCTGACACGGGAGAGGAACGCTTCGATGTCCTGCTGGCGGCCACTGGTCGCCGTCCCAACCTGGACACCATCGGCGTCGAAAACACCTCACTGATCCTGGATGAACGGGGCGCACCGCGTCACGATCACATGTCGATGCGCGCCGACACGGCGGGGGACGGGTTGTCCTCGATCTTCGTGACCGGCGACGCTGCCATCGAGTTGCCGTTGCTGCACGAGGCAGCAGATGAAGGCCGCATCGCAGGCGAAAACGCCGCGCGCTATCCAGAGGTCTATCGCCGCGCCCGGCGCACTGGTTTGGGTGTCGTCTTTTCCGATCCACAGATTGCCATCGCCGGGCGTGGACAAGGTGATCTCACGAAGGCTGGGATCGACTTTGCCTATGGCGAGGTTTCGTTCGAAGACCAGGGGCGCGCGCGCGTGATCGGAAAGGACAAGGGATTGCTGCGCGTCTATGCAGAGCGCGAAACGGGGATCCTGCTGGGTGCCGAAATGATCGGTCCTGCAGCCGAACACATCGTGCATTTGCTTGCCTGGACCATCGAAAGCCGACTGACCGTGATCGAGACCCTGCAACGTCCGTTCTACCACCCGGTTCTGGAAGAGGGCCTGCGCACCGCGCTGCGCAATCTGGCCGCCGAGCTGGAATTCGGTCCGAACCCGCCACTGCGCTGCATCGACTGCGGACCGGGCGGGTAAGCGGCAGCCAGGAACGGCACCTTGATCCTGATCCCCTTACTCTTGGGACTGTCGTTCCTCGTCGGCTATGCCATCCGGCGTGGCAGCATCTGCGCCGTTCTGGCGACGCGGGCGTTGATTGTCGACCGGCGCAGCGCACGTTTCCGCGCCTTCGGCGTCGCCGCCGCCGGAGCGGGTGCCGTGGTTGTTCCACTGCATTGGCTGGCTCCGGCGGATGTGACGCTTTCAGCGGGATATCCCGTTACGGTGTCCGTCGCCGTCGCGGGGGCCATCTTCGGCCTTGGCGCGCGCCTGAACAATGCTTGCGTTCTTGGGACCTTGGCGCATCTGACAGGCGGCAATCTGGTCTTTGGCTTCAGCGTGCTGGGCATGGTTATCGGTGCCACTGCAATGACGTCATCTGGTCTTTGGCAAGCCAGCGTCACAGCGCCGGTCCCTTCGCCCCTTGAAGAGCCCTCAAACTTTGGGGGCGCGTTCGTGGCTGTGTTGGCCATCTCGCTGTTGCTGGCGCTCTATCGTCGTGTTCCCCGATGGATCAGGGGCCTTCGTGACCCAGCCTCCACCCGCATGGGGCCGTATCGCTCCATGCTGATCGTAGGGATCAGCGGTGGGCTTCTCTATGCCCTGGCCGGGAACTGGACCTATATGAGCGTCCTGTCCAACCGCGCCGCACGACTGGTCGATCCGACGCTTACAGCGAACGGTTGGCCCGTTTTTATCTGTGCCATGACCGTCACCGCGGGAGGAGTTGTTGCGGCCATCAGGTACCACGACTTCCAGCTACGGCGACCCAGTCCGGTATCTGCGGCAAGATGTTTTGCCGGAGGCGCCGTGATGGGTGCGGCTGCAGCAGTCATTCCTGGTGGCAATGGAACACTGCTCGTGCACGGCCTTCCGTCGCTCGCACCCCACGCCGTAGCAGCGTACCTCGCTATGACAGTAGCGCTTTGTTTGTTGTTCCTCGCTGAGCGTCGAAGGCTTTCTACATAAAACGCAAGTGTTTCTGTCACCGGCGATAACGACCGTTTGTGACCTTGCGCCTTCATCCAAAGCCGCCATTGGCGCAGCTGCGGCGAAAGTCTGGAAAGTCCCGCCCAGCAGACCTTAGGGTCGTTCCAAAAACCCTCGTTTTTGGATAAACCTTGCGGATGCAGGAGAAGATTATGCTGGCTAAAGAATGATTGGCTTGTAGGCGAGAATTTTCTCTGCCGCAGCGGGAATATCGATGCTACCGTCTGGGCGCACAAACTCGTTGGAATGAAAGATCAAATCAGACCATTCTGGGCATATCGTATTGTTGGATATGTCATTAAAGACTGCGTCTTGCTCAACTTCGGTATCGGCGACCAGTAAGGCTGAAATAGCGGTTTCAAGTTCAGCGTGTGAATACATTGTGTCTCCTTGGCTTGCTTGTTCATAACCTTTTGCGCGGAACAGCGCGATCCATAAGTGCTTCAAAAACGCTCGTTTTTGGAACATGCGGAAATCACCTCATTGGACGCTCCCAAAACCGCGTTCTAAAACTAAGACGTTGTTGAAGGTTTTTGACCGCCTCCCAAAAGCCGACATTCGCTGCGAAGCAGAAATCTTGCAACACGGGCTCGAAGCCGCCATTAGCTTCTACAACCAAATCCCCGAAAAACGGGGGGATTGCTGTATCTTGATACTAATTGAGCGCGTTTTTAAGCTTTCGACGACGCCACTATTCATCAGCTTTTATAAATTAGGCTGGCTTGATGCGATGTCTTGGCTGTTGCTGGCGTTCAGGACTGAACCTATCGTTTTTCCGATCGGCGCAGACCCGCAACAATTCAGGTCCGCAAATGTTTAGCCTGTTCCAACAACCAATTCTTGAAAAACGCCGGGGCGGACGATCCTGAGGTATTCTTGTCCAGACCAATTTCGTACCAGATACACCTTATCGCCCGTTGATCCACAGCGACAAGCTGGCCCGAAGATAACTCGCGCTCGCACAAGATATTATCTGCGAGGATAACGCCTTCACCATCTATTGCGGCATCAATGGCGAGTGAGAGGTCCGAATAAACCTTGCCAGTTTTCCAGCCAAGGCTTTGCGGTTCATGCGCCGCGTACCATTTGTGCCATGTCTCTTTGCCATTGTCGTGAATGAGGGTTGCGCTGCTCCAGTTCACAGAGGCATTTTGAGACGTGAGTTGGGCATTGAGGTGTGGGGACGCGGCGGGAAAGCCATCTATGGGAAACAGACGGTCTTTGGTAATCCCGCTCCCGGGCATTCTGGTTTCGAAGTGAATAGCGATATCCGCATGCCCTTCGCCGATTTGCGCGGGGCTCCACGCTGGCCTTAAATCCACTTCGATCCGCGGAAACAGATTACAAAACTCAGTGATACGTTTGCGCAGCCACAGGGACGCAATGGCAGGTTCTGCGCTGACCATGACGGCCCCAGAACGGGTTTTGCGCAACAGGGTTTCACTGGCGTCAGTAAGCGTTTGAAGGCCGCTCGCGACTTGGGGCAACAAGTCCCGCCCGTTTTCACTGAGCTCGACCCGGTTGCGATGCCTGATGAAAAGATCGGTTCCGAACCATGCCTCAAGATTTTTGATGTGCTGGCTGACAACGCTGTGGCTGACATTCAATTCACTGGCCGCTTTAGCGAAATTACAATGCCGTGCGGCGGCCTCAAAAACCCTAAGCGCATTCAGATGACGGAGCGTGTTCTTCATTCATCCAGCGTAGTTAAAACCTTCGCTGAGAGCAAGTTAAACGCGCTTTTGATTTGAGGCTGATGATGGGTAGCCTTCATTCAACGAATTGCTCCCTAACGCAGAACGGAAACCCGCATGGTCGCTGCCTTGTCCGCCGATAAATCCAATGTCTCGCTCAGCGTAACCGATCTGCACAAATCCTTCGGATCGCATGAGGTGCTCAAAGGTGTTTCCCTCCAGGCCTGTGAAGGCGATGTGATTTCTCTTCTTGGATCGTCCGGTTCTGGCAAGAGTACCTTCCTACGCTGCATCAATCTATTGGAAACGCCGACATCCGGTTTGATCACGGTCCATGGTGAAGACATCAAAATGTCAAAGGATCGCCACGGCGTGTCTCACCCAACTGATCCGCGACAGGTTGAACGCATCCGCGCCCGGCTGGCGATGGTCTTCCAATCCTTCAACCTGTGGTCGCACATGACTGTCTTGGAGAATGTTATTGCAGGACCGATCCATGTTCTAAAACAGTCGCGGGCCGAAGCGATTGAACACGCCAAAGAGGTGTTGGAACGCGTTGGCATGTATGAGCGCCGAAACTACTACCCCGCCCACATTTCAGGCGGTCAGCAACAACGTGCAGCCATCGCCCGCGCGCTGGCTATGAAACCCGAAGTGATGTTGTTCGATGAGCCGACCTCCGCACTTGATCCGGAGCTTGTGGGGGAGGTGCTGAGAGTGATCCGGTCGCTGGCCGAAGAAGGCCGCACGATGGTTGTTGTCACTCACGAAATGGCCTTTGCGCGAGATGTCTCGTCACAGGTCGTTTTTCTGCACCAAGGTCTGATCGAGGAGCAGGGTGCCCCCGCTCAGATGTTCAGTGACCCTGAAACCGTACGTTTCAAAGAATTCCTGTCGACCACGCGGCAGTAACCACAGGGCGCGCAAGGTGCCTTCACAAACATAATGAAAACAAGGGAGTACGAATATGACACTCAAGAACACATTACTTGCCACCGCAGTTGGGGCAGTTGCACTGGTGGCTGGCATGGCTACCGCGGACACTTTGCGCATCGGCGTTGAGGGCGCTTACCCTCCGTTCTCGCAAAAAGGGGCTGATGGCACTCTGTCAGGCTTTGACATCGATATGGCAATGGCCCTCTGCGCAGAGCTGGAGCGCGAATGTGAGCTGGTTGAGCAGGAGTGGGACGGCATGATCCCGGCACTGATCGCTGGGAAATACGACGCCATTGTTGCTTCTCTGTCGATCACCGAGGACCGCAAGAAGCGGGTAGATTTTTCGGAGAAATACTATTTCACCCCGTCGCGGTTTATCGCCAAAGAGGGCGCCACCTTTGAGATGACTGAAGACGGCACAGAAGGCGTCAAGATTGGCGTTCTGCGAGGAACGACCCTGCAATGCCACGTCGAAAAGGCTTTCCCGAAGGCCGACCTGCGCCTCTACAACACACAAGAGGATGTGTTTGCTGACCTCGCAACAGGGCGGCTGGACCTTCAACTGAACAACACGCTGGGTGCATTGGACGGCTTTCTGAACACACCTCAGGGGGATGGGTTTGCCTTTTATGGCGAGGATGTGGATGACCCTGAGTGTCTTGGCGAAGGCACAGGCATTGCGGTGCGCAAAGGCGACCCGCTTGCCGGCGAGTTGAGCGAGGCGATCGCCGCGATCCGGGCCGACGGCACCTACGCGACTATCAACGATAAATATTTCGACGTTGATATTTACGGCAAGTGATCAGCCAAGCCTAAAAGTCAGGGGGACCATCTGGTTTCCCTGACCTCCCTTCCATTTTTCTAACGGGTTCAGCGCATGGACGTGATCTTTGAATACAGACAGATCCTGATCGAAGGAACGTTGGTCACAGTCGCGCTTGCGGTCCTGTCGCTGCTTTTGTCCGTTATCATGGGCCTGATCGGTGCCTTTGCCAAACTGTCTGCGAAACCAAGCATCCGCCGTGCGGGAAGTGTCTATACTCTTTTCGTACGCAGCGTGCCCGACCTTGTGTTGATGATGCTCATTTTTTTTGGCGGTCAAACACTGGTGAACCAGATTGGCAGTTCAACAGGGCTTTGGGGATACGTTGAAATCAACCAGTTCCTTGCTGGGGTGCTGACCCTCGGGTTCATTTTCGGGGCCTATATGTCGGAAACCTTTCGGGGAGCAATTCTTGCCATTCCGCGCGGCCAAATCGAGGCGGCAATGGCTGTGGGCATGAAACCGGGCCAGATCTTCCGCATCGTCACTTGGCCTCAAATGGTTCGCTTCGCCCTGCCCAGTTTTACGAATAACTGGTTAGTCTTGGTCAAGTCCACAGCACTTGTTTCGGTGATCGGCCTGCATGATCTGGTTTGGAATGCCTTTTCGGCAGGTCGCTCCACCCACCAGCTTTTCAGCTTCATGATCGCGGTCATGGTTGTCTATCTGATCATCACCGGCATCTCGGACCTTGCTCTGCGAGCGGTTGACCGCAAATACGCCGCCGGCGTGAGAAAGGCGTAAGACGATGGAATCTGAACGCAGCTTTTACGAGTACCTTCAAAGCTTTAGCGAAACGCGATCTCCGATTGATTTCGTGTTGATCTACGACAACCTGCCGCGGTTCTTTGATGGTGCATTGGTCACGCTTCAACTGACATTCCTCGCTCTTCTTGTGGGCGGGATGATCGCTGTACCACTGGCCATCGCGCGCGCCTATCGCAAGCCGTTCCTAAGCCCGGCAATCCGCGTCTATACCTATGTTTTCTGCGGCACGCCGCTCTTGGTGCAGGTCTATCTGTTCTATTTCGGTCTCGGGCAATTTACCGTCGTGCAGGAAAGCTTCCTATGGGAGCCGATCCTCAGCAAACCGTGGTGGTGCGTGATCATCGCCTTCACGCTGAACACCGCCGCCTATACCACCGAGTTTCTGCGCGGCGCGATTGAGGCGACACCCCACGGTGAAGTCGAAGCAGCCAAGGCTTGTGGCATGTCGCCCTTCACTCGGATGCGGTTGGTGGTTTTGCCCAATGCGTTCCGCCGCGCCCTGCCGGCCTATTCCAACGAAGTCATCTTCACGCTGCACGGGTCTGTCATCGCCAGCACTGTCACCTTGCAGGATCTGTTGGGCGTGGGGCGCTGGCTGAATGGCCGTTACTATCTGGCCTATGAGGGGTTTTTGACGGCGATGGTGTTCTACATGGCAATCGTCTTCCTGATCACCTTTGTTTTCCGAATGGCCGAAAAACGCTTCCTTGGGCACTTGCGGCCCCGTGAAACGCCCGCGCCCGGCAGCGCCAGAGTGGCGGCATGACCGGCGGGTCGCACTCCTCGATCCACAAAATCTCATATCACTTCCTGTAAGAGGCAAAACAATGACAACTTCAAAAAAACGAGACTTGATCGAAGGGCGCGCGGCGCTGATCGTCATCGACATCCAGAAATCCACCTTTGCGCCAATTCCCGACGACAAACGTGCCATCGCTCATATGCCGGACTACGCAGAGCGCATGGCGCGTTCCAAAGTAGCGATCGACAAGGCGCGCGAGGTCGGCATTCCGGTGGTCTTCATTCAGGAAATTCACCGCGCCAACCTGATCGACATGGGCCGCGAAACCGATGGCGACGAGGACGTGCATTGCCTTGACAGCAACCCGCTGACTGCCTTTGCCGAAGAAGAGTTGGGTATGCGCCCGGATGATTATCGCATTTCCAAGCGCCGCTATTCCGCATTCTACGGCACCGATCTGGAAATCCTGTTGAAGGGTCTCAAGGCGGAGACTCTGATCCTTGTGGGCGGCTTGACCGATGTATGCGTACACTACACCTTCGTGGACGCGCATCAGGGTGACTACTTCTGCCGCGTAATCGAGGATTGCGTCGCTGGCTCAAGCCGCGAGGCGCATGATGCCTCACTCAAAGCAGTCGAGTACCTGCAACACGGCGCAGTGCGTTCGCTCGAAGAGGTGCTGGAGGCCATGCAATCCAATGTGGCAACCGATGCTGCCTGATAAAACGCTTATGGCGGTTGGCCTCGCGCTGGCCGCCTCAGCGGTCCTTAGCTTCATAGACAACTTCGTTGCCCCCGTCAGCCAAGAGGCCGGCCTGTGGCAGTTTCAGGCGTTTCGCACTATGTTCGCCGTGCCGTTATTGCTGGTGGCAGCGCGGATGTCGGGGCGTGTGATACGACCCGTCAACCTGCCTCGACTTGCGGGGCGCAGCCTTGCGGTCTCGGTCGGTTTATTGATCTACTTTGCCGCACTCGGGACCTTGCCCGTGTCACAAGCGGGGGCTGGTCTGTTCAGCGCGCCGCTTTGGGTGGTATTGTTGTCCGCCCTTTTGTTCCGTCACAGGATCGGTCCAATCGGGGCGTTTGCCGTGGTCATTGGTTTCGCTGGCGCTTTGATGCTGCTGCAACCCGACTTTGCGAACCTGACCCTACTGTCCTTAATGCCTCTGGCCGCCGGGTTATTCTATGGTCTGGGCATGATGTTGACCCGTCACTGGTGCAGCGATGAAAGCGCAATTGCCTTGGCAATCGGGATATTTGTCACCATCGGCGCGGCTGGCCTGATCATGTTGGCAGTCGTAACGATCTGGCCCGGCGATGCCTTCATCACCGCGCCTTGGACTGCGCCGAGCGCTCGCTTCTTGTGGCTCACCTTGTTTCAAGCCGTGGGCGCTGTAGTCGCGGTAACACTGATTGCCCAAGCCTACCGGATCGGGAACCCTGCCGTGGTCGCCGTATTCGAGTATTCGTTCCTAATTTTTGCCAGCCTCTGGGCGTTTCTGCTTTGGGGCACGGCCACCAATCCACTCGCCTGGGCGGGGATCGCTGTGATCTTGCTCTCTGGCATCGTGATGGCCCTCAGCCAGAAAGAAAAAGCAAATGCCCCCATCGCCGTCTGAACTCGCCTATGTCCCCTTTGTGTCTGTCGAAAACATGATGGGCCTTGTCCACCAGATCGGAATCGAAAAAGTCCTGTGCGACCTTGCCGATGCTATTGAGGCCGACTTCAAACGCTGGGAGCTCTTCGACAAGACACCGCGTGTCGCCAGCCATTCTGCAGTGGGCGTAATCGAATTGATGCCGACATCTGACGGAGAGATGTACGGTTTCAAATACGTGAACGGCCACCCAAAGAACACCAGAGAGGGGTTGCAGACCGTCACCGCATTTGGCCTTCTGGCGGATGTGGACACAGGCTATCCGAAACTCCTGTCGGAAATGACCT
Source organism: Sulfitobacter sp. SBS6 (assembly GCF_048285585.1). NCBI lineage: Bacteria > Pseudomonadati > Pseudomonadota > Alphaproteobacteria > Rhodobacterales > Roseobacteraceae > Sulfitobacter > Sulfitobacter sp. SBS6. Next base: position 36,758 of record NZ_JBLWBA010000002.1, on the reverse strand, counting down.
TGCTGACCGCATTACGCACGGCCGCTTCTTCGGCAATGGCAGCACGGCACCTTGCACCTAAAGGCGCACGTATCATGGCGATGATCGGAAACGGTGCGCAGTCGGAGTTCCAGTGCCTCGCATTCAAGGCAATCTGCGGCATCGACACCGTGCGCCTTTATGATATCGACCCGTCGGCCACGGCGCGTTGTGCGTCCAACCTGAAACGGCACGGGTTGAAAGTAGTGTCCTGCACATCGGGCCAAGAGGCCATGGAGGGGGCAGAGATCATCACGACCTGTACTGCGGACAAGCAGAATGCCACGATCCTAACTGACAACATGGTCGGAAGCGGTGTCCATATCAACGCGATTGGTGGCGATTGTCCGGGAAAAACCGAATTGCACCGCGACATCCTGCTGCGCTCCGAAATATTCGTGGAATACCCGCCGCAAACCCGCATCGAAGGCGAAATCCAGCAGCTCGAGGACGACCACCCCGTGACCGAATTGTGGGAGGTGATTTCTGGAAAGGCCAAGGGCCGCACTGACGCAAAACAGATCACGCTGTTCGACAGCGTCGGCTTTGCGATCGAGGATTTCAGCGCATTGCGCTATGTGCTGACGGCGATCAAGGGAACGCTGTGGTTTTCCAACCTTGATATGGTCGCGGACCCCGACGACCCCCGCGACCTATTCGGCATGTTCGAACGCGCAAACCAATAAGCTTTGGCAGCAAAGGATCGGTAAATGGCTTGGTTTCTCCTTGTTCTCGCGGGCCTGTTCGAAGTGGGCTGGGCCGTCGGGCTAAAATACACCGACGGTTTTACGCGGCTCTGGCCTAGCGTGCTGACGGCGGCCTCAATGATTGTCAGCCTTGTCCTTTTGGGGCTTGCGTTGCGCAGCATCCCTCTTGGGACAGGCTATGCGATTTGGACTGGCATCGGCACCATCGGCACGGTGATTTTCGGAATCGTCTATTTTGCTGAACCAGCGACCGCTGCGCGGATATTTTGCGTGTTGCTCATCCTTTCGGGGATTGTCGGACTGAAACTCGTCTCAACCACCTGACCAATGAAGAGGACTATGCAATGACAACTTCGATTTCCCGAAAACACACCGGCACGCGCATGTCTCAGATCGTCACGCACGGCGATACGATCTATCTGGCTGGTCAGGTCGGAAACCCCGGCGACAGCGTAGAACAACAAACACGCGATTGCCTTGCGTCGGTCGAAAAATTGCTGGCAGAGGCCGGATCCGATAAAGGACACATGCTTCAGGCAACAATCTGGCTGGCGGACATGGCCGATTTCGCCGAGATGAACGCGGTCTGGGATGCGTGGGTTCCCGAGGGTCATGCCCCGACCCGTGCTTGCGGCGAGGCCCGGCTTGCCACGCCGGAATACAAGGTCGAGGTCATTTTGATTGCTGCGCGCAAGTGATGCCCGCCGGTATCCCCTACATTGACGCGGCATCCCTGCCGCCCGGCTTTGGCTGGACAGATGCCGTTGACGCGATTGCAAAGGGGCACACCCGTGCCCCCGCGCAAATAACGGATCAGTTCCTGAACCGTAAAGAAGACAGCTTTGTGAACCGCGCCGCATGGATTGAGGGGTTCGGCGTTGGGGTGAAATCCTTCACCGTTTTTCCCGACAATGTGCAGTACCAAAGGCCATCCGTGCAGGGCGCGATGCTGATCTTTGACGATCGAACAGGAGCGCCGCTGGCCGTCGTCGATAGTGGCTTGGTGACCTATTGGAAAACGGCCGCGGATTCCGTTTATGGCGCGTCTCTTTTGGCGCGCCCTAATAGTAAGACACTTTTGATAGTGGGGTCGGGCATCGTGGCGGACAGTCTGGTAGGCGCATATTCTGCGCTTTTTCCGGGTTTGGAGCGCATTTTGTTATGGGGCCGAAATCCGGGAAAAAGCCGCGTGCTGGCAGGGCTACACGCGCATCAGAAAGCCGCCGTTGAGGCAATTGAGGATCTTGAAGCGGGCGTAAAACAGGCTGATATCATTTCAACAGCAACAATGAGCAAACAGCCTGTTCTTGACGGAAAGCGGATCGCGCCCGGTACCCATGTTGACCTGATTGGAGCCTTCAAAGCTGACATGCGTGAAGCCAACGACGCATTGTTGACGCGTGCAGAGATCTTTGTTGATAGTTTCGATACCACGCTTGGTCATATTGGCGAATTGCTGATCCCATTGAACGAAGGCACTATTCGCAGGTCCGATGTGCGGGGCGATCTTTATGATCTGACACAGCGCGCGACCGGTCGGAGCGCCCCTGACACCATCACCGTTTTCAAAAACGGCGGCGGTGCGCATCTTGATCTGATGATTGCCAAAGCACTGTCGAACTGGGGCTCGTAAACCCGCAACCCTTAGCCCTCATTTCTGGCCATCGCGGCGGGTGCTTGTACATGAGGGTTTTCTGTCAAAATAGCTGCTTGATGAGACTACGACATTGTTTCCTTAATTCGCTGCGGTGTACGTAGCGAAGAACCATATTTTCTTCCTTGCCGCATCGGACCTCTCATGATTTCAACCATTCTAACAGGTCATAAAGCGAACATGCTGGGTAGCATCTGGATGATCGCATCAATGGCTATTTTTGCCATAGAGGACGCTTTTGTGAAAGCCGCGTCTAACGCGTTACCCGTTGGTCAAATCCTGATTATCTTTGGCTTGGGTGGTGCGGTGATGTTTGCCAGTATGGCCCGCTTAAATAATGAACCTTTGTTTATCAAAGACGTCGTTTCGCGGCCAATGCGCATTCGCGTGGTATTTGAGATCATTGGACGCCTGTTTTACGTTCTTGCTATTGCGGTGACGCCATTGTCCTCAGCAACTGTAATTTTACAAGCGACACCCTTGGTTGTCGTGGCAGGTGCAGCCATGGTGTTTGGCGAAAGAGTTGGATGGCGCAGATGGTCTGCAATCTTTATTGGTCTGGTTGGTGTCATCGTTATTATTCAGCCCGGAACAGATAGCTTTTCAATGCTGTCGGTTTTGGCAATCGTCGGCATGATCGGTTTTGCAGGCCGGGATCTGGCCAGCAGAGCAGCTCCAGCAACGCTCAGCACATCCATTCTTGGACTTTACGGGTTCTTGTCGATTGTGGTTGCTGGGTCGATATTCTCAATCTGGCAAGGTGCTTCATTTGTCCTTCCTGATGTATACACGTCCTTTAACTTAGCCGGTGCCATTCTGTCGGGCGTCGCTGCGTATTCGTGCCTTATGAAAGCGATGCGCACAGGCGAAGTATCTGCCGTGACCCCCTTTCGTTACACAAGGTTACTTTTTGGGATCACACTCGGTGTTGTGCTATTTGGGGAAAGCCTAAGTTCTACGATGCTGCTTGGATCTGGGTTGATCGTCTCTTCAGGCTTGTTCATTATCTGGCGGCGCAACACAGTCGAATAACCATTGGTATTGAACCGCCGCGGGTTTGCCGGAGGCTCCAACTTATGAGTAGGATGGAGTATTATTTTCAAGACAACGAACAAGTATTCACCAGAAGTGCGCGAGCATGCTGTGCGGATGGTATGAAATGGCACAGGGCAGGGGGGCGGCACCACGACCGAACAAGCCGAGAAGGGGAAGGCCATTGGGATCGAAAGTGTTGTGCGCGGCAAGAAGCCAAAGGCAACGCTCCCAGATAAGGCGCTGCCGTGCCCCTTGGACAAGGTGAACCGCCAATTTCATGCGCTAGCGCCAAACGTGCTCTAGGTCAGCGACTTCACCTATGTCGCGACATGGCAAGGCTTTGTGTATGTGGCCTTCGTCATCAATGTTTATGCACGGCGGATTGTTGGTTGGCGCGCCAGCCGCACCGCGAATGCACGCTTCGTGTTGGATGCGTTGGAACAGGCCATTTATCAACACACGCCAGCTCAAGCCCAACTGGTGCATCACCCGGATCGCAATATCTGTCGATCAAATACACTAAACGGCTGGCAGAAGCCAAAATTGCTCCGCCCGTCGGTAGCGTCGGGGGGCTCATATGACAACGCCCTGGCTGAAACGATCAACGGCCTGTTCAAAGCCGAGCTCATTCATCGGCGTGGCCCATGGGGCAGCTTTGAAGCGGTCGAATATGCCACCCTCGAATGGGTAGATTGGTTCAACAACCGCCGCCTAATGGAGTCTATCGGAGACATCGCACCAACTGAGGTCGAGGCAAATTATCACGCGGCTCTGGAAAGGTCAGACATGGCCGCGTAACTAAGACAAATTAGCCTCTGGAAAACCCGGTGCGGTTCAATAGGAGACATGGGAACCTTGTCAGGCGTTTTGCGGGGAACGGGCGCTCAGATGTAGCCCGGCAATCATGCAGCGGACAGAGCCACCGGCGTGTTCGATGGTAGGAATATCTATCGGCAGCAGCGAGACATGGCGTTCCAGCGTTTTGATCTGTGCAGGCTCCAACGATTGCAAAGCCCGGGACGACAAGGCCAAAATCTGCCCATCCCGTCCCTGCAATTCGATGGCATTGCCCGCGAAGTTGGAGATTTGCGCGTGCGTCAGATCCACAATGTCCCGCTCGCCCCGGCGTAACCGCTCGGCCACATCCCGGCGACGGGCGGCATCGGGAAGCGCGCTTAGACCGACCATTGCAAAATCGGTTCCGATGCACATTAAAACGTTGGTGTGATAAATTGGCTGACTGTGGGCATCAACAGCATCAAAGACCACTGGCTCGTAGTTAAAATGGGTGCAAAAGCGTTCAAGCAATATCTCACTGGTGCGTTTGGAGCGTGCTGCGTAGGCGACCCGTTCCAAATGGTCGATCACCATGGCACCGGTCCCTTCGAGGTACAGGTCGTCCTGTTCCAGACCGGAATAATCGATGATATCCTGGACACGGTAGGTGTGTTTCAACATCTCCAGCACATCCTGTCGCCGTTCAGCGCGGCGGTTTGGCGCATACATTGGATAAATGGCGACATGCCCGCCGGAATGGGTCGAAAACCAGTTGTTCGGAAAAACAGAATCCGGTGTCGACGTGCCTTCGTCCTCGAAAAGATGCACCCGCACACCCGCATTCCTGAGTGACTCGGCGGCGCGGGTCACTTCGTCAAGCGCGGTTCGGGCGACACGTGCAGTGTCTGCGCCACCGCTGGTCTGAAAATGGTTGTCCCGCGCCGTCAATGTGTTGGGCGTGAAATGATGTGGGCGGATCATGACGACCGACGACGGTGCCTGAATGGAAGAACGGGACATGGAAACGAGCCTTGTGCTGCGGGGTGTACGGAGAGAATAGGCTGCCGTGATGGCAGTTTGCACGACCATGCAAACAAGAATTTGAAGTCATATTGCGCAGTTTGCTATGTTAGAGTATAAATATTGCCATGCACATCTACGATGACCTCGACCGAAAGCTGATCGCGATCCTGCGCGATGATGGCCGGGCACCGATCTCGAAACTCGCAACATTGCTGCAGGTATCCCGTGCGACCGTGCAGACACGTTTGGACAGATTGTTGGACAGTGGCGCGGTGTTGGGATTTACCATTCGCGCTCGCGAAGACAGCGGGCCGAATGGGGTTCAGGCGATCATGATGATCGAGGTATCAGGCCAATCCACAACCCAAGTCATCCGTAGTTTGCGCGGGATAGCTGCGCTTCATCAATTGCATTCAACCAATGGAAATTGGGATCTTGTTGCGCAGCTCAGCGCAGAAAACCTTAGTGATTTCGACCGTGTGTTGCGCGAAGTGCGGGGCATTCCAGGGATCACAAACAGTGAAACTTCGATACTTCTTAGCTCAGTATGACCATTACTGGGGGCATTGCCAACTTGTTTGCGCCGGCATGAAAGCTGCCTGGGGGGGCGTCTGTCAGGCGGTCATCTCGAGAGCGTAACTTGAATAGCCCCTGGTTTCCTAGACACCTTCTTGGTTCACATTGAACTGTCTGTTTTCGTAGTCGACAGGCGACAGCATACCGTTTCTGACATGTTTGCGTTTCGGGTTATAGAACATTTCGATGTAGTCGAAGATGTCCTGTCTGGCCTGCTCGCGGGTTTTATATGTTCGACGCCGGACGCGTTCCCGTTTGAGCAGGTTGAAGAAGCTCTCAGGCAAGTGTTTGTCCGCCATTGGTCCGAGGACAATGGACGCGCGCATTGTCATGGCAATTCCCGCGCCTACTCATCGAGCGTTCGATATTGTGGGCTCGCAGAAACGCCGCCCAGTCCTTGCTGGTGTATTGTGCGCCTTGATCCGTGTGGATCAGGACGCGTCGCTTAGGTTTGCGTCGCCAGACAGCCATCAGAAGGGCTTGCAGCACGAGGTCTGTTGGTTGCCGCGATTGTGTCGCCCAGCCGATCACGCGTCGTGAGTAGAGGTCGATGATAACCGCCAGATAGAGAAACCCCTCATAGGTTTTGATATAAGTAATATCAGACACCCAGGCGGTGTCTGGCGCTGTCACATCAAACTGCCGGTCTAACGTGTTGTCGACGACGACTGACGGCCTTCCACCATACTTGCCCGGCTTACGTTTGTACCCGATCTCTGCGCGGATCCCGGCCAAACGGGTCAACCTGGCAACACGGTTTGGGCAACTGGTCTCATCCAACTCCACCAGATCGTCATGTAGCTTACGGTATCCGTAGACCTTGCCACTGTCGTTCCAAGCTTCTTCGAGCAGCTTGGTCTGACGCGCATCCTCACGCGCACGGTGGCTTAATGGATTTTTAATCCATGCATAGAATCCGCTGGGATGGACATTGAGGCAACGACACATCCTGCGTACCGAATACTGAGGGCGGTGCTCGGCAATGAACGCGTACTTCACCTTGCATCCTTTGCGAAGTACGCGGCCGCTTTTTTTAGGATGTCACGCTCCTCCGTCATCCGCGCCAACTCACGCTTGAGCCTGCGGTTCTCAGCTTCATGGTCAACAGATGATGTCTGTGACGCAGCTTTTGCGTAGAGCTTCATCCATTTGTAGAGCGAATATGTACTGACGCCCAACCGTTCCGAAACCTCGCGAACGGCATACCCCCGCACTGTTATCTGATGGACGGCATCGCGCTTGAAATCTTCACTGAAATTTGGCTTCCCCATAACGGCCTCCTTGCCTCAAAGTTAGGGAAGAAAGCGTCTACAAATCTAGGGGCTATTCAGGATAAGCTCCAGGCTACCGTAAGCGAGGTAGAACCCAAAGCCCGCCATGCCAAGAAACAGAGTCGCAAAGACCTAATGATTGAGGCGGGAGACAGAATTTTGGGTTTTCATGAAGTGTTCCTCTGAGCGTTGCGGCGATGCTTTTACGCGTGTGTCGCGTCGTTTCGCGTCATGATGACTTCACGCGTGATCTGCCAGCGGCCATCCTCAAGAACGAAGTCGATGCTGAGCGAGATGAGCTGATAGCGACCGGTCGCGTTGTTCTTGCGGCTGACAACGATGTGCCCATGCGTGTCATCGGCCTCGACCAGATGGTATTGCACCCAAGGGTTGTCATCCTTCAGCGCGCCCATGTTATGCTTGATCATCTCCATGAATTCGGGTTTGTCGTTGCGCATCAACGTACCATCGTTCAGCAGCAGATAAGTCTGCATGTCGCGGTGATAGAGGTTGTCCAGCACCTCGAACGAATGCCCTGAGACGCCGTGGATCAGCCCGTCCAGTGATGATTTGACGGCGGCTGCGTTTGCGTGGTTTTCGGTCATAGCCATTGTATTGGTCCTTTTGGGAAAAGTTGTGTTCGTGAGGTTTGGCGCGAGCGATCTACTCGGTCGCGTAGTTGCTGAACATATCCAGCACGATCTGCCATTCATCGTCTTCGTTTTCGCGCTCAAGGACGTAAACGTATGACCCTTCAAGCTGGAAACCCTGGCTTTCTACGAGGGCGCGTGTGATGCCTTTCATTACCGCCTGCGTCCCATCATCAGAAATGAACAGGTCCTCAATCGTGTGCGACAGCTCGCCCTTGTTCTCGCTCATGAAGTTGATGGTCTGACGCGGAACACCGTCGCGGCCTTGCGCTGGCGGGGTCGCAGGCGCGATCCAGAATGCATCCTCATCATAAAGAGCGATAAGCCCGGCCGCGTCATGGGTTGCAGCCAGTTCATTGAACCTATCATTGAAGGCGATCAGGCTTTCACGGGCCTGCGATTGGGCCTGTGTTTCAGCAATGACTGGCAGCGCCAGAGAGGCAACGAGGGCACTCGTGGAGAGAGCGGATGTCAAGCGCATGAGCTTGTCCTTTCAGTTTAGTGTATTGATTTTAGGTGGTAAGATGAGGGTGCGCCTTAAGCGGCGCGCGTCCCCCGGATTGGGTAGTTGTTTTCGGGGTTGCGGATAAAGCGCAGACCGCCAAGCAGGGTTTTCAGGTCGGGCCGGGCGAATGGCGCGTTGGAGATATCCGTGACCTGCACCTGACCATCTGCGTTGACGACGAAGATACCTGGCTCTGCGAAGGGTTGATCCGTTTCTTCTGCCGATCTTGGATCGGACACATAAAGCCCAAGGTCGTGCATTTGATCCAGGCTGAGACCATACCCAACAGGATAGCTTGGCTGCACAAGTGCGATCTGGTCGCTCGCCTTGGTTTCGGGGTCGGCGGAGACCGCGACCACATCTACTCCCAAAGCGTGAAACTCCGGCAGCAGGACTTCCAAATCCTTCAAGTAGCTGGTGCACATCGGGCAGTGCTTGCCGCGATAGACGACGATCATTTGCCAATCATGGCCGTCTTGCGGCGCACCGAGCGTAAGATCACCCCCGCCCAGTTTTGATACAGTGATTGCCGGAAATCGTGATCCAGCGGGAATTTTTTGCGATGACATTTTGCTATCCTTGTATTTTATGATGATTGTTATAAAAGGCGTCAAAACGACAGGTCAAGGAGTTTTGTAATGAGCGACACAAAAAAAGTTGGACGGCCCAAAACCTTCGACCGTGATGAAGCCCTCACGAAGGCCATCGGCGTGTTCTGGAAGCAGGGTTACGAAGGCGCGTCAATGAAGCTGCTGACGGATGAGATGGGGATTAACAGTCCCAGTCTTTATGCAGAGTTTGGCGACAAGCACGGCCTCTACCTTGAAGCGATCAACAGCTATGCGACCAATGACGCTTGCACTCCTTTGGTCGCACTGGAGACCGTGCCCGATATTCAAAAGGCTGTTCGCGCCTTCTTCGAGGCCGTGGTTGACTACTCAACACATCATGACAGTGGAGCAAAGGGGTGCTTTCTTGTCTCGTGTGTCGCGACAAGCGCGGGGCATGTAAATGGCACTGCCGAATTGCTGCAAGATGCGATCACATCGACAGACAAACGCATCACGGCCCGCTTTGAACAAGAAGTGATGCTTGGCAATTTACCGCAAAACTTCCCGAGCGCGGATCGGGCCAAGCTGATGTTTGACTTGCGGCAGGGTATGGTGTTCCGCGCACGCGCCGGGTTCACCGATGACGATCTGGCTAGCGACATTGACAAGTACGTAAGCTCAGTGCTGGCAAGTTGTGAAAGCTGACCTTTGTGTTCAGTGGGCGATTTACACAAATCGTTTCCAATGCGTACCTGTTCCTTTGATTTGACTGCGGGATGCTGGGATGCCTTTCAAATCCAACGCGTCGCGGCGGGATAAGTTCGCGAAGGCAAAATATCGTGTGAAGAACCGGGCCGAGTACAATGAAGCGCTCGGTCTGACCTTCTATCCTAGGTGTCCGGTCCGGTGCGCCGTTTCAGCGGTTATGGTCAGCGATCGCGCACCACAAACGGCATTGCCAACTTGTTTGCGCCGGCATGGAAGCTTCCTGGGGGCGTCTGTCAGGCGGTCATTCCGAGAGCGTAACTGTCCCAGAGGCGGAAAGCATCAGTTCTGGCGTGACGGTATGAAATGCTAGAGAGTTGATAGCGGCGGGGTCGAAAGACGGTGCTGATCTGATCGTGAGCGGCGAGGAACCTTTGGGCCTGATGCGGGGACTTGAACCGACCCATCGGTTTCTCGCGCTTTCGAGTTGGCCTGTGAGATCCTTAGATCCGGTTGTTCAGCCCTTTGTGTGCCCGGTGATCCGCATCCGGTGCAAGATCACGGATCGGCTTGAAGTAGCTTCGCAGTTTGTCCGTGATCACAATGCGAGGTTCGCCGAATTTCGAAATCAATCGCTTCAGGAAGCGCCGGGCGGCCTTAGCATTCCGCCATGATTGGACGAGGATATCAAGCGTATCACCGTTCGCATCAACCGCCCGCCAGAGCCAGCATTTCCGACCGTTGATCGGTACGATCACTTCATCCACATGCCATTTGTCGGCCGCCCCAGGCCGGTCTCGCCTGATGCAACTCGCGAAATGGCCGCCAAAGCGGTTGACCGATTGCGGGATCGTCTCCCGGCTGACCGTCACACCGCGTTCCGCGAGTAGATCTTCGACATCGGCTGTGCTGTGCGCAAAGCGATGGTAGGTCCAGGCGGCATAAGCGATGACCTCGCGCGGAAAACGAAAACCCTTCAGGCGAGGCATTGTGGCTGTTACCTTCGTGCGCGAGCGATAACCAGTTCAGAACTCGTAAACATGTTGGCAATGCCCCTTCATAAGCCTCCCTTGCGCATGCTAGGGCCGACGCGCGCTAGAGCTTTACCCAGGCGGTCTTGAGATCCAGAAATTTGTCGAGAGCGTGCAACGACTTGTCATGTCCGTTCCCGGATTGCTTCACACCGCCCATCGGCACTGTGACGTCAGGTCCGCCATAGGTATTTACATGCACTACACCGGTGTGCATTTCGCGCACCATACGATGCGCTCGCGAGAGATCAGACGTCCAGACGCCGCCCGCTAGGCCATAATCGGTGCTGTTGGCGAGCCGAATGGCGTCGTCTTCGTCCTCAAATGCGGTGACGGCCAGAACCGGACCGAACACCTCTTTTTGTGCGACGCTGTGATGCGCGGCCACGTCCGTGATGATTGTTGGCTCCATGAAATAGCCTCCGGTGTCCTCGAGGACGCGCTGGCCGCCCTGGTAGAGTGTTCCGCCTTCGGCCTGCGCGGTTTCGACGAAAGACAGGTTCTGCGCCAGTTGCGTGGCATTGTTGATTGCGCCGGCCTGTGTTGTCAGATCAAGCGGGTCGCCCACGCGCATGGACTTGGCGGCCTTCGCCAGTTCGGCGACGAAGTCATCATGAACCGAGCGCTCCACCAGAAGTCGAGATCCAGCCACGCAAACCTGGCCGGAGTTGCGGAAGATCCCGGCGGCACTGACGGCCGCGGCCTCGGTCAGGTTCTTGGCATCGGCGAACACAACGTTGGCGGACTTGCCGCCCAGTTCTAGGTAGCAGCGCTTCATATTCGACGCGGCGGAGGCCTGAAGAAGCCGACGACCTGTCGCGCCCGACCCCGTGAAAACGACCACATCAACATCCATGGAATGCGACAGCGCCTCCCCAACGACCCTGCCTTCGCCGGTCACGACGTTAAGCACACCGGCTGGCAACCCGGCCTCAAGGGCCAATTCTGCAACCCGAAGAAGCGACAGCGAGGCAGTCTCGGAGGGTTTGAGTACGACTGAATTTCCTGCCGCGAGGGCCGGGCCCAACTTCCATGCGCCGATCATCAGCGGGAAGTTCCAGGGGATGATCGCAGCCACCACGCCAATCGGTTCGCGGTGGATTAAACCGAGGATGTCACCCGGGGTTGGCGCGATCTCGCCGTACACCTTGTCGATGGCCTCTGCGTAGAAACGAAGGGTGGCAATGGCCGATCCCGGCTCTGCTTTCAGGGCCATGCCGATTTCGGTGCCGTTGTTGCGCACGCCCAGCACAGCCAGGTCGAGCATCTCGGCCTCGATCAGCTCGGCCCACCTGAGCATGATTTTCTTGCGCGCCGCGGGCGGCATCCCGCGCCAGCGCTTGTCGTCGAAAGCCTGACGCGCCGCGGCAATCGCGCGCTCGGTATCGCCTTTGCTGCCAGCGGCGGTGGTGGTGAGCACGGAGCCGTCGAGGGGCGAGATCACATTGTCGGTCTGGCCGGTCTCGCTGTCGCAGAGCTGCCCGTCGATCAGCAGTTTCCGGGGCGCAATAGCCTTGGTGCGCAGCGTGTCGATTTGGGCTTGTTCTGTCATGTCAAGTTACCTTGTCTGGGAGTCATGGATGTCGTGATCAATCTCGGCCTCTGAGAGTCGCGCCTTGTGCTCTTTGCGCAGTGTGCGGATGTGCATCAGGATCACCAACACGATCAAGACGGCGAGGATCGCGGCGATGGGCCGGTCGACGAAATCCAGTGGGTGTTTTACCCGGATCATTGCGGAACGGAGTTTGACCTCCATGATCCCGCCCAACACCATGCCAAGAACGATCGGCACGATGGGAAGGTTCAGTCGTTTCAATACGAGGCCGAGGACTCCGAAACCCGAGGCAATTGCGCAGTCGACAACCGAGTTGCGTAGCGAATAGACGCCGACGAAACTGAGGATGAGTATGACCATCCCGAGAAAGCGGGTCGGCACCTGAATGATTTTCGTCAGCATGTTGGTCGAAAAGATCAGAAAGATGATTACGATCACGTTCAGCAGGATCATCGCAATATAGAGCGCGTAGACAAAATCGAGCTGGGTTTGGAAGAGTTGTGGGCCCGGTATCACGTTATGGACGTAGAAGACCGAGAGCATCATTGCAGTCAACGCCTCACCGGGGATGCCCAACGCAAGCAACGGGATCATTGCGGCGGCGGGGACGGCGTTGTTGGCGGCCTCTGAAGCGATGAGGCCCTCGGGAGCGCCTTCGCCGAAGGCTTCCGGCGTCTTCGAGGTGCGGCGCGCATAGGTGTATGACATGAACTGCGCGGTGAACTCGCCGACGCCGGGGATCATTCCCATCAAGACCCCGAAGCCGCTGGCCATAGTTGCCACGCGCTTATAGAGCCACATCTCCTTCATCGCGGTAAATAGCGAGCCCTCGACCGGCTGCGGGTGCGGCGAGCTGTCCTTCTCGGTGAGCAACAGGAAGGCCTGGGACAACGCGAAGAGACCCAGTACAACAACAATGAGATCAAAACCGCCGGTCAACCAGGTTTGTTCAAACGTCATGCGCTGGTTGTACTTGGTGTCCAGACCGACCGTGTGCAGAAGGATGCCGAAACCCGCCAGCCCGCCAGCCGCGAAGACCTGACCGCGATGCGCTAACACGACGAGGATGATGCCGAGGAGTGCGGCGAGGAAGATTTCTCGGCTGCCGAAATGGGGCGCAATGAGCGCCAGCACGGGTGATAGGAAGATCAGGCAGAGAATTCCAAATATGCCACCCCAAAACGATGCCGAATAGGCCAGCGCCAGCGCCCGGCGGGCTTCGCCGCGCTTGGTCATCGGATAGCCATCATAGGTTGTCAGGGCATTGACCGCGGTTCCTGGAGTATTGATCAGGATGGCGGGCAGTGCGCCGCCGTACATCGAAGAGCCGTAGATCCCCAGCAGCATCGTCAGGCCGACGATGGGATCGAGTGAAAAGGTGGCTGGTAGCAGGATTGCGATTGCAACAGCGGCCCCAACACCCGGAATGGCGCCGATAATCACGCCACCGATCGATCCGATGAAAAGTGCCAGAGCGACATCCCACCGCATGAGAAGTTCAACACCCGAGAATAAGGCTTCCATTTCGAGCTCCTAAAAGTATGTCAGAAAGAACGAGCGAAGCGCCGTCGGAAGAAGCTCATAGATGGCCCCGCCCGGCACTTTAACCTGCAGCAGCGTTTTGAAGATGACGACCACCGCGACCGCGAATACAGCGGCGGAGCCGAGAAACTTCGCGCCGCGGTAGCCGAGCCTGAGGCAGAGTGCGACCGCGAAAAGCACCGTAGTTAGAAGATAACCGAGTTGCGGGACAATGATCACGTAAATCATGAACCAGCCAGCGTATTCGACCGAGCGAAGCCAGAACCCGACCTCCTGCCACCGTCCCTCGAGCTTTGGTGAAACGAGACTCGACACAAGGTGGAGCGTCGAAAACAGTACCATTGTGCCAACTGCAGCATAGGGCCAGAATGCCGGTTGCGCGAACAGCTTGGTATTGGGCACCCAAGTCGTCTCGGACCTCAGATTGAAGGCCAGAAAGAGGCTGAAAACGATACTTATGATACTGTAGAACAGGTCCCCTGGTCGGCGATACCGTTTGAACAGGTCCTGTAGTGTTTGCGCCTTGATCATATGCCCCTCCCGCAACTCTGATCGAATTGGATATGAGGCGGGTTTTGAAAGCCCGCCTCATAGTGTCAATTCACTACAGGATCACTCAAGCATTGCGTTGATCTTTGCGAGCGCTTCTGCGTCCGCTTCGATCTGGGCCGTAGTATCTTCGGCATTCTGCCAGTAAACCAGTGCACCGGTCTTCGCCATGAAGTCCTGGGCGCGTTCAGAGGCCATGGTTTCCTTGGCAACCGCGACGATTTTTTCGCGGACATCGGCCGGTGTATCCTTGTGCACGAACAGACCATTCCACAGTGCCAGAGACAAACTGGGGTCAAGTTCGCCAACGGTTGGTGTATCCGGCGTCAGGCCGATCCGCTTGCCGCCGATGGAAGCCAGAACGTTGATGTCGTCGAGGCAGGGCAGCACGAGTTGCAGGGTGGTGTTCATCACATCTACATCACCAGAGGCCAGCGAGTTGCAATCGAGGATGTCAAAGGCGGCATCGGCCGCGAAAGAAAACCCTTTCTGCTTTGCGAGAGCAAAGGTGACCTTCGTTGGGATCAGCGGCGCACCGAAATGCCCGAGAACCACGTCGTTGTCCTGAGCATGTGCCGCCAACTCGTCAATGCTGGCGTAGGGCGCGTTCTTGCTTGAGACGATCACGAACGGATAGGTCATGAATGCGCCGAGCGGCTCAAACGGGTTCGGGTTCAGCTCGGGAATACCGATGTTCGGGCCGATCACCGGCACCGCCAATATGAACGATCCGACAGTATAGCCATCGGCCGGTGATTTAGCGACCTCGACGGCACCCGGGAAGGGACCGCCGCCGCCGCCAGGTTTGTTCACGACTGCTGCGGGGACACCATAGGTGTTCTGGAAATCCTCCGCGATCATGCGCGTCAAGACATCCTCCGCGTCACCCGGAGGCCACGGTACAACAAATTCGACCGGCTTCTCCGGATACTCTGCAGCGGCGACGCCCGGCATCAGTGCAGCAAGTGCGGCAGCTCCCGCAAGCAACGTCTTCTTCATATCTCTCTCCCTTATATCGGTTCATTATTGGCACCGATGGTGCTAAATAGATTGATCTAGAAATTATCTTCTGTCAATAAGGAGAGGTGGCAAACGGACTTGGGCTATCTGTTCTGGAAGCTTGCCACACTTCGGGGGAGTGTCGGAAAATTATGCAAGTTGTTGTGAATGAACATTTTTATTCTGATCGCATCGGAGCGCTGTCGGGGGAAGCCGTGGTTGCGACTCCTGCTGATACTGCTCCCAGAAATTTGGCTCGAGGCGGCGTTTCCCGAATCAAGTGCGGCAATAGTTTCGTTTCAACAACGCCTTCGGGAGCAAAGAAATGGTGACCGTGAACAACAAGAAAGCGATCAAAGCGCTGGTTCTAGACTTCGGAGGGGTTATTTCGAAGACCCTGTTCGAAACCCATGCCAACACGGAGCGGGCGCTTGGCCTCGCAGCTGGTCAATTGACCTGGCAGGGCCCGTTCGCGCCGGAAACTGATCCTCTTTGGGTGTCGATGCAGGCCGACGAGATTTCAGAACGCGACTATTGGCTGACACGGTCAAAGGAAACCGGCGAATTGGTCGGTCAAACCTGGACAAAAATGTCAGACCTCTTGATCGCGGCCCGAGGCGACGTCCCGGATGAGGTGATCCGGCCCGAATTTCTGCACATGCTCAGCCGCGTCAAATCGGCCGGATACACCACAGCGATCCTGTCCAACGAGCTGGACCTATTCTACGGAGCCGCTTTCCGCGAAAAGCTGACGTTTCTGCCAGAAATCGATGTCATTCATGACGCGACCTACACCAAGACACTGAAACCGGTTGCTGAGGCCTACCAAAACTTGATCGCGGACCTCGGCTTGCGCGCCGAGGACTGCGTGTTTGTGGATGATCAACTCCGCAATATCGACGGCGCAAGAGCTGTGGGCATGGCCACTGTCCATTTTGACGTAATGAACCCGGCGACGAGTTTTGCCGAAGCGGAACGCCTTCTCGGGTTGCATAAAGGGATTGAGCGATGAAGGACGAAAACTTCCTTAAAGAGAACAACGCCCGGCACATGTGGCATCCGATGTCGCATCCGGCTGACAGCCTAGCAAATCCACCCAAGATCATCACGGGCGGTAAGGGCGTGCGCATCGTCGATGTCGATGGCAACGAGACGATTGATGCGGTTGGCGGCCTCTGGAACGTGAACCTCGGCTATTCTTGCGAGCCGGTGAAAGATGCGATTTCGGCGCAGCTTGGGCAATTGCCCTATTATTCCACATTCCGAGGCACCTCGAATGATGCAGTGATCGAACTCAGCTACATGCTGCGCGAGTTCTTCGCCCCCGACGGGCTCAGCCGAGCGTTCTTCACATCCGGCGGATCGGATGGCATCGAGGTCGCGCTGCGACTGGCGCGTCAGTATCACAAGGTCCGAGGCGAGGCGGGTCGCACCAAGTTTCTCAGCATCAAGAAGGGCTACCACGGCACGCATATGGGCGGCGCCTCGGTGAACGGAAACTCCAATTTCCGCACACAATACGAGCCGCTGATGCCGGGCTGTTTTCACATTCCCGCGCCTTACACCTATCGCAACCCATTCAACGAGACCGACCCCGAGCGGCTGGCGCGATTGTGCCTGTCGGCTCTAGAAGACGAGATTGCGTTCCAAGGCGCAGGCACCATCGCGGCTTTCGTGATGGAGCCGGTGTTGGGCGCGGGCGGGGTCATTCCGCCGCATGCCAGCTTTATGCCGGGCGTACGCGAGATCTGCGACCGCAACGGCATCCTTCTGATCGCCGACGAGGTCATCACTGCCTATGGGCGCACAGGGTCATGGTCTGGTTGCCGTCATTGGGGGGTCAAGCCAGATTTTTCCGTTACGGCCAAGGCGATTACCAACGGGTATTTTCCCTTTGGGGCAGTCATGATCGCCGATCACATCGCAGAAACATTTGAAAGTGATGAGACCGGTAAAGCGAATATCGCCAGCGGCTACACCTACTCCGGTCATCCGGTGGGTGCCGCTGCAGCGATTGCTTGCCTCAAGGAAACCCAACGTCTGAATGTCATAGACAATGCCGCCGCGCGCGGTGAGCAGATGATGGCCGGACTGGAGAGGTTGAAGGAAAAGCACGAGATCGTCGGTGATGTGCGGGGCGGCGAAGGCCTGATGAATGCGCTCGAGCTTGTCTCCGACCGAGACAGCAAGAAACCACTTGAGCCGGCTCGCATCAAACAGGTCTTCGACACCACACATGCCAACGGCGTCATGGTTCGGGTCTCTGGCCCCAACGTGATCCTGTCCCCGCCCTTGGTTCTGACGACCGAAGATGTTGACCAGATCCTAGCGGCGCTCGACGCCGGTTTGGCCGCGGCGTGAGAAAGGTGACCTGATGAGCAAAGCAATCCCAGAGACGGCACCCGCCGTCATCATCGGCGGCGGCATCATCGGGATGTCGACTCTCTATCACCTTGCCCATCGCGGTGTGCCAGCCGTCTTGATCGAGCGTCGCAAGATCGCAAGTGGGACGACGTGGCATGCAGCTGGCATCGTGGGTCAGTTGCGCGACAGCACGGCGCAAACAGAGCTTGGCAAATACACCGCCCGCCTGTTTCGAGATCTAGAAGAGGAGACCGGGCAGAGCACGGGCTACAAGCAGAACGGCACAATCAACATCTCGCTCAGCGATGTACGTCACGAACAGCTTTTGCGCACCCACGATCATGCGGCGCGCATGGGTATACCCAGTCACATTCTCTCGCCCCAAGAAGTAAAAGAACACTGGCCCGCGCTGGTCATCGACGATGTGCAATCGGGGCTGTTTGTGCCCTCCAACGGCCAGGTCAATCCGCTCGACGTGACCATCGCGCTGTCCAAAGGCGCGCGCCAGAAGGGCGCGCAGGTCTTTGAGGGGACCAAGGTCGAACGGTTGGAGATACGCGACGGCAAGGTGGTGGGCGTCGTGACGGACAAGGGCATCATCGCCACCGATCAGGTGCTGATCGCTGGTGGAATGTGGTCGCACTTGTTCGGAAAATCGCATGGCATCACCGTGCCGCTTCATGCCGCCGAGCATTTCTACGTGGTGACTGAACCTGTTGCGGGCCTGCCTTCGACTCAACCGATCCTGAACATCGTCGAGGAACGGAACTACTGGAAGGAAGACGCCGGCAAGATCTTGATCGGCGGGTTCGAAGCGCAGGGCAAGGCATGGGCAAAGGACGGTATCCCCGAGGATTTCGAATTTGATGAACTGCCCTTTGATATGGAGCATGTCGAGGAAGACCTGATGCGCATGTTCGCGCGGATGCCGTCGCTGGAGGGCTTGGGAATTAAGACCTTCTTCAACGGGCCGGAAAGTTTTACGCCAGATGGCCGCCCTTACATGGGCCCGGTGCCCGATGTGAAGGGGGCTTTTCTTGCGACGGGCATGAATTCCAATGGCATCCTGAATTCAGGGGGCACCGGACTGACGTTGGCGGAATGGATGATCGATGGCAGGCCGTCACGGTCCATGGCGCCCCTGCTGGCCGCGCGCGCACATCCGTTTCAAGCCAATACGCGTTACAATCAGGACCGTGCGGCCGAAAGCGTCGGGTTCCACTACGGCATCAATTGGGCCGGACGACAGGTGCATTCCGCGCGCGGCGTGCGGCGCGTACCGCTGCATCAGCAGCTTAAAACCGCAGGGGCGGTCATGGCAGAGCGCATCGGATGGGAAGTGCCGATGTATTATGATGCGGAAAACCCTGAATGGTCGGATGTGCCCTCGCTCAGGTGGAAACCTTGGTCAGAGCAAGTCAAACAGGAGTGCCTGGCCGCGCGCGACGCGGCGGTGCTGCTGGATCAGTCGATGTATGCGAAGATTCTTGTGCAGGGTCCGGATGCGGCTCGTGCGCTCAACCATGTCTGCGGGGCGGAGATGGACGTTGACGTCGGCACGTCTGTCTACACGCAGTTCCTTAATCAGGACGGCGGGATCGAAGCGGATGTAACGGTGACCCGGATCGCGCCCACGTCATTCATGGTGGTGTCCGGACACCCCAGCCAGATGCGCGACCAGCACTGGATCAGATCCAACGCCGATCCGTCGTGGAATTTCGAAGTGTTTGACGCGACCTCGGGCTATTGCCTGCTGACTTTGCACGGTCCGAAGTCGCGCAAGATTTTGCAATCGCTCAGCAGCGATGATGTCTCTAACGATGCGTTCCCATTTGGTGCAGCGCGCGAGTTGGACGTGGCGTATGCGCGCGGTTGGGTCATCCGCCGGTCGTTCCTAGGCGAGTTGGGATTTGAGATGATGTTTCCGACCGAATTCAGCCAAGGCGTTTATGAAGCGCTGCTCAAGGCGGGCGCGCCGCACGGGTTGCGGCACATGGGCATGTTCGCGATGAACGCCTGTCGGATCGAAAAGGGCTTTCGCCATTTCGGCCATGACATCGGCGAAGACGACACGCCCTACGAGACAGGCCTAGGCTTTGCAGTGAAGCTGGACAAGGCGGGAGGATTCCTTGGCAAACAGCGGCTTGCGCAACAAAAAACCGAAGAGGGGCCCGCTTACAGGCACCGCACGGTTTCGGTCAAGGTGCCCGGCCTCACGGCAGAAAATGGGCCATACCTGATCCACAACGAGCCGATCTGGAAAAGCGGCGAGATCGTAGGCCATGTCACCTCGGGCGACTGGGGCTGGCGACTGGAGGCGATGGTTGGTCTTGCGACCATTCAACGGGGAGGCGGGGCGTCAAAAGCCTGGATCGACGAAGGGGGTTTCGAAGTCCAGATCGCGGGGAAAATGTACCCAATCGAAGCACAGCTTGGGCCGTTCTACGACACCAAGGGCGAAATCATGCGCGGCTGATGCCGCACTACAGGGAGGAAACACATGTCTGACAAAACAATACTGGTGGTGGGAACCTACGATACCAAGAACGATGAACTGGAATACATGGTGGAGCGGGTCCGGGCCTTGGGAGGAGGCACTCTCAGCATGGACATTTCCGTCCTTGGCGATCCAGAGAAGCCCACAGATTTTTCCAAGCACGATGTGGCCGAAGCGGGTGGAAGCTCGATCAAGGCAGCCATCGACAGCGGGGACGAGAACACCGCCATGCAGATCATGGCGAAGGGGGCCAGCACCTTGGCGCGCCAATTGTTCGCCGAAGGCAAGTTTGACGGCGTTGTAGTGCTTGGGGGGACAATGGGCACGGATGCCGCGCTGGACATTTGCCAAGCGCTGCCCCTCGGCGTGCCGAAATACGTGGTCTCGACCGTGTCCTTTTCGCCGTTGATAGAGCCGCAGCGGTTGTCGGCGGATATCCAGATGATCCTCTGGGCGGGCGGGCTCTACGGGCTGAACTCGGTCTGCAAGTCGTCGCTCAGCCAAGCGGCAGGCGCGGTCTTGGGCGCGGCTCGGGCGGTTGAGCCGCCTACAAATGATCGCCCGATGGTGGGGATGACGTCGCTTGGCTCTTCCTGCCTGAAGTACATGAAAAAGCTCAAGCCTGAGCTTGAGAAACGCGGTTTCGAGGTCGCGATCTTCCACGCAACCGGTATGGGCGGGATGGCATATGAGAGCATTGCGCGCGACGGCGGCTTTGCCTGCGTCATGGATTTCGCCTTGCCGGAACTAGGCAACCTGCTGGCCGGTTCGGTTATCAATGGGGGTGACGACCGGATGCTGAACGCCGGTAAGGCGGGCATTCCGCAGATCGTGGCACCCGGCTGTCTCGACCTGATCGACTTTGCCGGATGGCAAGAAATCCCGGAGCAGTACCGGGACCGTCCGTTCCATGCCCACAACCGCCTGATCAAATGTTCAGCCCTCAATGCCGAAGAACGCCGGGAAACCGCGCGCGAGATCGCAAAGCGTCTCAAGGCGTCTGAAACGCCCTCCCATGTCATCCTGACCAATGGCGGGATCGAGGAATGGGACCGTGAAGGTCAGGAGGCAAATGACCCCGAGGCCTTTGGTGAATTCTGCGACGAGATGCGCAAGCAGATGACGGCACCGATCCATTTCACTGAACTCGACTGTCACATTAACGATCAGGCCTTTGTCGATGCGGTCCTGCAAATCTTCGACGGCTGGATCGAGGACGGGACCATCAAAACCGGGGCGCGCTGACTATGTCCCATCGCGATCCCCGCTACGACATCCTGTTCGAAGAGGTTCAGATCGGGCCGATCACGGCACCCAACCGCTTCTTTTCAGTTCCGCACGCGACGGGCCACAACCCGCTTATGCCCAACGGCTCCATCGGGATGCGTGAAATGAAGGCCGAGGGCGGGTGGGGCGTCGTCTGCATGCAGTTGGCGGAAATTGATCCAACCTCCGATATCTCGAACCTGCCAATGGAGAAGTTCTGGGATGACACGGATATCAAATCCCACGCTCTTCTGGTTGAGCGGATCAAGCGGCATGGCGCGCTGACGGCCATCGAGCTTGCCCATACCGGCATTCGCGCTCGGAATATGGACACCGGGACACCGGTTCTGGGGCCATCCTCCATGCGGATTCTCAAACCTCAAAACCCCATCCAGTCCAAGGCAATGGACAAGCAAGATATCAAAGCGTTCCGCGAAAGCCACAAACGCGCTGTGCACCGGGCCAAGCAGGCAGGCTATGACATGGTCTACGTCTATGCTGCGCATGACGCCGCGTTGGTCTGGCACTTTCTCAATCCCATGTACAATCACCGTACGGATGAATACGGCGGATCGTTCGAAAATCGCCTGCGTTTACTGCGTGAGGTTTTGGAAGACACAATGGAGGCCGCTGCTGGCGACGTCGCCGTGGCGGTCCGCATTCCGGCTCACGATTTCAAGTCCGGCAGTCCGCTGACCTATGACAATGAGGCCCGTGCTGTTATCGAAAGCCTCGCGGAGTTGCCCGATCTGTGGGACGTGAATGTGGCCGGCTGGCCGCGTGACAGTGGCACGTCTCGGTTTGATGATGAGGGGCATCAGGAGAAATATACCTCTTACGTCAAGCAGGTCACGACGAAACCAGTGGTCGGGGTCGGGCGCTATGCCTCCGCCGACGCTATGGCGCGCCTTGTAAAGAAGGGTGTTTTTGACCTGATCGGGGCGTCCCGGCCGTCGATCGCCGACCCGTTCCTGCCCAAGAAGATCAAGGAAGGCCGGATTGACGACATCCGCGAATGTATCGGCTGCAATGTCTGTGTGGCGTCGGATGCCTATTCCGTGCCGCTCATGTGTACCCAGAATCCGACAATCAGCCAGGAGTGGAGACGGGGCTGGCATCCCGAGAACATTCCAGCTGCACCGAAAAAGGAAAGCACCCTGATCATCGGGTCTGGTCCCGCGGGGCTGGAGTGTGCGCTGACTTTGGCGAAGGCCGGGCATCAAGTGACCGTGGCGGAACGCGAATCCGAATTTGGCGGGCGCGTTCTGGAGGAAAGCGCGCTGAGGGGGTTGGCGGCCTGGGGTAGGGTCAAGGACTATCGGTTGTACCAGTTGCGACAGATGGGAAATGTCTCGCTTTATGCGGAAAGCGAGATCGCAGCTGCGGACGTTGCAGGTTTCGGGGCGGACAATGTCGTCGTTGCGACCGGATCCATTTGGCGCGATGACGGAGCGGGTGCGACAACGTTCAAGGCAATCGAAGGGTTCGCCGGAAATGCTTTGACGCCGGATGACGTCATGGCGGGCGCAGAAATTTCAGGGCCGGTCGTGATCTATGACGACGACCACTACTATATGGGCAACGTGCTGGCTGGACATCTGGCAGCCAAGGGCCACGAGGTTCATCTGGTGTGCCCGCTTCCCTCTATCGCCGAATGGATGGGCTATACGTTGGAAAGCCCCCGGGTGCTCGATGACATGGTCGAGTTGGGCGTGCACATGCATCCCAATACAACAGTTAGCCGTTGGAACGGATCCGCGCTTGAAGTGGCAAGAGCAGACACCGGCCAGGAATTACCGCAGATCGCCGGTGCACATCTGATTGCAGTCGGTGCAAGGCTGCCGACAGACGATCTGCTCAGCAAGCTACGAGAAGATCCTGCCCTTGCAGATTGCGTCTCCGGTATCGGCGATTGCCTCGCCCCCGGCATCATTCAGGCGGCAGTATTCTCCGGCCACGCCGAGGCTCGTCGGCTGATCGGAGATGTCCCGGAAAGCGGCATATACAAGCGCGAGACTCCGGTACTCTTTGATCGATGACGCGTCATCTTGGCGACGGGGGAACCTCGCCTTCACGTCACCAACAACTTCCATTGTGAGGTGGCGATGCCGGCTAACCCGCTGAAGCGGGGGCTGGACGCTCTGCACGCAGCGATGGCTAGTGTCGTTGAGAGCGGTGGACAGCCCGAGACATGACGCCGACCGATCAGTCGGCAGGCTTATCCAGACTTGAACGTTTTGGGGCCAACGGGTCATTGTCCAACACGCTGTGCAACTTCTCGGCAATTCCGAGCAGTGTTGCCAGCTCCTCGTTGGAGAGCACTTGCACGAGCCGCGATTCAAATTCAGTTGCGACCGTGACGATCTCACCTAAGACGGTGCGGCCTTGTTCCGTCAGTGAGATCTCGACAAGTCGACTGTCTCGCCTGTTTGCGATTTTTCGTACAAGTCCTGCCTTTTGCAGCTTTGCGACGGTGCGACTTACCCTCGGTTTCTCAAGGTTCGCGTAGTCGTGAATCTCGCGGACAGAGGCTTGCTTGCAGCGCGCCAAATGCACCAAGACGCGCCATTCCGGCAGGGAAATTCCGTGCGACCTTCCGTATTCCTGCGCCAAACGGCGACTGATTCTCTCGGATAGAACAGCCAAGCGATAAGGAAGGAACGCCGAAAGATCGAAGGAATTCATAGTCGTAGCCCACCCTTATGTTCGTCCCTTATAAGGCGAGACTGGCATTCATTTCGAGAGCAACGATAAGGGCGATTGCTTCAAGTGCAACAGGTCACGGACAATGAGGTGCAGGCCTTTGCACAGGTTACGCGGATACGGCGCTTTGAGGCAGCACGACATCGGCCCTGCGCCGAAGCTCTGGCTGCTAAGCTAGATACGCCCAAACTGGGCAAGGTGCCGGTCCAGGAGTCAGATCGTTGCAAGCGAAACGATATTGACATTAGTTGCAATTGCAACGATAACAAAGTTGTTTCGACTGCAACGATTCTCCGGGCCATACCCCGGGCCCATTCACAGACCAGATGACCAAGGAGACTGACATGGCCAAGGCGTTCGCATCCCAAGGGGACATGACCGAAAAGGAAATATCCTTTACCGAGATTGGCGAAGGGCTCTACGCCTTCACCGCCGAAGGCGATCCGAATTCCGGCGTCATCATCGGTGATGACAGCGTGATGATTGTCGAGGCCCAGGCCACGCCGCGGCTGGCGAATAAGGTGATCGACTGTGTGCGCTCCGTCACCGACAAGCCGATTACCCACGTCGTCCTGACCCATTACCACGCCGTCCGCGTGCTCGGTGCCTCCGCCTTCGGCGCGCAGCAGGTCATCATGTCCGACAAGGCCCGCTCCATGGTGGTCGAGCGCGGGCAGGAGGACTGGGACAGCGAATTCCAGCGCTTCCCACGCCTTTTCGAGGGACACGAGAGCATCCCCGGACTGACTTGGCCCACTACCACCTTCAGTGATCAGTTGACTGTCTACCTCGGCAATCGCAAGGTCGAGATCAAGCAGATCGGCCGCGCGCACACTGCGGGTGACAGCGTGATCTGGGTGCCCGACGCGCAGACCATGTTCACCGGTGATATCGTCGAGGATCACTCGGCCTGCTATTGCGGCGACGGCCATTTCGAGGATTGGGGCAGCACGCTCGACGCGGTGAAGGCCTATGATCCGCAAAGCATCGCCCCGGGACGCGGCGGTGCCTTGATCGGGCGTGATGCTGTGGATTCCGCCATCGCATCGACTCGCGATTTCGTCAATTCCACCTACCTGCCTGCCAAGCAGGTCGCCGCCAAAGGCGGCAGCCTCAAGGATGCTTGGGACGCGGTGCGCGAAGCCTGTGATCCGAAGTTCAAGGACTACGCGATCTACGAGCATTGCCTGCCGTTCAACGTCGCCCGCGCCTATGACGAGGCCCGCGGCATCGACACACCACGCATCTGGACTGCCGAGCGCGACGTGGCGATGTGGGAAGCCCTGCAGGGCTGATGCCGAACACCGCAAGATGACCCGCCGGGCGGCATGATCCGACCGGCGGGCAGCGCTGCAAGACACCTCTCACGGAGGAGACGAGAGATATGTTCGACGACAGATATTCACTTGCCCACAAGATCTATCCCTATCAGAAGGCTCCCGATCAGGAGAAGGCGGCGGCCGTGCGCCATCCCGTCGTGATTGTCGGCGGCGGCCCGGTCGGCATTGCCACGGCGCTCGATCTTGGCCAGCAGGGCGTGCCGGTGCTGGTGCTCGACGACCACGAAGGCATCGGGCAGGGGAGCCGCGCCATCTGTTTCGCCAAGCGCAGCCTTGAGATCGCCAACCGTTATGGCTGCGCCGCGCCTATGGTCGACAAGGGCGTCGTCTGGAACCTCGGCAAGGTGTTTCACCGCGACGACAAGGTGTTCGAGTTCAACCTGTTGCCCGAAGCAGGCCACAAATTCCCGGCCTTCATCAACCTCCAGCAGCCCTATTTCGAGCGTTTCATGGTCGACCGCCTGCGCAAAATGCAGGCCGAGGGCGCGCCGATCCAGCTGCGCGGCAAGAACCGGGTGGACGGGATCGAAGTGCACGACGACCATGTGGTGCTCGAGGTGATGACACCGGACGGGCCCTACAAGATCGAGGCTGACTGGCTGGTGGCATGCGACGGCGCGAGCTCGCCGCTGCGTAACCGGCTGGGACATGACTTTACCGGCAAGGTGTTTCAGGACAGCTTCCTGATTGCCGACATCCGCATGACCGGCGACACCCAGTTTCCGACCGAACGCTGGTTCTGGTTCGAGCCGAGTCATGGGCAGGGTGCCTCCACGCTGTTGCACAAGCAGCCTGATGATGTCTGGCGTGTCGACTTTCAGATTGGCTGGGACATCGACCGCAAGGAAGAGATGAAGGAGGAGAACATCCGGCGTCGTCTCGACGCATTCCTCGGTCCGGTAGATTACGAGATCGTCTGGTCCTCGATCTACACTTTCCAGTGCAAGCGCATGGAGCATTTCCGGCATAACCGCGTGTTCTTTGCCGGCGACGCTGCGCATCAGGTGTCGCCTTTCGGTGCACGCGGCGCGAATTCAGGCATGCAGGACGCCGACAATATTGGCTGGAAACTGGGACTGGTAGTGCAGGGAAGGGCACCCGAGACGCTGCTCGACAGCTATTCGGAGGAACGTGTCTTTGGTGCGGACGAGAACATACTGAATTCCACGCGCGCCACCGATTTCATCACGCCCAAGTCCGAGATCAGCAATATCTTTCGCAACGCGGTGCTGGATCTGGCAAGCAAGGCACCCTTCGCCAGACCGCTGGTGAACTCTGGCAGACTGTCGGTTCCCTGCATCTATGACGGGCTGTCGCTGAACGGCCCCGATGCCCTGACAGGCGGCCCTGATCGCACCCGTGTCGGCGCGCCCATGGTTGATGCGCCGGTGCGCGACGGGTGGCTAACTGACATGCTCGGCGGCAGATTCCAGCTTCTGTGCATCGACACAGACGCGCCGGAATCGCTGGACGTGGATGGCATCGAAGTGACCCGCGTGGCGCTCACCGCCAGTGGCAACCCGGAACTGGCGGATCGCTACTTGGGTGGAGGTCGTTCCGCTGTCTACTTGATGCGTCCCGACCAGCACGTTGTCGCTCGCTGGGACAGCTTCAACGAAGCGGAGGTCAAGGCCGCTGTGAACATCGCAACCGGACGGGTTTGAGGAGGAAACACCGATGAGCACGCTGAACAAAGAGCCGAATATCGCGCGGCCGGACGATTTCTATGCCCGGCTTCTGGCCGCACACGACGGTAAGTCCAAAGACGAAAGCGACGCGCTTAACGCCCGCCTCGTCCTGATCCTCGCCAACCATGTCGGCGATGCTCAGGTTCTGGAACAGGCACTCGATCTGGCCGCCGAGGTCTGAGGCGCAGGAACCCAACACCTTAACCACTTGATGGCCGCCACAAATACGGCGGCAATGCTTGAGGAGACGCACGATGAATGCCCCCGAAAAATCCGGCCTGATCCAGGCCGATGGTTCAACGACGATCCCCGGCTACATGCCCGGGTTTGGTAATGATTTCGAGACCGAGGCGCTTCCCGGCGCGTTGCCGCAAGGCATGAACTCGCCGCAGAAGTGCAACTACGGCCTTTATGGCGAGCAGCTGTCCGGCACGGCCTTCACCGACGTCCGCCCCGAACGCACCTGGTGCTACCGGATCCGGCCCTCGGTCAAGCACAGCCACCGCTACGAAAAGATCGACCTGCCCTACTTCCGCTCGGCGCCTGATATCCACCCGGAGGTGACCAGTCTGGGCCAGTACCGATGGGATCCGGTGCCGCATACGGATGAGCCGCTGAACTGGCTGACCGGCATGCGCACCATGACAACGGCGGGCGACGTGCACACCCAGGTCGGTATGGCGAGCCACATCTACCTGGTGACCGAGTCGATGGTCGACGACTACTTCTTTTCGGCGGACAGCGAAATGCTGGTGGTGCCGCAGGAGGGACGGCTGCGCTTTGCCACCGAACTGGGGATCATCGACCTCGAGCCAAAGGAAATCGCCATCATCCCGCGCGGCCTTGTCTATCGCGTCGAATTGCTGGACGGTCCGGCGCGCGGTTTCGTCTGCGAGAACTACGGCCAGAAATTCGAGCTGCCGGGCCGCGGGCCGATCGGTGCCAATTGCATGGCCAACCCGCGCGACTTCAAGGCCCCGGTGGCCGCCTTCGAGGATCGCGAGGTACCCTCGACCGTCACCGTGAAATGGTGCGGTCAGTTCCACACCACCAAGATCGACCAAAGCCCGCTGGATATCGTCGCCTGGCACGGCAATTACGCGCCCTACAAGTATGACCTGCGCAATTACTGCCCGGTCGGCGCGATCCTATTCGACCATCCCGACCCGTCGATCTTTACGGTGTTGACCGCGCCGTCAGGGCAAGAGGGCACAGCAAACATTGACTTCGTGCTGTTCCGTGAGCGCTGGATGGTTGCTGAAAACACCTTCCGCCCGCCGTGGTATCACAAGAACATCATGTCCGAGATGATGGGAAATATCTATGGCCAGTACGATGCCAAACCCCAAGGGTTTGTTCCGGGCGGCATCAGCCTTCATAATATGATGCTGCCACATGGGCCCGACCGCAATGCCTTCGAGGGTGCCTCGAACGCCGAACTTGGCCCCGAAAAGCTCGACAACACGATGTCCTTCATGTTCGAGACCCGCTTCCCGCAGCAACTGACGCAGTTCGCGGGCAAGGAGGCACCGCTCCAGGACGATTACATCGACTGCTGGAAGGACATCGAGAAGAATTTCGACGGCACGCCGGGCAAGAAATGAGGCTCTATTCCTACTGGCGGTCGACCACCTCCTACCGCGTGCGGATCGCATTGAACCTCAAGGGTCTGGCTTACGAGCCGGTCCCTGTCAATCTGGTCGCAGGCGATCAGATTGACAGGGACTATGCCAAACTCAATCCGGGTCAGGGAGTCCCGACCCTTGTACTGGGCGATGGTACGGTGCTGACCCAGTCGATGGCCATCCTTGATTGGCTGGAAGAGACGCAACCCGACCCGGCGCTCCTGCCCTCGGATGCGGTAAGCCGGGCCAAGGCCCGCGCCGCCGCCATGACCATCGCCTCCGACATCCATCCGGTGAACAACCTGCGGGTGGTCGCACGACTGAAGGCGATGGGGCACAGCCAGGAAGAGACCGTCGTGTGGATGAATGACTGGATGCTGCACGGCCTGACCGCCTTCGAGAAATTGATTGCGCCCGACACGGACTATTGTTTCGGCGACACGCCCGGACTGGCCGATCTTTGCCTCGTGCCCCAACTTTACAACGCGCATCGCTGGGGTTGCGATCTGTCCGCCCTGTCACGACTGACCGAGATCGAGGCGCGCTGCCTGGACCAGGCGGCCTTCGATGCGGCCCGACCCGAAAACCAACCTGACGCAAATTGACGAAGGATATTCCAATGACCGAGCTTGTCCGTTCCTGGGTCGAGACCGCGAATGACCCCGAAAGCCCCTTTCCGCTGAACAACCTGCCGTTTGGCGTCTTCTCGAACGGTGCCGCGCCCTGCTGCGCCGTGGCCATCGGCGACAAGGTGCTAGACCTGGCCGCGCTGCAATTGGCGGGTCTCTTGCCCGATTACGGCTTCGAAGAACCCGCGCTCAATACCTTCATGGGCAAAGGAAAGCCGGCTTGGCAGGAGGTTCGCGAAACGCTGACCGATCTGCTGCTTGAGGGGGCCGAAACCGACACAATGCGGAACGCGCTGCATGATATGTCGGACGTCACCATGCACCTGCCGTTTACGGTGACAGAGTACACTGACTTCTACGCTGGTCGCCAGCACGCCTTCAACGTAGGTTCGCTGTTTCGCGACCCGGCCAATGCCCTACCGCCCAACTGGTTGCACATCCCGATCGGCTACAACGGACGCGCCTCGACGGTGGTCGTCTCGGGCACCGATTTCCATCGACCCATGGGCCAGTTAAAAGGTCCGCAGGACGACATGCCAAGCTTCGGCCCCAGCAAACGGCTCGACATCGAACTTGAGATGGGCGCCGTCGTGGGCACGCCCTCCGAGATGGGCCAGCGGGTCAGCGTAGACGAGGCCGACGACATGATCTTTGGTTACGTACTGCTCAACGACTGGTCGGCGCGTGACATTCAGGCCTGGGAATACCAACCGCTCGGGCCGTTTCAGGCCAAGGCCTTTGCCACAACGATAGGCCCCTGGGTGGTGACCAAGGCAGCGCTCGAGCCGTTCCGCTGTGACACACCTCCGCGCGAACACGAGCTCCTGCCGCATATCCGAGACACCGGCCCGATGCTCTATGACGTCGATCTGTCGGTCACGATGGCAGCGAAAGGGGGCCAGCCCACAGTCATTTGCGAAACGAATTACAACACGCTCTACTACTCCGCCGCGCAGCAGCTTGCGCATCATGCGTCCTCGGGTTGCGCCATGCGCACCGGCGACCTGCTGGGCTCGGGCACGATCTCGGGGCCCGACAAGGGCATGTTCGGTTCGCTGCTGGAGATGACATGGGGCGGCAAAGACCCCCTGACGCTGGATGGCGGCGAAACCCGCACCTTCATCGAGGACGGCGATACCCTAGCCCTGCACGGTCATGCACAAGGCGACGGCTACCGCATCGGCTTTGGTTCTTGCGTCGGGAGTGTATTGTCCGCAACGAACACCGGCGAAGGCCAGACGTGACTGTCGAGATAGCGTGAACCCCGTCTAAAGACAGTTCTGTCGCACAGTTTTCGCGGTTGGTTGAACTGGCTCGCGTTTGGTAGCAGCGGACTTATGAATTTGGACGCGAGCACCCAACCGTGACGATTGATTTCAAAGGCAACCATTTCCCATAGAACGTGATCCTTCATGCTGTGTTTGTCTATGTCCGCTACGGTTTTTCGTGTCGGGATCTTGAGGAGATCATGGCCGATTGGGGCCTTGAAATCGATCATACCACGTTGAATCGCTGGGTCGTGAAATTCTTGCCTCTGATCGCTGCAAGTGCGCAGGCCAGAAAGCGTCGGTCGGCGGATGGACGAGACATACATCAAGGTTCGCGGCAAGTGGGCCTATCTGTATCTGCTTTAGACCCGGGCGGGCAAACCCTTGAGTTTATGCTGTCAGAGCGCCGCAATACAGCTGCCGCGCGACGGTTCTTCAAGCGAGGTGCTGGCATCAACGATGTCCCAGACCGAATTGCAATCGACAAGAGCGGTGCCAGCTTAACTGGTCTGTAAAGTCTGAACGTCATCCTCAAATTCACGGGGGTTGGTCGGATCCCAGCAAGCGTTCGCTTTCTGCGATAGCAACGCTTGCTGGGATCGAAACCGCGCACATGATCCGTAAGGGCCGCCTAGCACAAACAGGCATCTCGGCATTCAAGCAGTTTGCGGCTCTCGCAGCATAATTATGTTCATGGAAGACTACTCTTCGGCAGGGTATAAACTTTGCGACGGAACCGCCAGGATGGGAATCTATTGGAATGGTGCGCTATAGACTACAGCGGTGATCATGTTAATCTACGCTGAGCTCAGGAGTGCAGGACGAATGACATGAAAACAGTCGACAAGGCTCTCTCCGTTCTGGACCAATTCTCAATGGAAAACACGGAAATCGGCTTGAGCGAATTATCCAGAATGGCGGGGCTGGACAAGGCCGCAACGCGACGCTTGCTCGTGGCATTGGCGAAACACGGCTTTATCGAACAAGCCGCTGAAACGCGTAAGTATCGCCTGGGGCACGGGTTTCTCAGACTTGCCCGCATTCGTGAAGCGACAGTCCCGATCGCCCGTGCCGCGCAAGAAGTAGCAGATTGGCTGGTCGATGTGGCCAATGAAACAGCGCATGTCAGCATCCCCGGCGCACGAGGTATGACTACAGTTGCACACAAACTCCCTAACCGCGGCCACGTGGTCAACATCATTCCGTCGCAGGTTTTGTACTATCATGCCACGGCCTCAGGGTTGGCTTACCTCGCCTTTGCGAGTGAGGAGACCGCCAATGCCATCTTGTCGTTGACCCGCGAGAAGATCACCGAAGCGACGGTGACATCAAATGTCGAACTGCGAAAGTTGATCACAGCATTCAGGGAACAGGGGTTTTCCCAGACCCGGAACACATTCGAAACCGATGTCTCAAGCATTGCCATGCCGTTCTTCCAGGATTCGTCGGACCCTGCTGGATCGATCTCACTCGCGCTCCCGAAGAGCGACCTGACAGATGAGCGGCGTGAAGAGTTGCTGCCGCTGCTGAAGGATGCGGTATCACGCATGGAGACGGCATTGACGGGACTCTAGGGCCGGCTTAGCTTTTCGGGCGCGCTGGCGCCGTTCCTCGGTAGTGTGCCGTCATCGCCGCAGGGGCATCAGTCTCTTCAACTAACCCCAAAACGACTCCGGTCTGACCGCCGTCCTGGCGCTTCTTGGCGATTTCCGCATCTGACATTGTCACCCGCTGTGACATCCGCAGCGACCAGTCGTGAAGATACGCGTACATCTCCGCCCTAATCCCGGAAAAAGTGTCATTCCTCCCCAGATCTATCAGTTCATTAGGATCATTTTTTAGGTCGAAGAGCATCGGGGGCAAACCGCCCTCGCAATGAACAAGCTTCCAGTCCTCAGTGGCAACCATGAACATCCGCGCATCTTTGGGCAATACGTCCAGTCCGCGACAGACAGGATGGCTGGAATAGTCATATTCGCTGATGACATATGATCTTGGACTTGGATGTTCGCGGTCCTCCAGATACGGCATGAGCGAACGCCCCTCTACGATGTGGGAGGGGACATCGCATCCGGCGGCGTCGATGATCGTCGCCGTCACGTCAATTGCTTCGACCAGATTGGAGCAGGTTGTACCGCGTGTCTTGTCCGCCGTCGGGCGCGGGTCGTAAATAATCAGTGGGACCTTGACGGACGGGGCGTGAAACAGGTCCTTTTCGCCCAGCCAATGGTCTCCAAGATAGTCGCCATGATCTGACGTGATGATAATCATCGTGTCCTTGTCGCGACCGCTATCCTCCAGGTATTGAAGCAGGCGTCCCATCTGATCGTCACATTGCTTGATCAGTCCCATGTAGACAGGGATCACCTTTTCGCGCACATCGTCCCGTGAGAAACTCTTGCCGATGCGACCAGTCGCGAAAGCTTCGTAGACCGGGTGGGGATCCTGTAATTCTGCGCGGTCTTTCACGGCCGGCAAGATGTCTTTGGCGGAATACATGTTGTGATAGGGTGCGGGCACGATATAGGGCCAGTGCGGCTTGATATAGCTGATATGAGCGCACCATGGGCCGGAGGCCGTCTCCATGAACTTGATCGCTTCGGACGTCAGCCACGGCGTCTCGCTATCGCCTTCCTCGATATTCGCCGGGCGATCCGCGTTCTTCATGAACCACCCACTGGCGATTTCATCGCCAGAAAGTCCAGCGTTCGAAAAATCCGCCCAAGGGTTTTCGCCACCATAACCCTTTGATTTCAGATATTCGTTGTAAGGGCTGCGCTTGGCATCATAGGGCCCGTCGGGCCCGACGGCCCAGAGACCGTCATCGCGGCACCACACATCAAATCCGCATTCAGCCTGCCGCGCGCCAATGACGCTGTCGGGCGACAGGCCGAGGCGTGCCATTCCAGACTCGTCCGCCTTCATGTGCGTCTTTCCAACAAGCCAGCAGCCGACGCCGCCTGACCTAAGATGATCCCCGAGTGTCAATTCCCCTACACGCAGGGGATAGCCGTTCCACTGGGCTCCATGGCTGCTTGGATAGCGGCCAGTGTAGGCGCTCATACGGGCGGCACCACAGACAGGCGACTGGGTGTAAGCCTCTGAAAACCTGACGCCTTTCGCTGCAATTCTGTCCATGTTGGGTGTGTGCAGTGCCGGGTGCCCTGCGCAGCTCAGGTAGTCGAAACGCAATTGGTCGAACATGATGTAAAGAATATTCAAGTGAAGCCTCCCTCTAAGGCAGTGCACAGAAAAATGCTCTGGTGCAGATTGACAAAACTCGGACCGATTTGCAATATAATATCCATCGGTGATAATAATGACCTTCTAATTCGGGAAATGCGAAAACCATGAGCTACGATCTTTTGTTCGAACCTGTCCGGATTGGCCCAGTCACAGCCCCAAACCGTTTTTTCGCCGCGCCGCACGCGACGGGCCACGGTTTCTCGTTGCCCGCGGGGTCGACCGCGCTTCGGGCCATGAAGGCAGAAGGCGGGTGGGGAACTGTGGCGGTCCAGATCACCGAGGTCAGCCAGGATTCCGATATGGCAAATCATCCAATCGAGCGCATCTGGGATGATGTCTACCTGGATCAGCATGCAAAACAGGTCGATGCCATCAAGGCGCACGGCGCTCTCGCGGCGATCGAACTGGCGCACGGCGGCATGCGGGCGCGGAACTTTGCGACGGGGGTGCCCGTTATCGGTCCGTCAGACCTGCCGATCTTACGCCCCGAGATGCCGGTGCAGGCCCGTGCGATGGATAAGTCCGATATCCGCGAGTTTCGCCGTGCCCACAAGAAGGCCGCGCAGAATGCCAAGGACGTAGGTTACGATATCCTCTATGTTTATGCCGCTCACGACATTTCCCTACTGTCGCATTTCCTGTCGCGCCGCACGAATTTTCGCAGCGACGAATATGGCGGGTCTTTGGAAAACCGCGCGCGGCTTCTGCGCGAGGTTCTTGAAGATACTCTTGAAGTTGCGGCTGGGGAACGTGCGGTTGCCTTACGTTTCGGCGTCCATGAACCCGGTGCGAAACATGCAATGACATATGACGGCGAGGGCAGGGAGGTTGTCGAGATGCTTGCGGATCTCCCGGACCTTTGGGACGTGAACATCTCTGGCTGGTCAGCGGATTCGGCGACATCGCGGTTCACTGAACAAGGCTACCAGCTTGAATTCACCTCGTTCGTCAAAACCATTACAGACAAGCCGGTCGTCGGCGTAGGTAGATTTACGTCACCGGACACGATGGTGTCGGTGATCAAATCCGGAAAACTTGATCTGATCGGCGGGGCGCGGCCCTCGATTGCGGATCCGTTCCTGCCGAACAAGATCAAAGAGAACCGGATCGAGGAAATCCGCGAATGTGTCGGGTGCAACGTTTGCGTCAGCATGGATTCCTACGGTGTTCCGCTGCGCTGTACGCAAAACCCCACGATCGGCGAAGAATGGCGCCGCAACTGGCACCCCGAGATTGTCGGTAAGGCCGAGAAACAGGAAAACAGCCTGATCATCGGAGCCGGTCCAGCTGGGTTGGAATGCGCATTGACTCTTGCGAAGGCCGGTCACCAGGTGACGCTTGCCGATGCCGCGGAGGAAGTTGGTGGACGCGCCCGGCTCGAAGGTGGGCTACCAGGAATGCATGCTTATCGGAGAGTGATTGATTATCGTTTGTGGAATCTCCAACAAATGGGCAACGTTGACATTTTCACCTCCAGTCCGCTCGAAACAGATGACTTGGAAGACTTCGGCGCAGATAATATCATATTTGCCACCGGCGCGTCTTGGCGTCGCGATGGCGTCGGGGGGTCGAATTTCGATCCGGTCGACTGGGCCGAGGGTACGACCGTGCTGACGCCTGATGACATCATCGCGGGCGTGATTCCGGATGGCCCTGTCGTCATTTACGACGACGACCATAACTACATGGCCAGCATCCTCGCAGAGCTACTGCGCGCCAAGGGGTGTGAAACAACCTACGTCACGCCGCTCGCCAGCGTAGCAACCTGGACCGCTCATACATTGGAACAGCGCAGCATCATCGGGCGGTTCAAGTCGCAGGGCATTCCCATACATGTCAACAGCACGCTAAGCGGCTACAGCAACGGCGTTGTGACTGTCCAAGACGCGTATGCCGTGAACAGCGAGCGGCAATTCGAAGCCGCCGCACTACTCTTCGTGGGGGCTCGGCTTCCGAACAAGAGGCTATTCGACGGTTTCGTGCAAACCCAGTCAGCGACCCAAGGGGTTCTGGCGGGCGACTGTCTCGTTCCCGGGATGATCCAAGCGGCGGTCCATTCGGGCCACCGCATTGCAAAGGAGTTGATTTACGGCGGCGCTGGTCCGTTCAAGCTCGAAAAACCTACGTAACTGGTAGATCCTTCAGAGATGTGTGATGGCCTACTAAGTACTGTATAGTCAGCCATCCAGGGAAACACCTTGGGGACACTTAACATAGGGTGTCCTACATAAGGTACGTTTTTGAGCTTACGAATACATCCGTACATATTTACCATAATCTATCTTATCGGCTGCGATAATGTAGGGGGCGGGGGGGGCGCGCTACCCTTAAGTGCGACTCTTTTTAGAAAACAGTAGTTTATCTAATGAGAGGAATCGGTATGGTAGCCGTTTACGACCAACTGAGTATCACAGAACGACGCAAGATTGAACGCTGGAGACACGCAAAGGTCCCAGTTGACGAGATGGCGCGCGTTCTGAAGCGCTGCAGATCAACGATATTTCGCGAGCTAAAGCGTAACCATTTCTCGGACGAGAGCATGCCGGGATGCGATGGCTATTACGGTGCCGCCGCGCACCTGATGCAAGCGGATCGTCGTGCTCGAGAGCGCAAGCTGATCAAACATCCTGAGCTGTGCAAACGCGTGATTGAGCGCATCAAGAACGGTTGGACACCAGAGCAGATCAGTAACCGTATGATCCACGAGCGCGCTCCCCTCAGGGTCTGCCAGGAAACCATTTATCGCTACATCTATTCCAAGGAAGGTCAGCGCGAAGACCTGTGGTGGTATCTGCCGACGCACCGTATCGCTCGACGTCCCCGCCGCACCCGACGACGCAGAGAACCCAAGCTCCACCGCGATGTCAGCATCTTATTTCGCCCGGATGATGTGGCTCACCGCCGTCAACTTGGCCACTCAATGCCCGACAGGCGATTTGTGAAACAAATCTGCCGAGAGGGGAATGGACCTGTCACGGTTTGAT
>NZ_JBLWBA010000019.1:0-264 GCF_048285585.1 Sulfitobacter sp. SBS6 | reverse complement strand
CATATAGACAATGTGCAAATCATTCGTATGTCTGCGGAAGATTTTACTCAAGCGATGGAAGGCAAACGCGAATTTAATCGCTTAAAAGAGGCTGGCATTGATCTTAAAAGTTACCGCTGTAACACCATTTTTGTTGATCCGCCGCGCGCAGGAATGGATATTGATACCTGTAAAATGGTACAAGGGTATGAGCGTATTTTGTATATTTCTTGTAATCCTGAGACCTTAAAAGAGAACCTAGATATTTTATCTACTACTCATAAC
>NZ_JBLWBA010000018.1:0-352 GCF_048285585.1 Sulfitobacter sp. SBS6 | reverse complement strand
CTCCCCGCACCTCTTCCCTTCCACCCTCCCCCTCCTCCCCCCCCCCCCCACCCCCCCCCCCCCCCCCACCCCCCCCCCCCCCCCCCCCCCCCCCCCCCCCCTTTTTGAATGATACGGCGACCACCGAGATCTACACGATCAAGCCATCGTCGGCAGCGTAAGGTGGGGAGAAGAGAGGGGGGGGGGGGAGCTTTGTGACCAAAAAAGAGAGGGGAGGAGGGGGTTTTTTGGGGGTTGGGGGTTCGGGGGGGGGGGGGGGGGGACGGAAGGGGGGGGCGTGTCTAAACACTTGTTCCCATTCTCTTTTTTGTTCTTTCTTCTCTTCCCTCCCCCCCCCCCCCCCAACCCACCC
>NZ_JBLWBA010000017.1:0-217 GCF_048285585.1 Sulfitobacter sp. SBS6 | reverse complement strand
GCTTCGCGAATTGCTGAAGCGTTATCATTTGTGATGCTCATTTTTGCATCTAAAAGTGTTCCATCCATATCTGAAGCAATTAATTTAATCATCGATTCTCTACACCTCATTATCTATTTAAAGCTTACCTATAGTTTACCACGTTTTTCCAAGAGAAAGTACCCAGAAATTTCTTGTCAGGTTTGGAGAAATTCGTTATGCTTAGAGAGCGAAGGAG
>NZ_JBLWBA010000016.1:0-313 GCF_048285585.1 Sulfitobacter sp. SBS6 | reverse complement strand
TGACCCAAGCCTTTCCCATCCCCTACCGCGCGGCCGCAAAATCCACTCCCCTCCCCCCCCCCCCCCCCCCCCCCCCCCCCTCCCCCCCCCCCCCCCCCCCCCCCCCCCCCCCTCCCCCCCCCCCCCCCCCCCCCCCCCCCCCCCCCCCCCCCCCCCCCCCCCCCCCCCCCCCCCCCCCCCCCCCCCCCCCCCCCCCCCCCCCCCCCCCCCCCCCCCCCCCCCCCCCCCCCCCCCCCCCCCCCCCCCCCCCCCCCCCCCCCCCCCCCCCCCCCCCCCCCCCCCCCCCCCCCAACCCCCCCCCCCCCCCCCCCCC
>NZ_JBLWBA010000015.1:0-242 GCF_048285585.1 Sulfitobacter sp. SBS6 | reverse complement strand
CCTGCAGCGCGACATCCGCGAGATCCAGATTGAGCATGACCTGCTCAAGACTGCGAGTGAAATGATAAAAAAGGAACTTGGCGGCGATCTGCAGGGCCTGAGCAATCGGGAAAAGACCATGCTGATCGTCGCCCTAAAAAAACGGTATAAGACACCAGCGCTGTTGGCTCGGCTGGGTCTCGCGCGCAGCTCTTACTTTTACCATCGCGCTCGCATGAAATTGGAAGATAAGTATCTTCCCA
>NZ_JBLWBA010000014.1:0-263 GCF_048285585.1 Sulfitobacter sp. SBS6 | reverse complement strand
GGGGGGGGGGGGGGGGGGGGGAGGGGGGGGGGGGGGGGGGAGGGGGGGGGGAAGGGGGGGTGGGGGGGTGTTTGGTGGGAGGAACTCCTCGCCCCCCCTCTTTCTTTTTTCGTCTCCCCTTTTCCCCCCCCCCCCCCCCCCCCCCCCCCCCCCCCCCCCCCCCCCCCCCCCCCCCCCCCCCCCCCCCCCCCCCCCCCCCCCCCCCCCCCCCCCCCCCCCCCCCCCCCCCCCCCCCCCCCCCCCCCCCCCCCCCCCCCCCCCCC
>NZ_JBLWBA010000013.1:0-246 GCF_048285585.1 Sulfitobacter sp. SBS6 | reverse complement strand
GGGGGGGGGGGGGGGGGGGGGGGGGGGGGGGGGGGGGGGGGGGGGGGGGGGGGGGGGGGGTGGGTTGGAGGGTGTGGTGGGGGGGGGGGGGGGGGGGGAAAACCCCCAAGGAGGGACACCCGGAAAACAAAAAAAAGCAAACGCAAACCCCATCCCCCCCCCCCCCCCCACCCAACCCCCCCCCCCCACCACACCCCCCCCCCCCCCCTCCCCCCCCACCCCCCCCGCCACCGGACAGAAACGGGA
>NZ_JBLWBA010000012.1:0-498 GCF_048285585.1 Sulfitobacter sp. SBS6 | reverse complement strand
CGTATGTTGAGCACGCTGTCGTTCGCCCTTCCAGTTCCGCACGAAGGCCGCGACACGCTCATATGAGCCATCAAAGCCGAGCTGAACCAGATCCGCATGCATCCACTGGCTGACAGTGCATTGCCAAAGGCAATGTCACGAGAGGCTGCTTGGCCGTTCGCCGTTCCTTCCGTGATTTACGCTGCTCAGACAGCAACCAGCCTGTCAGCTTATCAGCATAAGGGTCCAACTTGCTCGGTCGGTTCAAAATCTGGAACTCGGGCTCAACTATCCCTGTCCGCAGTTACTTCTTGATCGTGTTGCGAGACACCCCTGTCCGGCGCGCAATCTCGCGGATGGGCATCTTGTCTCGCAGAGCCCATTTCCGAATAATCCTCAGAAATCCCATGTCTAACACTCCAATAGCTCCCAGCTGATTCAAGCAGGGGCAAGGTTGCACATGGGTCAATTCTCAATGACAATTTCTACAGTTGCCGGGTCAGTTCTCGGTGACAATCA
>NZ_JBLWBA010000011.1:5569-5755 GCF_048285585.1 Sulfitobacter sp. SBS6 | reverse complement strand
TTGAGAGATACGTAGAGGTTTTGCTAGGTTTGGCGGTGACCTACTCTCCCACGTCTTAAGACGCAGTACCATTGGCGCAGTAGCACTTAACTGCCGAGTTCGGGATGGGATCGGGTGTTTTGCTTACGCTATGACCACCAAACCGAGTAAAACCTCTATGTTGCTGCTTTTGCCATTGGCAAAAGA
>NZ_JBLWBA010000011.1:2193-5537 GCF_048285585.1 Sulfitobacter sp. SBS6 | reverse complement strand
AAGTCTTTCTTCTACTGGATCAAATCAAGCCTATCGAGCAATTAGTACCAGTCAACTGAACGTATTACTACGCTTACATCTCTGGCCTATCGACGAGATGGTCTATCTCGGCTCTCAGGGATACCTTGTTTTGAGGGGGGCTTCCCGCTTAGATGCCTTCAGCGGTTATCCTGTCCGATCATAGCTACCCAGCACTGCTATTGGCATAACAACTGGTCCACCAGTGGATCGTTCACCCCGGTCCTCTCGTACTAGGGGCAACTCCTCTCAAGTATCCTACACCCACGGAAGATAGGGACCGAACTGTCTCACGACGTTCTAAACCCAGCTCACGTACCTCTTTAAACGGCGAACAGCCGTACCCTTGGGACCTGCTCCAGCCCCAGGATGAGATGAGCCGACATCGAGGTGCCAAACACTGCCGTCGATATGGACTCTTGGGCAGTATCAGCCTGTTATCCCCGGCGTACCTTTTATCCGTTGAGCGATGGCCCTCCCACTTGGGACCACCGGATCACTATGGCCGTCTTTCGACTCTGCTCGACTTGTCAGTCTCGCAGTCAGGCTGGCTTCTGCCATTGCACTCAACGAGCGATTTCCGACCGCTCTGAGCCAACCTTCGCGCGCCTCCGTTACGATTTAGGAGGCGACCGCCCCAGTCAAACTACCCACCACACAGGGTCCCGGATCCGGATAACGGACCGCGGTTAGACATCAAGCAGAACAAGGGTGGTATCTCAAGGGAGGCTCCACGCAGACTGGCGTCCACGCTTCAAAGCCCACCACCTATCCTGCACATGTTCGGCCTAATGCCAGTGTGAAGTTGTAGTAAAGGTGCACGGGGTCTTTCCGTCTAACCGCGGGTAACCGGCATCTTGACCGGTAATTCAATTTCGCTGAGTCTATGTTGGAGACAGCGGGGAAGTCGTTACGCCATTCGTGCAGGTCGGAACTTACCCGACAAGGAATTTCGCTACCTTAGGACCGTTATAGTTACGGCCGCCGTTTACCTGGGCTTCAATTCAGAGCTCTCACTCCTCCTTTTAACCTTCAGGCACCGGGCAGGCGTCAGACCCTATACGTCGTCTTACGACTTCGCAGAGCCCTGTGTTTTTAATAAACAGTCGCCACCCCCTGGTTTGTGCCCCCAGCCCCTAGTTGCCTAGGAACCGGGCCTCCTTCTCGCGAACTTACGGAGGTATTTTGCCGAGTTCCTTCAACATAGTTCTCTCAAGCGCCTTGGTATTCTCTACCTATCCACCTGTGTCGGTTTAGGGTACGATCTAGCGATGGAGCTATTTCCAGGGACCTCTAAGCAGCCCATTCAATCCGATAAGGATGAACTACCCTCGAGATCCGTCACTTCCATCTGGCCCAGGAATATTAACCTGGTTCCCATCGACTACGCCTTTCGGCCTCGCCTTAGGGGTCGGCTTACCCTGCTCAGATTAGCTTTAAGCAGGAACCCTTGGATTTTCGGCGAGAGTGTCTCTCACACTCTTTGTCGCTACTCATGTCATCATTCTCACTAGTGATCTCTCCACCGGATCGCTCACGCGCCGGCTTCACAGAAAGTTCCGCGTCTCCAATACCCCGAAGGGCTAAGGAGACATGGAACTATGTCACACTACGCTCTGCTACCATGCAATTAATGCATCCTAAGCTTCGGCTCATGGCTTGAGCCCCGTTACATCTTCGCCGCAAGACAACTTATTTAGACCAGTGAGCTGTTACGCTATCTTTAAAGGATGGCTGCTTCTAAGCCAACCTCCTGGTTGTTTTGGTCGTCTCACCTGCTTTCCCACTTAGCCATGAATTAGGGGCCTTAGCTGTAGGTCAGGGTTGTTTCCCTCTTCACAACGGACGTTAGCATCCGCTGTGTGTCTGCCATCTAGTACTCCTCGGTATTCGGAGTTTGGTTAGGATCAGTAAGCCTGTGGGGCCCCATTACCCATCCAGTGCTCTACCCCCGAGGGTATTCGGATGACGCTCTACCTAAATAGATTTCGCAGAGAACCAGCTATCTCCGAGTTTGATTGGCCTTTCACCCCTAGGCACAGCTCATCCCGATCCTTTTCAACGGATGTGGGTTCGGTCCTCCAATAAGTGTTACCTTATCTTCAACCTGGCCATGCCTAGATCACTCGGTTTCGGGTCTGATCCCACAAACTCAACGCCCTATTAAGACTCGCTTTCGCTACGCCTACACCTAACGGCTTAAGCTTGCTTGTGAGACCAAGTCGATGACCCATTATACAAAAGGTACGCTGTCAGGCCGTAAAGACCCTCCAACTGATTGTAGGCGTTCGGTTTCAGGTACTGTTTCACTCCCCTCGTCGGGGTGCTTTTCACCTTTCCCTCACGGTACTGGTTCACTATCGGTCAGTAAGGAGTACTTAGCCTTCGAAGGTGGTCCTCCGATCTTCAGACAGAATTTCACGTGTTCCGCCCTACTTAATACGTCCAATCATGCTTCTTATACGGGACTATCACCCACTTTGGTTGCGCATTCCAACGCATTCTAACCACATTCATGGCTCGGCTGGTCCCCGTTCGCTCGCCGCTACTAGGGGAGTATCAATTGATTTCCTTTCCTCCGGGTACTTAGATGTTTCAGTTCCCCGGGTTTGCTTTTATAAACCTATGTATTCAGTCTATAAATACCTGGTTCTGCTTACTGATGAACCCACCGTCTGCACCTTGCGAACTTACGTCCTCAAGTAGCAAAGCGGTAGGACAACAATAAACAATCAGGTGGGTTGCCCCATTCAGAAATCCATGGATCAAAGCTTATTCTCAGCTCCCCATGGCTTATCGCAGAGTATCACGTCTTTCATCGCCTCTTACTGCCAAGGCATTCACCAAACGCCCTTTTCGCGCTTGATTTGATCCAGAAAAAGAAAGACTGATTTAATGTCCTACCGCCTATTCGGCTACTTGAGGACAATTTAGACCCTCAAACGGCCGGTAGAGTGCGGGACGTCAGTCCAACGCGGGAGACAGAAGCTGGTAAGAAACTGTCTTCCCTTATTCCAGATCAAAAGCATACTTTTACCCGCCCACTCTCTCAGAGTGGACAGCGAGTAGCGCATCTAGCCTACCTTCCGTGCAGGAAGCAGGCGTCACTACTCTGGTTAGTGTACTTGACTTGGACAACACGTCGCTTTCAGTCGCGATACGTTCAAAAGACCGAGGAAACAGTCGAGTAAACGCCGGCTCCAAAAGGAGCAGCAACCGAGATCATCACCTAACGCGGTGCGATCAGATCGTGTTGTTTGTTACTTCAAGATTACTCTTAAAGTAACTGTATCTCTCTTTACGATGTCAATCAGATGCATTCCAAA
>NZ_JBLWBA010000011.1:1836-2163 GCF_048285585.1 Sulfitobacter sp. SBS6 | reverse complement strand
TGGTGGGTCGAGGAGGACTTGAACCTCCGACCTCACGCTTATCAGGCGTGCGCTCTAACCACCTGAGCTACCGACCCAGCGTGTTTTGCAAAGCAAAACCGCGACGTCCCGGCAGGGCATTCCGAAGGAATGTCCCGAGAGGGACCAGCCCAAGCGGTTATTCAAGGGCCGTATGCTTGGTGGAGCCTAGGAGGATCGAACTCCTGACCTCCTGAATGCAAATCAGGCGCTCTCCCAGCTGAGCTAAGGCCCCAGCGTAGCCCGAGGGCTGCGTGTTACGTTGGCTGCATGAAGCAACCCTACCCCTTTCGGGACACCGCTGCGCGG
>NZ_JBLWBA010000010.1:0-59810 GCF_048285585.1 Sulfitobacter sp. SBS6 | reverse complement strand
CCCGCAACCAGATTTAGCGAATAGGCCGCAGTCGAAAGACTCGCGGCCTTTTTGCTTTCACCAAAGCTCAATAGTTCCAGCCTGTTGATTGTCACCGAGAACTGACCCGGCAACTGTAGAAATTGTCATTGAGAATTGACCCATGTGCAACGGTAATCCCCCCATTATTAATGGGGATCAGCCGT
This sequence comes from Sulfitobacter sp. SBS6, assembly GCF_048285585.1. NCBI lineage: Bacteria > Pseudomonadati > Pseudomonadota > Alphaproteobacteria > Rhodobacterales > Roseobacteraceae > Sulfitobacter > Sulfitobacter sp. SBS6. The sequence goes on along the minus strand of NZ_JBLWBA010000010.1, from coordinate 59,625 downwards.
AGAATTCATACAGCTGTTTTCAGTTTCATTGCAGGGGTCATCCCACCGATGCCCATGTTGGGTCGCTCGTTGTTATATGTCCACAGCCATTCGGTTGCCTGATCCTGTGCCTCTTCAATGGTTTCAAAGATATATTGGCTGAGCCATTCACCCCTAACCGTGCGGTTGTAGCGTTCGATATAGGCGTTCTGCTGGGGCTTTCCGGGCTGGATGTATTCCAGCCTAACGCCTTGTTTTTCGGCCCATTCCATGAGCTTCCCACTGACATGTTCGGGTCCATTATCAATCCGAATGGACTGCGGCTTTCCGCGCCATTCGGTGATCTGGTTCAAGCTGCGCACGACCCGTTCAGCGGGCAGTGAGAAGTCGACCTCAATGGCCAAGCCCTCGCGATTGAAGTCGTCCAGCACGTTCAATGTCCGGATCGACCTGCCATCCGCGAGTTGACCCGCCATGAAATCCATCGACCAGGTCTCATTGGGCCTAGCAGGCACCGCCAACGGTTCAGGCTTATCGCGCTTCAGCCGTTTCTTGGGCTTGGTCCGCAGGTTCAGCGCAAGCTCGCAGTAAATCCGGTAGACGCGTTTGTGGTTCCAGCTATAGCCCTGCACATTGCGCAGATACAGAAAGCACAGACCAAAGCCCCAGGTGCGCTTGTTCGTGGTAAGACGCTCCAGCCAATCGGCGATCTCCTCATTCTCGTCGTTCAGCGTGGGGCTGTATCGATAGCAGGTCTCGCTGATCTGGAACGTGCGGCAAGCCAGCGCCACGCTGACCCCATGCACCGCGACCACCTTAATGGCCATCCATTGACCGGCAGGGCATTGCGCAGCAATGTCCCGAGAGGTTCTCGTCGTTGAGACGGCCTTAGCGCTTTTTTCCAAGCGCTTCCTTCAGCAGGTCGTTTTGCATGCTCATCTCGGCATACATGCGCTTCAGACGACGGTTTTCCTCGGCCATATCCTTCATCTCAGACATCAAAGACGCATCCATGCCCCCAAACTTGGCGCGCCACTTGTAGAAACTGGCGCTGCTCATTCCGTGCTCGCGGCACAGCTCAGAGACCGGCACACCGCCCTCCGCCTGCTTCAACACTGCCATAATTTGCGCGTCGCTAAATCGCCCGTTCTTCATCGTAAATCTCCTCAGATATCTTGCCGAGAAAATTCTACTTTTGAACACCGCTAATTTTAGGGGGGATTACCCAAGGCCAGCTCGACGACAGCCAAACAAAAACGAAAGGAGAAAGCGGCATTGACGCCATCATAAAGCAAAGAACATAAAAACTGGGTGGGTCAAGTCTCGGTGAAAATGCCGGGTCAGTTCTCAGTGACAATCAACAGCCGTTGAAGTCTGACAGCTTTCTTCGCAACGGCCCTCTTGCACGCTATATGTGTAATAGTATAACATTACATATACAGCGTGTTGCCGGTGACTAATCTTTTGGCTGACGGCACCCCGGCTTTTGGTAGGGGCGCATTGGGCCGCGCGCTTAAGCACCGACGAAACAGAATTCTACCGCATGCAAGGATATGATGCTGATGATCAATAAACTGCCCGTTACTGTGCTCTCCGGCTTTTTAGGTGCCGGTAAAACCACGCTGTTAAACCGTGTCCTAAATAACCGCGACGGGCGGAGGGTTGCCGTCATTGTGAATGACATGTCTGAGGTGAACATCGACGCAGATCTTGTACGCGCCGATACGGAACTGAGCTACACAAATGAAACCTTGGTCGAGATGTCGAACGGCTGCATTTGCTGCACTCTGCGGGATGACCTGCTAGTCGAAGTCCGGCGGTTGGCGGCCGAGGGTCGGTTTGACTATCTACTGATTGAATCCACAGGTATTTCCGAGCCATTGCCGGTCGCCGCCACGTTTGATTTCCGCGACGAGCACGGGGAAAGCCTATCAAACGTTGCGCGCCTTGATACGATGGTGACTGTCGTGGATGCGGTGAACCTGCTGCGGGATTATTCTAGCCATGATTTCCTGAAAGATCGGGGCGAGACATTGGGCGATGCGGATGAGCGCACCTTGGTGAACCTGCTAGTCGAACAGATTGAATTCGCGGATGTGATTGTGCTGAATAAAGTCGCCGATGCAACGGCCATCCAGGTCGTCGCTGCGCGGCAGATCATACGTAGTCTGAACGCGGATGCGCGTGTGATCGAGACAAGCCATTCCGACGTGCCCGCAGATGCGATTTTGAATACCGGCCTGTTTGACTTCGGCCGCGCCCACGAACATCCGATGTGGACCAAAGAACTATACGGGTTTGCCGACCACGTCCCCGAAACCGAGGAATATGGCGTTGCGTCCTTTGTGTATCGCGCGCGTCAGCCCTTTGAACCGGAAAAAATTCTGGACGTTCTAAAGGGTGATCTGCCCGGTGTGATCCGCGCAAAAGGGCATTTCTGGATCGCCACTCGGCCGCAATGGGTAGCCGAATTTTCGCTGGCAGGTGCGCTGTCGTCGATCAAGCCCTTGGGAACGTGGTGGGCAACGGTCCCGAAAGAGCGCTGGCCTGAAGATGAAATCGCACGCCGGTATATGACGGCGCATTGGGTAGAGCCGTGGGGCGACCGGCGACAAGAGATCGTGTTTATCGGTTCAGGTATTGACTGGCCTGACGTCAAAGCGCGGCTGGATGCGGCCCTTGTACCTGAAAATGTGGCCACCTCGGTTGATGCGATGCCCGTGTACTCGGACCCTTTCCCACAATGGCGCACCCCAGAGCCTGCGGCATGAGAGGTCTGCAGCACAAGGCCCGCGTCGCGGCCGATGTCATTACGATGGGTCCTTCGCCCCAAATCTTGCATCGCATTGCCGACGCCGACTGTCCGGGTGTGATCTGGGATCGGCAGATGCCCTCGGGCTTTCGGGATTGGATCGACGCGCTTCTAGCCGAAAGGCTGCCGACGCAGCGCCTAACCCTGCAACCTGGCGCGGTGCGGGGCGCTGTTGTCGAAACATGTGATGCGTATGGCATGCCGGAGGGTGCCGAGTGCAATTGACTGATCAATGACATTTCGCGCCTTGCCGAGGTTTTGGCAAGCCTCACGCAGCAACCTTTGGTGCGCCTGCGTCTCGATCGCGTGGCGACCAATGCCTGTCACAAATTTCATATCGACACGCTGACGACCCGGTTGATTTGCACCTATCACGGCACCGCGACGCAATTCGGAACGTTTGCTGATGACCACGGCTCGTTCGACATCTTCAGCGCACGCACAGGTGCGCCGATTATGCTTCGTGGGACATTGTGGCCCGAGGTTCCGTCATCGGGGCTTCGTCATCGTTCGCCCCCGATTGAAGGGACCGGCGAAACCCGTTTAGTGCTGGTTCTTGACCCCATAGCCGAACCCCAAAGCCAAGCCTAGGGATCATCCGCGCGCGTAGATTGCGTGCGCGGGATATCAACTAAATGCCGTCAGTTTTGGCAATGATGACCCTGTCAGCAGTGCTGTTTGCAGCTTTCTCCAAAGCTCTTAAATAGCCGATCTCGGAAATTTCAAGAACGCTTGTACCGAGCGTCTTTGCGCGGATATCGATGATGATCCGACCATCTTTGCGAACGGCATTCAGAAAAAAATCTCGGTAGGTGTGCCACGGATAATGGTAGCCGCATGAGATAAAGCTGAACGCATAGTCCAAGTTTCTCAGCATCAACACGTCGCTTGTCTCGGGGTTCATCGTGTTGATCGTGTCTGAAGGAACGCCGTTGTCAGTCAAAAGCTTCTTCGCGCTTGCCAGACTGGAGTATGCGGCACCTTCTTCCTCGAAGCCGAAATGGCGATGTTCATTTGTTTCGAGGTCGATGAGGTTAAGCTGACACTGATAGTCACGCGCGAGAAAGAGATCAAACATGCCATAACCGCATCCAATATCCGCAATATCCCTTGGCGGTTTGGCATCGAAAACCGAGCGAAGTTGCCGGTATTCGAGAAAGATAAACGCGGCCGCGCGACGTATAAGAAGATCCGTGCCCATCTGGTCAATCAGATCCAGTATTGCGTTCCTGTTTCCTTTGATCCACGCGCGGATATATTTGTTATAGCGTTCTTGGTCGCGAATAATCTCCGACCGTTGCATGATGAGATTAACGACATCGTCGTGGTCTAAAGCCGCTGTGTTCAGATCGGCAATCGCCGGATCATCCATCGCTGCCATCGCTGCTTGAAAGGTAATCATGCATATTCCCGTGTTTGAGGCTTCAGCGCATCGGAAGCCTATGCGATCGCCCTTAGGCTCACAAGGCGAGCGTACCCGAACGTTTTCAGTTGGGGCACCGGTTTGCCCGTTCGCTGCATTTTTCACAGATTGATAGGGTTACAGCTTGTCCGAGTGTTTTTCCTATCCAGCTAGTCCGGGACGCAGACGGATTTATGGGAGCTTCCGATCGCATCAAACACCGCGCGCTGCGCCTGTTTCAAGCGAAGGACTTGTTCTTCGGCGGGAATCCCCTCGGATGCAAGGTCGCCTTGCAGATCGGATGTTTCGAAAAGCGAAGGTAGGTCAGGCCGGTAGGTCGTGCGCACATATTCATTGTCGGCGGTATACTTGTCAGCGATTTCTCGGCGTTCCAGTGGTGAATAGCTGTCACCGGAGTAGAATGCACCTTCGGGATTGTTCCGGATAATGACGCGGATCAGTTCCGCAATATTGATATCGGTTGTGTTCGAGATCACGCCGAGCATCTCAGAGACTTCGCGTGACAGAGTAATGTTCGAGAATTTTTCGGGCAGATCTTCGCGGGTTACGTTGGTCATACCCAGTTGAGATGCCATATCCAAGATCACATCACCCTCAAGAAAATTCTTGCGCTCATAGGGTTGGACCCGCACATTCTCGGTGCCAAACCCTTTGGCCCAAGCATCAAGAACCTTGCTGTACATTAGCGCGCTCTCGCGTTTCATGGCGTATTCCTGAGCTGTTCCTTTGAACCGCCCGGTCTTAACGACCTGCTTATACATCGCTTCTAGGAACTTATCCTGACGTCGGATATAGGCGATGATCTTGGTGTTCTGGCGCAGATCGTCAGGTAGATATTCGATCATGCTAGATGCCATACGGGGCGTAAACAGCATTTCGGCTGAAATGACATGGGTCTTGTTCGGCTTCGCTTCAATTTCGGCAACCAAACGTTTCATCAGTACTGGAAACTGATCGCTGTCGCGTTTGAAGGCTAGCTTGTTATGTGCCGCAGGGCCGCGACCAGCTTTGACGTAGCTTAAGCCAGCGTCGTCCATTTTGTCGGGTTGCTGGGTTAGAAACGTCTGGATCGAGGTGGACCCCGTCTTCTGGGAACCGATATGAATGATCAATTTGGGCATAAGCGTTGTTTCATGTTCCGTTGCGGTGGTGATCTGGTGCGGTCCGGTGGTCCGAAACGCCGATCATTAGATGTGTAGAAAACCTTGTCATTCATCCAGATGCGAGGAGGATGTGATCGCTGATGTGACCACGTCAAGAGGTGTGTCGATAAACTGTATGCGTTCTGTGCCTGCGGTCAGAAATGTGTCACCATTGTCAGCGTGATGAACATTGATGGGGCCGAGCGGGGTCCAATCGCTTAGATCAATCTGGCCCTTGGAAAAGCCTTTAACCTTTTGCATTTGTCCGCTTCGACGGACGTTCAGTGTGACATCGCCCTCGGTGATTTCAATTAGGGATGCCCCCTGATCGAGCACAATGTAGTTGGCCCCGCCTTTGCAGATGATATGGGATGGGCCACTGCCGGTTGTAACCGCATCGCGTCCCTTGCCGGTCGTCACCTCCATTACGCCGCTGCTTCCATGGATCTTATTGTCACCATCCGAGGTGTGGATGCGATCATGGCCAGCACCGGCGAAAACTTCGGCACCGGTGTGGCCCGTTACGACGCGGTTGTGGCCTGCATTCAGGCGCAGGCGCATTGGATCCAGATGCCCTAAGACGGTATCATCGCCAGTGCCGCAGTTGATATCCAGCAAGAACCGTGCGTGTCCGCCGATAAAGTTGATCAGATTGCCGCGGTCATTTCCGACGATCCCGAAGTAGTCCACGCCGAAACTATAGTCGGAGGCCAGATATACACTGCGAATGCCATCGGGCATGCCCAGTGTTCCGTTCTCAGGGAGGATCGCAAAATGCCTACGGAATTCGGGGCTTGTGTCCTGCGCAGTCAGATTCCCCGACGATATCGCACCTTGAAGCGTAAGGTGATCTGGCGGCAACAGCCCGCGTGTCACGCTGCAATAGGCATTGGGGCCAGGCTGTGGGTTCGCTGTATCCAGCAATTCAAGCCCGTAATCGCGGCAGGTCTCTATCAGGGCTTTGTGCATATCCTTGCAGATGGGATCAGTGGTGGACACATCATTAAGCTGCCAAAGATCTTCTTTGATGTTGAAAAGCTGACAGCTGCCGTCCTGATAATGGATGTAGCGATAGTCCCCCTTGCGGATCGCTGCAGACCCGAAAAAGAAGGTGGGGACGGCACGGCCCGTGATGTCTGCGCCGGCAACCTGATCACGTAGCGATCTGCCTGCACAATCAAATATGGGCGGGCAATCGGCGTAGTCCAGCACGGTTGGCCCCACATCCAGAAGTGCTACAGGGTCAGTCACTTCGCGCGGCGTCGGGTCGGTCGGGTCGTGTATGATGATCGGCACGCCCGCCGCCTCTTCGAACAGGGTCAACTTGCGAAAGCGGTTCTTGTCGCCAACGTGATACCCATGGTCCGCCAAGATCACGACGATGGTTGTGTCGGCATGGTCGGATGCTTTCAGCGCATCCCAGACCTTTCCGATATGTTCGTCGACATGGCTAAATGCCGAAAAATAATTGCGCAGGCTTTTTCGCCAGAGACTTGTGTTCGACCCGTCCAGATTTTCCTGCATGAACAGGTCGGCGAATGCGTTTCTATCGTGCGGTGCCTGCCATTCGGGTGGCTGTTCAAACGCGTCCTCGTCATACATCTCTTTGAACCGGACGGGTGTCTTATAGGGCGAGTGGGGATGGTAAAATCCGACTTCGCGATAGAAGGGCGCATCGTGATCATAGCTTTGCAAAAAGTCGGTCGCGGAGGCTGCGGATTGCGCGTCGTAATATTTGGCGTCAAACTTTGTGTCAGTAGTGCCCAAGCCTTTCATCAGGCCGCCAAAGTTCTTGGTCTGCGCGTTCTTGCCGGGGCCAATGGTAAGCGGCTCTGGCGGGTGAGAGTAGAGAACATTGTGAATGTCTGCAGGTAGTGGCTTGAAGCGGTGGTGGACCTTGCCAGCGTTGGAGCAATAATACCCCTCTTGCTTCAGCCTATATGACCACATTTGTTCGGGCCGGAGCACATCAAAAACATTGGTATAATTGTCAAAAATGCCCAGCTCATGCGGGGTGAGGGCGGACATAAAGCTTGATCTGGACGGTCCGCAAACGGGCACCTGACAATAAGCCGATTGGAACGCCGTCGATTCAGCGCAAATGCGATCAAGGTTTGGCGTTTGTAATTCCGCCCCGAAAGCAGAACGGTATTTCCAGTAGGAAAATGCGTCATCAAGGCTGATCAGCAAAATGTTCTTGCGGTCGGTCATGGGCGATTGTCCTGTTGCGCGATAGACAAGTCACTGGGCATGACCTTCACGCGACCGGACAAGCCATGTCGATGCAGCGTGTGACCGGGCTGCAAAATGCTTTCTTGTGCCCAGCTGTCGCGCAGCGCGCCTTGGTTGGCGGATCGACCGTCACCGGTCTCTTCACGTTGTGCGCCCCATGCATAGGTAACGTAGATATCGCGCGCCCGTGGTTCTTGATCGAGGGTAAGATACACTTTTTTGCCGCGCAGCGTGACATCTGTGATCTCGGGTGGGTTTTCGGTGCCTGTAATAGCAAAGCCATGAAAGCCTTGCTGCAGTACCAGATCGCTTAGCGCAGAGAATTCCACCACAAGCTGTTTACCTCGGCCATAGGCTTGGCTGAGGGTCGGGCAATACCAGCTTTGATTGTCTTGCCGCGCGGCCACGGCGAGCACTTCAAGCTCGTCGATCAACATCTGTGCGGATGCCGTATGGGTCGCGGGCATATCGGGTACAAGGGCAAAAGGGTATCGCGGCGTTGCAACGACGAAACCTAACGTCGGATGCGCGATGTCAAGCTGACCCTCGGCCAAGATCACCTCCGCCCGCCCGTCGGTTGCTGTACCGGCTGATTGCGAAACGACCATATGCGGATAGCTTGCCTGCCCTGCGGCCCGCGCTGCATCATGGCGCATCGCTTGGGCAACCTGCGCATAGTGATCAAGGGCTTCGCACAGCGGGGTGGAGGGGGTTCCAGCAAGAAGGTTCAGGCTGATGCGATCGATGTGTAGTCGTTTGTTCCAGCCCTGTAGCGTGCTGCGGGCTGCTGCGATCCGCTTTATCAGGGTCTGATATTTTGGGCTGCCCGGCAGAGCCTCTTCGCGGGTGATGCCTGATTGGGGTTCAGATAGCGCGATGATGGTCCGGTAGGCATGACGCTGTTTGGCCGCAAGGCGTTGACGGATCACGCCGTGCGATTTTGCCTGAAGCGCCCCAATGCGTCCTGTCAGATTCTCGTCGACGACATGATATACGAAGTCTTCAGGCAACCTGCGCGGGACCCCAGCACCATGCCCGAAGGCTGCCATCGCAATTGCGAGCGGGGGCGTTTCGGCCAGTGTCACCTCGTTGCGTTCTTCAAAGCCCATGACCATGCCTTGATACTGATCAGACATGTAGTTGAAGCCCGACGCGCTTTTTTGCAACGCCCAGACATTCCCCAAGGTGCGTGGGTAGCTTGGACCGGCCAGAGCTGGGGCCGTGGGACGGTCGGGCAGCTCTGGTGCGAAGAGCGCAGCAGGGGGCGCAGGAGCGTCTGCTTTTTGCTGAGACTGTGCCTTGAGTAGGCGCCGGCGCTTCCGAAACGCTGTTACAAAGCTTTTGCTGATAGCGGCCTTGCCGCGGGCTTCAAGATGTCTCTCCATGACGCGGCGGTACAGATATAGATCCCGGCGCGCGCGGATTTTCGGATAGAACTCTGCCGCGTTCAAACAGCCCGCGGCGGCGTCAAAGAGCATATCATCCAAAAGGCCAAGCCTTCGGATCGCGATGCCGATTTCTTGGTAAAGCCCCATGCCGTGCAGCGGTGTCAGCCGCTGTGCGGGCAAGCGGGCCAGATGACGCCGGTCCAAAGGTTGCAGCGGGTCTATCACAACATAGGTTGCATCCCCCTGATACAAAGACTTTGCCGCATCGGCGAAGGGCAGGGACCAATCCAGTTCCTGCGCGGCTGCAAAGCGATTATCCCAAGGCACAGTGTCGGTATGCATCGTCGATTGCGCGTCAAAGGCCAAAACATGCGCACCGGGGCGAAGCGCCGAGAAAGCCAGCGCTGCATACCCGCCGCCTTGCGGCGCGGGGCCAAAGAAAGTGACGGCCGCAAACTTCCGGAAAAAACCATCATCACGCATCTGTTCCAACTGCGCGATCAGAGCGGCGTCGCGGTACCAGCTGCCCTTTGGGGCGGTAATCGCCAGATGGCTCCAACCGCGCTGCCGGATCAGATTGTCAGTCCATGCTGGCCAGTCCAGTTCGGGATGGTTCGTGTCGTCGCTATGCCCAAAGCTCACCACCAACTGTTCTGTGCCGCGATCGCATAGGTACATTTCAGCCTGTCCCACCTTGACGGGCAGATCCACATTCCGTTCGGCTTCGGGTGCTTGGTTGTACCAATCGGGTAACGTCGATGCTGATGACGTATTGCTGTTCACGGGGTGTCGTACCTTGTGTGATTGCGGCGCGCGAATTGGTAACCACCACCCGCGCGGCTTTGTAAGTCTAGAGTTGCTCTGGCGACAGAAAACGGGCGGCATTGGCCATGGCACGTTTAAAGTGGGGGCGCGGCCTGTCGCCAGACATGCCCAACACCTGCCTGCAAAAGCGATAGGTCGAAAGATGGCGTTTTTGGGCGACCAGCTTGTTCAGCACGGCCTTTTGATAGCGAGGCGTCGTCTTGCGCGCATTCATTAAGGCGTAGATTTCGCGTTGTGTTGGGTTCTCATTGACGCAGGCATTCACCGTTTCCTTCAGAATACCCATCTGGTTGAACGCGCTGGTTAGGCCGTGCCCGAAATGGCGGCATCTAATCTTTTTGACGTTAGCGCCCTGGTAAAGCGCAGCATGCATCGCGTCCTCTGTGACATAGGGGTCGTAAAATAGATACACGACCTCGGCGGCTTGGGATTGAGTGGGTCCATAGCTGTAGCGACCACCGAAATCCTGACGCCACGACTTGTGATACCGCGTTTCCCAGCCCGAGGTGATCCGACGTTCCAGCGTCGCCTGAGGGTTCATTGCGATCACCTTGCATCCCGGGGCGGCAGCGCTGAAGACGCTGGCAGCATAGCCACCCATCGATGTGCCGTAGAACACGACGTTTTCGAACTGATCAAAGAACTTTGTCTGCTTTAGCTCATCAAAAAAGTCGAACACGGCCTCGTCGCGATACCATGTCCAGCCATGCGCGCCTATGCCAAGCGAGGACCACCCGCGGGACGAGATGAATTGGCTGCCCCATGGCATCCGCTCGGCTACGTCTTGGCGTACATCGTCTAGGTTGTCGAAAGAAACAACAAGGGTGCTGTCTCCCTTAAGGTACAATGCGTTGTGGGTGGCCCCCAGCCGACGGTAAAATCCGCGCTCGTCCCCCAGTTTGTCGAGGGTCGTGTGCCAAGCTTCACGTTTGCTCATCTCTGCTCCCTTCCGCGACCGGTCCGGTGTCCCCGGTGTTTCAGCATCGCTGTCTGCATCAGCCCTTGGACGCAAAAAGGGTTGGGGCTTCGCGTACAATCGTATCTCGGCACGTTTTGACGAATTGTTTGTCAACCAGATGCTCGCGACAGATCTTGCTTATAGATGCGTCGCTTTGCAGTGCCCAAAGGCCGATCATCGCTTGAAATTCGGGATCATCGACCGGTGCCTTCGAAACTTTGGCCTTGGCCGGAATGAGCGCGTCCTCGGGGACGATCCCATGCTTCTTGATCAGCCCGTGCATAAAGCTGCCGCGGCGCGGGGTGTTGTTTTCCTTCTCTTCAAGCCGCGGTTTCATACGTCGTGCCCAGAAATGTACGCCACGTGTGCGTTCGGTCAGGCGTTCTTCAATGTTGAAGCGCGACAGGATCATGTGGTTCCTGTCGGGGAATGAGATCGGGTAGAAGGCGGTTTCGGGCTCCGCATGATCAATTTCACCGGTTTCTTGCAGGAAATAGGTCACCGATGCGGGCCCGGTGAACCCCCAATCCTGCGCTGTCATATGGACAGGGTTTCCGGCGTCGCGTTCTTCCTCCAGCTCACGTTGCTGCCAAGGCTTGAGCCAGGGCGCAATCGCATATTCATCAGTGAAGAAATCCAGCAGCCCCAACAGCGTTTTTGAATCCGAGGGCAGCCCCAATACCGCGTTGCACACCAACCCAGGCTTTTCCCAGCCGAACACAAACGGGCTGTCGAAGTCGAACGGACGGTAGCAATACATATCCGCGTCAACCCAAATGCAATCGGTCTTCAGCAGCAGATGCAGGCGCCACATATCGGCGTGGATCGCTGGGCTGCCTGTGCGCGCATGACGGAGCATCGGCTCTGACGGATAGATATCCTCTGCGTTACCTGCATGTACCCCGTCGGGCAGGTTATCGATAGGCGAATAGCTATAAAGCGTGATGTGATGCCCGTTGTCCGCAAAGGATTTCAAGCAGAGCTGTTCAAGCCAGGACAGCCGCCCACCAATCCAGAGTGACGCTATTTTTGGAAGTGTTTTCATAGGGCAAACATCACATTTTATCCAAGAGTTGACTAGTCGTTTGATGGTGCCCGCGAAGTACGTCGAGCCGTTTAGAATGGCGGACAATATCACGCAGCAATGCGAAACCCCGTATTCCCGGTAGAACTATCGACCGTGTTATGGCTGCGCGAATGCACATAAAACCGATCGCAGTAGGACGGGTGGCACAGATAGGATCCGCCGCGTATCACCTTGCGGCTATCATCGGCGCTGCCCAATGGGTCGCGCAGGGGCGGGTGTCGTACGGCGGGCAAGGGGCCAAACCCGTCGGCGCACCATTCCCATACGTTGCCTGTCATATTGTAAAGCCCGATCCCATTCGGCGCAAAGGCGTCAACGGGCGCTGTCCCTAAAAAACCGTCCTCTACCGTATTCTCGAAAGGGAAGGCCCCCTGCCATACGTTGTGCTGGTGCTGGCCGTCTGGAGTTGCGGTATTGCCCCAAGGATATTTTGCGCGTTTATGCTTCCCCCGCGCAGCAAATTCCCACTCTGCCTCAGTTGGCAGGCGGGTGTGCGTGAAGCTGCAGAAGGCTTGTGCGTCCTCCCAGCTGACGTGCGTAACGGGATGATCGCCGCGCGCCGAGATGTCTGACCGAGGGCCTTCAGGTGCAGACCAACACGCGCCTGTGACTTCGCGCCACCACGGCGTTCCCGCAGGGGCGTTAATGTGGGCCTGCGGATCGTCCAGCAGTAGGTGGAACACAAAAGACCCCCCCTCGCGTTCGGCAGTGGTGACATAGCCGCTTTCCATGACGAACCGCGCGAACAGGGCGTTTGTGACCGCGAAACGTGCCATTTGGAATGCCGACACCGCGACGCGCCGAGGCGGGCTGTCCATGTCGTCCGCGTACTTCGAGATGCGCGCACCCATCTCGAAAAAACCGCCCTTAAGCTGGATCAATGTGCTTTTGACGTTGGCGTCTAGGTCATCGCTTGCGCGGGACTGGAGCGATGGTGCCGCACCCCCGATGCGGGGGTGGCGCATCGTGGGGCTGCAACAGCTGGCAGCTTCCGGTTTAGCCAGAGCGGTGTCAGAAGAGCCATGTGATGTCACGCTTTCCGCCCCAACGCCTTGAGCGAGTCTTGCATCGCATTCCGGAAATGGGGCGCACCCCGCTTGGCGAGTATGATCTTGCAGAAACGGACCAATAGCGCGTGCTTTTGAGCACTTTCGAGATACCGAAGGATTGTTTTCTGATAGGTTTTGGACTCGTGACGTTTGCGCAGCATCTGATGTACGTCACGCGGCGTGACTGTGTCGTTGATGCAGCCCGAAACAATCTGTTTTAAAACGCCCATCTCGCGCCACACGTTCAGCATACCGTGGCCCATGAACGGGCAGGGCATGTGGATGATGTTGGGGCTTTGAAACAGCGTGGCATGCATCGCATCTTGGGGCATCCGTGCGTCGTAGTAAATCCAAGCCTTTTCGGCGGCCTGTACCATATCGGGCGCATACCCGTAGCGTGAATAGTAGTTGTGGCGCCAAGAACTTTTATAGCGGTGATCCCAATCTGCCCGGTCGCGATCCATGGTTGCCTGCGGGTTGATCGCAATCACGGTCGCACCGGGGCAGGCAGCAGAGAAAGCGCAAGCTGCATACCCACCCATTGACGTGCCATAAAACGCCACGCGGTCAAATCGATCGAAAAACTTGTCTGCCTTGAGCTTGTCAAAGAAGTCGAACACATCTTCATCGCGGTACCAGGTCGGCCCATGCGCCATAACCCCAAGCGATGACCATCCTTGCGAATTGATGAAATCTATGGCCCATGGCATGCGGTTTGGGTCCTGGCGCACATCATCAAGGTTATCGAAAGCCACGACAAGCGTTTTGCCCAAGGGCCCCTTTTCCGGAATATAGATGGCTTTATGCATCTTGCCGACTTCTTGGAAAAAGCCACCGGCTTCCGTATTATTGGCCAGCGTGTCGCGCCACTGGTCCCGCATGACCTGCTTTTGTTCGTCAGATTTTGCCATCGTGAAAAGTAGACCTTGATCGTTTTAGGGGCTTTGTCAGTTCATTGCGGTTTCGAGACGACGTTTCTGATGCTGAGAATACGGGTTTGTTCGACTTGTTTAGGCCGACATTGTGTCAATGTTGGGTTTCTTCTTCCCGCTCGACGGTAAAAACCCAGTCGCCGTCTTGCGCACGGGCGACGACCTCGTCCGGGACGGTGCCAGGGCCCTGCAAGAAGACGTTGGCACCGAAATGCGCGTGCAGCGTTGACAGCTTCTCCATCCGTGGGCTGGTCAATTCGGCGTAGAATTTCGAATAGTTCTCAGTCGCTCTCAACTCTGTAATTTTGCGGCGGTGGCAGGCGACCGAATGGTTGTGCGCGGCGGCGATGTCGGCATCTTCCATAAACTGGGCGAGCACTTCTTTCATGCGTGGCAAACGTGACTGGATAGACTGCTCTGTCTCGGCGTTGTTGTTCATGCGGAACCAGTAGGCAAGACCTTGGTCACGGTCGACGTGGTTCACGCGCCCGCGATCCCGTTTCACAAGAAAGCTTTCAGCCGAGCGCACAGCATAGTGGTTCAACTGCACCAGATCATATCCGTAGGTGTCCGCGGTTGATCGCCAGCCGTTCCGGTACATGTCGCGTGGCAAAGGCTTGCCGGACCCGTTTACCCATTTGATCTCTTTCCAAAGCTGCGATTTCAGCCCCTTTGGGCGATGCACGCCGAGCTTCTTAAAGATACCCATATTGCGGAACAGCGTTTTAAAGCCCCATGCCTGATGCGGCTTGCGGATATGTTCCGGTGCGCAACGCTGGAATTGCGCGGTGATAGGGGTCGGGTCGAATAGATGCACATCGCTGTTGCCAAACAGGCGCCAGGTCATCGCGATCATATTCGCGTCTTTGATTTCGGCAAAAAGCGCATCAAGCGTGCCGTCGCCGCATTTGATGTTCACGAATTCATCCACGTCAATGCAGGTGACCCAGCTGGCGTTCTTGATGATGTCTTCCTCTTCCGCGGCCTGAAGCGCTGCGTGCTGTGGCTTTAGGTTCATCTCGCGGAAGGGGTTCTCGCGGTGTTGGACGATACCTTTGTCCTGAAGCAGGGCTAACATCGTGTCGGTTCCGTCGGTGCAATCATTGGTATAGACGATGAAATCATCAAACCCGATAGCTCGGTGGTACGCGATCCACTCAAGTATGAAGGGGCCTTCGTTTTTCATCGTCGTCACGATCGCACAGCGCCCGCGCTTGTTGGGAATGTCTTCGATTTCAACTTCGGGCATGCGCACGGGGTCATGGCCCCAAAGATTGACCGATTGCTCTAACAACGGAGGATGCTCTACCAAAGACGTTTTGGGAACTATCTTCGATATGGACGTCGTCGGATGGCGCAGCGCCATATAGCGGAAAAAGGGTATGGTGCGTCCAAGGTCGGGCGACGCATTGCCCACGCGTACGAGGCGCCAAATCGCGCCCTTCGGGGCACTGGCTGGGGCGATGCACCAACGTCGACGCCCCGATGTCGTGTCGAACTGAACGCAGGTATGGTCCGCAAAAGTCGCGCTGTCGTTGTTGCGTACGCGCCACGGGTAGCAATGTTGACCGATGAGTTCGATCAGACCGTTTTCAGCGTCAACCGCCGTATCGAATACCGTGGGTTTTGTGGGGGGAATTAGATCATGCACATCGATATTCGCCACAGCGCGGGCAGAGCGCAGAAACCGTGCGCGGATGATCTCGTATATCGACATCACCCCAAGCGGGCTGGACCAAGGGTTAGACGGGGGCACTTTCATGCGATCCTTGCCGGGGGCCTCTGGTACGTTGAACGGGTGTGCCTCCGCGGGTGTGCCGGGCTTTCCGAGGGGGATATCGCTGGTCAGGATGACGACGGTGCAGTCCAGTTTCCGTGCTGTGATGCCGGCGTGCAGTTCAGTTGCGAACTTGTCGGCTTTGTCCGGCATGCTGCGATCGACAATGACCGCGGCAGTCATACGATGATACTTCGCGTGATGCGCCAACCAGTCGGCGACGATTGCCGCATCTTCGCCATTGCGCACAGCAGCCAGCGCGTTCGCCTTCTCGAAGGTGGAAGTCTCTGCGCTGGAACAGACGACCGCAACGTCCTTTTGGCCGGCGATGTCAAAGATAGGGTCTACCCCAAGCGGCAATGCATAGCTGAACACCGACGCACCGGCCACAGAAACGGCGCTTAGACGTGTGGCCCCCTGGGGCGGAACCACCGCGTCCGGCGAAACGGATGTGTCGAAATATAGCGTGACATGTTGCGCATCGCCGACGTCTTGTAAAACCGCATCGAGCAGGGAAAACGCATCGAAATGGCACCCTGCCATCTTACGCCGGATCACTTTGCCATTCACTTGAGCACCTGACTTTTCAGCAAACAAACGCGTTGCCACGATGAAAGCCTACTCTAGCGCTCTGTTTATTTCAACCGGAAGCAGTGGCCCAAGCCCCTAAGTGAGCGCCGCTAACTATATGGAAAAATATCAATTTTAAAGGGAAACCCCCAGTGCTACGACCTCAATGGCCCGCGGTCCGCCGGCTGCGGCCTTGCCAGATTATCCAAGATTGCCTGGTCGCCTGACAGTTGATACAAGCGGCATCTGGTACATGCGCTGTCTGGATGCGACCTAGCCGGAGGACTTTCCCATAAAAGCGATCATAATCAACGTTGCATCGGCAACTGACCGCATGACTTTCATGGCACAGCAGATGGCTGCGCTTGGGCTAAGCTACGAGCGCTTGGAAGCCGTCACACCCGACGTCCAGATCGGCACACCCAGCCCGGGTTATTGGGACACTTGGGAGCGCCCCTTAAAAGAGACCGAGAAAGCCTGTTTCCTGAGCCATGTCATGGCATGGAAGCTGGTCGAGGCGCGTGGGGAGCCGGCATTGATTCTGGAAGACGATGTTTTGCTTTCCCGTGCAACACCGCAGCTTCTGGAGGCCTGCAGCAAGCTCAACGGAGCTGACCACATGACGTTTGAGGTGAGAAAGCGGAAGAAAATTGTAGCAAAGCAAGGTTCACAGCTGACAGGCACCCACCGGATGCTGCGTCTTTATCAAGATAGAAGCGGTGCCGCGGCATACGTGCTGTGGCCATCCGGTGCCGCAAAGTTGCTGCGCAGGGCACAAGCACAGGCCGCTGTGGCAGATGCAATGATCTGCAAAGCCTACGAACTAAACAGCTTTCAGATCGAGCCCGCGAGCGCCGTGCAGCTTGATCGAACGACAGATTACGGCATGACAGCCGGGCAAGCCACTCAGTCAATTATCGGTGCAGGCACCCCTGCGCGTCAAAGTAAAAACCTGAGCTTCAGGTTGCGCCGCATTTACGCGCAACTCCGTATGGGGCTAAGGGCTTTGCGTTATTTTGCCGATACCGAGCGGCGCGAGATATCATTGTCGCCTGACGACTTTGACGCATCCCGACGGGGTGGGCAGGCCTAGGCGTCTTCCCACCAACTGGTTTTCTCTCGGGTGTGTAGTGCCTTGAACCGTGCGAATACGGTGTCATTAATCTGAAGCCGCGCCCAGATTTCGCGCAAAATTGGACCAACCGGTTCTAGCTCCATAAAGGGCTCCATTCGCCAAACCATGTTGCGCAAAGTGTCATCCGTCCCGACAGTAAAGCACGACATGCCTTCAAAAAGTGGGATCAGCCGTTCCTGCACATCTGCCGCGCGTGCGGGGTCGACCGTCACATTTTCAATGCCGGTAAGGTATCTTTCGCTTTCTTGCATCTTTACAGCATTTACCATGACCGTCGTCATCATGCCGACGGCGCGAATGCGCATGTCACTGTCATGCGCCGCAAATGTGTCAGTGGCTGAGACCAGCCATCTGATGTTAAGGTTTTCAATCAGAAACGCCCCTTCATCAAGCCAGAGCTCCCGAAATTTTTCGTAGGTCTCAGCAACATTATATTCGCGGCGGATAAGTACGATTAGTTCTGCATGGTGTAGCAGCAGCGCGGATTTCCCCGAAAACTCACGGCGCAAGTTTTGAAGGTGCGCGTTAATCGACTTTTCAGCGCCGCGCGTCTGAGCTGGTTCGCCCTCGTCAATTATGGTTTCCCTAAGAGCCGTCAAGTTTTGCGTTGTCGCGGAATGCTTGCGCGCGCCCCAGCGTTTTCGATGTTGGTTCATGGATAAGAGTTGCTTGATCCGCCCAGGTTTTTTACGCATTGGGTTCACTTTTTGAAATATAGCTAGTGTCGCAGAAATCCGTAAAGTCGCAGTACATCAATTCTCCGGCGCAGTCTTCGGCTTTTTAGAATGGGACGCATAAGCCGGTACTTTAACGCAATCCTACCTTGGTCGAAACGCCCCGAGATGTCGGAGTCCTGCTGCGTCTGGGTCACGATCAGCCGCGCCAGAAAAGCTTGGCGCAGCTTGCCGGGGGCAAAACGCCAAATAAGGTCGATGGGAAAGTACAGTTGTTCAGCGGTAGTGATAAAGGCTTGCGCCGCCTTGCGTGAAATAATGTAGCCACTGCCAAGTGCCGGCACCGGATCACACTCACAAACAATATGCCCATTGGCTAGCGGATGCAGGCGAAAAATGCGCCAACGCCGCCGCCACTCAAGTATGCTCCATTTTCTACGCGCAGATCGCTGAAAGAACTTAGGGCGCTCAGAAGCGGTGCTCGTGCAGAGTTCGGATAGGGTGGAACCTGATTTTGCCCCCGTTTCAGCGGACACTCAGGCGGTTGCGGATTGAGCTGCGTTGAACTCGCGTGGTGAGCGCATTTTCAGCCCTCAGTGCGGGTGGTTTTCATTGTAGTTCTCGATCCAAGCTCCGATCAATCCAAGAACTGTCTGGGCGTCCGGTAACGGCGTCACCTGGACGCAATCGCGCTTCAGCGCCTTCACAAAAGCCTCTGAGATGCCATTACTCTGTGGGCTGTGAACCGGTGTAAAACAGGGTTCTAGGCCCAACTGGCGGGCGAAGATTTGCGTGTCCTTCGCGATAGAAGGCGCGCCATGCGATGATTTCGCGGTCACGTGCATCAATGATGAAGGCACCACGGACGATGTCACCGCTCCAGCAGGTGAACTCGAAGCCATCGCTGCACCATCGCAGGTTGGAGTGCATAACGATGACCTTGCCGTCGTGAACATGCTCCGGGCGCTCCGTGTACTTGCGCGCCAGAAGCAGATTGTGCGCCTTCATGATGCGATAGACCTTGTTTGTAATTGATGGGGTCAGCCCTTTCGAGCGCAGCTGCCGGCTCCGTATCGCCGTAATCCGCCGGTAGCCATAGATCGGTCGGGCCGCCACCAGCGTTGTGATCAGCGGCACCAAGGCCGCGGCTTGCGCTTTATAGTAGCGCCGACGTGACTTCGTCCTGTCGTTCAGCCTGTCAATCAAGTTCGAGCGGGCCACACCCAGCGTTTCGGCCACGACCTTCACTGGGAATCTCCCCTCAAAGGCGACCGCACCTGCCATATCTGTTTTTTGAGCGTGACTTGTCCAACGCCTCGCGCAGGATCTCGGCCTCCAGCGTTTTTCGGCCGAGCTGGCGTTCCAGCTCACGGATGCGATCTTCCATCTGTCGGACGACCTTGGTGCTGGTCACGTCATCATCCTCTGCCACGGCGACACGTCCTCCCTCCAGCAAGAGCCTGCGCATCTATACATCATATTGGGGGCTACGCCATTACGGCGCGCGACCACAGAAATGCTGGCCCGGTCATCCAACGTTTCTTCGACAATACGCAGCTTCTCAGCGGCGCTCCAGCGACGACGACGGCCACCATCAGTGATGATTTCTATATCAGACATAAGCACGAGCTCAGGCATATACCCAAGCCTCCGTGGTTATGCCCAAGTGTCCGGTTAAAAAGGGGGCCAGTTCACCAGCTTCGCAAGCTTTCATATCTCAATAGCACACTTGTACCTCAGGTTCTGAACTAAGAGGGCCACAGCGGGTCGTGTTGGCTTTGATCCGGCCTGAAAACGCGGTACGGATTGATATGGCGCAACGTACCCTTATCGAGATTCTTTTGCCTGAGTTGAGGGCCTATGCCACGGCCATCTGTCAGTCGCGCGACGCGGCAGAGGATCTGGTGCAGGACGCGGTGGAGCGGGGGTTACGGTCTGATCGCAGACCCGAACTGCTGGAGGAATTGCGCCCGTGGATGTTCCGCGTCATTCGCAACCTGCATTATGACGAGCTGAGAAAAAGGCGCGTGCGCCGTGAATATTCGGCGGAGGAGAAACGTCTATCTGATGAAGCAGGCGGTCCGGATACCGCGCGGGATGTATTGATCCGGCTGGCGTTCGAGAAGCTGCCGCCCGAGACCCGCGAGGTGCTGTGCCTTGTGGACATTATGGGCCTGAAATACGCCGAGGCGGCGAAAGTGATGGATGTGCCGAACGGCACGGTGATGAGCCGGATCAGCCGCGCGCGTCGGGCGTTACTGGACGTCGTCGATGGGGCCGGAACGGCAAAACAGGAAGTGACGCGGAAGACATGAGCGAGCTGAACGACAAAGACTGGGAACAGGTCAACGCCTACCATGATGGCGCGCTGAGCGCGTCGGAAATGCGTGCCTTAGAGACGCGGTTGGCTGCCGAACCCGCGCTGGCTGCGGCGCTGGAGGATGTGCGGCGCGTTTCGCGCGGTTTGGCGTTGATGCGTCCGGTGCTGGAAGATCCAGATGCTACGCCGCAAACGAGGGCTGCAAATAGCAACCGGCACCCGCGACCTTGGCTTTGGGGCGGCGCTGTCGCCGCAGCGGTGGCTTTGGCGATGGTTTTCGGGTCTGGCTTTGTCGCCACCCCCACGGCTTTCGACATTCACACCGAACTGGCAGCACAGACCTATGATCTAGGCTCTGGCGATCTGCGCCCCGTGGCGGGGGGTGGTTTGGCAGGTGTGCCGGATCTTGAGGGCGCGAACCTGACAGCCGTTGCGTCCCGCGTGGCAGAAAAGGGCGATATCATGCATTATGCGGGCCAGAATGGATGTCGCCTGACCTACTTGCGCGGCGGGTTTGCCCTGCCAGAGGGTAAGAGCACGTCAGAAAAGCAGATCGCGAGCTGGGGCTCACGGGACCAACAGCGCCATATTATCGTCGCGACAGGGATGGACCGCACCCGGTTCGATGCGATCGCCCGCTATCTCAAGCTCGAAACGCGCGAACGCGCCTCTGAAAGCGTGATGGCAGCACTTTCAAAGACGGTTCGTTCGGCGCGGCCTTGCGTCGGTTAGGTCAGTCGGCGTCTGACAAACTGGCGAGATAGGCGATCACATCGGCTTGATCTTCCGGCTTGCGCAGCCCGGCAAAGCTCATCTTGGTGCCGGGCACGGCCTTGCGGGGGTTAGCAAGGAAAGCCGCAAGCCGGTCCGGTGTCCAGTCGCCGCCATGGTCGGTCAGCGCACCGGAATAGCGGAATCCGTCCACCGCCGCGACAGAGGCACCGACGATCCCATAAAGATTTGGCCCGACGCGGCTTGGGCCATCTTCTTCTACCGTGTGACAGGCTTTGCACTTCCTGAACACCTTCTCGCCCGCGGCGGGATCGCCTTGTGCCAGAATCTCGGCACCGGGGGTTTCCGGCTCTGCTGCGGCGGCGTCCTCGGTCGGCGCGCTGGCGTCGCTGTTGGCCGCGGCGTCAGATCCGCCCGCGACCGTCGCCACATAAATCGATAGCGTTTCGATCTCTGCGTCAGTCAGTGTTTCGGCAAAGCCGGGCATAATGCCGATCCCGCTTGTCACGGCGGCGCGGACCTGTTCGACGGTAGGCTTGAAGTCGTCAAGGTTCGGGCCGATCTCGCCTTCGGCACCCGCGTCTTTCAAGCTGTGACAAAGGGCACATTGCGGCTGCGCTGTCTCGTTGAAAAGGGCGCGCCCGGCGTCAAGAGAGGCGTCGGCTGCTGCTGCGCTGCCGATCAGGGCAAGGAAAAGGGCACCGCCAAGGCGCGGCGTCAGGGATGGGGTCATTTCAATGTCTCCGGGTAAGGGTCGGACCGACGGCCAAGGCCGCCGGTCTATGGTATCAGCTGACAGTCACGTCGACGGCATGTGCCCGCCATCCGTTGTTGCCATAACCGCGTTCGTTTGGCGGAAAGTTCTCTGGCTGGGCGTCGCCTGCGGCATTGGTTGCCCGGCTGGCCAGCATATGTGTGCCTTCCGTCAAATCGGTGATCAGCACAAAGGGCCGCCACGCGTAGGGGCCAAGGTCAGGCCCCAGAAACTGCGCATCGGCCCAGGTCTGCCCGCCGTCGGTGGACACTTCGACTTTCTCAAGCCCACTGACACCGCCCATGGCGACGCCGTGGATCTGCACCTTGCCCGTTGCGGCATCCACCAGCGGCCCTGTGATCCATGATTTCACGGACATCTCGTACATGGAGGGTTGCGAGGGATCACCTTTTTCGCCGACAGGGCGGACGCGGTAGCCAGTCTGCTGGATCTTATTGGGCGATTCCTCGACCGTCAGGGCCAACCGTTTGAGATACTTGATATTGTTGACGCCGTAGTAGCCCGGGATAATCAGCCGCAGGGGGCCACCGTGCGCCAGCGGCACGGGTTCGCCGTTCATCTCCCACGCGAGGATCGCGCGATCCATCGCAGCCTTGGGGACAGAGCGTTCAACCTGGATCGATTCAGGCGGCAGCCCTTGGGGAATATCCTCTCCGCCGGTGCCGGTCAGATACACGGCATCTGCATCGGCGCCGCCCATTGCGTCAATAACGGCGCGCACGGGCACGCCTGTCCACACGACATTGCCCGCCGCCCCGACGGACCACTGCGACCCGCTCGTCTCGTGATCGAAGAAGGCGCGCCCGTTGCCCGAGCATTGCAGCACGCACACGACCGTTTCGACGCCAAGCGTTTTCAACGCACCGACGGTCATCTTGCCGGGGTTTGCAACACCGTCGATCTCGACCTCCCAGGCATCGCGGTC
Source organism: Sulfitobacter sp. SBS6 (assembly GCF_048285585.1). Classification (NCBI taxonomy): domain Bacteria; kingdom Pseudomonadati; phylum Pseudomonadota; class Alphaproteobacteria; order Rhodobacterales; family Roseobacteraceae; genus Sulfitobacter; species Sulfitobacter sp. SBS6. Next base: position 36,890 of record NZ_JBLWBA010000010.1, on the reverse strand, counting down.
GGCAACGATCTTGTCCGAGGGGGCGGGCAAGTTGTTGCGGATGTAAAGTTCGGTCGTGGGCGTGATCAGCTCTGACCCCTGTGCGGCGCGTTTCGTCTCGAGCGTCTGCTTGGAATGGACGATCATGTCCTCGGCGTCTTTCCAGGCGACGTAATCCGGCAAAGGCTCTCCGCCTGATTGTGCCAAAGCCGGTGCCCCGACCGCGACGGCTGCCATCGTGCCTGCCGATCCGATCAAAAAGTGCCGACGCTTAACGTTTTCAATGACTTTCATGTCTTCCTCCCGTGGTTCCGGGCCTTTGCTCTGCATCGTGGGCAAAGGCTCTATGACCAAGTGACGTCCGGGGGGTGCGGTTTATTCCCGCGTGACAAAATAACTTTCGATAAAGTTTGGGGGCGCCCGCTGGATCGGTGCCCGTTCGCGCAGGCCCGCTGTATCCAGCGCTTTGGCAGAACTCGGGTCTGTCGCGTAGCGGGAGCCGTTGTGTTGTACTGGGGGTTCTCCTCTTGGCTGTCTTGCGGTTGGTAGGCTCAGGCCGGGTTCAGGCGTTCCCGCGGACAGGTTTGTCGTTGTTGATCGTGAATATCATCCCGTCGAGAAGTTCATCCAAATCGGGGCGCGCCGCCGGACCGTTAGAAATGGCTATGATCTGCGTCGTGCCGTCGGGGCGCAGGCAGAAAATACCGGGCTCTGCAAAGCGACGGTCGGTTTCCTGCGAAGACAGAGGGTCGCTGACGTAAAGCCCCATGGCGCGCATGTCACTTTCTTGCAGGTCGTAGCCGATGTCGAAGGTCCACCCGAAGCGTGCGACATCATCGCTGACTTTCTCCAGCGGGTCGGCCGAGACGCATTTCACCGCAAAACCCGCGTCTTCCCACTTTGCATAGCTGTGTTCCAGCTTGCCCAGGTAGGTCTTGCAGCGTCCGCAATGCTTGCCACGGTATACAATGAGCAGCGTCCAGCCGTCGGTCGCGCCGCCCACCGTCATGGTGCCGCCGCCGAATTTAGGCACCTCGAACACGGGGAAGGCGGTGCCCGCCTGCAGTTTGGTTGTCTGGTTGGAATGCGAATTTGTCATGTATCTACCTCTTCCTATGTATCGGCCCGCCCGTGCAGCAGGGGCGAAATTTCCGTCGCCTTAGTCGTCTCTTCGCAGGCCTTAAGCCCTTTAAAATTCTAAATTTTTGGGTCGGTGCAGTGAAGATCAAAACGACAAGGTCGGGCGCGTCCCCATTAAAACTCGAAAAATAGTACTTGTAAATATTTGTAAGTCATGTGATCACTTTTGCAATAATTTGTCTTTGGGAGGAAACAAATATGAAACTGAATAAAATCATCACCCGTGGTGCCTTTGCGATTGCCGCGGCATCGACGCTGGCTGTCATGCCCGTGACGGCGCAGGCAAAGGACTGGCGCGGCTGGAATATCCACGTCGAGGATTACCCCGTATCGCACGGTATGGAAGCCTTCATGGAAGAGGTCACCGAAAAGACCGGGGGCGAGATCAAGGGCAAGGTGTTCCACGCCGGCGTTCTGGGCTCGCAGCCCGATGCGATTGAACAGCTGCGTCTCGGGATCATGGATTTTGGCGTCTTCAGCCTTGGGCCGATGGGTCAGGCCGTGCCTGCGACCAATGTCGTGTCCTTGCCCTTTGTCTTCAAAAGCGTGCCCCAAATGTATGAGCTGATGGACGGCGAACCGGGGGCCGCACTTGGGGAAGCGCTAGAGGAAAAGGGGATCGTCCCCCTTGGTTACTATGACGCCGGCGCGCGGTCTTTCTATAACTCGGTCAAGCCGATCAATACGCCCGAAGACGTGCAAGGCATGAAAGTGCGCGTGATGAACAACGATCTGTTCGTCGGCATGATCGAATCCATGGGCGGCAACGCCACCCCGATGGCCTTTGCGGAAGTCTACCAGTCGATCAAGACCGGCGTTGTGGACGGGGCAGAGAACAACCCGCCGTCTTATGAATCCACCAGCCACTTCGAGGTCGCGAAATACTATTCGTTGACCCAGCACCTGATCATTCCCGAATGCCTGTGCATGAGCAAAAAGACCTTTGACGGTCTGACACCAGAACAGCAGGAAATCGTGAAAACCGCCGGTAAAAACTCCACCGATCTGCAGCGCAAACTCTGGGGCGAACGCGAGGCGGCGTCGATGAAGATCATCATGGACGGTGGCGTCGAAGTGAACGAGATCGCCGACAAATCGGCGTTCCAGGAAGCGATGGTGCCCGTCTACGAAAAGTATCTGGCGGCCAATCCAGAGATGACGGATCTCGTCAATCTGTTCCGCAACGCTGACTGATCAGCGCGGCTGGACAATCGTGCGCCCTGTTGCAACGGGGCGCACCCCTTCTCTCACAAAGGAATAGGGCCGTGGAACACGCACCCCTCTGGATGAAGCATACCGAGCGTGCGCTCGACGGGCTGAGTTTTCTTTGCATGCTCGCGGCCTCTATCGCCATCGTCGTACTGATCGCGACCTTTGGCTGGCTGGTGTTCGGGCGCTATGTCTTGAACGTCACACCGACATGGGTCGAACAGCTGGCGCTTTTGCTGATCTGCTATGTGACCTATCTGGGCGCGGCGGTCGGGATCCATGAGAACACACATCTCGGGGTGACGCTGTTCCGCGACATGATGGGCTGGCGGGTCAGTCATTTCCTGAAGCTCGTCATTGATATCGTCCTTGCCGGTTTCGGCCTGATCATGCTGGTCGCAAGTATTGAACTGGTCAAATTCGGGTGGAGCACAATGCTCCCCATGCTGAACATCCCTGAAAGCTTCCGGTCCTTGTCGGCTGCGATGTGCGGCGGGCTTGTCTTTCTATTTGCCGGCCTGCGCGCGGTATTTCGGATCGCCTGTTTTCTGCGCGGTATCCCCTATCATGAAAAAGGTCTGTTTTAATCATGGGTCTGACAATCCTTCTTGGCATTTTCGGCGTCTCCGTCGTGATCGGTATCCCCGTCGCCTTTGCAATGGGTATCGCAGCCCTGACCGCCTTTTGGTACGAAGGTTTTCCGCTGCTGATCACCTTTCAACGGTCGGTTTCCGGCATCTCTGTCTTCTCGCTGCTGGCGATCCCGTTCTTCGTTTTCGCAGGCGAGCTGATGCTGCACGGCGGTATCGCCATGCGTCTGGTCAAGTTCGCCTCGGCCCTTGTGGGTCACGTGCGCGGCGGTCTGGCATCGGTGAACATCTTTTCCAGCATGTTGTTCGGCGGGATTTCGGGATCGGCTGTGGCTGATATCTCGGCGCTCGGGTCTATTCTGATCCCTGTCATGAAGGAACGGGGCTATCATTCCGATTACGCGGTGAACGTGACCGTTACATCATCGATTGCAGGCATCGTTATTCCGCCCAGCCACAACATGATTATCTTTGCGGTGGCCGCAGGCGGGGGGATCTCGATCTCGAAGCTGTTCCTCGCGGGGGTGGTGCCCGGCATGCTGATGTGTCTGTGCCTTGCGGTGGCGGCCTATGTCATTGCGATCAAACGTAACTATCCGGCGGAACCCTTCCCCGGCTGGCGTGCGGTCGGCGTTGCATCGCTGCATGCGCTGCCGGGTCTGGTGACGGCTGTAATTATCGTGGGCGGGGTGCTTTCGGGTATTTTCACCGTGACTGAATCCGGTGCCTTCGGTGCGATCTATGCGCTGCTGCTGACCTATTTCGTCTATCGCAGCCTTGACTGGAACGGGTTCAAGACCGCCGTCGTCTCTGCCGTGCGCACAACTGCGATGGTCATGGTGCTGATCGGTTTTGCCAGTTCATTCGCCTATCTTCTGGCGCTGTATCAGGTGCCCGAAAAGCTGAGCAGCTTCATGCTTGGCATCTCGGAAGAAAAGATCGCCGTTCTGCTGATGATCAACATCATGCTGCTGGTGCTGGGGATGATTATGGATATGGCCGCGCTGATCCTGATCTGCACGCCGATCTTCCTGCCCATTGTGCGCGATCTTGGCATGGACCCCACCCAGTTCGGGATCATGCTGCTGGTCAACCTCGGGCTTGGTCTGTGCACGCCCCCCGTTGGCACCTGCCTGTTCGTGGGCTGTGCCGTCGGCAGGGTCAAGATCGAGGAAACGCTCAGGACCATATGGCCCTTCTACCTGGCCATTCTTATGGCGCTCTTGCTGGTCACATATGTCCCCGCCGTGTCGCTGTTCCTGCCCTCATTGCTTGAATGAGCCGACCTTTTCCACGCCTTTCAAAACGCCCGAAATACCATAGTAGAAAGTATTCACCATGACTGAACCGACGCCAGAACTCCTTGAAAAGCTCATGCATGTCAGCACGGCAACGCTGACCACCGCATTGTTCAAGCGCGGCTTTCGTAACGTCTTTATTCAGGGGCCGTACCGTATGAACCCCGGGCCGAATATGGTCGGGCCAGCCTACACCCTGCGCTATATTCCCGCGCGCGAGGATCTGGACGGGCTAGAGTCTTTTGCGGACCGTGCCAACCCGCAGCGCAAGGGCGTAGAGGAATGCCCCCCCGGGTCCGTCTTCATGATCGACTCGCGGCGCGATTCAACGGCGGCGTCGGCGGGGTGTATTCTGGCCACCCGATTGATGAAGCGCGGCTGCAAGGGGATCGTCACCGACGGGGGGTTCCGCGACACGCCCGAGATTTCAGCGCTCGAGATGCCCGCCTATCACACGCGCCCCAGTGCGCCGACAAACCTGACCAAACACCACGCCGTCGCGATCAATGACCCTATCGCATGTGGCGGTGTTTCCGTCTTTCCGGGTGATATTATCGTGGGCGACAATGAAGGCGTCGTTTGCATCCCCAAGCATCTGGTGGCAGAAATAGCGTCAGAAACCGAAGAGATGACCGTTTTCGAAGACTTCGTTCTGGAAATGGTGCAAAATGGTGCTTCGATTTTTGGGCTTTACCCACCGACAGATCCGGCAACGAAGGACGAATTCAAAGCATGGCGGGAACAAAACAACCGGTAGCAGGCGCAGATGCGAGCCGTTCCGCCATGGGCAAGCCCGCCAAGGAACGCACGCTCGCGGATCACGCCTACGAGAAAATCCTCGCGATGATCTCCAGCGGGGAGACCGCGGTCGGGGATAAGCTGCCGACCGAACACGCCATGAGCGAGATGCTGGAGGTGTCCCGGCCGGTGCTGCGTCAGGCGCTTAAGCAGTTGCGCGAAGACGGCGTGGTCGTGTCGCGGCAGGGGTCCGGGTCATTCGTGCAGCGCCGCCCCGATACGGCGGTGCTGACCTTTGCGCCCGTGGGGTCTATCGCTGATATCCAGCGCACCTTCGAATTCCGCGCCGCGATCGAGGGGGAGGCGGCGTTCCTTGCCGCCGTCCGCCATACAGAAGCGGATCTGGCCAAGCTGCGCGCGCATTTCAAGGAACTGGACCGCTGCATTCGCGAAGGGGAGTTGGGCGTCGAAGCAGACGAGGCCTTTCATCAGGCGATCTGCGAGGCGTCCGGCAACCAGTATTTCGCAACTGCGCGCACCTCGATGAAGTCGAACATCCTGACCGGCCTTAACCTGACGCGGAACCTGTCGCTCAGCAAACCGCGCGAGCGGATGGAGCTTGTCCAGCAAGAACACCGCCGCATCCTCGCCGCGATCATCGCACGGGATCAGGCCGAAGCCCGCGCCGCCATGCGCGCCCATGTCGAGAATGCAAAGAACCGTGTGTTCGAAGGCTAACCGCTTACTCTAGCGGTAGCCCGTGGGCCGCCATGAAATCATCCCGCCGCGGTGCAAAACTGTCGAGCAGTTTCCCCGCCTGCAAGCACAGGCAGGAGTGTTCGACGTTCGACGGGATGATCAACGCATCGCCGGGGTTGAGGATCTGCCTGTCGCCCCCAACGGTGAATTCGAACTGGCCAGAGGACACGAATGTCGTTTGCACATGGGGGTGCGAATGGGGCATGCCGACGCCGTCCTTTTCGAACATGAACTCTACCATCATCAGCGCTTTGTCCTGACACAAGATGCGCCGCTGCGCGCCGGGGCCCGAGGTCATCCAACCCTGTGATGCGTCTGCTGTGGTGTCCATTGGTATGCCTCCCCCCGGCGTTAATCAGATGTAATAATTTGTAACTATTATTGGATGTTGTCAACAGATTTGGGTGAGAGGCGTGCCGTAGGCCGCAGCGACTTTTATCGGGTTTTGTGCCTGATACGACGGATATTCTACTGTTCGCTAGGTCTTTTCCGCTGGAGTTAACGACCTTCTCGACTCACCAATCTCCGTATTTGTAATAATTTGTATTGTCGCGCCCTGAGGTTTGCCCTAAGCAAGGGGACGGATAATGCAGTTGTTGGGCGTGCATCGCCGCCCTGGAACCCCATTGTGCATCGAAGGGAGACGCGGAGAGCACTGCTCGGTCAGGTTCCTCCGCAGAATTTTATATTCAGGAGACGATCATGGACCTCAAAGGGAAAACCGCAATTGTAACCGGCGGTGGCCGCGATATCGGCCGCGCCTGTGTGCTTGAGTTCGCGGCGCGGGGCGCGAATGTGGCGATCAACTATATGGCAAGCTCTGAAGGGGCCGACAGCGCCGTCGCCGAAATCAAGGCGGCGGGCGGCAATGCCTTCGCGCTGCAGGGCGATATGACCAAAGAGGCCGATGTTGCCGCGTTGGTAGAAAAGACCGTCAAGGAATTCGGGCAGGTCGATACGCTGGTCCACGTCACGGGCGGGCTGGTCGCGCGGGTCACCATGTCGGAGATGACGCTGGATCACTGGCAGTCGGTCATGGACGTGAACCTGACATCCTTTGTGCTGATGGTGCGTGAATGTCTTCCCCATATGACCGAAGGATCGTCGATTGTCGGGCTCGCGTCGCAGGCCGGTCGCGATGGCGGCGGGCCCGGTGCCTCTGCTTACGGCGCATCCAAGGGGGCGCTGATGACGCTGACGCGGGGTCTGGCGAAAGAGCTGGGTCCGAAAATCCGCGTGAATTCGCTTTGCCCGGGGATGATCGATACCGATTTCCACAACATCTTTACCAAACCCGAAGTGCGCACCCATGTGGCCAATGTCTCGCCCGTGAAACGCGAGGGGACTTCGGAAGATGTGGCCAAGCTGGCGGTGTTCCTTGCCTCGGATGATGCGGCGTTCATCACAGGTGCCAACGTCGATATCAACGGCGGCATGCTGTTCTCCTGACAACGACACGACCGGCGGCTGCGGATGCACGCGGCCGCCGGCTTTTTCTGACAGAGGCTAAAGGAAACGCAGCATGGAACTGATGGGCAAACACCTGATCGCAGGCGAATGGACCGACGCGGCAGAGCAATTTTCATCCGACCCCGCCGACGGGCAGCCACGGATTTTCGCCGCCGGCACCGTTGATCTGGTCGACCGCGCCGCGCAGGCTGCCGAGGATGCGTTTGACGCCTACAGCGCCACCACAGCGCAGGATCGCGCGGCCTTCCTGAATGCGATCGCGGACGAGGTAGACGCTCGTATCGACACATTGTCCCTGATCGGCACTCAGGAAACCGGCCTGCCCGACGCACGTTTGCGCGGTGAAACAGGGCGCACATCCGGTCAGCTGCGCATGTTCGCGACGCATATCCTTGAAGGCAAGTTTCTGGACGCGCGCCATGATGCGGCCTTGCCGGATCGCACGCCTTTGCCGCGATCCGATTTGCGGATGATCCATCGCCCGATTGGCCCTGTTGCGGTCTTCGGGGCGTCGAACTTCCCACTCGCTTTTTCGACGGCAGGCGGGGATACGGCGTCGGCCTTGGCGGCGGGCTGTCCGGTGGTTGTCAGGGGGCACCACGCGCACCCCGGCACGGCAGAGGTCGTGGCCGCAGCGATTGGTGCCGCCATTACAGCTTGCGACATGCCCGCGGGTGTATTCTCGTTGATCCAGGGGGGCGGGCTAGAGGTCGGGCAGGCGCTGGTGCAGCATCCGTTGATCAAGGCCGTCGGCTTTACCGGATCGCTGCGCGGCGGACGCGCGCTGTTTGATCTATGCGCACAGCGGCCCGAACCCATTCCGTTCTTCGGCGAGCTGGGGTCGATCAACCCGGTCTTTGTACTGCCCGCCGCAGCCTCCGCCCGTGGCGCAGAGATCGGCGCGGGATGGGCCGCGTCGCTGACGATGGGGGCAGGGCAGTTCTGCACGAACCCGGGCGTGCTGGTGATCAGTGACGGTCCCGGTGCCGATGCCTTCCGCGATGCCGCGGTCGCCGCGTTGCACGACAGCCCTGCCCAAACAACGCTGACGGCGGGGATCGCCGATGCCTATTTCGACGGGCGTGATCGTATCGCGCGCGCGGGGTGTACGCGCGCGCTCGTCTCTTCGGATCGGGGCGAGGCGCGCCGTGTCACCCCCGCTGTCTTCGAGGTCTCTGGCACCGATTGGCTGAACAGCGACGCGCTGGCGCATGAGATCTTCGGGCCGCTTGGCATTATTGTGCGTGTGGCCGATGCGCATGAGATGGCCGCGGTTGCCAAAGGGCTGGACGGGCAGCTGACCTGCACGTTGCAAATGGACGCAGGCGATACTGCTGCCGCCCAAGCCTTGATGCCGGTGTTAGAGCGCAAGGCGGGGCGGATATTGGCCAACGGCTTTCCCACGGGCGTGGAGGTCAGCGGGGCGATGGTCCACGGCGGGCCCTATCCCGCGTCGACCAACTTTGGCGCGACGTCGGTCGGGACGCTGGCGATCCGCCGTTTCCTGCGCCCTGTCTGTTACCAAGACCTTCCGGCGGAGCTGCTGCCGGTCGTTTGATCCTGTGCGGGGCAGCGGCGCGTGGGGGGTAAGCCGCTGATAAATTTGAGGTATACAAATAATTACAAATAAACTTGACGCATTACAAATACTAACGACATATTTCACGTCAGGGAGAATCTGGTCAGGCACGTATCTGGTCAGACAACAATCAGGGAGGACTACCATGTCATTTTTTACCAAGACAGCACAGCTTGTTTCGGGTGCCGCCGTTGCTGCGACGCTCTTTACAGCCACCGCGCAGGCCGAGACGGTTCTGCGGGGGGCCAGCATGTTCGACGATGAACATGCCTTCACCAAAACACTGCGTAAATTCGAGGAACTGGTCGGCGAGAAATACGATGGCGATGTGACGTTTGACTTACGTCTGAACGGCGAGCTTGGCGTCGAAAGCGATTACGTCACCTTCCTGAACCAGGGTGTGGCGATTGATTACACGATCCTTGCGCCGTCCAACATGGCCAAGTTCGCCCCGTCCATTCCGCTGATGGACATGCCCTTCCTGTTCCGCGATCTGGACCACTGGAATGCGGTCCTGTCCAGCGATGTGCTTGCGCCGCTGGAGGACGAGCTGCTGGAGAAAGCCGATATCAAGATCGTGGGCTACACCGGCGGGGGCACGCGCAATCTGCTGTCGAAAAACCCTGTTGTGACCTTTGATGATCTGAAGGGCCACAAGATGCGCGTCATGGGCGCGCCGATCCAGGCGCAGATCTTCCAGGCGTTGACTGCGGCCCCGTCGGCGATTGCCTATAACGAGGTTTACAACGCCATCCAGACCGGTGTCATCGCAGGGTTCGAGAACGAGGCCGCGAGCATTCAGAACCTCAAGTTCTACGAGGTGGCCCCGAACTTGACGCTGACGCGCCATTCGATCACCGTGCGCCCCATCGTGATGAGCGGCAAGACCTTTAACAGCCTGCCCGCAGACCTGCAGGCCGCCGTGCTTGAAGCAGGCGAAGAGGCAGGGGCCTATGGCCGCGAGCTGGAATCGCGCGAGGACGGCGTTAAGCTGCAAGAGATGGTCGATGCGGGTCAGCTGACCGTGTCCGAATTCGAAAACCGCGACAAGATGCTGGAGATGGTCAAGCCGGTGCAGGATGCCTATGCCGCCGAGATCGGTGCATCGGAGCTGCTTGAAGCGGTCCGCGCCAAGTAATCCCTGCGGATGCCCCCCTTGGGTTCTTGTGACCCGAGGGGGATTTTATTTTCACTCAAGTTGATCGGTAAGCACATGATCCTGCGTGGTCTGGAACTGCTCGCATCCTTGCTCCGCTTCGTTGTGGGGGTGCTGATGTTTTCACTGGCGATCCCCGTCGGCCTGCAGGTCATTGCGCGCTACACCGGGGTGATCCCCGTCTATCTATGGACCGAAGAGCTGGCCACGTTCATCTTTGTATGGGTCGTCATGCTCGGGTCTGCCCTCGCGGTGTGGGAGGGGACGCATTTCGACGTTCAGGTCATCCCCGGTGCCAAGCATCCGCTGCTGGCGTTCTTGCAGCAAGCGCTGGTGCTTGGGTTGGTCGCGGGGTTTGCGCTGTTGTTCGCATGGTACGGCATTGATTACGCCAAGTTCGGGGGCAACCAGACGTCGGTCATGATGCGTGCAAATCTGATGTTCACGCATATCTCTGTCCCGATCGCCGGTGTGCTTTGGGCGGTCTTTGCCCTTTACCGTTTGTATCAAGCATTTGCGGTCTACCGCACAGAGGGGCGGGCCGTATCATGATCGTTTCAACGGGCCTTGCCTGTCTTATTCTTGTGGGCGGTTTCATCCTGCTGGTGGCGTGGCGGGTGCCGGTCGCCTTTGCCTTGGGGATCGCGACAATTCCGATTGTGATGCTGGATATCCGGCTGACGCCCTTCATCGTCATCGACCGGATGTTCCAGTCGTATAACTCGTTCATCCTGCTTGCCGTGCCGTTCTTTCTGTTGGCGGCGAACCTGATGAATTCGGGGTTGATCACGCAAAAGCTGATTGATTTTGCCCGCGTGCTGACCGGCTGGATGCCCGGAGGGTTGGGGCATGTGAATGTCGCCGTGTCGATGCTGTTTGCCGGTATCTCGGGGTCGTCCACGGCAGATGCGGCGGGCTGCGGCAAGATCCTGATCCCCGCGATGGTCAAAGAGGGCTATGACACCCGTTTTGCCATCGCGATCACGGCCTGTTCGTCCGTGATGGGGGTGATCATTCCGCCCAGCATCCTCATGGTGGTCTGGGGCGGGGTCATGCAGATTTCGGTCGGCGCGCTGTTTCTGGCGGGGGCCATTCCCGGCTTGCTGATCGGTTTTGCCCTGATGGCGACGGTCTATGGCTATGCCAAAAAGTACGACTACCCCGTCACCCTGCGGCCCACATTCGCGCAGTTCTGGTCGGCGTTCAAAGGCGCGGCGCTGGCGATGCTGACCCCGGTTCTGGTGATCGGCGGCATCGTGGGGGGCATTGTGACCCCGACCGAAAGCGCGATCATCGCGGCGGGCTATGCGTTGATCCTTGGGGTTTTCGTCTTTCGTACCGTGTCGGTGCGGGATCTTGGCGGGATCTTCTATGACACGGGCCGTTTTGCGTCGATCTCGCTTTTTGCGATCGGGACGGCTTCGGCTTTTGGCTGGATGCTGGCGTTCTACAACGTGCCGCGTTTGATCGTAGACGTGCTGACCGCGCACGAGCTTGGCGTCATTGGCACGTCGTTGATCATCGCGGCGCTGTTCCTGTTTTTCGGTCTGTTCATCGATGCGATCCCGACCATTATCATTCTGGGAACGGTGCTTTTGCCCGTAGCGCGGGCGGCGGGGATTGATCCGGTGGCCTTTGCGATCATCGGGATCATCTCGCTGGCCTTTGGTTTGGTCACGCCGCCTTACGGCTTGTGTCTGCTGATCTCTGCGTCGATCGGGGGGATGAATGTGGTCAAGGTGCTGCGGGATGTCTGCATCATTCTGGCCCCGATGCTGGTGATCTTGTTGCTGGTCATTCTCTTCCCGCAGATCGCCCTGTGGCTGCCGCGCACGCTCATGCCGATGTCATTCCAATGACCCGTCGGCGCAGACATCTGATCGAATAGGATATCCCATGAAAGAAACATGGCGCTGGTTTGGCCCCACTGATCCGGTCACGCTTACCCATATCAAGCAGGCAGGCGCGTCGGGCATTGTGACCGCTTTGCACGACTACGCCCCCGGCGAGGTCTGGCCGCTAAGGGATATCACCGCCCTTCAGGCGCGGATCGAGGAGGCGGGCCTGAGCTGGGATGTATGCGAGTCGATCTGGATGCCGGATGCGATCAAGCTGAAGGGTGCCGGTGCCACGGCAGAGATCGCGGCATGGATCGAGACGATGCGCAATCTGGCGCGCGCGGGCGTCAAGACGATCTGCTACAACTTCATGCCGCTGCTGGACTGGACCCGCACCGATCTGCGCTTCGAGATCGACGGGCAGGGGCAGGCCTTGCGTTTTGACATGGTGGATTTCGTGGTGTTCGACGTGCATATCCTTGCGCGCCCGAACGCTCAGGCCGACCACGCCCCCGATCTGCTGGCCGCGGCGCAGATGCGGTGGGGGCATATGACAAAGCCCGAGATCGCCTCGTTAGAGGCGAATATCATCGCCGGGCTCCCCGGTAGCGCGAAAGGGTTTACGCGGGCGGATCTGCTGGCGGGCATCGAAAGTTTCGCATCCCTGTCGCACCGCGACCTTCAAGCCAATCTGGCCGCCTTCCTGAGGGTCATCGTGCCAGAGGCAGAGGCCTTGGGGGTGCGGCTTGCCATCCATCCCGATGATCCGCCGTTCCCGCTTTTCGGTTTGCCGCGCTGCGTTTCGACCGCGCAGGATCTGGCGTTTATTCTTGATGCGGTGCCGAGCGTTGCGAACGGGCTGACCTTCTGTACTGGGTCACTTGGGGCCCGTGCGGATAATGATCTGCCGGACATGGCCCGCCGCTTTGGCGCGCATATCCACTTTGCCCATTTGCGCAATGTGCAGCGCGAGGGGGATGGCAGCTTTCATGAAGCCGCAGCGCTTGGGGGGAGCACCGATATGATTGCGGTCCTCGCGGCCCTGCGCGCGGCAGAACAGGGGCAGCCCGCCCGCGCTATCCCCATGCGGCCGGATCACGGTCACCTGCTGGCATTCGAACAGCAGCAGAAAACAAATCCGGGCTATTCCTATCTGGGGCGGCTCAAAGGATTGGCGGAGCTACGAGGTGCCTTGGCCGCGCTGGACCATTCAGCCACCGGATCAAACCACGCAAGGCAGGTGCAATGACCTCAATTCTTGGCATCGGCGAATGTATGATCGAACTGTCGTCGGCGGGCGACGACCTGTGGCGGCAACGATTTTCCGGCGATGTATTCAACGCCCTGTGGTACGCGCGGGCGCATTCCGCCGATGATGCGGATGTCGCCTTTCACACCGCTGTTGGCACGGACCCTATGTCGGACCAGATGCTGGCCTTTATCCAGTCGGGCGGGATCCGCTGCGCGCAGACGCCGCGCATCGCCGATAGGCGCCCCGGTCTGTATACGATCCAGCTGAACGGGGCCGAGCGCAGCTTTACCTATTGGCGCGATACATCGGCGGCGCAGATGATGGTGCGCCACCCCGGCCCGCTTTGGCGCGATGTGGCAGGGGCGGATGTGGTCTATTTCTCGGGCATCACGCTGGCGATCCTGCCGCCCGACGACCTAGAGACACTCCTGGCCGGTTTGGTAGAGCATAAAAAGCAAGGCGGGCTTTTGGCGTTTGATCCGAATATCCGGCCTCACCTCTGGGCGGATAAGGACCGGATGCTTGATGTCATATCGCGTGCCGCGGGGCTGAGCGATCTTGTACTGCCAAGTTTCGACGATGAAACAACGGCCTTTGGTGACCGGACCCCGCAGGACAGCGCGAAACGTTATGCCGATCTGGGGGCCGGGCATGTTGTGGTCAAGAACGGGCCTGCGGATACGATCCATCTAGAGGGTGGCCAGTTGACGGCCTTCCCCGTGGTGCCGGTCGGGGACATTATCGATACGACAGCCGCCGGAGATTCCTTTAACGGCGCCTATATTGCGTGCCTTCTGCGCGGCTTGTCGACCGAGGACGCTATATCGGCCGCGCAGAGATGTGCGGGGCAGGTGATCAGGCATAAGGGTGCCATTATCTCGCGCACCGATCTGGGCCTGGTCTGACAGAGCGCGCGTACCCGCCGATAGATTGACCCCTAAAATGCCCGGCAAGCCCGTGCCGCATTTGATCTAGATCAAGGCACCGCCCCTGCCGCCATGAGAACCGTGTCCCGAAATAAAGGGGATTCGGGATATGTTCGATACGCTCAAGTTGGTCGTGCTTGCGCTCATTGTGTTTTTCGCAGCTTTGGCGGCCGATTGGGCGCGGGATCCGGCCTATATGGTCCATGCGCTGCTGATCATGGTGATCGCCGCCGGCCTATTCTTCTGGCAACTGCGCAATATGCCGGTCGAGGGGGGCGCCGCACCCCATGCGCCGGCGCCGCAGGGCTATATGGACGGGCCGATCCGCTATGGCGTGATTGCTACGGCGTTCTGGGGTGTTGTCGGGTTCCTTGCGGGGACATACATCGCCTTTCAACTCGCGTTTCCCGCGCTGAATATCGAATGGGCGCAGCCCTATGCCAACTTTGGCCGTCTGCGTCCGCTGCACACCAGCGCGGTGATCTTCGCCTTTGGCGGCAATGCCCTGATCGCCTCTTCTTTTTACATCGTGCAACGCACGTCGGCGGCACGGCTTTGGGGCGGCAACGCTGCTTGGTTTGTTTTCTGGGGCTATCAGTTGTTCATCGTGCTGGCAGCGACGGGCTATCTGCTGGGGGCGACCCAATCGAAGGAATATGCCGAGCCGGAATGGTATGTCGACATCTGGCTGACCATCGTCTGGCTGACCTACCTCGCCGTGTTCTTCGGTACGATCCTGAACCGGCGCGAGCGTCATATCTATGTCGCGAACTGGTTCTTTCTGGCCTTCATCATCACCGTGGCCATGCTGCATGTGGTCAACAACCTCGCCATTCCGGTGTCGATCTGGGGCTCCAAATCGGTGCAGGTCTTTGCGGGCGTGCAGGATGCGATGACGCAGTGGTGGTACGGGCATAACGCCGTGGGCTTCTTCCTGACCGCCGGTTTTCTGGGCATGATGTACTACTTCGTGCCGAAACAGGCAGGCCGTCCGGTCTATAGCTACAAACTGTCGATCATCCACTTTTGGGCGCTGATCTTTCTGTATATCTGGGCCGGTCCGCACCACTTGCATTACACCGCCTTGCCCGATTGGGCGGCGACGCTGGGGATGGTGTTTTCAATCATCCTGTGGATGCCCAGTTGGGGCGGCATGATCAACGGCCTGATGACGCTCGAAGGCGCATGGGACAAGATCCGCACCGATCCGATCATCCGCATGTTTGTCGCCTCGCTCGCCTTCTATGGGATGTCGACCTTTGAGGGGCCGATGATGTCGATCCGCGCGGTGAACAGCCTTAGCCACTACACCGACTGGACCATTGGGCACGTGCATTCTGGTGCGCTTGGCTGGAACGGGCTGATCACCTTTGGCGCGCTGTATTTCCTGACACCGCGGCTTTGGGGCAGGGCGCAGATGCATTCGCTGTCGGCGATCAACCTGCACTTCTGGCTCGCGACCGTGGGCATCGTTCTTTACGCGGCGTCGATGTGGGTCTCGGGCATTATGGAAGGGCTGATGTGGCGCGAGGTCGATGCCAATGGCTTCCTTGTCAACAGCTTTGCCGACACCGTCGAAGCCAAATTCCTGATGTATGTGGTCCGTGGTCTGGGCGGGGTGCTCTACCTCGCGGGGGGTGCGGTGATGGTCTGGAACATGTGGATGACCATCCGCGCCCCGCAAGCCCGCCCCGTCACCGTCGCCCTGCCAGCGGAGTAATATCAATGGCCAAGAACCCCCAAAGCCCCAACTATGACCCCGCTGACGATCCCAAGGTGGTGACCGCCAGCGAAGGGATGAAAAAGGGCAAAATCCCGAACGAGCTGCCGCCCGAGACGCAGACGATCACCTTCCACCAGCGGTTTGAACGCAATGCGACGCTGCTGCTGATCGCCTCTCTCGGGGTGGTGAGCATTGGCGGCATCGTTGAGATCGCGCCGCTGTTCTGGCTGGAGAACACGATCGAGAAAGTCGAAGGCATGCGACCCTATTCGCCGCTGGAACTGGCGGGGCGCGAGATCTATGTGCGCGAGGGCTGCTATGTCTGCCACAGCCAGATGATCCGCCCCATGCGCGACGAGACGGAGCGTTACGGCCATTACAGCCTCGCCGCCGAATCCATGTATGACCACCCGTTTCAATGGGGCTCGAAACGCACGGGGCCGGATCTGGCGCGGGTCGGTGGGCGCTATTCGGACGAGTGGCATGTGGACCACCTGATGGACCCGCAGTCGGTCGTGCCGGAAAGCGTGATGCCGAAATACGCCTTTCTGATGGAAGCCAAGCTGGAAAGCGAGGATGTGACCGATCTGCTGGCGACCCACCGTATGGTTGGCGTGCCCTACACCGACGAGATGATCGCCAGCGCGAGCGGAGATTTCCGCATGCAGGTTGACCCGATGGGGGATTATGACGCGCTGCTGGACCGCTACCCCGGTGCGCAGGTGCGCGACTTTGACGGGCAGCCCGGTGTCAGCGAGATGGATGCCCTGATCGCCTATCTGCAAATGCTCGGGACGTTGGTCGATTTTTCGACCTTTGTGCCCGACGCCACCCGCTGAGGAGCCCGCCATGGACACCTATTCCTTCCTGCGTGAACTGGCCGACAGTTGGGCCTTGCTGATCCTGACGCTGATCTTTCTGGGGGTCATTGCTTGGGCCTATCGCCCCGGCTCGCGCGCGCTGCATGATGACGCGGCGGATGTGCCGTTTCGCAACGACGACCCCGACCAAGCCCGCCAAGACGGAGCCCACCAATGACCGACAACCGCAAGATCGACCCCACCACCGGCACCGAAACCACGGGCCACAGCTGGGATGGCATCGAAGAGCTGAACACACCCCTGCCGCGGTGGTGGCTTTGGACATTCTACGCCACCATCGTCTGGGGCGTGATCTATACCATCCTCTATCCCGCATGGCCTTTGGTTTCGGGGGCGACGGCGGGGCTGTTGGGCTATTCCACCCGTGGCGAGGTCGCGGCTGAAATCGCGCGTGTCGATCTGTCGAATGCCGATCTGACGGAAAGCCTGATCAACGTCGATATGGGGGTTCTGAAAGACAACGAAGAACTGCACCGTTTCGCCGTGCAGGCGGGGCGTTCGGTCTTTGCGGCGAATTGTTCGCAATGTCATGGCGCCGGGGCAGGGGGCGTGGTGGCCTCTGGCTATCCGAACCTTCTGGACGACGACTGGCTCTGGGGCGGTACAATGGCCGAGATCGCCTATACCGTGCGCCACGGCATCCGCAACGAGGATGACGCCGACGCGCGTCTTTCGCAGATGCCGTCCTTTGACTGGCTGGGCGCTGCGGAACTGGACGCCACGGCCCATTTCGTACGCAGCCTTTCGGGGCTCGCGCATGACGAGGCAGCGGCCCAAGCGGGTGCGGATATCTTCGCCACGAATTGCAGCGCGTGCCACGGTGAGACGGGCCTTGGGGATCGCGAGATCGGCGCGCCAAACCTTGCCGATGCGATCTGGCTGCGCGGCGGCAGTCACGAGGCGATTATCCAACAGCTGAAAACGCCGCGCATGGGGGTCATGCCGCCCTGGCAGGCGCGTTTGGGCGAAGCCGATGTGCGCGCTGTGACGGCCTATGTGCACGGTCTGGGCGGGGGGGAGGCCGCGATGGACACGGCGCAGGATACGCCTGCGGATTGAGCCGCAGCACAAAAAGACCTGTTGTTTGATGCAGATCAAAGCGGCCTGCGCCCCACGGGTGTAGGCCGCAAGACACAACCCCGGAGCCCCCCGCACATGTCCAACGCCGCCCCCCCGCTTTTCGCCGCGCGCGAGCCGATCTTCCCCCGCCGGGTGAGCGGCTTTTTCCGCCGGCTGAAATGGGTGATCCTGATCCTCACGCTGGGGGTCTATTACGTCACCCCGTGGCTCCGTTGGGACCGAGGGCCGAACCTGCCGGATCAGGCGGTTCTGGTCGATCTTGCCAACCGGCGTTTCCATTTCTTCTGGATCGAGATCTGGCCGCATGAGTTCTATTTCGTCGCCGGACTGCTGATCATGGCGGGGCTGGGGCTGTTCCTGTTTACCTCTGCCTTGGGTCGGGTCTGGTGTGGCTATGCCTGCCCGCAAACCGTCTGGTCTGACCTCTTCATGACTGTGGAGCGCTGGATCGAGGGCGACCGTAACGCGCGCATCCGCCTGCACAATGCGCCGTGGAGCCTGCGCAAGGCGCGGTTGCGGGGGGCGAAATGGGCGGTCTGGTTGCTGATCTCGGTGGCGACGGGCGGGGCTTGGGTCTTTTACTTTGCCGATGCGCCCAGTCTCGCGCGCGACCTTGTGACCCTGCAAGCCGCACCCGTCGCCTATGCCACCATCGCCGTGCTGACCGCCACGACCTTTATCTTTGGCGGCTTCATGCGCGAACAGATCTGCATCTACATGTGCCCCTGGCCCCGCATCCAAGGCGCGATGATGGACCCCGGCACGCTGACCGTCGGCTACCGCATATGGCGGGGGGAGCCGCGCGGGAAGGGTGGGGTGAAGCGCCAGCAAGCCGCCGCCGCCGCGATTGGGAGCGGCGATGCCGTGGCGCGCTATGGTGCCGCGCTGGACATAAACTCCGCCGGAGATCGCCAGTCGCGCAGCGGCGACGTGCTGGGGGATTGTATCGATTGCAACGCCTGTGTCGCGGTTTGCCCGATGGGGATCGATATCCGCGAGGGTCAGCAGATGGAGTGTATTACCTGCGCCCTCTGCATCGACGCCTGTGACGATGTGATGGCCAGGATCGGGCGGCCACGGGGGTTGATTGACTATCTGGCGCTGGATGACGAACCGCCAACCGCCCCGCAAGAAAGCGCCGCAGTCGCGGGGTATGCCGACGCCCCCGCCGGTGACGTTGCCGGTGCCACGCTGCCCCCGTGGCAGCCCAAGCCGCTTTGGCAGCATGTCTTTCGACCCCGCACGATTGTGTACACGACGGCATGGGCCGCCATCGGTGTGGCGCTGGTCGTAGCACTTTTCATCCGGCCCGAAATCGACATGACCATTGCGCCGGTGCGCAACCCGACCTTTGTCACCCTATCGGACGGGTCCATCCGCAACGCCTATGACATCCGCCTGCGCAACAAACACACCGAAGCGCGGGATTTCAGAGTGTCGCTGGTGGCCGACAGCCCCTTGGAACTGGCGCTAGAGGGCGCAAGTAACGCCGTGGTCAACGTGCCCGCTGACACCAGCCGGTTGCAACGTGTCTATGTGATCGCCCCGCCGCAGACACCCGCCGCCCGCGCGCAGCGCAGTGACCTGCGCCTTTGGGTCGAAGATGTCACCTCGGGCGAGCGGGCCTATGGCAATACAATTTTCAACGGAAAGGAAGGATCTGATGAGCGTGGTACAGACTGAGCGCCCGCTGACCGGCTGGCATGTGCTGGCGATGTTTATCGGCGGTTTTTCTATTATCATCTCGGTGAACCTCGCGCTGGCGTTCAACGCGGTGCGGACTTTCCCCGGCAAAGAGACCGAGTCGAGCTATGTCGCCTCGCAGAACTTCGACACCGACCGCGCCGCACAGGAAGCTTTGGGCTGGACCGTGCGGACGGCGCTGACCGACACGACGCTTAGGCTCTCTGTGACAGATGCGGGCAATCGCGTGGTAAGGCCCGAGATCATCTTTGCCACATTGGGGCGCGCGACGACGGTGGCGGATGACATCATGCCGGAATTCAGCTGGGACGGCACCGCATGGGTTGCCCCCGTCACGTCGGGCCCCGGCAACTGGAACCTGCGGATAGAGATGCGGGCCGCTGACGGTACGCTCTTTCGGCGCCGCATCCCGCTGCGGGGCCTGCGATGACCGTCGCTGCCTGTCCGGGCTGTAACGCGCTGGCCCCATCTGTCGACACCGCGCGCAGGGGCGTGGCCGACACCGAGGCGGCGGTCTACCTTGCGCTGCCGCAGATCCGCTGTGCCGCTTGTATTGCGGGGGTCGAAGGGGTTTTGGCCAAGCTGCCGTCTGTGAAAGCGGCGAGAGTAAACCTGAGCGCCAAGCGGGTGCGCCTTGTGCTCGCCCCCGGGTGTGACGCCAGCACCGCCCTTCAGGCCTTGAACGACGCAGGCTTTGACGCGCATGAGCTGGACGCGACCGCCCTGCGCCCCGCCAATGACGACGCGGGGCGGCGCCTGCTGGCCCGTGCTGCGGTGGCGGGCTTTGCGATGATGAATGTGATGGCGATCTCTGTCGCGGTCTGGTCGGGGGCCGGGGATGTGACACGGGTGATGTTCCACTGGGTCTCGGCCGCAATAGCACTGCCCGCGCTGGCGTTTTCTGCGGTGCCTTTCTTTGCCTCGGCATGGGGTGCCTTGCGGGCGGGGCGGGTGAACATGGATGTACCCATTGCGCTGGCGATCCTGCTGGCCGCTGCGACATCGCTTTATGAAACCTTTGCGGCACGCGGGGCGCATACATGGTTTGATGCCGCGCTGTCCTTGACGTTTTTCTTGCTGGTGGGGCGGTATCTTGAACACCGCGCGCGGGCGACGGCGCGTTCTGCCGCAGCAGAGTTGACGGCGCTGGAACTGCCGCGCGCCACCCGACTGACCGCAACAGGGCGCGAAACCGTGGATGTCGCCGTGCTGATGCCGGACGACCGGATCGCATTGGCCGCAGGGGCCCGTGCGCCTGTGGATGGCATAGCTGAAACCGCCGCAATGGTGGACCGCTCTGCCCTGACCGGAGAGGCGGACCCCGTCGCTTTGGCGGCAGGGGATCTGGTCTGCGCGGGCGAAGTGATCCTTGGCGCACCGCTGACACTACGGGCCACGCATCGTGCCGAAGACAGCACCCTGCGCCATTTGGCGGCCCTCGTCGAGGTCGCAGAGACCGGCAAGCACCGCTACAGCGGGATCGCGGACCGCGCCGCGCGGCTTTATGCGCCGGTGGTGCATGGTTTGGCCGCGGTGGCTTTCGCGGTCTGGTGGGCGCTGACGGGGGATCTGCATCACGCCATTGCGGTGGCCACCGCGACGTTGATCATTACCTGCCCCTGCGCCTTGGCGCTTGCCATTCCGGCAGTGACGGCGGCGATGACGGGGCGGCTGTTCCGCGCGGGCGTGCTGCTGAAATCGCCCACGGCGCTGGAACGGCTGGCTGACATCGACACGGTCGTTTTTGACAAAACCGGCACGCTGACCGAAGGGGTGGCTGTTCTTCCCGCGCTTGATCCCGACGCCGCGTCAGTTGCCTTGAGCTTGGCCCAAGCGTCGCACCACCCCGCGTCCCGTGCGCTGGCGGCGTCCCTTGCGGGGCGGGCTCCTGCCGACTTGCGCGACGTGGTCGAGGTCGCAGGGCAGGGGGTCACCGCCCTTTGGAATGGTGAGCCCGTGGGGCTGGTGCGCGGAGAGGACGGGCCCGAGCTTCATCTGCCCGATCGGTGCATCCCCCTGCCGCTGACCGAGACCCCGCGCCCCGGCACCGCCGCCTTGATCGCCGCGCTTTGCGCCGGCGGGTGCCAGGTCGCGATGATCACCGGAGACACATCGGCCCGCGCCGCCGCCCTTGCCGTAAAACTTGGGATTGATCAGATACATGCCGGTGTCTTGCCCCACGAGAAAGTCGATCTGGTGCGTGGCATGTCCGAACAGGGCAGACGGGTGCTGATGGTGGGCGACGGGCTGAATGACACCGCAGCGCTTGCCGCCGCACATGCATCGCTCGCCCCCGGTTCGGCGCTGGATGCGGCAAGGGTCGCCTCGGACGGCGTCATTCTGGGGGGCACTCTCGGCACGGTCGCGCAGACCCTGAGCCTGGCACGTCGGGCGCGCAGCCGCATCAGGCAGAACCTCGCCCTCGCCGCCGCCTATAACTGCGTGGCGATCCCGGTCGCGGTCATGGGCTTTGCCACACCGCTGATGGCGGCGGCGGTCATGTCTTCGTCCTCCATCCTTGTCGTTCTGAATGCGCTGCGTCGATGAATATTCTGATTGTCCTCATCCCCGTTTCCATATGCCTCGGCGCAGCAGGGCTGATCGCCTGTCTGTGGACATTACGCAGTGGTCAGTACGAAGACCTGGAGGGCGATGCCGCGCGTATCTTGCTGGAGGATGATGAGGGGTTTGAGTGAGTTTGTGCGTGTCTGCTTTGACGGACAGGCCAGTCCAGAAAGCCCACACCATACGCCCAACGGCACAGCGGAGCGGGTCTGAAGGGTAGAAGAGATTTGCTGAGCAAAACCCTATCCGCGCCCCGCGATGTACCCGAGCGTGACAGCCGCGAGCAAGCCGTTGCCCGACAGATAGCCGCTGTCGCCCTTGCCCGATACCCCGCAAGCGGCGCCTCCTGCGGCGTATAGATTGTCGAATGTGCCACCCTCTGCCCTGCGCACCTTGGCCGTCGTCGGGTCAACCTCAAGCCCGCCTTGCGTGTGAAACAGCGCGCCGGTCACCTTTACTGTGCAGAAGGGGGCGGAAAGGGACGCCGCACCCCATGTGCGGCCAAAGGCATCCCGCCCGCCCGCCGGAATATCAGTGATCGTTTTCGCCAAAACATCTGCGGGCAATCCGACCTTTGCAGCCAGTGTTTCGACCGTATCCCCTGTGATCACCGCACCTTGGGCCTCGGCGTTCTTGAAATCCTCGAACTGGCGGGCAATCTCGGCGATGCGAGCGTCGAATATGGTCCATGCCACGCCGTCAGGCTGCGCCAGCACGGCCCGCGCCGCTTCGGAGTAGCCTTGCGCTTCGTTCCAGAACCGCTTGCCGGTCGTATTCACCTGAACGCCGCCTTCGGTGATTGTGGCCCATGTGATCAGGATGCCATGAGGGTGGGCGACATTGCCGTGCCCCTGATAGGCACCCAGATGACGGCGGCGGGTGCCAAGCGCCTCGCCCCAGCTGATCGCCTCTCCGCGGTTGCCGTCATGGCCGAACCAGATCGCGTCCGCGATATCCGGCATGTGGTGGGCGACCATGGCGCGGTTGCCACCGAACCCGTTGCACGCAAGGATCAGCCGGTCGCAGCCGATATCTTCGCCGCTTTGGTCAGGCAACGACACCCGCGCCCCCGCGAGTGTTGCCCCTGCCGCATAAAGCCGAATGGCGCGGCGGTTGCAGATCAGCGGGATATCAAGCGCCTCGATCCGCGCGCGCAGGGCGTCGATCAATTCGCGCCCCGACCGTGAGGGCAGCCCGTGCATCCGCCGTTGGCTGTGACCGGGGTAATCAAAGTCACGCACGAGGGAGAACGGCAGCCCATGTGTTTCGACAAGCCAGTCGATGACCTGAGGGGCGGTGCGGGCCATCGCGGTGACCAGCGCATCGTCGTTTTCGTGGTGCGCCTTGGCCTGAATGTCGGTGGCAAAACCGTCGGGGCTGTCACTGGTCCCCGCGTCCTTTTGCAGGCGCGTCCCCGCCGCGGGGATCAACCCGGCGCTCAGCGCGGTAGAGCCTGTGGGGATCGCGTCGGCCTCTAGCAACAGCACATCCTGACCCGCCTCATGCGCCGCCAGCGCCGCGATCATGCCGCAGGCCCCCGCGCCGATGATCAGGGTTTCGACCTCTAGATCGAAAGCCGACGGCGGGGCGGCGACATCAGGATTTGCCATCGAACCGCTTTCCAAGGGCCAGCATCTCGGGGGTGCCAATCGCGGCATTCAACCCGTCGAAATCATGCATCCGGTCGGAAAACGCTTTGTTAGAGCCGGTTGCTTTCAGGCTCGCGTAATAGTCCTGCGCCGATTTCGCCAAAGCGCGCACGATGCCGCCGGGGAAAATCACGATATCGAAACCCATATCCTCTAGCGTGGTCGCCGAAGAGATCGGGGTCGCGCCGCCTTCCACCATATTGGCCAGCAGGGGGACACGCCCCTTGAAGGTATCGGCGATGCGCGAAAGCTCTCCGCTGTCGCGAGGGGCCTCGATGAACAATACATCGGCACCGGCGTCGATATAGCTGCCCGCGCGATCAATCGCCGCGTCAAAGCCTTCTACCGCGATGGCGTCGGTGCGGGCGATGATCAGCGTATCGTGGCGGCGCGCATCGGCCATCGCGGCGATTTTGCCGGCCATTTCCTCTTTCGGGATCAGAGACTTATCAGACAGATGGCCGCATTTTTTGGGGTAGGTCTGGTCCTCCACCTGCAAAGCAGAGGCCCCCGCGCGTTCATAGCTTTGCATCGTGCGCCGCGCGTTCAGTGCATTGCCGAAACCGGTGTCAGCGTCCATGATCACCGGCAGGTCGGTGCGATCGGCAATCAACGCCATCGTATCGGTCATCTCGGAGGCGGTGCTGAGCCCGATATCGGGGCGGCCCAAACGGGTATAGGCAACCGCTGCACCGGAAAGATACAGCGCCTCGAAGCCCGCGTCGGTGGCAAGGGCGGCGGTCAGCCCGTCATAGACACCGGGGGCGATCAGAATATCGGGGGCGGTCAGGCGTTGGCGCAGGGTCATTGGGCACCTCCGACAGCGGCGGTGGCCTCGGCGCAGGTCATCACCTGCGTCACCGACCCCAGCGAGGTCAGCGTCGCCTCGTGCACGTCCTGTTTGAACGCGGCGCAACCGTCCGACAGCAGCACCGTATGGATGTCGCGCAGATGGGCATCCCGCACGGTACTGGCGACACCGCCGTTGGTGACGATCCCGCCGATGATCAGCGTGTCGATCTTCATCGCGCGCAGCACATATTCAAGCCGTGTCTGGTAAAAGGCGGAGTAGGCGACTTTCTCGATCGTGAAATCCGCCGGGGCGAGCGTATCTACCAGCGCGTGGCCAAAGCCGCCCGGGGTAAAGTCGCCCTTGGTCAGGAAGGGGCGCAGCTTCTTGAGATGCGCGGCGATCAGCGGTTCGTCATCGCGCCCCGGTACCAGCGTGAACTGCGCCGAGATATAGGTGCCGCCCGCCTTGGTCAGCGTGGACTTGAGCGGCGCGATCCGGTCGGGCAGGGCGAGGATGCTCTCGGCCCCCTGACCCGCACGGCCATAGGCACCTTCGGGATGCAGGAAATCATTTTGCAGGTCGATGGTCAGCAAAGCGGTCGTGGCAGGGGTCATGCGGTGGCCCTTTCGATCAGAGTGTTGCCGTAGGCGTCGACTTTGCCGACCAGTCCGGGTTCGATCAACACGGTTGTGTCAGGTTGTTCAAGGATTGCGGGGCCGGGGACTTCGGCCCCGACCGGCAAGGAAAGACGGTGATAGAGCTTCGTTTCGTGCCATTGACCGTCAAAGTGTACCTGACGCGTGCCTTTCAGCGCGTCTTCAACGCTGCCACCGACAGGGGCGAGCGTGGACAGATCAAAGCGCGGGCGCCGTCCGGTGATGGCAGAACGCAGGTTGATCACCCGTCGCGTGCCATTCTCAAGCAGCCGCCCATAGGTGGCGCGGTAGGCGCTGTCGAATGCCGCCGAGATATCGTCCTCTGTTGGGGGTGTCACTGTGCCATCGGCCACGGTCACCGGCAGCGTCACCGATACCGTATGCGTCTGGCCGAGATAGGCCATATCAAGCGTGAACTCCGTATCGCGCCGTTCAAAATGGGTGCGCGCGGCTTCAAGCGTGGCAAGCCCGTCATCAACGTGGGTTTGCATGAAACCAGTCAGCGCCCCAAGGTCGATGCCCGACAGAGTCGAGTTGATGGTTTGCACGAAATCCTGCCGCATATCCGCGATGACGCAGCCCATGGCAGATGTTACCCCCGGGTAACGCGGCACGATGGACCGCGCCAGACCGACCTCTGCCATCATGGCACCGGAATGCAAGGCACCACCTCCACCAAAGGGCATGAACGCAAAGCGTTTTGGATCAAACCCACGTTCGATAGAGACAAGTCGCAGCGCGCCGGCCATGCGGCTGTTGGCCACGCGCAAGATCGCCTCGGCGGCTTGCAGCGCGTCCAGCCCAAGGGGGGTGCCCACATGTTCAAGGATCGCGGCCTTTGCCGCCTCCACATCCAGCCGGTCCAGCTTGCCGCCGATGGGGTTGTCGGGATCAATACGGCCCAGAACGACATTGGCGTCGGTCACAGTGGGGCGCGTGTTCCCCTGACCGTAGGCGACAGGGCCGGGCGTGGACCCGGCGCTTTCCGGCCCGATGTTCAGCAAGCCGCCCTTATCGACCCAAGCGATAGAGCCACCGCCCGCGCCGATTGTCGTAATCTCGATCATGGGGGACCGGACCACCATGCCAAAGTCGATCGAGGTCTGTTGCGACAGCATCGACTGGCCTTTGGCGATCAGGCTCACATCGAAAGAGGTGCCGCCCATGTCGCCGGTGATGATATCGGGAAAACCGGCGGCTTCGGCGATGTAACCCGCGGCGATGACCCCCGCTGCCGGACCCGACAGCGCAGTGCGCACGGGCAGACGCGCCGCGGTCGCCGCATCCATCACCCCGCCGTTGGACTGCACGATCATGAACTCGCCTGCAAACCCGTCCTGTTTCAGCGCGGTTTCAAGCCGCGCGAGGTAGCCAGAGACTTCGGGTTGCAGATAGGCGTTCAACGCGGTGGTAGAGAACCGTTCGAACTCGCGGATCTCGGGCAGGATTTCGCTTGAAGCCGAGACATGGGCATTCGGCCACATGGCGCGCACGGCTTCGACCGCCAGTCTTTCGTTTTCGGCATTGGCATAGCTGTTGGCAAAGAGGATCGCACAGGCAAGACAGCCCTGATCCAGCAGCTCTTGCGCGGCGGCTTGCACCGCCTCGAGGTCCACCGCCTGACGGATCGTGCCATCGGCAAGCGTGCGTTCCGGTACTTCAAGGCGCAAGGCGCGATCGACAACGGGCGTGAAGTCCCCTCGCAGCCCCCAGGTGCGCGGCCGGTCACGGCGGCGCATTTCCAGCACGTCGCGTAGGCCCATCGTGGTGATCACGCCGATCTTGGCGCCTTTGCGTTCCAGCAGCGCATTGGTGCCGGCAGTGGTGCCATGTACGACGACTGAGACAGTCGACAGATCATCGACCCGCGATCCGATGCCCGACAAAAAGCCCGCCGATTGGTCGGGGCGCGAGGTGGGAACCTTGGCAACCTGCGCGCTGCCTGTTGCCTCGTCCAGAACGAAAATATCGGTGAAGGTGCCGCCGACATCGACGCCGATCATGCGGTTTGCGCTGGTCATTGGGTCACCTCTTTCCAGTCTGGGCCATAAGTCTGTGTCGCGTAGTCGGGTGTCAGCAGGCCACCCGCCACGTCGCGGGCCACATCGGCCGCAGCACGGTTTGCGGGCGCGCCATAGCCGCCACCGCCGGGGGTATCGAGCCGTACGGACTGGCCGCGTTGCAGCTTGATGCCCACCATTTTCGAGGCCATGGGCGGGGCGTGCCAGCCGTCGTCTTGTTCGTACTCAAACCGGTTCAGCGCCGCGTCGCCCCCGCCTGCGACCCCTTTCGGCGCAAAGCGTCCGCGTTCGCCGAACAGAAAGGCGGTGGCGGATTCCTCAAGCACTTCGATCTCGTAGGTGGCCCCCATGCCGCCGCGATGCTGACCCGCACCGGCACTGTCGGGGCGCAGCGCCCATTGTTTGAACATCACCGGATAGGCGGATTCGAGGATTTCCATCGGGGGGATGGTCGCGGTGGAGATCGGCGCATTGCCGTGGTTCAGCCCGTCCCCTTCGGGAGAGCCCCCATGCCCGCCGCCGTAAAAGCTGAACATCACCCAGGGTTGACCATTCGCGCGTTTGCCCGAAATCGACAGCGCGTTGATCGTGCCATACGCGTTGGCAACCACACGGTCCGGTGCGGCCTGCGACGCGGCGGAAAAGATCACATCGACCATCCGCAGGATCGTTTCGGTATAGCCGCCGACCGGCGCCGGGAAGGGGGCGGACAGCAGCGACCCTTCGGGGATCTTCACCTCGATCGGGCGCATCACACCGGCGTTGGCGGGCAGGCTGGGAAAGATATGTTTGATCGCGACATAGGCCGTCGCCACCGCCGTGGGAAGCGCGATATTGACCGGCCCTGCACAGCGGTCTGCCGTGCCGGTGAAATCCAGCAGCATCTGATCGCCCTTGATCTCGAGCGCGACCTTGATCGGCAG
Source organism: Sulfitobacter sp. SBS6 (assembly GCF_048285585.1). NCBI lineage: Bacteria > Pseudomonadati > Pseudomonadota > Alphaproteobacteria > Rhodobacterales > Roseobacteraceae > Sulfitobacter > Sulfitobacter sp. SBS6. The sequence goes on along the minus strand of NZ_JBLWBA010000010.1, from coordinate 8,961 downwards.
CGGCGTATCGGTGATGCCGTCGTTATCCAGAAAATCCTCTGCCTCCCAGCGTCCATCTGGCAGGTCCGTCAGTTCTGTCCGCATCAGGGTTTCGGCGCGGTCCTGCAACGCATCCAATGCCGCGCGCACAGTCTCGGCACCGTATTCCGCCAGCAGCTCGTCCAGACGTTTTTTGCCCAGATCAAGCGCGCCGAGCTGGCCGTTCAGATCGCCTTGGGCCGATTGCGGCAGGCGGGTGTTGCGCATCAGGATGTCGATAATGTCGGTCTGGACCTTGCCCGCTTTGGCAAGACGCACAGGGGGCAGCACGAAGGCTTCCTGGAAGGCGTCGGTTGCGGCGGGGTTGTAGTTGCCCGGCACCGCGCCGCCCACGTCATGCCAATGCCCGACCGAGGCGAGATAGCAAAACAGTTTGCCGTCGTGAAAATAGGGGCGCACCAACCGCATGTCGGACAGGTGCGTGCCGCCCAGATGGGCATCGTTGAAGATATAGATGTCGCCGTCTTCCAGATCGCCATTCTCGGCCGCTTTGTCGATCACCGCCTTCACGGCAAATGACATCACCCCGACAAAGATCGGCAGCCCGGACTTGCCCTGCACCAGCGTGTCGCCCGACACCGCATGATACAGCCCGTGCGAGGCATCATGTGCTTCGGCAATGATCGGGTTAAAGGCGGCGCGGAACAGGGTTGCGTCCATTTCGTCGGCAATCTGTTCCATCCGTCCGGCCAGAACGGCCAGTGTAATCGGGTCGATGTCTTGGGTCATGGTTGGGCCTTTGTTTCTGCGATGTCATTCCAGACGTCTTGGCGGGTGATGAAGCCGTCGGTGACTTCGAAGCGGTCGATAAAGCGAATATCGGAAAAGGCGGTCCCGTCGGGCCATTCGCCTGAAAGCGTGCCGTGGCAATAGACGACCGTGGCCGGCCCGTCGCCGGGCGCAAGATCAATCGAGCGAATGGTTTTCTTGACGAAGCGATAGCGCGGCGCGGCCCACTCCAGCAGATCATCAAGCTCTGTCATAGGCGCGGCACCGGGGAGGTGCATGGTGAACCCGTCGCCTAAAAGCGTGCGGGCGGTAACGATGTCGCGCTGCTCCATCGAGTGCAGGTATCGCGCCACCATCGACGGGGCATCCGGCAGGGCGGGGGCGGGCGACCGGTGCTGGCCGCCGCGCATATAATCGGTGGCGGGCATCTCCTTGATCATCACTGTCACCGCATCCGGTGTCGCGGGAATCACCGTGCGGGCGGCATTGGTCAGCGCCTTGCACAGCCTTGTTTTCTGGGCTGCGTCATACCCTTGCAGCACATGAATCTCGATGATCGGCATAAAGCCTCCTGCGTCAGATCTGTATTTTTTGTAATACAGATAATTAAATGTGCATAGATCAAATAATTTGATTTTTGTCAGATAGATTTCTTGCTTTTGAAAAAACTCTTTGTAGGGTTGGAAAGGATTGGAAGGATTCAAATGACACTTCAAAGCACATCTTCGAAGGGCAGGGGGCTTCCCGAAGGGGGTAAGGCGCGGCGCGTTTACCTGCATCTGCACGAAGAGATCATGCGCGGCGTCTACGCTGCCGGTGCGGTTTTGCCCGGCGAGCAAAAGCTGGCGGTGACGCTGGATGTATCGCGGGTGACCGTGCGCCGTGCGCTGGACGCGCTGGAAGGGGACGGGCTGATCTTGCGCCGTGCCGGATCGGGGACGACTGTCTGCGCACCCAAGGTGCAGCCGGCACTTGCCGCGGATTTCAATACGTTGATGCCGCAGTTGGTCGAGATGGGGCAGAACACCACCGCGCGGCTTTTGTCCTTTAGCTATGGTGCCGCGCCGGGCAGTGTGGCCACCGCGATGGGGCTGGATGCGCAAGCGCGTGTACAAGTTGCGGTGCGTCTGAGGTTGGTGGAAGGGGAGCCGTTTTCCCACCTGACCACTTGGGTGCCCGAAGATATCGCACATAACTATACAGAGGCTGAGCTGGCGACGACGCCGCTTTTCCGCTTGCTGGAGCGGTCTGGCGTCAAGGTTGCTTCAGCCCATCAAACGGTAAGCGCGACCCTCGCGTCGCCCGATGTGGCGGATGCTTTGGGGGTCAGTGTCGGCGCGCCGCTGCTGTCGCTGGACCGTGTGGTCAAGGATGAGGATGGACGCGGGGTTGAATACCTGTCTGCGCTCTACCGCCCCGATATGTTCCGCCTTGAAATGGCGCTGAGCCGTGTCGGCGCAGGCGAGGCGCGCCATTGGGAACCGGTGGTGAAACCGGGCCGGAAGGGGGCCGCAGAATGACCGCGCCGCAGACCCTCTTTGGCAAGCTTTGGGCCGCACATGAGGTGATGCGACGCGATGACGGCACGTCACTGCTATGGGTCGATCGACATCTGGTGCACGAAGGATCGCACCACGCATTTGTGAAACTGGAGAGCCGCGGCATGAAGGTCGCCGCCCCTGATCTGACCTTTGGGGTCGTCGATCACTATGCCCCCACCCGCGCCGGTGAGATGGCGGCGGATATCCGGCGGATGATCGACACATTGGGGCGCAACGCCAAGGCACAGGGCATCCGGCTATTCGATCTGCGCGATCCGGGGCAGGGCATTGTGCATGTGATCGGCCCCGAACAGGGGCTGACCTTGCCGGGGCTGCTGATCAATTGCGGCGATAGCCATACCTCAACGCATGGGGCCTTTGGTGCGCTGGCCTTTGGCGTCGGCGCGACAGAGGTGGCGCATATTCTGGCGACGCAGACAATCTGGCAACAACGGCCCAAAACGATGCGGATCACCGTGGACGGCGAACTGGGGGCCGGTGTCACGGCCAAAGATCTGGCGCTGCACTGGATCGCAGAGCTGGGGGCCGATGGGGCACGCGGCCACGCGATTGAATATGCCGGCCCCGCTGTCCGCGCATTAAGCATGGAGGGGCGCCTGACGCTGTGCAATCTCAGCATCGAAGGGGGTGCGCGGTTGGGGTTGGTGGCCCCGGATCAGGTGACATTCGATTATATCAAAGGGCGCAACTTTGCCCCGAAAGGCGCGGATTGGGAGGCGGCCCTGCGGGACTGGTCCCAGCTTGCGACTGACAAAGATGCCCGTTTCGACCGCGAGGTTGCACTCAACGCCAGCGATATCGCGCCAACCGTGACCTGGGGCACCTCCCCCGAAGAGGCGCTGCCCATCACCGGACATGTCCCTGATCCGGCGCGGCTGTCGGGCAGCAAACAGGCGCAGGCGCGCGCGGCGCTGGAGTATATGGCGCTGCAACCGGGAATGGCGCTGGACCAAATTGCGGTGGATCAGGTGTTTATCGGATCGTGCACCAATGGCCGGATCGAAGACCTTCGTCTTGCCGCCAAAGTATTGGCGGGGCGCAAGGCCGTCGTGCCGGGGTTGGTGTCGCCCGGATCGGCGCAGGTCAAGAAACAGGCCGAAGCCGAAGGGCTGGCCGACGTGTTTACCCAAGCGGGGCTTGAATGGGCTGCATCGGGCTGTTCGATGTGTGTCGGCATGAATGGCGATCGGGTCGAGGCCGGCAAACGCTGCGCGTCTTCGACCAATCGTAACTTCAAGGGCCGTCAGGGACGCGGGGCGCGGACCCATCTGATGAGCCCCGCGATGGTCGCCGCCGCCGCAGTTACCGGACATCTCGCCGATGTGCGCCCGCTGCTGGAGGGACGCACATGACCGGCTGGACACAGATCAATGGCACCGCCGTCGCGCTGCTGCAGGAAAACGTCGACACCGATCAGCTTATACCGGCGCGCTTTATGTCGGCACCGCGGGCTGACGGCTATGGCAAGTTCCTGTTGCACGACCTGCGTCAGGATGCGGTGGATCATGTGCTTGATCGCCATGCGGGGGCAGATGTGTTGATCACGCGGCGCAACTTCGGCAGCGGCTCAAGCCGCGAGGCGGCGGTCTATGCGCTGGTTGATTTCGGGATCAGGGCCGTCTTTGCCCCAAGCTTTGGCGACATCTTTCAAAGCAATGCTGTCAACAATGGACTGCTGCCCGCCCGTCTGAGCGATGCAGAGATTGACGCCCTGCTGGACGCGATCGGCACCGATGCTGTCAGCGCGACAGTGGATTTGGAAAAATGTGCAGCGGTGATCGCGGGGCATACCCTGACGTTCGAACTGGATCCCGTCTGGCAAGAGAAACTGGTGAACGGTTGGGATGATATCGACCTGACCGCCCAGCATAACGACCGCATCAAAGATTTTCGCACGGCACGGTTTGCCGCGCACCCGTGGGCAGTGCCCGCATCCTAAGGCGTGCTGATCCCCGCAAGAGGGACAGGACGGCAACATAACGGGGTCCAACAGCCCCACCAACCGGGAGTATATACGATGAAACAGACAATCCTTGGCGGTATCCTCGCCTCGACGGCGCTGACCACGGCGGCTTTTGCGCAAGAGACGCTGACCGCAGTACACGCCTTTCCTGAATCCCTGATCTATACCAAGTCGTTCCTTGAATTTGTGGACAAGGTGAACACCGCCGGTGAAGGCGTTGTGCAGATCGAAGTGCGCGGTGGCCCCGAAGCCATTGGCATGTTCCAGCAGCCCGACGCCGTCCGGTCGGGTGTGGTCGATATGGTCTATACGCCGGGCAGCTTTTACGCAGGGGCTTTGCCTGAAAAAGACGCGCTGGTCACATCTAACCTGACCGCGGTCGAAACCCGCGCCAATGGCGGGTTGGACCTGATCGATCAGATCCACCAAGAGAAGATGGGCGTCAAATACCTTGGCTGGTTCGATTCCGGCGTATGCTACAACCTGTGGACCCGTAATGAGCCCAGCCTTGACGCAGAGGGGAACCTGGATGTGTCGGGGCTCAAGCTGCGGGGCAACGCGGTCTATAACGCCTTCTTCACCGACTATCTGGGCGCGCAGGTGATCGATCTGCCCACAACCGAGGTTTATTCTGCGCTGGAACGCGGCGTGGTCGATGCAACAGGCTGGACGCAGATCGGCCTGATTGACCTTAAATGGAACGAGTTCCTGAACTACCGGATCGAACCCTGCTTTTTCTCGACCGATCTTGGCACGATTGTGAACCTCGACAAGTGGAACTCTCTCTCGGACGAGGCGCGCAAAATCCTGCAAGACGTGGCGATCGAGCACGAGAAAGGCTCGGCCGAGAAGCTGGGCGCGGTGCGTGATGAAGACTTTGCCAAGCTCGAAGAGGCAGGCATGACCGTTGTGACGCTGGAAGGGGAAGCGGCGCAAAACTATCTGGGAGCGGCGACAGAGAATACGTGGAACCGGATGAAGGGCCTGATGGCCGAAAGCCCCCAAGGCGACGGGAACTACGACAAACTGATCGAGCTGTTCTACGACGCGCAGAAAAATCAGTAAGCCAAATCTGGCGCGCTCTGATGGGGCGCGCCTGCTTTCGTTCAAAAGGGGCAGCCATGGCGCGTGTCGGACAAATTTACAGAGGTTTCCTTTACGCGATGGCGGGGATTGCCGGGGCCATGCTGGTGTGGCTGATGATTTCGGTCATTCTATCAGTGGTGATGCGCAACAGCGGGATGCAGCCCTTTGCGTGGCTCTTTACCTCTTCTGAATACGCGATCCTGTATATGACCATGCTCGGCGCACCTTGGCTGGTACGCGAGAAGGGTCATGTGCATATCGAACTGGTGACCGCGGCGCTGCCCGAAGCGGCGCGGCGCTTTGTCAGTCGGCTGGTCGCGGTGCTTTGTGTTGTCGTGTCCTTGATACTGGCGTGGAAAGGGGCAGAGCTGTGCCTGAACAACATCGCGCGCAATGATCTGGATGTGCGTGCGTATTACTTCCCGAAATGGATACTGACGCTGGCCTTTCCGGTCAGCTTTGGCCTGATGGCGATTGAATTTTCCCGATTTGTTTTTGGTGATGACCTGATGCACTCCGGCGAAGCAGGGGTACATGAATAATGGAATGGTTTGAATCGCTGGCCCTTTTGCTGGGCTCTATTCTGGTGCTGATGGCCATCGGGATGCCGGTTGCCCTGGCTTTTCTCGCAGCCAATATCGTTGGGGCGTGGTTCTTTATGGGCGGGGCCAAAGGGGTCACGCTGCTGCTGAATAATGGGTTCGGCGGGCTGACCAACTATGCGCTGGTGCCGATCCCGTTGTTCTTGCTGATGGGCGAAATCTTTTTCTACACCGGTTTGGGCAAGCGCATGTTCAATGCCATCGACCGTTTGCTGGGCAAGCTGCCGGGGCGGCTGTCCTATGTCACGGTTCTGGGCGGCACGGCATTTTCAACGCTGTCTGGGTCGTCCATGGGCTCCACCGCGTTGCTGGGCAGCCTGATGGTGCCCGAGATGACGGAACGCGGGTATAAAAAGCATATGTCCATCGGTCCGATCCTTGGCACGGGTGGTCTGGCGATTATCATCCCGCCTTCGGCGCTGGCCGTGTTGTTGGCAACCTTGGCGCGGATCGATGTGGGCGCATTGTTGATCGCGGGGATCATCCCGGGGCTCATCCTTGCCAGCCTCTATATCGCGACAATCTATATTCAGACCCGGATCGATCCTGACGCCGCCCCCGCTTACGAGGTTGAAGACCTGCGCTTTGGCCAGAAGATGCGCCTGTTCTTCGGCGATGTGGTGCCCATGTTGTCTGTCATGGTCGTGATCGTGATCGGTATGGTGGGCGGGCTGATCACCCCGTCCGAGGCCGCGGCATTCGGGGCGCTTGGCGTGTTGATCTTGGCCGTGGCCTTCCGTTGCCTCACATGGGACGCGATGAAGAAATCGGTGATCGGCGCGATGCGGGTGACCCTGATGGCCTATCTCATCGTCTTCGGGTCGGCTACCTTCAGCCAGTTGCTGGCGTTCTCCGGTGCTTCCAGCGGGTTGATCCGGTGGGCAACGTCGTTTGATCTGGCCCCTGTGGCGATGCTGCTGGTGATGTTCGGAGTACTGCTGCTGCTGGGTATGTTCATGGAGCAGATCTCAATGATGTTGCTGACCGTACCGATCTTTTTCCCGCTCGCCACAACGCTGGGATTTGATCCGGTGTGGTTCGGTCTGGTGATCCTGCTGGCGCTCGAGATCAGCTTTACCACACCGCCCTTCGGGTTATTGCTTTTCGTGATGAAGGGCGTCGCCCCCAAAGGCACAACCATGCGCGAAATCTACGGATCTGCCTTCCCCTATATGGGATGCTCGGTGCTGCTGGTGTTCTTGTTGATCCTGTTCCCGCAACTGGCGCTGTGGCTGCCCGGGATGTAGTCGGGCAGCCTATCGCCACGGGTACAATCCAAGCATCCCGCAAGTATCGCGCTGGAGCATCTATAAAGGTTAAGTGTGAGCGATACGTGAACCGCGACTCTTGTTGAGCTCAGGGTAGGGGCGTCATCGCATTTCCTCCAATGTTTTTTGGCGGAAGACTTCGGCTGGCGTTTTCCATCCAAGACACTTACGCGGCGTGTTGTTGAGGCGATCACAGATCACCTTCATATCGTGATCTGTGCATTGCCGGATGTCGCGTTTGCGGGGCAGCCACCTTCGAAGGCGTCGGTTAGTGTTCTCGACTGTGCCTTTCTGCCATGCGTTGCCCGGCAGAGTATCGCGTAGCGATGTCCCGAGAGGGGCTGGAGGGGTCGCAAAACCACGTTTGGGTTCCGATCTCGGCTTGTAGGTGTGGCCAACTGACAAACTCAGTTCCGCGATCAAAAGTGATGGACCGACGGGCTACGAGGGTGAGATCTTTGATGGCGCTCACGATCTTTCTGGACCTGTCACGGTTTTGTGCCGCCCCAAGTGCTCGTTTAAGCCACTTTCCTTTCGAAAGCGACGGGGCTTTTCCAGCCCAGTGCTGAGTGGCGGCGACGCGGATTGTAGAAGCCATTGATGTATTCGAAGATGGCCATCTCAGCCTTCCGCCGCGTCTTCCAAGGGTGCCGCCAAATCAGTTCAGCCTTGATGGTTTTGAAGAACGTCTCAACGGCAGCGTTGTCGTAACAATTGCCCCTCCCGCTCATCGATACTTTGAAGCCGTGCTGGCGCAGGATCTTCTGATAATCATGAGAACAATATTGGCTGCCTCGATCCGTGTGGTGGATGCAGTCTTTCGGCGGTGACCGGAATGCAATGGCCATCTGCAAGGCTCTGATCGCCAGATCGCGCTTCATGCGGTTACTGACGGCCCAACCAATGACCCGCCTTGAATACAGGTCGAGGATGACAGCCAGAAACAACCATCCCTCACGCGTCCAAATGTAACTGATGTCACCAGCCCACTTTTGGTTTGGGGCATCAGCGTTGAAGTCGCGATCCAACAGGTTTGGCGCGATATTGAACTTGTGGTCACTGTCTGTCGTGACCTTGTGTTTGCGTGTCCTGACAACTGATATGCCGTTCCGACGCATCAATCGGCCAACACGGCGGTGACCGATGTCCAAACCGATCTCTTTCAGCTCTTCTGTCATCCGTGGCCTACCATAGCTGCCCAAGCTGAGACGGGATTGCTCTTTGATGTGCGCCAACGTCACCATATCAGATCGCTGCCTGCGGCTGGCAGGGCGGCTGCGGAAGGCCCGCAAGCCCCGAGAGCTGACACCTACGACTTTGCACAAACGGTTCGCTGGAAAGCAATCTATGTGTTCTTCGATGAATCTAAATCTCATTGCTTTAGACCCGCGAAGAATTGGGTGGCTTTTTTTAAGATGTCCCGCTCCTCCTTGAGGATGCGGACCTCGCGACGAAGCCGGTCATTCTCTTGAGCCAGTCCCAAATCCTCTTTCGAGACCACATCTGTGTCCCGGTGCGCCGTGATCCATTTATTCAGCGTCAACATTCCGACACCCAGATCATCAGCAACTTGCTGGCGCTTCAACCCACTGGTCAGTGCGATGCGCACCGCATCCTTGCGAAATTCATCCGTCCGTTTCAGTCCCATAGTCAGTCTCCTTTGGTGCAGTAAATGCTATCAAAGGAGCGGCATCAAACCGTGACAGGTCCAT
>NZ_JBLWBA010000001.1:0-18719 GCF_048285585.1 Sulfitobacter sp. SBS6 | reverse complement strand
AAACCTCTACGTATCTCTCAAACGATGACAATTAATAAGCCAATACAAAAACATTGGCCACAGCCGCGGGATGGAGCAGCCCGGTAGCTCGTCAGGCTCATAACCTGAAGGTCGTAGGTTCAAATCCTACTCCCGCAACCAAATAAAACAAAATACGATATAAATAACCCCGCATGCGGCGTATCGCCCAAGCGGGCGCTGGTCCCGGCTGGATGAAAGTTCAGTGGCGGGTCAAGATGTCTTCAATGTGCATCTTTTGTTCCGTCTTGTATGATCTGACCCATGGCCCAGTTCGAATCTCACTTTCCGCTCAAGAATACCCGCACCCATGAGGTTTGCGGGGCGTCTGCCTATGCTTTTGCATATGCATTAGCCGGTCAGGTCTGTGGCGCGAATGGCGGGGCCGCGCTTTGGGTGCGTGAGGCATGGCACGGCACGCAGATCAATCCGGTGGGGGGCGCGGCTTATCTTGATCCGTCGCAACTGCTGATCGCGCAGGCGCCGCGTCATATCGATGTGCTCGCCTCGACCGAGGAGGCGTTGCGGTCGGGGCATGTGGCAGTGGTGATCGCAGAGCTCACACAGCCCATTGGGTTAACGGAAGGGCGGCGTTTGCAACTGGCTGCGCAAGAAGGCAACGCCACAGGGCTTTGCATTTTGCCCGAAGGGATGGGGAACAATGCCGCGCAGACCAGATGGCACTGCACCCCTGTTTTTGATGAGGGCAACACAGCCGAGGACTCGACTCTGCAAAATTGGAAACTTATAAAGAACAAAACAGGAACATTAGCGGCTTGGACTGTGAAGTGGAATGCGCAAACGCGTCGCATCAGTGTGGTTTCCCCGACTGCCCAGCGATAGGGTGCTGCGCGCGCGGACGCGTGAGGCCGCCAATAGCGATCGCCCTTTCGCGCTGGTGCAACACGCGAAAAATACCGACCGCATCTACTGTTTGAACCAAGCGGCAGAGGCGCAGGGGTTGCATCGTGGCATGGGGTTGTCAGATGCCCGTGCCTATTGCCCGGAGCTTTACAGCGCAGCAGCCAACCCCCAAGAGGACGCGCGGTTTTTGCAATCACTTGCCCGGTGGAGCAAACGATACTGCCCTTGGGTGGGGGTGGATGGGAGGGATGGTTTGGTCCTGAACATCACCGGGTCAGTGCATCTGTTTGGCGGTGAGGCGGAAATGCTGGATGATATGCGTCACCGTCTTGCGCGTGCGGGGCTGAACGGGCGTATCGCGGCGGCCGATACCCGCGGGGCAGCTTGGGCGCGCACGCATTATGCCCGCAAGCCCGATGCGGATATCACTGCATTGCCCGTTGCTGCGCTGCGTCTTGACGAGAAAACTGACACGGCGTTGCAGAGGCTTGGCCTGCGAAAAATCTCGGACCTATTGGCTTTGCCCCGCATGACAATCGCGCGTCGTTTCGGGCCGAATGTCATGTTGCGACTGGATCAGGCAATGGGCACCCAGGACGAGACGATCACACCGATTGGCGAGGCACCGCACTATGCTGTGCGCATGACATTGCCCGAGCCGATCGGGCTGAGCGCTGATGTGATGGCGGGCACGAAAAGGTTGCTGGATCAGCTTTGCGACAAGTTGAAACGCCAGGCCATGGGGGCACGGCGATTGCAGTTAACGATGCGGCGGGTGGATCAGGGCGCGCAGCAAATCGAACTGCGTCTCGCGGCGCCAATGCGCGATGCAATGCGTATTTTGCCCCTATTTGACCGGGGGATCCGGACTGTGGATGCGGGTTTTGGCATCGACCAGTTACGGCTTGAAGCGACGCAGGTCGAAAACCTTGCCGACGCGCAAATCACCGCGGCCACGGCTGCGCGCCCTGACGGGCTGGAGGATCTGATCACCCGTCTTGGTAACCGGATCGGGCTTGAAAACATTCAACGGTTTCTACCGGCAGACAGTCATATCCCCGAGCGGAGCTTTCAAATCGTACCAGCGGCCTACAGTACCGCCAAGGGATCATGGTCCACTCTGCGGCCGCGCCCTTTGTGCCTTTTTCCGCCGGAACCTATCGCAGCCAGCGGGGCACGGCCGCCCGCACAGTTTCGCTGGCGCCGGATGTCGCTGACCACGGGGCGGGCGACAGGGCCTGAACGTATCGCCCCTGAATGGTGGTTGCCAGATGACAACTGGCGGTCAGGTGTGCGGGATTATTGGAAAGTGGACACAACGCAGGGTCGGCGATTGTGGTTGTTTTATACGCCACAAAACCCGAACTGGTTTGTGCAGGGTGAATTTCCATGAAGGCGCGAAACCCGTCTCTGGATCCCGGTTATGCGGAACTGTGTTGCACGTCTAACTTTACGTTCCTGCGGGGGGCATCCCACCCAGAGGAATTGGTCTCTCGGGCGGCCCAGTTGGGGCTGAACGCCTTGGCCATCACAGACCATAATTCGCTGGCCGGGGTCGTTCGGGCCTATTCCGCTCTGAAAGAGCTTCGCCGCGAGTTGGGGGCTGATGCGCCCTTGCCAAGGCTTGTCATCGGGGCGCGGCTGATCTTGCGCGATAGCGATACCCATTGGGTCGCATTGCCCCACGACCGTGAAGCCTATGCGCGGTTGACGCGGTTATTGACCCTTGGCAAACGACGTGCCCCGAAAGGGGCCTGCTATCTGGACTTGCCTGATCTGGTTCAAGGCTGTGCAGGCATGAGCTTGATTGCTGTGCCGCAAGCGTCCCTAAAAGCCAGTCAGCCCGATATTGCGACGCTGAAAAAGCACTTTCCTGCGGATGTCTTTATCGGTGTCGCGCCGCGCTATGATGGCAGTGATCAACGCTATTTTGATGCCTGCGCCACCCTCGCGCATCGCACCGCAGCGCCGATGGTGGCCGTGGGGGATGTGTTGATGCACCACGGTGCGCGACGGCAGTTGGCTGATGTTCTGACCTGCCTGCGCCACAATATTACGATCGATCAAATCGGTACGCGTGCCTTACCCAACGCTGAAAAACGCCTCAAGCCCGAAGCTGATATGAAGCGCCTGTTCGCCCGTCACCCGGCGGCCTTGCGCCGCACGACACAGATCGCGGCCAGGTCCAGCTTTTGCCTGTCCGAACTCAGCTATGATTACCCGGACGAGATCGCAGACAATGAAACGCCCCAAGACCGTTTGGCGCGGTTGGCGTCCGAGGGGCTGAAGGTCCGCTATCCCAAGGGGGCACCCGCGCGGGCCATTGCGCAAATGGAAAAAGAACTGGCGTTGGTCAAGACGCTCGATTTTCCGGCCTATTTCCTCACGGTGCATGACATCGTTCAATTCGCGCGCTCCAAGGGGATCTTGTGTCAAGGGCGGGGGTCCGCGGCCAATTCGATCTTGTGCTATCTGTTGGGCATCACCGACGTCAGCCCCGAGACGATTACCATGGTGGTGGAACGCTTTGTGTCAGAACATCGCGGAGAGCCGCCGGATATCGACGTCGATTTCGAACATGAACGCCGCGAAGAGGTCATCCAGCATATCTACGCCAAATACGGCCGGCACCGCGCCGGGCTTTGCGCCACGGTGATCCATTTCCGCTCGCGCGCGGCGATCTCCGAGGTGGGCAAGGTTATGGGCTTGTCCAAGGATGTCACGGCCAATCTCTCCGGGCAAATCTGGGGCACCAGCAATGGCGGGCCGGACCCCGAGCGCGTTAAACAACTGGGGCTTGATCTATCGGACCCGCGTCTGGCGCTGACCATCAAGCTGATTGGTGAAATCATCGGGTTTCCGCGACATCTGAGCCAGCATGTCGGCGGGTTTGTCATCACCAAGGGGCGATTGGATGAGCTTTGCCCTATCGAAAACGCCGCGATGGATGACCGCACGATCATCGAATGGGACAAGGATGATATCGACGCTCTGAATATTCTGAAGGTCGATATCCTGTCGCTTGGGATGCTCACCTGTATCCGCAAAAGCTTTGATCTGATTGCGCAACATGGGGGCAAAAAATACAGCATCGCCAGCATACCCCAAGATGATGCGCAAACCTATGACATGCTGTGCGTTGCGGATGCCATTGGTGTGTTTCAGGTGGAAAGCCGCGCGCAGATGAACTTTCTGCCGCGGATGAAGCCCCGTGAATTATATGATTTGGTGATCGAGGTGGCGATTGTGCGCCCCGGCCCCATTCAGGGCGGCATGGTACACCCCTATATCAATCGCAGGCAGGGGAACGAAGCCGTGGTTTTCCCCTCGAAAGAGCTGGAAGACGTGCTGGGGAAAACGCTTGGCGTGCCATTGTTCCAGGAACAAGCCATGCAGATCGCTGTAGTCGCAGCCGGGTTCCTGCCAAGCGAGGCAGACCAGCTGCGCCGGTCTATGGCGACCTTCAGGCGGATGGGGACGATTGGCCAGCTTCGCGATAAATTCATCAATGGCATGTTGGCGCGGGGCTATGAAAAAGCTTTCGCCGAGAATTGCTTTTCCCAGATCGAGGGCTTTGGCGAATACGGTTTCCCTGAAAGCCATGCCGCTGCTTTTGCAATGCTTGCCTATGTATCGGCCTGGCTGAAATGCCACCATCCGGCAGCCTTTGCCTGCGGGTTGCTGAATGCGCAGCCTATGGGGTTTTATGCGCCCGCCCAGATCGTGCGCGATGCCCGCGAGCATCACATCGAAGTGCGCCCCGTCTGCGTCAACACAAGCGAATGGGACAACACGCTTGAAAAGCGCAGCGATGGGGCGCTGGCTTTGCGATTGGGGTTTCGCCAGATCAAAGGCTTTCGTGAAGAGGATGCAGGGTGGATCGTTGCCGCGCGTGGCAATGGCTACCCCGATCCCGAAGCTTTGTGGTTAAGGGCAGGGCTTTCGCCCGCGGTTCTGGAACGTTTGGCCGAAGCCGACGCCTATGCGGGGCTTGGCTTGGGACGACGCGACGCCTTGTGGGCGGTAAAAGCGATCAAAGGCAACGCGCCCTTGCCGTTGTTCAATGATAAGATCGAGGGCGAGGGCATTGCCGAACAGCCCGTCACCTTGCCCGCCATGCATTTAGGGCAGGAAGTGGTCGAGGATTACGTGGCCATGCGCCTGTCGCTGAAAGCCCACCCGATGGAACTGTTGCGCCCGGCCATGACGGGGCTGACAGCTCATGACGCGCTGCCCGAGGTGCCTTTGGGGCCTATGGCACAAAGGCCCATTTCTGTCTGCGGTCTGGTGATCACGCGGCAACGGCCCGGTACGGCGTCGGGTGTCGTTTTCCTGACGCTTGAGGATGAAACAGGTGTGTCAAATGTGGTGGTCTGGAAAAAGGTCTATGCACAATTCCGCCGCGCGGTGATGACGGGGCGCTTACTGCGCATCACCGGCCATGTACAACGCGAAGGTATCGTGGTGCATGTGATTGCGCATAGCATCGAAGACGTCTCGCACTATCTCAGCCGTCTCGGCCATCCGATGGATGATGCGGTAGGCATCACGCAACCCCAAGCCGACGACGCACCAAGATCCCGCACCCAACCCCGTGCCATGCACCCTCGCGATCAGGCCAAGCGCTTGTTTCCAAGCAGGGATTTCCACTAACGTGTCACTCAGCAGGGCGACCCATGAGCGGGTGCGCATGAGGTGTGCAAGCCTTCACGCATCGCGAAAGTGCAGCCCTGTGGTCAGACCGTTGAGCATTCAAGAAAGCTTTTTCAATTATAGGCCCAGCCTATTTGCGTAGAAACGGCGATCCGTATTTCTTCTGTTCCAAATAATGCACAACAGGAGAGTCCAAAATGAAATCCCCCACCACATTGATCAAAGGCGGCCTGCTGGCGGCCAGCCTTATGGCCTTTGCGCCGCTTGCCGCCCTGGCTGATGACGTGTCGATCCGCCTTGGCCACGTTCTGCCGGAAAGCCACAGCTGGCACGTTGCCGCCACTGGTTTCGCCGAAGAGGTCAACAACCGCACAGAAGGTCGCGTTTCGATCAAGGTCTTCCCCTCCGGCCAGCTTGGCAGCGAAAAGGAAGTGATCGAGGGGCTGCAATTCGGGTCGGTGCAGGCCGGGCTGATCGGTTCCGGGTCGTTCCAGGGGATCGAGCCGCGCATGGGCATCATCGAGATGCCCTATGCCTGGGGCGCGCGCGATCAGGCCTTTGCCGCGCTGGACGGCGATCTGGGCGTCGCGCTGGCCGATATGCTTGATGGCAAGGGGATCAAGGTTCTGGGCTGGTGGGAAAACGGTTTCCGCAACATCACCAACAACGTCCGCCCCGTTGAAAAGCCCGAAGACCTCGCCGGTCTGAAAATCCGTGTCACGCCCGACAAAGTGCGCTTGGCAACATTCGAAGGTCTGGGGGCAGAACCGGCCCCCCTGTCGTTCGGTGAATTGTACTCCGCGCTGCAACAGGGGCTGTTTGATGCGCAGGAAAACCCACTGGCGATCATCTATTCCGCGTCCTTCTTCGAAGTGCAGAAATACGTCTCGCTGTCTGAACACATCTGGGGCGCTGCCACGCTGACCATGTCGAAATCCGTCTGGGACAAGATCTCTCCCGAGGATCAGGCCATCGTCACGGAAGCCGCCACATCCTGGGGCCTGAAACAGCGCGACATGGTTGCCGCCGCCAACGACAAGCTGATCGCCCAGCTGGAAGCAGAAGGCATGCAGTTCAACGAGGTCGACAAAGCCGCCTTTATCGAAGCGGTCGAACCGATCTGGGAAAGCCAGAAGGACGTTTATGGCGAAGAGCTTCTGACCATCCTGGACCAGTACCGCAAATGACTTTGCGGCCTGAAATGACACAAGTTGCATCGGTCGAGCCGGTGCAACTTTACGACTTCACACAAAAGGTGCTGTTTTCCCCGGCTCAACGCGGCGAGGGCTTTATCAAGCTTTCGGTGACCACCGGTAAGAAAGGCGCGAAGTCTACCGCGCACAGCCACCCCCGCGACGAGGTTACGCTGACGCTGAAGGGCGAGGCGATCCTGCGGGCAGGGGGCGAGGAATACCACATGACCGAAGGCACCGCCATGCGCCTGCCACCGGGGCTTGATCACACGGTCGAGGTGATTTCGGACGAATGGGTCGTCGTCGCGGCCTATTGTGACGAATGCATGCTCTGCCGCGGCCCAGAAGGATTTTTGAAACCATGACTTTCGGGAACGGGTCGCTGCGGGCGGCCATTCTTATCGACCGCGCGGCCCGCTGGGTTGGTGCGGCGCTGGTGGCGGGGTTTGCGGCGATGGTCGTCTATGTCGTGATCTCGCGCTACCTGTTCTCATCGACCCCTCGCTGGGCCGAGGAATTGCCCCGCATGGCGCTGGTCTGGCTGACCTTTGTGGGGGCCATTTCGGGCTTTGTACGTGGCACGCATTTCCGTGCGGGGTTGCTTGACTTGGTGACCATGCCCGCACCGCTGCGCCGGGTTTTTGCCGTTCTGGCATGGCTGGCGAGCTTTGTTTTTCTTGCGGTGTTCATCTGGACCGGCTGGAAGCTGACCCAGATCACATGGGCGCATCAGACCACCGCGCTCTCGCTGCCGGTGGGGCTTTTTTACCTGTCCCTCCCCGTTTGCTGCGGCGTTGCACTGCTGGGTCTGATCCTGAAAGGGGGCCGCACATGAGCCTCGCGCTTGCTTTGCTTCTTGTCGTCTTTGTTCTCTTGGTGCTGCTGGATGCGCCCATTGCCGTGGCGCTTGGTCTGTCGTCGATGTTCTATTTGCTGATCGCCGACGCCGCGCCCCTGATCGTTGTGGCGCAGCGCGCGGTGGCGGGGATCAACAGTTTCACACTGCTGGCGATTCCGCTGTTCCTGCTGGCGGGTCTGCTGATGGTCCACGGCGGGCTTGCGCCGCGGATCATCGCGCTGTGTTCGGCCCTTATCGGGCGGCGCACCGGCGGGTTGGCGATGGTGATGATCATCGCCTGCATGATGTTCGGGTCGCTTTCCGGCTCCGGCGTGGCGGACGTGGTCGCCATTGGCACAATGATGCTGCCCGCAATGAAGGATCAGGGCTACGCCCCCGGATTTTCGGCCTCTGCCTTGGGCTGTGCCGGTTCGCTTGGTACCGTCATCCCGCCCTCGATCGTGCTGATCGTCTATGGCACTGCCACCAACAGTTCGATCGGCCAGCTTTTCGTGGCTGCGATCATCCCGGGCATCCTGCTGGGTCTCGGCCTCATGCTGGTGGCGTGGTGGATTTCGCGCCGCAACGGATGGCAAGGCGGAGAGCCTTTTTCCTGGGGCGAGCTGGGACGTGCCGCCAAGGGCTCGATCCTGGCGATGCTGGCACCGATCATCATCGTGGGGGGCATTCGTCTTGGCATCTTCACCCCGACCGAAGCTGCGGGCATCGGCGTCGCCTACGCGCTTTTCATCGGCGTTTTCGTCTACCGCGCACTGTCACTTTCCACCCTGATGCGACTGTTGCGGGAAACCACCGAGATGACAGGCGTGATCTTGCTGGTGATCGCTTCGGCCTCGGTCTTTGGCTGGATTCTCGCGGCCGAGCAAGTGCCGCAGATGGCGGTCAACGGTATCACGCAGGCCACGCAAAGCGGCACTGTCGCCTTGTTGATGATGATGGCGGTCCTGTTGATCCTTGGCACTTTCATGGAAAGCATCGCGATCATCCTGATCCTTGCGCCGGTGTTCCTGCCGATCCTTGGCCACTACGGCATCGATCCGGTTTACTTCGGCATCCTGCTGACCATCAACCTCGCCATTGGTGCCAATACGCCCCCGTTGGGGATCGACCTCATGGCCGCCTGTCGGGTTGGTGAAATCCCGCTTAGCGCGTCGTTCAAATACTTGATCCCGTTCCTTGGCGTGATGGTCGGCGTGCTGCTGCTTCTCGTCCTCTTCCCCGCACTGATTACCGAACTTCCGGGCATCCTGTTTTGATCCCGGCCCTCGAAAGAAAGAAGGTTTCCATGTCGATTACCCCCGATACCCGTGTCGATCTTGACCGTTTCTGGTCCACCATCGAAGCCTCCGGCGAGATCGGTAAAGGCCGCCCCGGCGGGCTGTCGCGCCTGACGCTTGGCGATGCAGACCGGGACATGCGCGATCTGTTCCGGTCCTGGTGTGAAGAGGCCGGTTTGACCGTTGAAGTGGATGCCGCCGGCAATATCTTTGGCCGTCGCGACGGCAGCGACAACGATCTGCCGCCGATCCTGATTGGCAGTCACCTTGATACCCAGATCAATGGCGGGCGGTTCGACGGGATCGCCGGCGTGCTGGCCGGGCTCGAGGTGATCCGCTGCCTGAACGACGCGGGCCATGTCACCAAACGCCCCATCGTGGTGGTCGACTGGACCAACGAGGAAGGCGCGCGGTTCTCTCCCCCGATGGTCGCCTCGGGCTGTTTCGTTGGGAAATATGACATCGACTGGGTGCATGATCTGATCGGCGATGATGGTGCGCGCTTCGGTGATGAGCTTGAGCGGATCGGCTATAACGGCGAACGCGTTTGCCAGGCGGGCGAGATCGACGCCTATTTCGAGCTGCATATTGAACAAGGGCCTATCCTTGACGCCGAGAAGCGGCAGGTCGGCATTGTCACCGGCGGCTATCCGGTGCGCGGGATGCGGGCGTCGTTCAAGGGGCAGACCTCGCACACCGGACCAACGCCGATGGACCTGCGCAAGAACGCGCTGGCGGCGGGGGCGCGCTGGCTGACCGCGGTGGATGACATCGGCTGGGATTTCGCGGTGCATGACGGCAAGGCCACCGCCGCGCGGTTGACCGCTTGGCCCAACAAGCCGGGGATCCTGTCCGACACGGCCGAAGCCGTTTGTGACGTGCGCCACCCCGATCCCATCACCACCCGCGCCATGGCCGAAAAGATGCGCCGGGCCCTGTTCGAATCCGCCGCACGGTGTGGGTGTGAGGCCGTGATCGAGGATGAATGGGAATGGGGCGGCGACATCTTTGACCACGAGATGATCGACGGCATCCGCGACGAGGCTATCCGCATGGGCTTCAACTGGCGTGATATCGAAAGCCAGGCAGGTCACGACGCCTATTTCCTTGCCACCCATTGCCCGACGGCGATGATCTTTGCGCCTTGCGAAAACGGCATTACGCACAACAATGAAGAAAACTGCACACCAGAGGATTTCGTCGCCGGGCTAAATATTCTGCTGCATGCCGTCGTCAAACGGGCTGATCGATGAGCGCATTGATCGGAGACGAGGCGCTTGAAACCGCGCTGGATTGGCCCGATCTGATCGGCCAGTTGCGCGACTGGTATCGCGGCAAGGCGGTGCAGGCACCGGACCGGCAGGTTTTGACGATTGAGCAGCCGGACGGCACCGAGGCATCTTTGCTGATCATGCCCGCCTGGGTTCCCGGTGAAAGCATTGGCGTCAAGGTGGTGACCTTCTTTCCCGAAAACGCCGCCAAGGGCCGCCCGACGATCAATGCGGGTTACCTGCTGTTCGATGGGGAAACCGGGCAAATGCAGGCCGCACTGGATGGTGATACACTGACCGCGCGGCGCACGGCGGCGGCGTCGGCACTGGCGGCGGATTTACTGGCGCGCAAGGATGCGCGTGATTTATTGATCGTCGGTACGGGGCAGCTTTCCCTCGCCGTCGCAGCGGCACATTGCGCGGTGCGGGGCTACACCTCGGTTTCAATCTGGGGGCGCAGCGGTGACAAGGCGGCTGCGATTGCCTCAGCGCTTGGGGAACATGGCCTGCCCGCTCGGGCCGTCGACGACCTTGAAACAGCGTGTCGCGCGGCGGATGTGATCAGCACGGTCACAGCCTCGACCAGGCCCATCA
Source organism: Sulfitobacter sp. SBS6 (assembly GCF_048285585.1). Taxonomy (NCBI): domain Bacteria; kingdom Pseudomonadati; phylum Pseudomonadota; class Alphaproteobacteria; order Rhodobacterales; family Roseobacteraceae; genus Sulfitobacter; species Sulfitobacter sp. SBS6. Next base: position 7,990 of record NZ_JBLWBA010000001.1, on the reverse strand, counting down.
TCCAGGGGGACTGGCTCAAACCCGGCAGCCACCTTGATCTGATCGGCGCATTCAAGGGCGACATGCGTGAAAGCGACGATCAGGCGGTCCAGCAGGCCGAGGTTTTTGTCGATCTGCGGGCAGGGGCGTCGCTTGCGGGGGATCTGTCGCAGCCATTGCAAGCGGGGCAGATCACGCCAGAGCATATTCGCGCCGACCTGGCCGAATTGTGTCAGGGTGCCCATCCCGGCCGTAGCGATGACAGTGCCCGCACCGTTTTCAAATCCGCGGGCATGGCGCTTCAGGATCTGGCAGCGGCGACGATGGCGAGCGATCACACCATATTGGGGTAAATCGCCAGCAGTTCCTGCGCGATATCCACAAATTTCTGCTCCGAGGGAGATAGCTTGTCTCTCGGGGCGTGGACCAGATAAACATCGGCACCAATCGTTTCATCTGTGATCTTGATGGGCCACAGGTCGCCGCGCCTGATGTCGTCCTGCGCGGCCATGAGGGGCAGGATGCCAATGCCCATGCCGGCCACGATCATTCTTCGGACCTCTTCGATGTTGGTGCTTAGCCCGTTGATGCGATTGCCAAGCCGTGTGCCTTCGCGCAGGACCGACATCGGCTCCAGCCCCATGCCTTCGGTGGCGCAGGCAAAGCTGATAAAGGGCTCGCGCTGAAGATCGCGGAGCGCGACGCTTTCTTGCCCGAACAGCGGATGCTCGGCCCCACAGAAGACACAGAACTCCTCGCGAAACAGACGGATCGAGGGCAGGTTGACCAAGGGTGCGGCCAATAGGCAGAACCCGATCGTGCCACGCCCCTGCTGGATCGAGCGCACGATCGCCTGACTGTTCTGGACCTCACTTTGGAAGGCCACGGAAGGATAGCGCTGATGATAAAGCCGCAGCAATTCGTCCATCATCGGTGACATCAGATTGCTGATAATCTGATAGCGGACTTGCCCGCGTTCCTCTTCTTCGGCGTCGCGGACCAAAAGATTGATCCGTTCGGCACTGTGAAAAATTTCGCGGCATTCCTGAAAAATCTTGTCGCCACGGGTTGTCAGTTCGAAGTGGCGGCTGTCGCGAAAGACAAGCTGGCACCCCAGTTGCGCTTCGAGCTTTTGCAACGCATTGCTCACCGAAGGCTGGCTTAGGCCCAGCCGTTTTGCGGCCTTCGTGATGCTTTCCTCCTTCGCGATCATGTAAAACATGCGCAGAAGGTTCCAGTTCAGATCGGATTGCGGCAAAGCGTTCATGCTGATGATTCGTTTCTTGCTTGGGTCTGAGTAGAGTTTCCTATTTTTCATCCCCTATCACATAGTCAACGCGAATGCCTAAAATTGACTGTGGCTATGGTGTGCAACTGTGCGCGTGGGGCAGGTTCGGCTAAGCTTGCCACTCATTTCATCAGAAAGCACAAAACATGACCATCACTCGTTTGCACCCCGGCCCCCGCATGAGCCAGGCCGTCGTTCACAACAACACCGTTTACCTTGCCGGTCAGGTCGGCACCGCGGGCGCCGATGTCGCGACCCAGACCCAAGATTGTCTGGACGCGATCGACCGCCTGCTGGCAGAGGCAGGCAGCGATAAATCCAAGCTGCTGCAGGTCACCATCTGGCTTGCTGACATGGCCGATTTCCAGGACATGAACGCAGTCTATGATGCGTGGATTGACCCTGCCAACCCGGCGGCGCGCGCTTGTGGTGAGGCCAAGTTGGCGACACCGGACTACAAGGTAGAATTTCTCGTGACCGCCGCGATCTAATCGCCGCTTTCTAGCCGGAGATTATGCGAGCCATAATCTCTGGCTATTTGACCCTGCCGCTGTCCCGTCGCCATCCTTTCTTACACATCAGGCGACAGGACAGGGCATGACATTTCAAATCGACCTTTCGGACATCGAAACAGCGACGCTGGGGCATTTTCTTGAATCCGGTTTCATGTCCCCCGCGCTACAAGGGCTGTTGCCGCATCGAACTGTTTTTGGCCCCGCGCTGACCGTGCGCATGCTTGGCGATGATGGTGCAATGCTGACCGAGGCGCTGTCCGCCGCACAACCCGGACAGGTCATCGTTATCGACCGTTGTGGTGATCTGCGCCATGCCTGTTGGGGGGCAGTCACGACCGCTGCCGCCAAGGCACGCGGCGTGGTGGGGGCGGTGATCGACGGCTTTGTCACCGACCGCTCCGCCATAGAGCAAGAAGACTTTCCAGTCTGGTGCCGTGGACGGTCACCCATCACGACCAAGCCGCGTGGGCTTGGCGGCGACTTCAACGTGACCGTGGGGTGTGGCGGCGTCTCGGTCCGGCCCGGCGACATTATTCTGGCCGACGAAAACGGGGTTGCCGTGCTGGACAAAGATCAGGCTGAAACCCACGCCGCGCGCGCCCGAAAAATGCAGGCGGACGAGATTACAATCCTCGAACGGCTACGTGCTGGCGAAACACTGGCTGACATAACGCGGGGCGCAAAGCTGCCCGCATAGAACCGGATAACCGGCGCAAAACACCTTCCCTTCACTCAACCGACAGAGAGATCCATGACACAGACATTCTCCATAAAGGGCCTCACCACATTGGCCGTCCTTGCTGCCAGCACAGCGCTGACACTGGGCACACCCGCGGTCGCCGACAAGGCGTCCAATACGCTTAACGTCGCTTTCGCCGCCGAGCCAGAGCCGCTGGATACCTATAAAATCGCCGGTCGTCAGGGCCTGATCCTCGCGCGGCACATCTATGACGGGTTGCTCTACAAGAACCTCGACACCGGAGAGATCGTCCCCGCGCTGGCGGAATCCTGGGAATTCACCGGCCCGCTGACGATGGAGTTCACCCTGCGCCAAGGGGTCAAATTCCACAACGGCGCCGATTTCACCGCTGATGACGTGGTTGAAACGCTCAACACCGTAATCACCCCGGAATACGGCACCCGCTATTCGATCTCGGTCGACTGGATCGACAGTGTCGAGAAGCTGGATGACTTTAAAGTCCGCATTAATATGTCCAAGCCCTTTGCCGGTGCGGTAGAAATGCTGGCGGATGCACTGCCGATCTATCCGCACGCCTTCTTTGCCGAAAACGGGTCGGCGGGTATCGCCGCCACGCCGATCGGCACCGGCCCCTACAAGCTGGTGAGCCAAGAGCCGGGCATCCGCTACGAGATGGAGCGCTTTGAGGATCACTATGAAGGCAGCCCTAAATCCGGTGCCACCATCGACAAGATCTCTGTGCGCACCATACCCGAGATGAACACACAATACGCCGAACTGATGTCGGGTTCACTGGACTGGATCTGGCGTATTCCGCCGGATCAGGCGGCGCGTCTTGAAGGCCGTGTGCAGATCATCAGCGCGCCGATCATGCGCATCGGCTATGTCGGTTTCGCCCCCGAGGCGATGGATGGCGACACGCCGATTGCAGACAAACGTGTGCGTCAGGCGCTTATCCACGCCACAAACCGCGGCGCGATTGTCGACGCTTTCGCAGGCGGCGCGTCCGAGGTTCTCAATACCCCATGCAACCCGGCGCAATTCGGCTGTGAACAGGATGTCACCGCCTATGAATACGACCCGGAGAAAGCCAAGGCGCTGTTGGCCGAAGCCGGATATGAGGACGGTTTCGAGATGGAAATGGTCTTCGCCGCCATGCCGCGCCCGACTGCCGAAGCCGTGGCCGCCGATCTTGCCAATGTCGGCGTGACGCTTGAACTGAACGAACAGCAGTACGCGTCGGGCATCGGCAAGTGGCGCGCCAAAGAGCTTCCGGCGTTCTTCTCGAACTGGGGCAGCTATGGCATCGGCGACACCGCATTCATCTTGTCGAATTTCTTTGGCGGCGGCGCGGATGACCTTGTGCAAGACGCCGAACTGGCAACCTGGCTGACCGAGGCTGATACGTCATCGGACCGCGATGTGCGCGCCAAGAACTACTCTATGGCCGTCAAGAAGATCGCCGAGGAAGCCTATTGGATGCCGATGTATAACTTCAACGTCAACTATGGCCTGTCCAACGACCTGAACTTCACGCCGCACCCGGATGAGTTCGCCCGTTGGTGGGGTGCCAGCTGGAAGTAAGCTGACCCTGTCAACGTCACGGGCCGGACAGTCCTCTCCCCGCTGTCCGGCCCCCATAACGGAAAGACCTATGCTCTCTTTCATCTCTAAACGTCTGCTTGTGGCGCTCTTGGTCTGTCTGACCGTGTCCGCGCTGAGCTTTGGTCTGATGTTCGTGTCGGGCGACCCCGCGATTGCCATCGCCGGCGCGGGTGGCCGGGCCGAGGATGCCGAAGCGATCCGGCAGGCCTATGGCTTTGACCGACCCTTGGTTGTTCAATACCTGGACTGGATCGGCAGCGCCTTGACCGGAAATCTGGGGCAGAGCATCTATTTCAATGTGCCGGTGACAGAGATCATCGGCAACCGTGCCGGCGTCACACTGGCGCTTGGCTTCATCTCGTTCCTCGTCGCTTTGGTGATCGCCGTGCCTTTGGGAGTCGCAGCGGCGCTCAGACCGAACGGCTGGATCGACCGCCTTGCGCTGGTGATCGCCGTGTCCGGGCAGGCAATCCCGAGCTTCTGGTTGGGGTTGATGGCTATCGTGGTCTTTGGGGTCTGGTATGGCTGGGTCCCCATTTCAGGCGCTGACACATGGCAGGGATACATCCTGCCCGTGATCGTGCTGAGCTACTACGCTATCCCCGAACTCATGCGCATCACACGCTCGGGCATGATCGACGTGCTGGCCACGGATTATGTCCGGGCGGCCAAGGCCAAAGGGCTGCCGATGCATCTTGTGATTTCACGCCATGCCTTGCGCAATGCGGTGCTGCCGCTTGTATCACTGGCAGCGGTTCAACTGGGCCAGCTTCTATCCGGCTCCATCGTGATTGAAAGCGTCTTTGCGCTGAACGGTCTGGGACGGCTGGCGTGGGAATCTCTTCTGCGCAGCGACCTGCCGGTGGTGCAGGCGATCATCCTGATCCTGTCGCTGCTTTACGTGCTGCTGACCATGCTGGCCGATATTCTGAACGCGGTGCTGGATCCGCGCCTAAGAGGGGGCTCCTGATGTCCGACGTTACTATCGAAACGGCCCGCCCGTCTGTCTGGCGCAAGATGCGCGGCAATACCGGTGCGTTGATCGGGGGCACGCTTTTGGCAGCTATCATCCTGATCGCTTTGCTTGCGCCGCTGCTGGCCCCGCATGACCCAATCGCGCAGGATTTGAGCCGCCGGCTGCTGCCGCCCTTCTGGCATGATCGCGCGGTACCGGAACACCTGCTCGGGACCGATCACCTTGGGCGCGATTACCTATCTCGGATGATCTATGGCGCGCGGGTGTCCCTGGGTGTCGGGCTTGGGGTGATCCTTGTGTCCGGTGCCATCGGGATCACGCTTGGCCTGATCGCGGGCTATTTCGGGGGCTGGATCGATATGGTTATCAGCTTCGCCATCACGACACGGCTATCACTGCCCATCGTGCTGGTCGCACTGGCGGCGGTGGCATTGGGCGGCGCGTCGCTAACCACGCTGATCACCGTTCTGGGGCTGCTTCTGTGGGACCGGTTCGCGGTGGTCACGCGCGCCGCCGCTCAAAGCTTGCGACATCAGGAATTCATCATGGGCCTGCGATCCATCGGCGCGAGCCGCATGCGCATCCTGTTTCTCGAAATCTTACCCAATATGCGCGCCACGATCCTTGTCGTCGTCTCGCTTGAGGTCGCAAACGTCATCCTGCTCGAAGCGGCCTTGTCCTTCCTTGGGTTGGGGGTGCGCCCGCCGACGCCAAGCTGGGGGCTGATGATCTCGGAAGGGCGCGACAATATCCTCTTTGATCCATGGTTGATCGCACTGCCCGGATCGGCGCTCTGCCTGCTGGTGCTGGCGGTGAACCTGTTCGGCGATGGTATGCGCGATATAACAGGGCCTGCACGAAAGTGACTGACATGATGCTTGATATTCGAAACCTGAAGGTGTCGATCCCCACCGACCGAGGCATGTTGAACGCGGTTCGGGGTGTCGACCTGCAAATCGCTGAAGGAGAGACCCTCTGCCTTGTCGGCGAGTCGGGTTGTGGCAAGTCGCTTACCGCGACGTCTATCATGGGGCTGCTGCCGCGCTACGCCAAGGTGACAAGTGACCGGTTCGACATGGCGGGGCAGGATCTGACGACCAAGACCGATGCCAAGCTGGCAAAGCTGCGCGGCCGCGATGTGGCGATGATCTTTCAAGACCCGACCAGCGCGCTAAATCCGACGCTTACCATTGGACGGCAGTTGACCGAGGGCGTTATGCGCCACGAAAACTTGACCCGAAAAGAGGCTGACGCCCGCGCAATCGAGATGCTTGACCGGGTGGGGATCGCCAATCCGGCGGCACGGCTGACGCAATATCCACACGGGTTCTCTGGTGGGCAACGCCAGCGCATCATGATCGCCTCGGCGCTGATGGGACGACCCAAGCTTTTGATCGCGGACGAGCCGACGACGGCGCTGGATGTGACCATTCAGGCGCAGATCCTGACGCTTCTGGGGCAATTGCAGGCCGATCTTGGGCTGTCACTCTTGCTGATTACCCATGATCTGGGCGTGGTAGCGGCTATCGCGAACGATGTTGCGGTGATGTATGCAGGGCGCATTGTCGAACGCGCGCCCGCCACCGATCTTTTTGCTACGCCGCGCCACCCCTATACCAAAGGGCTGCTTGCCGCGATCCCGGTGCCGGGCGTCACCGCACGGGGCAGTGCATTGCCCGCTATTCCGGGGCGCGTCCCGGGGTTGATCGGCACGATGGCGGGCTGCGCCTTTCGCGACCGCTGCACCATTGCCGGACCTGAATGCGCTGTCGATCCAGTGCCACGCATAAGCGCCGGGGGCGCGCAATTCATTGAATGCGCCAAGGCATCAGAGGTGGCCGCATGACCGCTGCGACGCCGATGATCCGCATGACCGATATCCGCAAAACCTACCGCCTGCGCCGTGGCATGTTTGCCCCGACCGAAGAATTGGTGGCCGTGAACGACCTGTCGCTCGAGGTCGCCGAAGGCGAAACGCTTGGCCTTGTCGGTGAATCCGGTTGCGGCAAGAGCACGGCGGTCAGCATCATGCTGGGCTTGTTGCAGCCCGATCGCGGTGAGGTCGAGATCGCGGGCCAGAAGATCGACACCATGCCCGTGGCGGACCGTGTGCGGTTGATCCAGCCCGTGTTTCAGAACCCCAATGCCTCGCTTAACCCGGTCAAACGTATCCAGACGCTGGTTGGCCAGCCGCTGCGACTGCATGGCGGCACGCATGTCGATGCAGAGGTCAAGCGGATGCTTGATCTGGTCGGGCTGCCATCACGGCTCGCCGATGCCTATCCCGGGGAGCTTTCTGGCGGGCAAAGGCAGCGGGTCGCCATCGCGCGTGCGCTAATCCTCGGACCGCGTGTCTTGATCTGTGACGAGCCGACCTCGGCGCTTGATGTCTCGGTGCAGGCGCAGATCATTAACCTGCTGCTATCGCTGAAGAAAGAGCTGGGCCTTACCATGGTTTTTGTCAGCCACAATCTTGCGGTGGTCGAACATTTGGCGGACCACGTGGCTGTTATGTATCTCGGGCAGAAGATTGAAGAAGCCGCGACGGATGCGCTCTTCGAGGATGCCAGCCACCCCTACACCCGTGCGTTGCTTGCCGCGACCCTGCTGCCGGACCCAGAGGCGGGGCTGCCTGAACAAAAGCTTGGCGCAGCAGCGGCGGACCCCTTTGCAGCGCGTCAGGGCTGTCATTTTGCGCCGCGCTGCCCTGAGATGAGGCAGAGCTGTATCGAGGGCCCGCAAAAGCTACGGAAACTGCGCGAAAGCTTGGTCAGATGCGAAAGGGCGGTGTGACCACCGTCTTTTCTCAAAGCTGCAAGACGCGGTACGTCAGCCAAGGTTCGTCGCGCCTTAGCTCCTAAGGGCGCGACGATATACCAAAACGCCGAGTATCTCTGTGGGCGTGCGCTGTTGATTGTCACCGAGAA